>JBCDAU010000020.1:0-94841 GCA_039185015.1 Actinomycetota bacterium
CCGCGCCGTGGAACGCTCCCGGCGACCCTAGGCGGCAGGCTCGGCCTCCATCGAGGTGGCCGTCAGGCGCTCGGACCGACGGCGATGCCCGCCCACACCGCGTCGAGGATGCGAGCCGCATCACCGGCCCGCAGCGACCGGTGCCCGATCAGCAGACCGAGCCACAGCGGGCCGTAGATCGCGTCGAGCACGAGGTCGACGTCGAGGTCGTCGCGCACGAGCCCCCGTTCGACCGCGGACACCAAGCGGGATCGGGACAGCTCACGTCGAGGTCCCCAGAAGCGGTCACGGAACTCGGCGGCGATCTCGGGATCGGCCTGGCCCTCGGCGAGTAGCTCGCGGATCATGCTGCCGGTGTCGGAGTTGAAGAGCCGGATGACGGCCTTCAGGTGCCGCTCGAAGTCGGCCCGGGGGTCGTCGGTACCGCGGAACGGGGTCGCTTCCATCGTCCCGCGCACGAGCGCGTCGAGCATCACGGCCGTCCGCGAGGGCCACCATCGGTAGATCGTCTGCTTCGCGACCCCGGCGCGCTCCGCGATCTCGTTGATCGTCACCTGCCCGGGCGAAGCAGCACCGACGAGCTCGAACGCAGCGTCGAGCACCCGGAGTCGGGCACCTTCGTCCCTGGTGCGTCCTCGGGGCATGGATTCGAAGGTAGCTGATACGAGACTCACTGTCTTTGTGGACCGATGGTCTTGTCATTCATCAACGAGACTCATAGTCTCGATGAAAGCCACAGGAGAGGACCGCCATGACCGCATCACTCGCCCTCGACACCGGGCTCGTCACACCATGAGCCGGGTCACCGTCCTCGGCCTCGGGGCGATGGGCTCCCGCATGGCCGCCCGCATCGCCGACGCCGGGCACGAGGTGACCGTCTGGAACCGCTCACGATCGGCTGTCGACCGGATCGCTGCGGTCGACGGCGTCTCGGCTGCGGCCACCGCCCGATCGGCGGTCCGCGACGCCGAGGTGGTCGTGGCGGTGGTCGCCGACGACGATGCCAGCCGGGAGCTGTGGCTCGACGCCGATCACGGCGCGCTGGCAGCCGTCCCCGCCGGAGCCGTCGTCGCGGAGGCCTCGACCCTCAGCCCCGGTTGGGTCACCGAGCTGGGGTCGGCGGTCGAGGCGGCCGGAGCGGCCTTTGTCGAGACGCCGGTGGTCGGCTCGCGACCCCAAGCGGAGGCCGGCGCGCTCGTCACCCTCGCCGGCGGCGAGGGTGACGTGATCGATCGGATCCGACCCGTGCTCGACGCGTACAGCGGCGCCGTCCGACCCCTCGGCCCCCTCGGCAGCGCAGCGACGATGAAGCTCGCCATCAACACGCTCTTCGCCTCTCAGGTCGTGGTCTACGCCGAGATCGCCGGTCTGCTCGACCGGAGCACGCTCCCGACGCAGGCCTCGATCGAGGTGCTCGCCGGACTGCCGATCACCTCGCCGGGACTCCAGCGCATCCTCGGGCTGATCACCGAACGCGACTTCGCCCCCAACTTCCCGATCCCCCTGGTCGCCAAGGACCTCCGCTACCTCACCGACCTCGCCGCGGACCTCGATGCGCCGACCCCGATGGCGCGGGCTGCGCTCGTCGCCTTCGAGGAAGCGGCGTCCGATGAGCGGGCAGAACTGGACATCAGCGGGATCACCGCCGGCTATCTCGCCGGCTGACCGGGCTCAGTCGTCATCGACCATCGACATGACGTCGAGACCGCCGAAGTTGCCTGCGGGATCGGCGATCTCGACGACGGGGTCATCGACGTCGTCGTACTCGAGGCGCAGCGCCCGCGACATCGTGGCGTGCATCGCGTAGGTGCAGGTGACGTAGGTCAGCTCGAGGATCTGCTCGTCGGAGAGGTGACGCTGGAGCTCGTCGAACACGGCATCGGGCACCCGGCCGTGCTGGAGGACGAGGCCGTCGGTGTACGCGAGCACGGCCCGCTCGGCCTCGTCGAAGCAGGTGGCGACGGTCCACGACGGGATCGCCGCCACCTGCTCGTCGGTGAAACCGACATCGCGCATGGCCTTGCAGTGCTGGCTGAAGACGAACTGCGAGCCGACGGCCCAACCTGCCCGCGTCTGACCAAGCTCACGGTGCTTGGCCGTCATCTTCCGCTCCGGTGAGCGGTAGAAGCCGAACCCGCCGGTCGTGTGGTCGAACGCGTCCGGGACCAGCGCGAAGACCGTCCACCAGTTGCCCGGCGTGCCGGTGGCCGTGCCCGGCTCCTCGACCGGATCGCGATCACCGAACAACGTCTCGTAGATGCGCTGCGCGAAGGGATGCGCGTCGTCACGACCGACCTGTCGAAGGCGGGGCATGGCAGATCTCCTCGTCCGGGTCCGCCCGGTTCTAGCCGTCCGAGAGCGCGCGGGCCCGCTCCAACAGGTGCCGGCGATCGGGCTCCTCGACCGACAGTGCGGCGGCCGACGCGAACGACGCCGCTGCCTCGCCGTTCCGACCGAGGCGTTCGAGCATCTCGCCGCGCACGGCGTGCCACGGCGCATGGGCATCGAGCTCGCCGGCGATCGCGTCGACGTCGTCGAGGGCGGCCTCGGCGCCGTCGACCTCCAGCACGGCCACCGCTCGGTTGAGCGCCACGATCGCCGTGGGTTGGAGCTGGAGGAGATGGTCGTAGAGCTCGACGATCTGCGGCCAGTCGGTGTCCTCGTAGGTCACCGCCGCGCAGTGCACCGCCTGGATCGCCGCCTGGAGCTGGTACGGCCCGGGCGCGTCCCGGCGAATGCACGCCCGCACGATGGCGTGCCCCTCGGCGATCAGCTCGGTGTCCCAACGGCGCCGATCCTGGTGGCGCAGCAGCACGACCTCGCCGCCGACGCGGGCGGGGATCCTCGCCTCGCTCAGCACCAGGAGCGCGAGCAGGCCGGCCGCCTCGGGCTCGTCTGGCATCAGCTCGACGAGCGCCCGTGCGAGCCGCACCGCCTCGGATCGCAGCTCGCCGCCACCGTCGGGCGAGCCGTGTCCGGCCGTGTGGATCAGATAGAGGACGGCGAGCACGCCGGCGAGCCGGTCGGGCAGCTCGTGTGCAGCGGGGACGCGATAGGGAATCGACGTCGCGCGGATCTTGTACTTCGCTCGGGTCAGCCGCTTGGCCATCGCCGCCTCCGAGATGACGAACCCTCGAGCGATCTCGTCGACCTCGAGCCCGCCCAGGAGGCGGAGCGTCAGCGCGACCCGGTGCTCCATACGCAGTGCCGGGTGACAGCAGGTGAAGATCAGCCGGAGTCGGTCATCCGGGACCACCGCCTCCTCGACGAGCACCTCGGCCTCCTCCTCGTGGCGCTCGGCCTCCTCGGCCAGCTCCCGCCCGCGCTCGGCCCGACGATGAACATCGATCGCCCGCCGCCGGGCCGTGGTGACGATCCACCCCGCGGGGTTGGGCGGGATCCCGTCGACCGGCCAGCGCTGCACGGCGACGACGAAGGCGTCCTGCACCGCGTCCTCGGCGGTCGCGAGGTCCCCCACGAGCCGGGCGACCGTCGCGACCGCCTGCCCGTGGGCGGCGCGGAAGGCCCGAGCGACCTCGTCGTCACCCGGTACGGAGCCGGGCACTCAGCCCGGCATGTGATCGGCGACCTTGCCGGTGGCCATGAAGGGTCGGACCTCGATCGGGCGACCGACCGTGGCCGACACCTTGTCGGCCCACCTCAGTGCCTCGTCGAGGTCCTCGGCGGCGACGATGTAGAAGCCGGCGATGTGCTCCTTCGACTCGACGTACGGCCCATCGGTCATCACCACGCCGGCATCGCCTTGGCGGACGACCGTGGCGGCGTCGGCGCCGTGGAGCCCACCGCCGAAGGTGAAGGCGCCGGCCTCCTCCATCTCTGCCTCGAGGGCGATGATGCCCTGCATCATCTGCTGCATCTGCTCCGGTGACGGCGGCTCGGACGGGCCGTCGTCACCTCCGCCGTACGTGGACAGCAGGTACTGGTTCATCGTTGGCCTCCTGGGTGGTTCCTCACCGGACTCACGAACGGGACGGGCCGCTCAGGACACCCGGCGCGGAATTCCTCGGCGATCACGCCCCGTCCCACACGAGCGGGAACACGTCGTCGAACTCGTCGAGGGTCTGCCCGCTGGCCGGGGCGTGGGCGGCGAGGCCCACCGGGTCGGGGATGACCTGGCCCGGGCGCTCGACGTAGTGCACGTCAGAACCGGCGTACATCGCCGCGTGGGCCCGTCGACCCCGCTGGAGGACGTGGTCACCACGGGCGCCGTGGAGCATGTGGCCGCGGAAGAGGATGACGTCGCCCGGCTCGTAGTCCCAACCGACGATGTCGAACGACTCCCGGTTGCCCGCGATGTCCGGCACCCTCGGCAGCGACCGGTCGGTGATCGCATCGCCGTAGGAGAACGTGGCCCCCCGCTGCTCCTCGACGCCGGACGACGATCGACGTCGAGGCTCTGCGCCCGGATCGCGGCCGCCGAGCGGCCGATACGTCACGTTCCAGAGGTGCGAGCCCCGCACCACCTCGAGGCTGGCCTCACGCGGCACCGGGTCGGGTGAGACCCAGGCACGCACGAGCGCCGCGCCGCCGACGTTGTAGTACGGCGTGTCCTGGTGCCAGGCGGTGGCCATCTGGGCACCAGCCGGCTTGGCGAACATCTGATCCATGTAGAAGCGGACGGGTCCGCCGACGAAGGCGCCGACCAGCGCGCCGAGCGGGGACTCCAGCACGAACCTCCGGAGTCGCTCCGACCGAGCCGCTGGGAACTGGTCGATGCGGATCTCGGCGGTCCCGTCGCTGAGGGAGCTGGAGAGGTCGTCCGGTGCGGCGATGCACTCGTCGAGGCCGTCGGAGAGCAGCTCGATCCACGCCTCGGACAGGACGCCCGGCACGAGGACCGCACCGTCCCGGACGAACGAAGCGAGCAGCTCGTCGGCGATCACCGTGGTCACACCGCCGATCCTACGAGGGGCGGGCCTCGCCGATCACTCCGTCGCGCCCTCGACCAGCTCGACCGCCTCGGCCGGCGGCACGCCCTCTTCCTCGAGGATCTCGATGGCCTCCTCGACCGAGAGCTCGCCCTCCTCGACGAGCTCGATGATCTCCTCGACCTCGCCTCCGTCCTCGAACTCGCCTGCTTCTGACCCGAAGGTGCCGGCCGCTCCCGACGGGCTGATGGAGGCCACGAGGGCGACGGCGACCAGCGCCGACACCGCCCCGATCGGTCCGTGGCGTCGGAGCGCAGCCCGGCGCGGCCCGCCGGACCGCAGCCACCGGAGCACGACCTGCCGCCCGAGCACGGCGACCCAGATGAGCACCAGATAGGCCACCACCCAGACGGTGGCCGCCGGTCGGCCGAGATCCTCCTCGGGCCAGAACGGCAGGTTGAACATGATCGGGATCGCGACGAGGTGCATCGTGAAGGTGAACAGCGATGCCTCGCCGAGGGGCAGCAGCAGCCAACCGAGCGCCCGTCGCAGCGGCACCCACAGCGAGTCCACGACGATCCAGAGAGCCCGCAGGTAGAGGCCGACGACGGCGAGCGCCAGCAGCGGCATCTGGAACTCCCGGCGGCCGAGCGGCTCGGTGAGATCGGGGCCGTTGATCGCCTCACCGAGCGACGTCCAGACCGTCCACCCGCCGGCGTGGATCACGCCGAGGACGACGGCGGCCACGACCACGGCCACGTCGATCGCTCCTCGCCACGGCACCCGCCGCCAGAGCCGGGCGACGTCGGCCCGGTGGTAGCCGAGCACGAGGCCACCGAAGAACAGTGGGGCGTTGGGGAGCAGGGCGCGGAACGATGCGAACCCGAAGGTGCCCTCGTCACCACCACCCAGCAGGCTGAGCGCGTACAACCCGGCGGTCGCCGCCACGACGACGCGGGTTCGCCCGGTGGCGAGGAGCCGGATCGCGGCGACCGCCACGCCGAGGTAGAGCACGTAGGTGATGAGGATGTCGGCGCCGTTGAAGGCCGTCCGCAGGGTGACGACGTCGAGCAGCCACTGCCACACGCCGTCGTAGCCACCGGCCTCGAAACCGCCCCAGAGCTCGAGGTGCGTCAGCAGCGCCACCGAACCGAACCCCACGGTGATGCCGATCGTCGCCAGGTACACCGTCCACGTCCGTTGGCGGAGCCGACCGGTCGAGGTGTCCACCGAGCGACCGAAGCTGATGAACCCGAGCGTGAAGCCGGAGATGAACAGGAAGGCCTCTGCGGCCGAGATGAGGAACGACGACCGACCGCTCACCGAGTGCACGTAGCTCTGCGACAGACCGAAGTGGTTCACCGACATGGCGGCGAGGGCGTAGCCACGCAGCAGGTCGAGGCGTCGGTCCCGACCGCCGTCGTCCGGGTAACGCCACGACGACCGGCTCCGCTCGGGCGGGGCGGACGGCTCAGCGCCCCCCGCTGTCGGCGCGGTCCGGATGTCGGCCATGACCCCACGGTGGCGCAGCCACCCTGAAGATCACGTGAAGCCGGAGCTCACGGAGCGAACGCCGCGGTGGTCAGGCTCATCGCCTCGGGACCGGCGCCCGGCGTGTTGGTGCAGGCGTGATCGCCGACCGGCGCCGCGACGACGAGCGAGATGCAGGTGCCGATCGCTCGCTGGCCGATGGCGTTCGGATGCGCCGACTCCTGGATCTCACCCTGGAGCAGCCCGGTCGAGATGAACCGGGCCCACTCGGCGTCGGCGCCGTTGCCCTGGGCCGCCGAGGCGGCGCAGGACTCCCGTCCCTCGAACGCGTCGCGGAGATCGAGGAGCTCGACGCCCGCCGCAGACGCGACGCCGGCGAGCGCATCGGAGATCTGGGGCACCAGCGAGTCGCGGGCCCAATCGGCGTCGGCGTCCCACACCGGACAACCGCCGGTGAAGGTGCGCGACCACCCCGACTCCCGGTACCGGAAGTCGGCACCGCGCGGGATCGGCGACGGATACGTCGCCAGCACGAACCGGTAGGAGTCGGGCGGCTGGCCGGCCTCGTCGAGGACCGCTCGCACGTCGGCGATCGCTGCGGCCACGCCGTCCATCGCCGCCGGCATCCGAGCGTCCACCGCCGCCTGCTGCTCCGGGTTGCAGTGGTTCTGCCACCAGCTCACGCTCGTCGAGTAGTCGAGGACGCAGGCGACGATGATGCCGGCGAACCCCAGGTCGTTGCCGCCGACCGACAGCACGACGAGCTCGATGTCGTGCGTCGCCGCGAGGGCGGCGAGCTGATCGGCCTGCGGGGCCTCGCCCCGGTGCGTCGTGCCGCCGTTCGCAGCTCGCCGGATGTCGGCGGTGTCCGCGCCAGAGCACGCGAGGTTCACCGACGCGTCGACCGAGAGGCCGGCGGAGAGGATGGGAGCGACGTCGGAGCGATGGCATCCGGTGGCGCCGGACTCGCCGTAGACCCGGCTCTCGTCGTAGCGCCAGAACCAGCCCCGGCGATACGCCGCCCGATCGGTGCCACGGCGATCGCCCCAGTCCGAGGACGAGTTGCCCTCCCACCGCCCGGCCTCGCCGCTGATGTAGCTGTCACCCAACGAGACCGCAGCGGTCGGCCGGTCGTCCTGCGCTCCCGCCGCCGGCACCAGCACACCGACGACGCCCAGCGCCACGATCACGACGGCGGCCACCCGGCCAGCGCGCCTCCCGCTCATCGGACCCTCCCCGATCGATCCCCGTCCGCAGCTTGCCACCCCGGAGAGCGAGGTCTCGTCAGCTCGGCCGCACCCAGTGGCCGTCATCGTCGAAGACGAGGTCGGCGAGCTCACCGGGCCGCACCTCGACGTCCACGCCGAGCACGACGGCGACCTTCTGGTAGTTCCACTTCATGACGTCGAGGGTGAGCTCGACGAGCTGGTCGTGATCGAAGTGCTCGTGCAGACGCTCGCGCAGCTCGGCGGAGACGGCTCCGGGCTGGGTCATCAGCGCGTCGGCGAGGTCGATCGCCGCCTTCTGCGCATCGGTCAGCGCCGTCGAACCACGGTGGTCCCGCAGCTCACCGACCAGCTCCTCGTCGAGCCCCTCCGCCTTGGCGACCGCCAGGCGCAGAGACAGTCAGGTGTGGCAGTCGTGGTGGGCGGCGCATCGGAGCCGCACGAGCTCGGTGGTGACCGGGTCGATCCGGTCGTGCCGCACCGCAGCGGCTGCGAAGTCCATCAGCGGACGACCGAGGCGGGCATCGACCCGCGTCCTCGGCGCCACTCGGGCGTTCCTGGTCACAGCACCGACTCCCAGATGAGCTCGAGACGCATTCGCTGCTCGACGACGAGCACGGCGTTGACGAGATCGACGAGCCCCTGGTCGCCCAGGTGCTCACGGACGGGTTCGACGAGCTCGTCGGGCACGCTCGCCACGTCGATCAGGTAGTGCTCGACGAGCGCCAGCACGGCCTGATCGACCTCGGGCAGCCGACCGGGATCGGCCAGGGAGGCGCGACGCTCCTCGGTGAGCGCATCCACGGTCGGTCGGTGGCCGAGCAGCATCGCCATGCGATCGCGGGCGAGTGAGAGCAGGCCGGCGTCGACGACCTCCCAGGCGGCGCCGTGGGCGTCGTCGAGCGTCGCTCGAGCCGCGCCGTCCGGCAGCACCTCCCCGATCCCCATGTGGGCCAGGCTAGATGGGCGCCCCTGTCGAGGCATCCTCGACGCTCTCGGCGCAGGAGGCGACGTGCGCACCATCGGACTGCTCGGCGGGATGAGCTGGGAGAGCTCGATCGAGTACGAGCGCATCATCAACGAGGGCGTCCGGGCCCGCCTCGGTGGCACCCATGCCGCCGATCTGATCATCCGCAGCTACGACTTCGCCGCCATCGAGGCGATGCAGGAGGCGGGCGACTGGGACGGCGCCGGCCGGCTCCTCGCCGCCGACGCGGTACGACTCCAGGCCGCCGGCGCGGACGTCGTCGCCCTGTGCACCAACACGATGCATGTCGTCGCCCCGGCGATCGAGGCCGCCCTCGACGTGCCGTTCCTCCACCTCGCCGACCCGGTCGTGTCCGCTGCGCGGAGCGCCGGTGTCGAGCGCGTCGGCCTGCTCGGGACCCGGTACACGATGGAACAACCGTTCCTCGTGGACCGACTCGCCACCGGCGGGCTGGACGTGATCGTCCCCGACGAGCCCGATCGGACGGTCGTCCACGACGTCATCTACGACGAGCTGGTGCAGGGCATCGTCGAGTCCGCGTCCCACGCCGCCTACCTCGGGGTGATCGGCCGGCTGCTCGACCGCGGGGCCGACGGGATCATCGCCGGGTGCACCGAGATCGAGCTGCTCGTCACGCCGGACGACCTCGACGTGGCCTACCTCCCGACCGCGCGACTGCATGCCGAGGCGATCGTCGACGCCGCGCTCGACGGCTGAGCCTCAGTCCTCGGCCACCGGCTCGACGACGACCTGCGCTGCCGGTTCGGTGGGGTCGGCGGCCGGCGGTTCGGTCGCGACGATCTCCTGCTCGGCCTCCGGCGCCGGCGCTTCCGGCGGTTCGACCGCCGGCAGGCGATCGATCGTGAAGCGGGCGCCGAGCACCTCGTCGTCGGCGCCGTCACGGCGGACCACGGCGCTCAGATCGTGCTCGCCCGGGTCGAGCGTCGTCGTGTCGAAGGGGCGGGCGAGCCCCGTCCTCGGATCGCTGGTGCCCAGGTCGAAGGGCGGCGTGCGCTCCACCACCGCGGGATCACCGGCCTGCTCGGGGTCGTCGATGAAGAACAGCACCGTCTCGGCGTCGTCGACGATCACCTCCACGAAGAGCTCGTCATCGTCGACCACGGTGCCGTCGAGCGCCGTGGCTCCGGACCGGTCGGGACCGGGCGAGGTCGCGATGACCGCGCCCGCCTCGGTCAGGACCGTGAGCACGGCGGACCCGATGAGCCCGCTCGGATCGACCGCCTCGTAGGCGACGGTGACCTCGGCATCGACGCCGATCGCCGTGGTGACCGAGACCAACCTGCCGTCGGTGGTCACACCGGCCGGCACCGGTGCGAGCAGCCGCACCGAGAGCGGATCGCCGTCTCGGTCGCTGTCGTTGGCGAGCACGTCGACGACCACGGGGATCCCGCTGCGACCCGTCGCCCGGTCGGCAGCCGCCTCGGGAGCGTCCGGGACCGGGGCGATCTCGATCGAGACCTGCATGGTGTCGCAATCCTCGCCGTCGCAGACCTGGACGGTCAGCACCGCCGTGCCGCTGGCGTCGCGGTCGGGCGTGAAGGTGATCACGCCGTCGTCGTCGATGGTGGCGGTCCCCTCGGCCGGCGGCTCGACGATCGAGAACTCGAGCCCCTGCCGACCTCCGACGTCGACTCGATGGCGTACCGTCCCGTCCTCCTCGCCGCTGAGCGACACGTCCAGCACCTGGATCGGCGCCTCGGTCGTCGGTGGCGGGGGTGGCGGGGTCGTCGTCGTGGTCGTCTCGGGCACCGTCGTGGGCGGGGCGGTGGTCGGCGTGGAGCGCAGCTGTGGCGGGGCCGTCGTCGTGGTGGTCGTCGTCGTGGTCGTCGTGGTCTCCGGTGGCGCCGCGGCGACCACCACCGGCGCCTCGGTCGTCGTGGTGGTCGACGTGGTCGTCGTGGCGGGCGGTGGCGCCGCGATCTCCGGCTCGGGGGTGGGCTCCTCGGGCGGCGGGGGGACGATGACGAGGCCGAGGGCCGAGGCCATCGTGCCGACCATCGCTCCGGTCGCGACCGCCGAGCCACCGCTCTGACCACCGGAGAAGGCCTGGCGCAGCACGGGCAGCGACAGCAACGCCAGCAGCGGTCCGCCGGCGCGCCACGGCGTGACCAACCCGGCGCGGACGAAGGCGGCGACCACCGCCGGATCGAACTGCGTGCCGCTGCACCGAACGATCTCCTCGCGTGCCTCGTCCGCGCTCACCGGCTGCTTGTAGGAGCGAACGCTCGTCATCACGTCGAAGACGTCGGCCACCGCGACGATGCGGGCGCCGAGCGAGATCTCATCGCCGGCGAGTCCGGAGGGGTAGCCACCGCCGTCCCACCGTTCGTGGTGCTGTCCGACGGCGTCGACCCACTCCCCCAGCCACGCCCGCATGGGCTCGACCATCGCAGCGCCCTCGGCGGCGTGGGTCTTGACCAGTTCGTACTCGTCGGCCTTCAGCGTCCCGGGCTTGTTGAGCAGCTCGACCGGGATCGCCATCTTCCCGATGTCGTGGAGCAGGCCGGCCCAACGCAGGCGGATCAGGTCGTCGGGCGTCAGCCCCAGCTCCTTGCCGATGAGCTCCGCGTAGGACCGGACACGCTCGCCGTGGCCCCTCGTCAACCGGTCGTGGCGGTTCAGCGCCAATGCGTGGGTGAGGACGAGCTCGGCCGCCTCGGCGTCCTCGGCCTGGCGCAGCTCGTCACCCGCGAGTGTGCGGGTCACCATGCCGGACCGAAGCGCCACCCCGAAGCGCGACGGCAGCTGATCCGGGAAGGCCATCGACATCTCGAGCAACGCGGCGAGCGGGGCGAATCGCCGCATCCCCCGCTCACCGAGCAGGTAGCCGACGACGGTGACGGCGATGAAGCCGAGCAGCCACAGGACCCGGCCGCCGACGCCGCTCCCGGGCCCGATGACGGCCCGGTAGGTCAGGCCGGCGAGCAGGCCGACCAGGATGGGCAGGACGATCATCGCGGCGCGGACCAGCCGTCCGGCCCACGGCCGTTTGGGCCACCGTGCCCATCGGATCTCGTCGATCGACCTCGAGGTGGTCGACATCGCTCCTCACGTTCCCGCCCGCGGGATCGTGACGTTACCGGTTCGGACGACCACGGACCGCAGACGATCAGGCTGCGGTCCGTGGTGGACCCGTCAGCCTCCGAGTTCGGCGAGGCGGCTGAGGTCGATGCCGCAGCTCTCGAACACCTCGAGCAGCGAGGCGGTGTCGCCACCGGCCACCGCACCCAGATCGGCGTTCTCGGCGATGCAGGACGCCTCGTCGGGGGTGAAGCCCTGCTGGATGAAGGTGTCGACGAGCTGCTCGCGGAGGGTCCCGGCCGCCGGATCGAAGTCGGAGTCGTCACCCGAGTCGTCATCGGACTCGTCGTCGCTGTCGCCCTCGATCCCGCACTCGCTCTGGTTGAACGCCTCGATCGACGCGCTGGCGGTGTCGACGCGGTCGCCCGCCTCCTCGATCACCGAGAGGTCGGCGTCGAACAAGTTGTAGTCGGCGTCGGCGATCGCCGAGCTCAGCTCGCCGAACGCGTCGACGAACGTGTTGACGTCATCGCTGATGGCGTCGGGCGCCGCTGACCGGATCCGGCCGAGTGCGTCGTCGGCCTGCTCGAACACGTCGCGGACCGCATCGGGGTCGGTCGGATCGATGGCGTCGAAGGAGTCGCCCACCGAGTCGAACTCGTTGGCGAGGCCGCACCAGTCCTCGAGCGAGCCACCGCTGGAGGAGTCGTCGCTGTCACCGCCGCAGGACGCGGCGACGAGGAGCACGGCGAGCAAGGTCAGGGTCAGCTTCCGCATGATCTCCGAAGGTACCGAGGTCAGGACGGGTGCCGAGGCCGCGGCGACGACGCTCCGTGACCTCCCGCCGAGCGACGACACGGAGCGGTTGACGCGCTCCGGCCGCCGACCGAGGCTGTCGTCATGCCCGAGGTGACGTCCTGGCGGAGCACGGACTCGACGTGGTCGGCGGCATCGCACCGCTCGATCGGGTCGGCGTTCAGCACCCTGTCCATCGGGTCGATGATGAGCACGCTGTCGATCGGGTCCGCCGGCTGCATCCTGTCGATCGGCAGTGCCGGCTCGATCCTGTCGATCGGCAGCGCCGGCTCGATCCTCTCGATCGGGTCCGCCGGCTCCATCCTCTCGATCGGCAGCGCCGGCTCGATCCTCCACCGGAGCGATCCGACGAGCGCGGCGACGATCCTCCTGCTCGCCGCAGCGCTGCGGCGCTGAGCTCAGGCGGCGATGGCGCGCCGGTCGCGGACGCGCACCACGAGGCGCCAGCCGGTCATCGTGACCACCAGGAACGCCGTGGCGACGATCACGAACGACGTGGCGGTGCCCTCGTCATAGACCGTGCGCCGGAACACCATGCCGGCGCCCGTGGTGATCAGCGCGGTGGCGAGGCCGAGCAGCGGATCGGTCGGCGGGCGCCAGCGGGCGAGCACCAGCCACGCCACGACGAGACCCATCAGGAACGGACCGGCGGTGTCGATCACCCCGGCGAGCGTCCCCTCCTCCTCGTGGGAGCGTCGACCGACCACGACGAAGACGACGACGGCGACGGCGTCGAGCCACTGGAGCTTGCAACGGGCCACGAGGCCCACGCTACCGGCGACCCTCCCGCCACTCCGAGGCGGCGAGCCGGTAGAGCACGTGGGGCTGGAGCGGGTGGCCGTCGAGAGCGGGGTGATCGAAGTCGTCGGCGGGATCGCGGTGGAGTCCGATGCGCTCCATGACCTTCGTCGATGCGGTGTTCGTCACCGTGGTGAAGGACACGACCTCGTCCAGGCCGACGGCGTCGAAGCCGAACTCCAGCACCTTCAGGGCCCCCTCGGTCGCGTAGCCCCGACCCCACGCGGCCGGCGACAGCCGCCAGCCGATCTCGACCGCGGGCGTGAAGTGGGCATCGAAGCTCGGTGACGACAACCCGACGAACCCGATCAGCGACGGCCCGCCGACGACCTCGACGGCGAACAGCCCGAACCCGTCCCGCTCCCAGCTCGCCTCGATGCGGTCCAGCAGCGCATCGCTGGCCGCCCGATCGAGCGTGCCCGCCAGCCAGCGCCCGACCTCCGGGTCACCGTTGATCTGGGCGAAGGGCTCCCGATCCCCCTCCCGCCAGCGCCGCAGCAGCAGGCGGTCGCTGAGGAGCTTGGTCACGCCCGAGATCGTGCCAGCACCGCCCTGGTCCCGTCGACGATCTTCCGGGCCGCCTCGTCGTGGGGGAGCGCCTGGAGCTCGGTGCTGATCACCTCGATCGACACCGGGGTGTCGACGCCCTCCTCGAACAGGACCCGGAGGAACCCCTCGACGTCGAAGTCGCCCTCACCGGGCGGCACCCGATACTCCAGGCAGTCCTGCTTGTAATCGTCGAGCACGGGCTCGGCCGGCCCGTCGTCGAGCTGGATGAGGTTCACCCAGGGGGCCGCCCGTCGGATCTGGTCGAGGTCGTTGGCCCCGCGCTCGTGGTGCCAGTTGTCGGCGCAGATCCCCAGGTTCGGCCGATCGACGGCTGCGCAGAGCGCCGCGGCCGAGTCGGCGTCGGGGATGTTGGTGAAGGGCAGGAACTCCAGGCAGGCTCGCACGCCGTGCGGAGCCAAGCGGTCGACGAAGCGGCCGAGGGTGTCGACGTCCGCCTCGAAGTCGTCGGTCCGGTCGCCGGTGACCATCAGGTGGTCGGCACCGAGCTCGTCGGCCATCTCGAGGACGTGGTCGACGAAGCCACCCAGCCGCTCGGCCGAGGCCTCGTCGGTCGCCCATGGCCGGAGCACCTCGATCTCGAGGAGGCGAACACCGTGCCGATCGAGCACCGAGCGCAGTTCGGTGACCGATCGCTCCCGACGGAGTTGGGCGTACTCGACGACGAACAGGCCGATCGCATCGATCCCCGCTGCCGCAGCTGCGGCGACTCGCTCCTCGAACGAGGCGTAGCGCAGGCTGAAGTGCGAGAGGACGAGCGTGTCGACCGCGCTCACGTGCCGGCGAGCCGCTCGACGACCGGGGCGAAGGCGGGGGCGTTGCGGGCGCCGACGGTCCAGTAGCTCACGCCCCACTCCTCCCGCCGCTTCACGAGCTCGTCGCAGATCGCATCGACCGTGCCGATGAGGGCGTGGGGGTGCTCCATCATCTGCTCGGGCTCGAGGCCGAACATCTGCGCCATGCCCGCCGCCGTCTTCGCCGCGTCGTCGGTCACGACCGTGAAGTAGGCGCCGAGCTCGAGCTCGATGTCGTCGTAGCGGTCCCCGGCACCGGCCCGGACCCAGTCGAGCTTGTTGGCCATGTGCTCGGCGGTGGACGTCGGCACCCCCGGACCGATCTTCCCGGAGCTGTTGTCGAAGTTGAAGCTCACGATGTCGGCCTCTCGGCCGGCGATGCCGAGCACCCGCTTCGCGCCACCACCGATCATGAGGGCCGGAGCCGGATCTCGTGCGGGCACACCGGTGAAGCCCTGGACCTCGATCTGCTCGCCGAGGACCTCGATGGGCTCGCCGCTGAAGTGCGCCTTGATCACGCGGATGTACTCCTCCATCCGCGTGATCCGCTGGCCGGCCGGATCCATCGTGAGGCCCATCGCCTCGTACTCACCACCGAGCCATCCGGCGCCGATCCCCATCTCGAGCCGGCCGTCGGAGAGCAGGTCGATGGTCGCCGCCTCCTTCGCGAGCACGGCGGCGGGCCGGTAGTCGATGCAGAAGACGCGGCAGCCGACCTTGATCGTGCTGGTCGCCTCGGCCGCCATCATCATCGCCGGGACGGCAGCGATCGACTGGACCGGATGGTTGGTCTTCTCGAGCATCGGCCCGGGCCCGATGTAGTGGTCGGCGAGGTGAAGGCACGAGTAGCCCATCGCCTCGGTGGATCGAGCGGTCTCTCGCCACTCGGCCCCCGACGACGCGTCGTAGGACTGCACAGCGAACCGGAACGGATGTGGCATGTCTGATCCCCTTCCCCGGCGGTGACAGTAGGCGCCGCCCACCTGGCCGGACGAAGCCGGGATCGCCGGCGAGGGTCAGGCAGGCGACAGCTGCGTGTCCGCTCGATGAAACGTGACCTTGGACCGTTCGGGCTGTTCTCGAGCTGCCGTACGGTCGACGGCATGGCCGACTTCTTCCAGAACGGTGTCGTCTCCACGCTCCACGCGCTGGGCGACCGACCCGACGACGAGGTGGAGAAGGAGCTGGTCGACTTCTCCCGCGAGACGCCGATGGCCCTCGTGCTGCCCTCGCTCTTCAGCGAGCTCGAGGGTCCCGCGCTGTCAGCGATCGTCGACCAGATCGCCGAGGTCCCCTACCTGGCCGAGATCGTGATCGGGCTCGATGCCGCCGACCGCGCCCAGTTCGAGACGGCTCGGGAGTTCTTCTCCCGACTGCCCCAGCGGCACCGCATCCTGTGGAACGACGGCCCGCGCTTGCGGGCGCTCGACGCCGCGCTGCAAGAGGAGGGCCTCGCCCCGCAGCTGCCGGGCAAGGGACGCAACGTCTGGTACTGCCTCGGCTACACGCTGGCCTCGGGCCGCTCGAAGGCGGTCGCCATGCACGACTGCGACATCCTCACGTACGACCGGTCGATGCTCGCGCGGCTCTTCTACCCGATCGTGCATCCGTCCTTCGACTACGCGTTCTGCAAGGGCTACTACTACCGATCCGCGAACGGCCGCCTGAACGGGCGGGTCGCCCGACTGTTCGTCACGCCGCTCGTGCGTGCCCTCGCCTCGACCCTCGGCTCCAACCCGTACCTCGAGTACCTCGACAGCTTCCGGTACCCGCTCGCCGGCGAGCAGTCGATGCGCATCGACGTGGTCGGCTCGGTCCGGATCCCGGCGGACTGGGGCCTCGAGATCGGCCTGCTCTCCGAGGTGCACCGGCAGTACAACCCCAAGCGGGTGTGCCAGGTCGACCTCGCCGACGCGTACGACCACAAGCACCAGGACGTGTCGTTCGACGATCCGAACGCCGGCCTGAACCGCATGGCGACCGACATCGCCAAGGCGATGTTCCGCAAGCTCGCCACCAATGGTGAGGTCCTCTCGCCCGAGACGTTCCGCACGGTGAAGGCGGCGTACTACCGAGGGGCGCTCGACATGGTGGGGCGCTACCAGGACGACGCGATCATCAACGGTCTCGAGTTCGACCTCCACGCCGAGGAGGAGACCGTCGAGCTCTTCGCCGCCGCGGTCATGCGGGCGGGCGAGCAGTTCCTGTCGAACCCGATGGAGGCGCCCTTCCTCCCCAGCTGGTCGCGGGTCCGCTCGGCGATGCCCGACGTCCTCGACCGCATCGCCGACGCCGTCGAGGCGGACCAGCTCGACTGAGTTGTCGTCAGCGGCGGCGGATGTCGGTTCGGTGGCCTCGGGGCGACCGGCGCGGCGGGCGCACGCCGGCGGCCATGGCCAGGCGCAGCACCCGGTAGCGGTGCGGACGGTACGGCTCGAGCAGCTCGACCATCCGCTCGTCGTCGCCCCGGCGCTCGCGAGCGAGCAGCCAGGAGATGATCGACGGGATCCCGTCGTCGCCGAGGATCACCTCGTCGGCCTCACCCCACGTCTGCGTGGCCAGGCAGCCGAGCGTCCAGGGCCCGACGCCGCGGATCGTGGCGAGCTTCGGGCCCACCTGCTCCCACGGCTCGTCGACGAGATCGTGTCGACGGGCGAGCGCGCGGGCGGCGCCGATCAGGTGCTCGGCACGACGCCGTTCGATGCCGAAGCGGTGGAGGTCCGTGTACCGGAGCCGACCGACGGTGCTCGGCTCCGGTGGCGCGACCAGATCGCTGCCCTCGACCGGGACGCCCAGCTCCTCGACCAGTCGTCGCCACTGATCGGCGGCGTCGGCCGTGGTGATCCGCTGCTGCACGATGAACCAGGCCGCGTCGTGCCACAGGGTGCTGGTCCGCACGATGCGGTCGCCGCGATGCCGACGCCACAGCTCCCGCAGCCGCCCGTCGCCGGGTTCGAAGCCGGACGCATCATCGGCCACGCCCAGCAACCCGGCCGCTCGGTCCGCGAGCCACGGCGCTCCGTCACCGGTCGTCGTGACCTCGACCTGGGCATCCCCCGGCGTCCAGGTCGCGGTGAGCGCGCCGACGCCTTGCGGCGTGATGGTCGCCCGTTCGAACCGGCCGGGTGCGAGGCGAACGCAGGGGTCGCGCCGGAGGAACGTGAGCGTCCGCAGCGTCGTCGAGAGGTCGACACCGTCGATCGGCAGGCGGAGCGCTTCGGCCACGATCGGTAGGTTCGCTGCTCGACCGGCCGTCCGGGAAGTCACCCTTGTCCGACCTCACCATCAGCCCAGCGGGATTCGTGTTCCTCCAGGAGCTCGCAGCGAACAACACCCGAGCCTGGTTCGATCCGCGCCGCACCGAGTTCGAGCGCCTGCTGGTCGATCCGCTCGTTGCGATCCTCGACGCCGCGTCGGCTCGGCTCACCGACGGACCGTGGCCGGTGTCGGGCGGACGTCGCACGATCTTCCGGCAGCCGCGCGACCAGCGATGGGCGAAGGAGGTGCCGTACGCGACGTCTGTCCGGGCGCTGTTGACGAGCACGGGGACGAAGCCGGCGCGGGAGGGGTGCGTGCACGTCGAGATCGCGCCGGACGGCGGATTCGTCGGCGTCGGCTTCCACCGTCCGCCGGCCACGATGCTCGCTCCGATCCGGCAGCGGATGGTCGACGAGCCGGAGCGATGGCGAGCGATCGTCGACGCGCTCGACCGGTCCGAGCTCGACCTCGCCGACGACCGGCTGGAGCGGATGCCCCGGGGCTTCACCGGCCTCAGCGAGCACGCCCTGGCCGACGACCTGAGACGACGGTCCCTGACCGTGAGCGTGCCGCTGGGGATCGACACCTGGACCTCGGACGCAGCGCTGGACGTGATCGTGGACACGGTCACGGCGGGCATGCCGCTGCTGCGGTTCGGCAACGACGCAGCCGGGTTCGCGCCGCACCCCGAGGCGGACCCGACGGACTGAGGGGTTCAGTCGGGGAAGCTGGCGATCCAGGCGGACGCGTAGGGGCCGAGCAGGATGCTGTCGTCGTCGGGCCCCACCGCCGCGCCGCTCACGAGGTCACGCCAGGTGTCGGTCAGCGTGAGGTTGAGCGAGGCGATCGGCAGCTCGACGGACTCCGCGGTCAGGTTCGAGACCGCGAACAGGCTCGTCGAGCGGTCGCGTGCCTGACGCCAGCAGCCGAAGAGCTGCTCGCCCAGGTGCAGCGTGAACTGCGTGGCGTTCGGGTGGAAGGCCGGATGGGTGGCCCGGACCCGAAGCAGATGGCGCAGCGCTCGGAAGGCCTCACCGCTCGGCTCGTCCCCGACGACGATCCGCTCGACGTCGTCGCTGCGCAACTGCGAGCGGTTGATCGCCCGATTGTGACCTCGCCGGTCCACGGCGCCGTGGTCGTTGCCCGTGCCGAGCAGCGAGTGGACGTACACCGCCGGGATGCCCTCGATGGCGAGCATGACGGCGTGGGCACACACGAACCGGGCGGCGTGGTGGTCGTCGGTCCCATCGTGCGTGCGGGCGAGCGCATCGAACAGGGCGATGTTGAGCTCGTAGGGCTTCGGTCCACCGGGGGCGTCGTAGGTCGATACGAGGCCACCGGCCGCGGTCGTGGTCTCGACGAGCCGGTCCACCTCGTGGGGCTCGAGGAGACCCTCGGCAGGGCGGAGCCCGATGCCGTCGTGGCTGGCGAGGAAGTTGAGGTAGCAGCTGCCGTCGCGGGCGGGAGGCATCGACATCATCCACGTCGACAGGTGACGGGAGTGCCCCGACCAGAGAGCGTCGAGGACGAGCGGCGGCAGGCTGAAGTTGTAGATGACGTGGGCCTCGTCGCCGTGGCCGAAGTACTTCAGGTTCTCCCGGTTCGGCACGTTCGTCTCCGTGACGAGCACCGTTCCCGGCGCCGCCGCATCGACGACCGTGCGCATCAACTTCACCAGCTCGTGCGTCTCGGGCAGGTGGATCGACGCCGTGCCGATGCGCTTCCACACGTAGGCGACGGCGTCCAGGCGCAGGAATCGGATGCCGACGTCGAGGAAGCGCCGAACCACGGCCAGCATCTCGACGAGGAGGTCGGGGTTCGACCAGTCGAGGTCGACCTGATCGTGGGAGAACGTGCACCAGACGTGGCGCATCCCGCCGGCGGTCTCGGTCGGACGCAGCAACGGCAGGGCCCGCGGGCGGACGACGGCGGACAGGTCGGCGTCGGGGTCGGCGGTCACGAAGTACGAACGGCCGGGTTCCTCGTCCCGCACGAGCTCCTGGAACCACGCGGACGACGCCGAGCAGTGGTTGAGCACGAGGTCGGCCATGAGGCCCGGCTTGTCCGCGAGGGCGGAGATCTCGTCCCAGCCGCCGAGGTCGCTGCGGACGGCGAGGTAGTCGGCGACGGAGAAGCCGTCGTCGCTCGTGTACGGGAAGAACGGGAGCACGTGCACCGTCGACACGGCACCGTCGAGGTGCTCGGAGACGAAGCGATGCAGGGTCGTGAGCGGCGCTTCACCCTGACCGGTGATCGTGTCGCCGTAGGTGATGAGGACGCTGTCGCGTTGGTCCCACGGCTCCGGAGGTGCCGTCACGGGCGCCTCGCGGTCGATGCGCATCACGTCGAGCACCCGTGCGGTCAGCGCATCGGCGTCGAGGCGCGGATAGATCAGCCGGAGATGAGACCGAACTCGCTCGGCGACCTGCATGAAGGCGGCATCGTACCGGCGCGCCCGGCCACTCCAGGTGACGCCTCCGCCCGCGTCGCAGCGGGATGACCGCCGATCAGCACCGGCACAGCGGAGTCGGCGACGAGCCTCCGGGCGACCCCGCCGAGGAAGCGCTCGCTCATGCCGGCCCCCTTGGCCCCGACCACGACGACGTCGTAGCCCTGGGCGACCGCCAACTCCGAGAGGATCTTGTCCGCCCGACCGGGAACGACCACGCTGCTCGCTCCGGGGACGGCGAGCGCCTGCAGGTCGCGCTCGAGGTCCTCGACGGCGCGGGACCGACCGAGCTGGGGATCGATCGCCGTCTCGCGATCGATCACTCGCACGAGCAGCACTCGACCGATGCGGTCACCGAACAACGCCAGCGCGGATCGGGCCGCGGCGACGGCGCGCTCGGACCCGTCGACCCCGATGAGGACATCGACGGGCCCGACCCGCTCGTCGCTCCCTCCGGCGACCCGCTGGGCATCGCCGAGTCCCCGTTCGGCATCCACGGCGAGGACGGCGGCGAGCGGACCGAAGACCAGTCCCAACACCATCCACGTGAGGAGGTGATGGCCCCGACGGCGCTGCCAGACGGCAACGCCCAGGCCGACCACCATCCAGAGCAGCACTCCGACGGCGAACCATGCCATGTGTCGATCGTCTCGCTCCGAGCCGGCGCAGACCAGAGACGGAGGTCCCCGACCTTCGTCCCACCGGGGCTCCCCACCTAAGTTGGGCAGATGGACTTGGGGCTAGAGGGGAAGCGCGCCATCGTCACCGGTGGCACGCGTGGCATCGGGCGTCGCATCGTCGAGACGCTCCTCGACGAGGGGGCATCGGTCGCGCTGTGCGCCCGGACGCCCGAGGGCGTCGACGCCGCCGTCGGCGAGCTGTCAGAGCGCGGCACCGTGGTCGGGGCCGTCGCCGATGCCGGCGATCACGAGCGTCTCGCCGCCTGGGTCGGTGAGTCGGCCGAGGCGCTCGGCGGGATCGACATCGTCATCTCGAACGCCTCGGCGCTCGGTGGCCGCGAGAAGCCCGACTCGTGGAAGCAGCAGTTCGACGTCGACGTCATGTCGTCGGTCACGATGTTCTCCGCCGCGGAGGAACACCTCGTGGCCTCCGGAGCCGGAGCCTTCGTCCAACTCGGCACCATCACGGCGATCGAGTACCACGGCTACCCCGGGGGCACCCGCAGCTACGGCGCCATGAAGGCCGCGCTGATCAACTGGGTCGCCACCCTCGCCCAGGACTTCGCGCCGCAGGGCATCCGGGCCAACGCCGTCAGCCCGGGTCCGATCTACATCGAGGACGGCTCGTGGGGCTTCATCGAGCAGCGGATCCCCGAGTACTTCCGGGAGAACGTGGAGCACCATCCGTCGGGGCGGATGGGCACTCCCGAGGAGGTCGCCCGGGTCGTCGCCTTCCTCGCCAGCCCGGCGGCGTCCTGGGTCACCGGCCAGAACGTCGTCGTCGACGGCGGCTTCACCCGCCGGGTGGGCTTCTGACCGTGCTGCCTCCCGATCCCGACCTCCCGCTTCTCCACAACCGCAACTACGACGTCGACAGCTACATGGAGGCGCCCAACCGGATCCGGTTGCGGGGCACGGTGCGCGACGAGAAGCCGGCCGGGCTCTACATCCCGGAGGACCCCGACCCGCTGACGATCCACCACATGATCGTCGACCTGGTGGTCGAGGTCCCCTCGATGGAGATCGTCGACGCCGAGGTGGTCTTCGAGACCCATCCGCACGCCGAGTGCACGCGGATCACCGACCACTACCGGGGGCTCATCGGCATCTCGATCGCCCGCGGGTTCACCCACAAGGTCCGCGAGCTGTTCGGCGGTCCCCGCGGGTGCACCCACACCACGGCGCTGCTCCAGGCGATGGCACCGGTCGCGATCCAATCGATGTGGTCGCTCCAGGCCGCGGTCGCCCGGGCCGAGGGTGCCGAACCGGTCCCCTCCCCGAGGCGGTTGACCGACGAGGAGCGGACGGCCCGCTACGCCCGCAACATCAACACCTGCCACGTGTGGGACTCCGACGGCGAGCTCGTCGAGCGCCTGGAGTCGGGCGAGGAGATGGAGCCACCGGTGTGGATCGTCGAGCGCTTCGAGTCGCTCGGCCTCGACCCGGCCGAGTGGCTCAGCCCCATGCGCGGCTAGGGGCTTCGCCGGCAGGCGGGGCCTCTCGGCCCGTCGGGCCGTCCGCCACGGCCCGGCCGCAGCCCGTCAGGGCGAGGACCTCGGGAGGAGGCAGGGGGCTCCGGGGCCCCCGGCCGGGAATCAGCGGAGCCAGGCGTCGATGTCGTCGACGACCTCGGACCAGATCGGCTCGTTCATCACCTCGTGCCGACCGGCGTAGCGCTTGAGCTCGACCACCTCGGAGCCGATGCCGTCGACCAGCCACTCGGCACCGCTGATCGGGGTCAGGCCGTCATCGACGCCGTGCACGAGCAGGGTCGGCAGCGTGATCGAGCCGGCCTTCGCCTTGATCTCGTCGATGGCACGCAGCATCGCGAGCCCGGTGGCCAGACGGGGCCGCCCGTGGTCGACGAGTGGGTCCTCGGTGTACGCCTGCACCACGGCCGCATCGCTGCAGATCTGGTTGCTGTCCAGCGGGGGGACGAGTCGGGCGGTGGGCATGACCCGGGCGAGCCCCTTGAGCACAGCCTTGGTGGCGCCGCCGGTGTCGTCGCCGGCCGCCAGCGCCGTGCCGGACAGGACGAGCGACGAGTAGGCGTCGGGGCGGCGAAGCACCGCGGTCAGGGCGATGAGCGAACCCATCGAGTGACCAAGCATGACGACCGGTGCGCTCCCGGGGTCGGCCCACGTCACGACCTGGTCGAGGTCGGCGGCCGCGACCTCGAGGTCCGGCAGCATCCCGAGCTCGCCGCTCGACCGACCGTGGCCGCGGTGGTCGGGCCCGACGACGGACCAACCATGTTCGACGAACCGCTCGGCGACGTGCCGGTAGCGGCTGATGTGCTCGGCGATGCCGTGGGCGATGACGATCAGGCCGCGGGAGCGCTCGTCCGGCGCCCAGTGCTCGACGTGGAGGTGCACGTCGGTGGTGACGGTGATGCGGTCCTCGACGTGCTGCACGGCGCAGAACCTAGAGGTCGCAGAACTTCGCGGCGAGTCGTTGCACCGTACCGTGGGTCCGCACGGTCGTCGGCCCGACCACCCGTTCGAGCGCTGCCATGTCGAGCTCGGTGCCCGACACGCCTCGGTCGGGGAGCCAGAACAGCTCGCGACCGACGGCGACCAGCTCGTCGTGGGCGGTGCTCAGCGCCCCGAGCGCGGGGATCGCCGACGCATCGACGGGGCGGTGCAGGAACACGACCTGCGGCTTGCCATCGGCGGCAGCGAGCCGTCTGGCGCCGAACGGCTCTGCTGCGGCCAACCCGTCCACCTCGTCACACCGCCGGACGAAGGTGTCGACCGGTCCGCCGACGACCTCGGCGATCGTCGCCCCCACGATCGACGCCAGCTCGACGTCGTCGAGATCGTGGTCGATCACGAGGTTGCCGCTCGCCTGGTACGCCTGCACCTCGGCCACGCCGGCCGAGGCGAGCGCCTCGAGCATGGCCTCGTTGGTGGTGCGTCGACGTCCGAGGTTGATGCCCCGGAGGAAGGCGATCCGCCGCACCCGGTCAGCCGGCGAGATCGGCGGCCGAGATGCCGCAGGTCGACAGCACGTCGAAGATGCCCTCGGCGACCACGTTCGACGGGTCGCCGCCCTCGGAGAGGATCGTGGCGATGTCGAGCTCGTCGGCCAGGCACCGGGCCTGCTCCTCGCTGATGCCCAGCGACTGCGTGAGCGACTGGACGAACAGGTCGACGGCCTCGCCGCTCGCCGGGGGCGGCGGAGCGTCGCCGCCGTCGTCGGCCGGCGGAGCGGTGTCGGTGGTGGCGTCGCCGCCCTCGGGCGTGATGCCGCACACCTGCTGGTTGTACGCCTCGATGTTCGAGGACGCCTGATCGAGCGCCGTCTCGTCGAACGCTCCGTCGAACTCGGTCTCGGGGATCGAGAAGAAGTCGTAGTCGTAGCTCTCGAGCAGCGTGCGCAGCTGACCGAACGAGTCCCTCGTCGACGCGACGTCGGAGCGGATCTCCGGCGGCGCCGCTTGGACGGCCATGTCGAGCAGTCCGGTGAGCTGGTTCATCCCGTCCGGCGTGAACAGCGCGAACGGGTCGGTGACGGCCAGGTCGAGCTGGTCCTGGGTCTGGCGGGCCAGCTGGCACCACTCGCTGTTGGGGTCGCCGGACACCTCAGCCTGGCCGGCGGTCGTCTCGGGAGCGGCCTCGCTCGAGTCGTCGCCGCTCTCGACCGCGACCGTGGACGGCGACGACTCCTCGTCGCCGGAGTCGTCGGAATCGCCACCGCAGGCGGCGACCAGCAACGCCAGGGCGATCAGCAGCAGGCTCCATCGAGTGCGCACGGTCCCTCCCGGGGTGAGATTCGATCCGCAGCGACCGTAGCCACCCGCAGGGTGGTCGCGACGGCAACTCGACCGCGACCCGCGTTCGCCTCAGCGCCTCAGGCCCCGACGAGCTCGGGGTGTACCACCGGATCGCCCTCCAGGACCTCGGAACGAGGGATCCCCATCCAGCACTCGGCGAGCGTGGCGAGGTAGTCGTCGAGCGGCACGGTCGTGGCGAGGTTGCCCTCCTCGTCGAGGCGGGTCAGCGAGGGCGCCTCGCCCACCACGCCGGTGCCGCCGGGCCCGGCGACGAGGGCGACCGAGGCCGCACCGTGATCGGTGCCGGAGCCGTTCCGCTCGACGCGGCGACCGAACTCGCTGGTCGTCGCCACGAGCACTCGGTCGCTCATCCCGGCGTCGTCGACCTCCCGGAGGAACGAGCTGACGGCACCGTCGATCTCGGCCATGAGCTGATCGTGCCGGGAGCGCTGGTCGTCATGGGTGTCGAAGTCGCCGAACGGGACGTGGAGGATCCGGATCCCGACGTCGGCCCGCAGCAGCCGGCCGGCCAGGCCGAACCGGGCACCGAGCTCGGTGTCCGGATGGCGGCCGTCCGGGTCGGGAAGCGTCTGGAGCAGCTCGACGAAGTCAAGGCCCTTGCGCAGACCCCCGACGGGTTCGCCCGCGGCCACCGCATCGAGGCCGGCCCGGTACGGGTCGAGCCACTCGTTTTGGTCGTCGAGGAACCACGGCACGCCGCTGCCGGGCAGCGCAGCCGTGGTCGCGACGGCCGACCGCAGCGCCGGAGTCGGCCCCCAGCCCAGCGACACGCCGGTCACCTGTTCGTCGCCCATCAGCGCGTCGCAGCAGCGACCGAGGAAGCCGTGCGGGTACCCGACCGTGCCGGAGGGGTCGCCCTCCCAGAGCCGCCGGAACGACTCGAAGTGCGAGAGGTCGGGTTCGAGCGACCCCACGCCCTGGAGCACGGAGAGCCGGGGGGCGACGTTGGCGAGCGCCGGGTGCAGCCCGAGGTAGCCGTCGAGGTCGTGCAGCTCGCCGAGGTCGGGCACCAGGTCGCCGCGGAGCCCGGCGAGGGCCGGGTCGGCTCCGGGGACGGCCGTCGCGAGGCCGTCGTTTCCGCCCTGCAACTCCAGCACGACGAGCACTCGACGGCTGGTGTCGACCAGCGGCGCCATCGGGGCGGGAGCGAGCTCGACGGGCAGGGTGGTCGTGGTCGCGGTCGTCGACGTCGAGCCGGGCGCGGCGACCTCCCAGTCACGCCCGGCGGCGCACCCGGCCGCGGTCGCACCGAGGCCGAGGCCCATCCAGCGCAGGAAGCGGCGCCGGTCCATCTCCAAGGTCATCGTTCCTCCTCAGACGACCGCGAACTCGGGCGACAGCACGGCGAGCACGTGCAGCAGATGCGACCGGGACTCGGGGTCGTCGGGGTACGAGCGGGCCGCCGCGGTGAGCGCGGCCCTGGTCTCGGGCCGGACGTCGACCAGCGCGCAGCCCTGGAGCACGGCCTCCACGACCTCGTCGACCCCGGCGTCGGGCAGTGAGGGCTGCGCGTCGGGCCACGAGAGCAGCTCCATCCGGGACAGGTACTGGCTCGACGACGCCCACGACGGACCGGCCGGCCACCCCGACACGTTGGGCGGGTTGAAGGGCATCTGGCCGACGTTCTCGGCCGCCGATCGTGTGAGGAGGCTGTCGCCTCCGAAGACGGCACCGGCTGCCACCAGCCACTCGGCGCCGGTCCGGGCTCGCGTCGCCTCGGGTGCCCGGAGCTCGGGGACCTCGAGGATCGCCTCCACCAGCGGCAGCACCTCCAGGTCGTTGGCGACGAGGACCCGGCCGAGCTGCTCGCCGCGCTCGGGCGACGGGGCGACGCCCACGAGAGCCTCGTGCAGCGCACCGGCGAGGAACGGCCCGATCGCCGGGTGGTCGCAGACGGCGTCGACCACATCGGCGGCCGTCGTCACCGTGGTCCCGAGGAAGGGCACCGGTCGACCCCAGTGCCGGTCGGGATCGAAGCGGGCGGGTCCCGGGCCGTCGTCCACCCACTCCACCCACCAGCCCGAGAGCGCCCGGGCACCGGCACGAACGTCGTCCTCGGTGTAGTTGCCACGGCCGATCGCGAACAGCTCCATGAGCTCCCGCGAGTAGTTCTCGTTGGGTTCCTCACCCCACGAGTGATCGCCGTCGAGGTACCAGAGCATCGCCCGATCGGTCGTGACGCGCTGCAGCAGCTCGCGCACGTTGCCGAACGCGAGCTCGCGGAGCAGGAGGTGCTGCTCCCACATCAGCTGCCAGTCGCCCACCTTGTCCACCGAGGAGGTGAGGTGCCCGTGCCAGAACCAGACCATGCGCTCGTGCAGTCCGGCGGCCGGGTCGGCCATCCGCCGGAGCCACCAGTCGACCGGTGCGTGCCACTCCTCCTCGGTGTCCTCGCCCGGATGCCGATCCGGCGCCGGGAGCGCCGGCCGGGCGAGGACCGAGGAGACGAGGGCGTCCGGGGAGAGCTCCGCCGCCTCGTCGAGCTGGGAGGAGAAGGGGCCGAACGTGAGCCGCCCGAGGACCCGAGCGGCGATCGTGCGCCGCCCGGCGGTGATGGTCGCCATGGCGGCGAGGGTGACCGACGGTGCGTGAAGCGACGGTGAAGTGGGCCTTCACGACCGCTTCATGAAGTGCGTGCCAGCCTGGTGACGTGCGCCTCCTGGTCGTGGAAGACGACGTCGCCCTCGGTTCGCTGCTCGAACGCGGGCTCGCCGAGGAGGGTCACTCGGTCGAGCTCGTCGGCACCGTCCGCGACGCCGAGCACCGCCTCGCCGAGGACGAGGTCGACCTCGTCGTGCTCGACATCGGCCTACCCGACGGTGACGGCATGTCGCTGTGTCGCCGGTGGCGGGAGAAGGGTAGCCAGGTCCCCGTGCTGATGTTGACCGCCCGGGACGAACTGCGGGATCGGGTCGGAGGTCTCGACTCCGGCGCCGATGACTACCTCACCAAGCCCTTCGAGTTCCCGGAGCTCACCGCCCGGGTCCGGGCGCTGCTCCGCCGCCCTCCGGACACCCGCCCGCCCGTGCTGACCACGGGCCGGCTGACCATCGATCCGGCCGCCCACGAGGTGCGCGTCGACGGAGTCGTGGTGCCGCTCACGCCCCGGGAGTTCGCGCTGATGAGCGTGTTCGTGGCACGGATCGGTGACGTCGTCTCCCGGACCGAGCTCCTCGACCAGGTCTGGGACGCCAACTACGACGGGATGTCGAACGTGGTCGACGTCCACGTCGCCGCCCTGCGCCGCAAGCTCGAGAGCGCCGGGCACCCGGACCCGATCGCGACCGTACGCGGCGTCGGGTACCGCTTCGACGGTGAGGCGGCCTGACGTGGATCTCCGCCGCCTCCGGATCCGCCTGACGATCCTCTACACCGTCCTCTCCGCGATCGCGATCATCACGCTCGCCTTCATCGCCGCCCGGTCGGGCACCGCCCGCATCTACGAGTCGGCCGAGCGCGAGGTCGCCGACGTCGCTCGTGACGCCGTCCTCAGCAACGCATGGGAGGCCGTCGACGCCCGCAACGACACCTGGATGGTCAACCCGACCGACGAGTGGATCAACGGCCCCGAGAACGCGATCGTCGAGCCGCCGTACTTCTCGATGGCGTCGGCGGCGCTCGACGCCGACGACGGCGTGTTCCGGCGCTTCCAGCAGGACGGCGAGTGGCTCGCCTTCGCGATGCCCTTCGACGACGCCTCGGCGTTGATGACCGCCCTCGACCTGTCCGACTTCGACGACGACGCCAACTCCCTACGTCTCGGGATCGGGTTCGCGGCGGTCGCCGCCATCGCCGCGGTCGCGGTCATCGGCTGGTTCGTGGCCGGGCGCAGCCTTCGCCCCGCTCGGGACGTGCTGAGCCAGCAGCAGGACTTCCTCGCCGACGCCGCCCACGAGCTGCGCACGCCGATGGCCGTCGTCCAGGCATCGTCGAGCCACGCCCTGTCCCGAGAGCGGTCGGCCGACGAGTACCGGGCCTCGCTGAGCGAGATCCACCAGGCGGCGACCCGTGCCGCGGCGGGGGTCAACGAGCTGCTCGAGTTCGCCCGCCTCGAATCGGGCGACGCACGACCCCGCCGCAACCCGCTCCGCTCCGACCTGCTCATCGAAGAGGTGGCCGCCTCGATCCGAGCCGACGGCGTGACGCTGGAGGCGGACGCCGGCCCGGCGAGCACCGTGCTCGCCGACTACGCCCTGCTCCGCCAGGCGCTGGAGACCGTCACCCGCAACGCCGTCGCCCGAGCGCGCCACGTCGTCGTGTCGAACCGGCGCAACGGCCGGTTCGTGGAGCTCGTCGTCAGCGACGACGGCCCGGGTTTCGCGGAGGACGTCCTGCCCCACGTCTTCGAGCGATTTCGTCGAGGCGACCGGGCGGGGAGCTCGGGGCTCGGCATGGCGATCGCCCACCGCATCGTCACCGCCCACCACGGCACGACGGAGGCCCGAAACCGGCCCGAGGGCGGCGCCGAGGTCATCTTCCGCCTCCCGGCGATCGACGATCGCTAGGTCGGGACGGCCGTCCTCGGAGGTACCCGGCTCAGTAGTCGGCGTGTCGGCATTGGCGTCGTTGTGCATTCAGCACACGAGCTGTCAGACACGAAGCGAGGGAGGCCGCACCTCGCACTCGTGGTGGCGACGCTGCGGTGAGCTCCACGTGCCGTGCAGTTCGCGGAGAATTGGCCTCATCGTGTCGGTGGTCTGCCGCGCGGGTGCCCCGAATGGGCGTGCACGGGCGGCCGTCGGCCAAGGGGGCGGGGACGACATGAACTACCGGAGCATCGCGCAACTCGCCGACGAGATCGTCGCCTGGTCGAGAGAGCTCCCGCGGGACATCGAGTTGATCGTCGGCCTGCCCCGCAGCGGGTTGCTCGTCGCCAACGTCCTCTCGCTGTACCGCAACGTGCCGGTCACCGATCTCGACGGGTTCCTCGGGGGTCGCACGATCGGCGCCGGCTCGACCCGGGAGAACCCCCTGCACCGTCCACAGGGCGGTGGCCGTGACCCGGAGTCCGTCCTGCTCACGGCCGAGCGCTTCCTCGACCGACCCCGCCGGGTGCTCGTCGTGGACGACAGCATCTGGTCGGGGGAGACCCTCCGACTGGCCCGGAAGGCGATCGAGGCCGCGGACCTCCCCCACCACGTCACCTACGGCGCCGTCTACGTCACCCCCGACACCACCGAGCTCGCCGACCACCACCGCGAGGTGCTGCCCGCCCCTCGGTGCTTCGAGTGGAACGTGCTCCACCACCACGCCCTCCGACGGGCCTGCGTGGCGTTCGAGGGGTTCCTCGTTCCGGGCCGCGGCCACGGCGATGCGCTCCCGACTCGACCCCTGCACCGGCCGACGACTGCGCTCGGCCACGTCGTGAGCGAGCGCCCCGAGGCCGACCGGACCGACGTCGAGCGATGGCTCGCCGAGCACGACATCGAGGTCGCCGAGCTGATCATGACCGACGCACCGCCCGCCGCTGCGAGTGCGCACAAGGCCCGCGTCTTCCGTGACACCGAGGCGGCGTTCTTCGTCGAGGGCGATCTCGGCCACGCCGTCGAGGTCGCCAACCTCGCCGGTCGCGACGTGCTCTGCGCGGAGACGATGCAGATGATCCGGCCCGGGGCGATCCCGGTGGCCCGGCCCGGACTCCGACCCGTCGACGAGGTCGCGTCACGACGCACGCTGCGACTCGTTCGCCGGATGATCCCCGCCCGGGCGCGGACCCGGTTGGCCGGCGCTCGGCGGCGACGCATCGCTGCCTGACACCACCGCCCCCCTTGGCGGGCTCTCCCGCAGCGCACCAGACTCGGCGCGTCGTCATCAGGGGAGGACGCGTGAAGCTCAGCACCACCATCGGATTCACCGGGGACCCGCAGGCGTTGGTCCGCCAGGTCCGGGACCTCGAAGCGGCCGGCATCGACCGGGTGTGGAGCGGCGAGATCTACGGCTTCGACCTCACCTCGACGCTCGCCTTCCTCGCTGGCCAGACCGAGCGCGTCGAGCTGATGACCGGCATCATCCCGATCTACTCCCGCAGCCCGGCCCTCATCGCGCAGACCGCAGCGACGATCGACGCCCTGTCGGGCGGGCGGTTCGTGCTCGGGCTCGGCACCTCGGGACCGCAGGTCATCGAGGGATGGCACGGCGTCCCGTTCTCGAAGCCGCTCGGGCGCACCCGCGACGTCATCGAGATCTGCCGGAAGGTGTGGAGCGGCGACCGGGTCACCCACGAGGGTCGGGCGGTGTCCCTGCCCCTGCCCGAGGAGGACGGGACCGGGCTCGGGAAGCCGCTGAAGTTCATGGGTCGCCCGCTCCGACAGGACATCCCCATCGTGGTGGCGTCGATCGGCCCGAAGAACGTCGAGCTGACCGCCGAGATCGCGAGCTGCTGGCAACCGATCCACTTCGTGCCCGACCGGTTCCGGCAGGTGTGGGGCGAGGCGCTCGATGCCGGCCAGGCGAAGCGCGATGAGTCGCTCCCGCCGCTCGAGATCATGGCCGGTGGCCGGGTCGCTCTCGGTCAGGGCCCTGCGGTCGAGGCCGCTCGCGACGAGGCCCGCGCCCACATCGCGTTCTACGTGGGCGGCATGGGCGCCAAGAGCAAGAACTTCTACAACGACCTCTTCAAGCGCTACGGCTGGGAGCAGGAAGCCGAGGAGATCCAGGACAACTTCCTGTCCGGGAAGCGCAAGGAAGCGACTGCGGCCGTTCCCGACGAGTACCTCGACCTGTCCATGTTGGTCGGCGACGAGGGCCGAGTGCGCGAGCGCCTCGAGGTCTACCAGGAGGTCGGCGTCACCCACCTCGACATCCAGCCGACCGGCGAGGATCCCCTCAGCACCATCGAGAAGATCAAGGCCTGGGCCGAGTAGCCGGAACGACACTCCTCGGATGTCGTCGGAGCCGACACCGAGCGGCGGACGCGCCGCGGCCACGCGCCGACGGGTCGCGGCCACGGCGCTCGAGCTGTTCCGGGCGCACGGCTACGACGCCGTGACCACCGAGGACATCGCGAGGGTCGCGGGCATCAACCCGCGGACCTTCTTCCGGCACTTCCCGACAAAGGCCGATGCGGTGTTCTTCGCGAGCGAGCAGAGCAGGACCGACCTCCTGCGCGCCCTCTACGCGCACGACCCGCAGGCTGCGATCGATGAGGCACTGATCGCCGTCATCGTCGCCCAAGCCCACGACCAGGTGCCCAGCGCCGACGACATCGCCCGCTACCACCTGGTCCACAGCACTCCGTCGCTGATCGCCGAGATGCGGAACCGCCAGCTCGGGTTCGAAGACGACCTCGCACGGTGGATCGCACAGCGATCGGACCGCCCCGTCGGCGACTTCGACGTCCGAGTCGTCGCCGCGGCGCTGGTGGCGGCGCGCCGGGTCGTCATGGAAGAGGGGGTCCGAGGTGAGATCGGCGACATCGAGCTGCTCTTGCGTCGGGCGCTGAGGATCATCGACCTGCCCTTCAACCACGAGCCGCCGCCCGGAGCGCCCGCGCCGGCCTGAGCGCCGTCGTCGCTAGGAGCCGACCTCGGCGAGGAAGGCGTCCCAGGCGTCGACCAGCTCGTCGTCGGCGATCGGGCGACCTCCGTCGAGGACGACGGCCTCGATGTCTTCGAGGACGACCCATGCGGCGAAGGCGTGGTTGGCGATCCACATCTCGCTCACGAGCCCACTCGGCGTCTGGGCCACGTCGACGAGCGGGCTGTCGAACACCGACTCCTCGGCGGCGGCGTTCTCGGGGACACCGAACACGACATCGGCCTGCGCCTCGTCGGCGAGCTGCTCCTCGGAGAGCAGGATGAAGCCGAACGCCCCGTCGCTAGATTGGATCTCGGAGCGTGCGAAGCCCAGTTGATCGAGCAGCTCACCGGGAAGCGTCGTGGGCCCCCAGGCCCAGAACTGGCCACCTGCGGACTGCAAGATCGAGGCCTCGGCTCCGAGGACGCCGGCCGACTCGAGCTGAGCGCGCAAGCGGGTGATCCGCTCGTCGATGACGGCAACGACGCGCTCCGCATCGGCGGAGCGTCCGGTCGCTCCGGCGAAGGCGAGCATCTGATCGCCCCACGGTGCCGAGAAGTCGGGGTAGGCGACCGGCGCGATCTGGAGGTGTTCGTCGCGCAGGGTCGTGTTCTGGGGGTGACCCATCCCGAGGAGGAGGTCGGGATCGCGATCGGCGAGCCACTCGAGGCTCGCACGCACGGTGGTCTCGACCCCCGCCGCCTCGATCAGGGGCCGCGACGACCCGTCGACGAACAGGCTCGATGCCTCGGGCTCGACGCCGAGGACGAGCAACGAGACGGCCGCGACCTCGTCGAGCGCGACGACCCGCTGGTCGGTGACCGGGAGCGTCACCTCGCCAGTGGCATCGACGAAGGTGAACGTCGCCGTCGTCTCACTCTCTGGTTCCGCCGCGGCGTCGTCCTCGGCTGCCTGGGTGGTCGGCGTCGGTCCGGTCGTCGGCAGCGCAGCGGTCTCGGCCGGCGACTCGGCCGCGGTCGAAGAACCGTCGTCGCTGCAGCCGGCGCCGGCGACCGAGACCACGGCGGCGAAGACGAGCCACCGGCGTGGGCGCGATCGCCAGGCGGGCGAGTTGTTCAGCACGCCGAACAACGTAATGCCAGTGACTGACATTCCTCAACGACGTGGTGGTCCGGTCGCTCCGGCCCCGATCAGCCGACCAGCTCGAGGAACTCGGCCCATCGTCGGTCTGCGTCTCCCGTGACGCCGAGGCCGTCCGGACCGCCGCCGGAGGCGATCGCTCGGAGGTCCTGCAGGATCCAGTGGACCGCGAACGGATGGCCGGCGAACCACAGGTCGCCGTCGGCGACGCCCCAGCGACCGTCCTGGACGGCGGGCAGCCCCTGGAAGGTCGGGAGCTCCTGCAGCGCATCGGAGTCGTAGAAGACGCCGCCCATCACGACGACGAAGTCGGCATCGTGGTCGCCGAGCACCTCGGCGGAGAAGTCCATCAGGCCGGGGGCACCGGGCATCGCCTCTGCTCCGGACTGCGCCGCGGGGCGCTCGATGCCCGCTTCGGCGATCAGCGACGACGCGGCGACATCGTCGGACAACGAACCGAGGATCCCGAAGGTCTGGATCAGGATCGAGACCGAGAAGGGCGAGGTGGCCGCCTCCTCCGCGAGGAGCGCCAGCTCGCCCTCGAGCGCCTCGACCACCTGCGCCGCCTCCTCGCTGCGATCGAAGATCGCGCCCGTGTCGAGGACGGCATCTCGCCACGACGAACCGAAGGGCAGGACGATCGTGGGCGCGATGTCGCTGAGCGGGTCGATGATCGCGTCGAAGCCGTCCCCGGCGGTGAGGACGATCAGGTCGGGCTCCTCGGCGGCGATCGACTCGTAGTTGAAGCTGAAACCGTCACCGGCTTCGAAGAGCTCGATGCCCCGCTCGGCGAGCAGGCCCTGGAGGATGACGGCGCCGTTCGGGTCGGCGTACCTCGACGGCTCGACGCCCACCGAGACCATGTTGAGCGCCGTGATCGCGTCGAGGGTGAGGACCGTCTCGACGCCGCCAGGGATCTCGACCTCCCCGAACGAGGTGGCGACCACCCGGTCGCCGAGGTCGGCAGGCTCGACATCGCCGCCCACGGTCGTGTCGCTCGACTCGGCCTCGCCTCCGCCGACGGAGGTGCTCGTGGTGGCGTCCGTCGACGCCTCGGTCACCTCGGCGTCTGCGTCGTCACCGTCGCCGCAGGCTCCGGCGAGCAGCACGACGCCGAGCGCCAGTGCGGCGACTCGTCGACGTCGACCACGTGCGGGGATGTCAGTGTCAGTCACTGACACAGTGAAGGTCGCGCCGCCGAGGCTGTCAAGGGCGCTTCACAACTTCGCTGGTGGGTCGCCCGCCGGAAGACGCCCCGTCACAGCTGGTCGAGCCGGACCTCCAGCACCGCGAGGGCTCTGGCGGCGAGGTCGACGATCGACTCGGTACCGTCGGAGGCGTCCCACGCGGCGAGCGTCACCCGTCGAGACGCGACGAGCACCGCGGCGACCATCGCCACCTCGTAGTCGGCCGGGTCACGCCCGGTTCGTTCGGCGAGCCAGTCGGTGAAGGTCGCCTCGATCACGCTCTCGAGGGCGCGGACGCCGTCAGCCAGCGACGGAGCCGCGTTGATGATGCGGCGCCGCAGCAGATCGTCCGGCGTCGGCGGGAACCGCTCGTCCTCGGCGGCGATGGTCGCGAGCACGGCCTCGAGCGGGCTGAGCTCGGGCGGCTGGTGACGCAACGTCTCGACGAAGAACGACACGCGGTCGTGCGGACTGCCCATCAGCGAGTCGAGCTTGGAGCCGAAGTGCCGGAAGAAGGTCCGCTCGCTGACCCCCGCTGCGGCGGCGATCTGCGTGACGCTCACCTCGTCGTAGCCGTGCTCGGCGAACAGATCGAGCGCGGCGCGCTCCAGGCGCGCTCTGGTCGCCGTCGGCTCCGATCCGTTGGGCTGCCCGGCCATCGGCCAGAGCGTAACCACGCGACTCGCCCCGGCTGCGGGAGCCGGTCGGCTGCGGAGCCCGTCAGATCAGCCGATGGCCACTCGCAGCCGGGCGTGCTCGGCTGCGGCCGAGCTGGCGAGCACGAGGTCGTAGTCGCCGGGGTCGACGACCCACTCCCCCGCGCCGCCGTCCCAACGACGGAAGGCCGCGGCGTCGAAGATCAGCCGGGCGGTCGCCGCAGCCCCTGGCTCCACGACCAGCTTCGACCAGGCCCGCAGCTCCATCGGGGCGCGCTCGACGGGTGGGTCGATCGGGGCGACGTACCCCTGCACCACCACGGTCGCCGACCGATCGCCGATGACGGTGACCGGGAGCTCGACCTCGACCGAGCCGTCGACGGGCATCGTGTCGGCCGACGCGGTCGCGTCGCCCCACGTCGCCCGGCCGTAGCTGAGCCCATGACCGAACCAGAACAGCGGCTCGACCTCGTTGGCCTGGTGACCCCGGTAGCCGAACCGCCAACCCTCTCGGTATCGCTGGACGCCCTCGACCGGGGCGTACCACTCCATCGCCGGGGCGTCGCCGAGCAGGAACGGGTAGGTGACGGGGAGGCGACCGCCTGGATCGGCCTCGCCGAGCAGGATGTCGACCAACGCCTCCGCTTGCTCCATGCCGGCGAAGAACGGCGTCAGGACGGCAGGAACGTCGCTCGCCCACGGCATGGCGACCGGCGAGCCGGCGTTGACGATGACGACCGTGCGCGGGTTGGCGGCGACGACCCGTTCGACGAGCTCGTCCTGGCCTCCGGGGAGGTCGATCGAGGTGCGGTCCGACCCCTCGGTCTCCCACTCCTCCGTGGTGCCGACCATGACGATGGCGACGTCGGCGTCCGCCGCGGCGGTCACCGCACGATCGAGCAGGTTCGCCGGCGTCGGCGGCCGGACCCCGATCCGGAGCGCACCGAAGCCGTCGCCGCCGGACCACGTCGCCCGGATCTCGGTCGGCTCGCCGGCGCTCAGCTCGATCGTCTCGACGACCTCGACGCTCCCGTAGCCGAAGTACTCCTCGCCCCGCGGGAGCTCGCCTCGGGGATCGTCCACGATGACCCGCCCACCGACCTCCACCCGGCTCGGTCCGGTCGTGACGACGCCGATCTCGTGGAGGCCGTCGACCTCGGCGACGTAGGTCCCCGAGGCTCGCAGCGAGAACGAGTTGGGGTCGACGTCCGGCGGCGTCGACCCGAAGAACGTGATGGCCGAAGCATCCACCCGGCCGGTGGCCACGACCTCTCCGTCGGGGTCCTGGCCGTTCACGTACTCGAGCCGGAGCCCGCCATCGCCGAGCTGGCCGCTGTGCACCAGTGGCGTGAGCTTGTCGATGCGCACGCCCGGTTCGAACACGACCTCGGCGTCGCCGAGGCGCTCGGTCACCGCATCGAGCAGGGTGCGGCGGGTGAGCGGCGTGAGACTCGCGCTGCCGCCACCCATCGACCGGTCCATGCGGGCGTTCGGGCCGATCACCGCCACCTTCGACAGCTGACCGGCGACGAGGGGCAGCAGGTCGCCCTCGTTGCGGAGCAGCACGGTGCCCGCGATCGCTGCATGGCGACAGAGCCGACGCTCCGCCGGGTCGCGGACGGTCTCCTCCTCGCCGTCCGACGAGCGATCCCAGGCGTGCGTCCGCTCCATGAGCACCAGGAGATCGCGGGCGATCCGGTCCACGTCGGCCTCGGTGACCTCGCCCCGCTCGACGGCGGCCTCCAGCTTCGGGCCGTAGACGCGGGTCGGTCCGGGCATCTCGAGGTTGAGGCCCGCCGTCGCGGCGCCGACGGTGTCGTGCACGCCGAACCAGTCCGAGACGACGAAGCCGTCGAAGCCCCACTCCTCACGGAGGATGCCGGTCAGCAGGGCGCGATTCTCGGCGCAGTGCTCGCCGTCGAGCTTGTTGTAGGCGCTCATCACGCCCCACGCCCCGGCGTCCCGCACGACGGCCTCGAAGGGGCGGAGGTGGTGCTCGCGCAACGTCCGCTCGTCGAGCTCGGCATCGACCGTGAAGCGGTCGATCTCGGTGTCGTTGGCGACGAAGTGCTTCACGGTGACGGCCACGTCGCGCGACTGCACGCCGCGGACGAACCCCACGGCCAGGCGTGCGGTCAGCTCGGCATCCTCGGAGTAGCACTCGAAGGTCCGCCCGCCGATCGGGGTGCGGTGGAGGTTGACCGTGGGGCCGAGCAGCACGTGGGCGCTCTTGCGGATCGCCTCCTCGCCGAGGAGCCGGCCCAGGCGCTCGACGAGCTCAGGGTCCCAGCTGGCCCCGAGCGCGATGCCGGACGGCACGACCACGCCGGGGGTCCGGCTCGCGCCGTGACCCTCGCCGCGGACGCCGATCGGTCCGTCGGAGACCTTGATCTCGGGGACACCGACCCGATCGATCGGGTGCGTCCGCCACGTGCTGGCCCCACCGACGAGCCGGCACTTCTCCTCGAGGGTGAGCTGGCCGAGGAGCTCGTCGACGCGGCTCAACCGAAGCGCTCCGTGTCCACGACCATGCGGGCGTGGGTGCCGGTCGACAGGACGCGGTCGCCCGCGGTCACCGTGGTCTCGAAGGTGAGACGCCTGCGATCGATGATCACCAGCCGGGCGTCCACCTCGATCTCCTCCCCCGACATGGCCGCCGCGGCGTGGCTCACGCACACGTGGACACCCACGGTCGTCTGCGTCTCGCCCAGCTCCCGCTGCACCGCAGCGAGGCACGTGCCCTCGATCAGCATGATCATCGACGGCGTCGACAACACCTTGACGGGGAGATGGGGCGGGGCCATGTCGTCCTCGACCGTGTAGGTCGCGGACGCGGCGAGGCCGACTCGAAGCGGCTGTGTCATGGCGGGCGAGGTTAGAGGGCCCGAGAGCCCCCGCCGCTCTACGAAGCGGGAGGCGACTCCGGCTTCGGGTGTTTGGGCTGGAACGTCGCCCTCGGGTTCATGCCCGCCGGATCGACCGGGAGGCCGTGCACCTGCTGGTTGTGGGAGTGACCGAGCTGCTGCAGCGACATCGCCGACTGCAGCGCCGACCAGAAGCCCATCGCGTCCTGCGCCTGGTTGACCGACTGCTTGGCGAGCGTCAGCCCCATGGACGGCTTCGACGCGACCTTGCCGGCCATCTCGCCGACGGCGTCGGTCAAGTCGTCGCGGGGCACGACCTGGTTCACCATGCCGAGCGCACGAGCCTCCTCGGCGGTGAGCGAGTCGCCGGTGAACAGCAGCTCCTTGGCCTTGCGCACACCGAGCTCCCACGGATGGGCGAAGTACTCGACGCCGTTGACGCCGAACGCGACGGTCGGGTCGGAGAAGACGGCGTCGTCGGCGGCGACGACGAGGTCGCACACCCAGACGAGCATCATCCCGCCGGCGATGACCTTCCCCTGGACCTCGGCGATCGTCGGCTTCGGGAGGTTCCGCCATCGCCAGCACATCTGCAGGTAGAGCTCCTGCTCGAAGTGCAGATGGCCCTCGGCTCCGGCCTGGCGGTAGCCGCCCCACGTCGACACCCGGTCGTAGGCGCTCATCTTCGACCGGTCTCGCATGTCGTGACCGCTGGAGAAGTGCGGGCCGTCGGCGGCCAGCACGATCACCCGGACGTCGTTGTCGTGGCACGCCCGGTCGAACGCTTCGTTGAGCTCGTAGGTCATGCGCTTATCCTGCGCGTTCCGAGCCTCCTCCCGGGCCATCACCACCCGGGCGACGCCCTCGCTCGGCGTCTCGTAGCGGACCGTCTCCCACTCCTCGCTCATGTGGCTGCGTCCTTTCCCTGATCGCCTTCGCGGTAGTCGCCGAACGCCCGGTCGCGATCGGACAGCGCTTCCTTCACCGACTTGTCGCGGAACGAGCGCATGTACTCCCGCGACGGTGGCTGGTGGAACCCGAGTGGCTGGATGTCGGCGGTCGCCCGGTAGCTCGTCTCCATGCCCATCACGTTGAACGCCCGACGCACGACGCGCTTGTTGAGCGCGAGCAGCTCGGGCGGCACCTTCACGATGCGTCCGCACACGTCGAGCACGGCCGTGTCGAGGTCGTCCGCGGCGTGATGCTCGTTGGCGAAGCCCCACTCGACCGCCTGCTCACCGCTCATCGAGTCGCCGGTGAGCACGTACTCCATCGCCTTGCGCAGGCCGAGGAACCACGGCTGCCAGGTCGTGTCAGGCGGCGACATCAGTCGCACCGGTGGATAGCCGATCTGCGCGTCGGCCGCGACGTACAGGAGGTCGCAGGCGGCGGCGAGCTCCGTGCCGCCGGCGAGGCACCAGCCATGGACCTGACCGACGATCGGCGTCGCCATGTTCATCATCTCGATCCACCCGTCGACCAGGTGGCGTGCCCACCAGCCGTCGACCGGCGCTGCGGGTCGGAACGGCGGCTCGGACGGGTCCTGCGCCAGGTCGTAGCCGGCGGAGAAGCAGTCGCCGGCGCCGCGTATCACGATCGCCCGCACGTCCTGGTCGCCGTCGGCGTCGCGGAGGTGGTCGAACAGCTCGGTACGCAACCCGTTCGAGAGCGCGTTCTTCTTGTCGGGCCGGTTGAGCGTGAGCCGGACGACGTGGGGCGCGGGATCGTCCCGCAGCACCATGCTCATCGCTCGCCTGCTGACCGGCTCAGAGGACCATCCCCGTGCGGCTCGGGCCCGCTCATGCTTCGACGCCTTCCCAGTAGGGGGCGCGGAGCTTGCGCTTGTTCACCTTGCCCATCGTGTTGCGGCCGACGTCGTCGACGATCTCGACGGTGCGCGGGCACTTGTAGGTCGACAGCCGCTCGCGGCAGTAGGTGATGAGCTCGCCGGCCGGTGGTGGGGACGACGCGTCCTCGGGCACGACGAGCGCCTTCAACTCCTCGCCCATCTCGGGATGGGGCACGCCGATGCAGGCCACATCGGCCACGCCGGGATGCTCGATCAGGACCTGCTCGGCCTCGGCCGGGTAGATGTTCACGCCGCCCGACACGATCATGTCGCTGAAGCGGTCGGTGATGAAGACGTAGCCGTCCTCGTCCATGTACCCGATCTCGCCGAGCGTGAAGACGCCCGGGCGGAGGTTGGCAGCCTTCGTCTTCTCGGCGTCGTTCGGGTAGATCACGCCACGACCGGTCGAGTCCTCGAAGAACAGGCGCCCTTCGGTGTTCGGTGGGACGGGCTGGTCGTCGTCGTCGAGGATCATCGCTGTGAACGGCGGGATCGACCGCCCGACCGAACCCGGGTGCTCCAGCCACTCCTCGGAGGTGATCGAGCACACCGTGCCGACCTCGGTGGCGCCGTAGGCATCCATGAAGACCGGACCCCACCACTCGATCATCGATCGCTTCACGTCGACCGGACACTTGGCACCGGTGTGGGCGACGAGCTTCATCGAGGAGACGTCGTAACGCTGCTTCACCTCGTCCGAGAGCGCGAGCAGGCGGACGAAGTGCGTCGGCACCATCACCGTGGACTCGGTCCGGTGATCCTGGATGGCTTGCAGGGTCGCCTCGCCGTCGAAGCGGCCGAGGATCACCGAGGGGATGCCGGCGGCGAGCAGTCGAGCGCCCGACAGGGGGCCGGTGTGGTACATCGGCCCGACGACGAGGTGGGTGCCGAAGGCGGCGAAGCCGTTCTTCTTCAGCTCCTCGAGGTGCTCGGCGATCGTGGCGCCCGCGGCGAACATCGTGGGCGGGAGCTCGGTGCCCTTCGGGCGACCGGTCGTCCCCGAGGTGTAGAGGAAGTTCGGCCGGGGCGGCATCGCATCGTCGGGTTCGTCCGCCGACGCGGCGGCCAGCCAGTCCTCCCACGCGGCGAGCCCGTCGGCCGGCTCGCACCGCCAGCCCACCACGGTCGGGACCCCGACCTGCTTCGCCGCCTCGAGGCCGCGCTCGACGGTCTCGGGCCCGACGAACAGCACCCGGGTGTCGGAGTCCTCGAGGATGTAGGCGACCTCGTCGGCCGTGAGGTGGAAGTTGACCGGGACGACCGAGCAACTCCCGATGAGGCCGCCGAGGTTGGCCAGCGCGGTCTCGGCGGCGTTCTCGGCGAACACCGCGACACGGCGTCGCTCGCCGAGGTCGAGGGCCTGCAAGGCGTTGGCGGCGCGGTTGAGGGCGTCGTCGACCTCGGCCCAGCCGAGCGACCGGTCGGCGTCGGTCAGGGCCGCCTCGTTCGGACGTTCCTGCGCGAGCGGTGCAGCGAAACGGGTCAACGCATCCTCCCCTCGGGCCCTCCCCGGTTTCCGGGCCCGGCAACCGCCTCAGTATCGTGCAAGGACTTGGGGATCACCGATTCCGGGAGGGGAAGCCGATGGCCGACACGTTGCCTGATCTCGAGGAATGGACCGATCAGGCCCGTGAGTGGTTGGCCGAACGACTCGAGCCGAAGACCACCGCCGACAAGGCGGCCGAGGCGCCGAAGCCGGTCTGGGGCGAGGGCGAGTTCTCGGTCTCGGTGTTCCACTCGCTGACCTACGAAGAGGAGCGGGCGCTCCTCGACGAGACGATGGCCTACCACCGCGAGAAGTACGCCGCCGGGTACGCCGCGCTCACCTGGGCGGCCGAGCACGGCGGCCAGGGCCTGCCGCTCGCCTACGAGCGGGCCTTCCACCGCGAGGAGGGCAAGTTCAAGCTGCCCGACGGGCACGAGACGTTCTCGGTCACCGTCGGCCTGATGGCCCCGGCCATCCGGGCGTTCGGCACGCAGGCCCAGCAGGACGAGTTCCTGCGCCCCTTCCTCAGCACCGACGTGCTGTGCTGCCAGCTCTTCTCCGAGCCGGGCGCCGGCTCCGACCTCGCCAACCTGTCCTGCAAGGCGGACCGCGACGGCGACGAGTGGGTGCTCAACGGCCAGAAGGTCTGGTCGTCCGGTGCCCAGTTCTCCGAGTGGGGTCTCTGCATCACCCGTCACGACGCCTCCGCGCCGAAGCACAAGGGCATGACCGCCTTCCTCGTGCCGATGGACGCTCCCGGCGTCGAGATCCGTCAGATCAAGCAGATGTCGGGCGGCACCTCGTTCAACGAGGTGTTCCTCTCCGACGTCCGCGTGCCCGACGCCCACCGCCTCGGCGACGTCGGCGAGGGCTGGAAGGTCGCGCTCACCGTCCTCGGCTTCGAGCGAGGCGCTTCCTCCGGCGGCGGCCACGGCAAGGTCGGTGCCAACTGGCACGACGTCCGAATGCTCGCCGAGCACCTCGGCTCGCAGCACGACCCGGTCCTGCGCCAGGACCTCGCCAAGCTCTACACGACCCACAAGCTGATGCAGTGGAACAACCAGCGGGCGATCGACAAGCTCAAGGCCGGCGAGACGCCCGGCCCGGAGGGCTCGATCGGCAAGCTCGTGTGGGCCGACAGCCTCAAGCAGATCGGCGAGTTCGCCGCCGCCGCGCTCGGCGCCCGCATCACCGCCGACTCGGGCGAGTGGGGCACCTTCGACTGGAACGAGCACCTGCTCGGCGCCCCGGGCTACCGGATCGCCGGCGGTTCCGACGAGGTCCAGCGCAACATCATCGGTGAGCGCGTCCTCGGTCTGCCCGGCGAGCCCCGGGTCGACAAGGGTCTGCCCTGGAACGAGATCGCCCGCTAGGGCCCCGACCGGACTTCGAGCGCCTGGTCCTCGGGGCGACCGGGGCCCGGGCGATCGTCGACACCGAGATCGTGCAGCTCCTGTGGAGCGGCTACGGGCAGATCGTGCGGTGCCGCCTCGAGGGTGGTTCGCACGGCAGCGTGATCGCGAAGCACGTGCGTTGGCCGGACGAGCGCCACCATCCGCGCGGCTGGACCTCTGATCGCTCGCACGAGCGGAAGGTGCGCTCCTACCGGGTCGAGACCATCTGGTACGAGCGGTACGCGAGCGAGTGCACGGACCGGTCCCGGGTCCCCCGTTGCCTGGCACACGAGGCAGTGGGCGGCGAGGTCGTCCTGGTCCTGGAGGATCTCGACGCCTCCGGCTTCCCCGGGCGGTGCGATCGGGTGGGCGACCCCGAGCTCGACGCCTGCCTGTCGTGGCTGGCTGACTTCCACGCGACCTTCATGGGCCGACGTCCCGACGGGTTGTGGCCCGTCGGCACCTACTGGCACCTGGCGACGCGACCCGACGAGCTCGCCGCGCTCGACGACGAACGGCTCAGGGCGGCGGCCGAGCCCCTTGACCGAGCGCTCACCGGCGCCACGTTCCGGACGTTCGTCCACGGCGACGCCAAGCTCGCCAACTTCTGCTTCGACGCGGACGGTCGCCGGGCGGCGGCCGTCGACTTCCAGTACGTCGGCGGCGGCTGCGGCATGAAGGACGTCGCCTACTTCGTCAGCAGCTGCCTCGACGAGGACGACAGCGAACGACTCGAGGCCGAGCTGCTCGACCGCTACTTCGAGCTGCTGCGCGAGGCGCTGGTGCGCACGGGTGCCGGCTACGACGCCGCAGCGGTGGAGCACGAGTGGCGAGCGCTGTACCCGGTGGCCTGGACCGACTTCGTCCGCTTCCTTCGAGGTTGGAGCCCGGGCCACTGGAAGCTCCACCGCTACAGCGGACGGCTCGCCGACGAGGTCCTGGACTCGCTGTGAAGCTGGCAGCGGCCGATCTGCACCGGCTCGCCGGGCTCGCGGTCTCGGCGGCGACGGATGCGGCGCAGCTGATCGCCCGGTCGCGACCGGAGGTCGTCGAGACCAAGGCCGCTGGAGCGACGCTCGCCTCCCAGCTGGTCACGGAGGTCGACCGCCGCAGCGAGGCGCTGGTCCTCGACGCCCTCTCACCCACGCTCGATCGGTTCGAGCTCGGCCTGCTGACCGAGGAGCGGGTCGACGACCGGAGCCGGCTCGAAGCCGATCACTTCTGGTGCATCGACCCGCTCGACGGGACGCTGCCCTTCGTCGAGGGCTCACCGGGCTACGCCGTGTCGATCGCGCTCGTGGCGCACGACGGCCGACCGCTGATCGGCGTGGTCGCCGACCCTGTGACCGGCACGGTCTCGTACGCCATCGCCGGAGCCGGTGCGTTCCGGGACGGTGTGCGATGGACGGACGCACCGACAGCTGCGGCCGACGTGCTGTCGGTGTTCGCCGATCGCAGCTTCCTCGGCCGGGACGACCACGCCGCGCTCGTGGACGCACTCGACCGGATCGCGCACGACCTGGGCCTCGACGGAATCGAGATCGACGCGACCGCAGGAGCGGTGATGAACGCGTACCGGGTGCTCGACCACCCACCGGGGTGCTACGTCAAGCCGCCGGTCGTCGAGGGCGGCGGCAGCCTGTGGGACTTCGCCGCCACGGCGTGCCTGTTCCACGAACGCGGTGCGGTCGCCACCGACGTGCGGGGCGCGCCGCTCGACCTGAACCGGGCGGACGCCACCTCCCTGGGCCACCGTGGCGTGCTCTTCGCCAGCGACGACGCGGTCGCCGAGCGGATCCGGGCGCTCGACCTCGGCTGACGACCGGACCGAGCCGTGTCCGCTACTGCGGGAGCGCGACGGGATCGGGATGCCCCGCACGGATCCAGCGCCGGATGAGCTTCGATGCCCAGGCGTAGTGGCTCGACGTCGCCGACACAGCGTAGGACCCCACCGACGTCGAGCCGGTCCAGGCGAATCGTCGCTTCGTGAACAGGTACGCCTCGTCGTAGCCACCGATGACGGCGATCACCCGGCGGTGCGAGTCGTCGAGGCGAGCGACGACGTCGTCCCACGGGTCATCGGCGGTCTGCTCGTGGATCCGGGCGTTGAGCTCCGGCGTCTCGCTCCAGCGCACGCCCGGCGCGGGCATCTCCGAGCGGCCACCGCGGGCACCGACCGACTCCCAGCCGAGGAACAGCTCGTGCCAGGCGTCGAGGTGGGCGAGCAGGTCCTTGACCGACCATCGATCGCACGCGCCCGGCACCTCCCGGCGGTCGGCGGGAAGGCCGTCGACCACTTCCAGCAAGCGGCGGTACTCGGCGGCCGCAGCGTCCAAGAGCTCGGCCCGATTCGTCGGACGTCCCATGCGCAGATCGTCCTCCGTGGAGCCTCGATGGGCCAGGGTCCGACGGCCCGCTGGTCGGGGTCGGGCGGAAGGAACGAGCGCCGCGTGACGGTCAACCCGTCGGGGCCGGGACCTCGGGTTCGCTGGGAGCCTCGACCACCGGGCGCACGGTGAGGTAGGCGATCATGGCCACGACGAAGATCGTCATGCCGGTGAGCTCCATCGCCTCCTCGACCGTCGAGATCAGGTGGTACACGTAGTCGGCCTGATCACCCTGCGAGTCGAACCGGGCCGCCGCGATGGACTCGACGCCGGCGGCACCGCCCACGTAGATCACGCCGGCGATCATCAGCCGCCGCCGGAGCGTCTCGTCGAGACGACCGAGGAACGGCCGGAGGGTGAGGAACAGCACGAAGGTCGCTGCCAGGTACGGCACGATCCACGGAAACGCCAGCGGGCCGCCCAGGTCGAGCTGGTCGTCGAGACGCTCGCCGAGGCGCTCGTGGATCTGCACCGCCTCGTCGACGGCGATGAAGGCCAGCACGACGGCCAGGACCATCCAGCCCCGTTGGTTGGGGTCGGCGAACATCTGCGAGCGGCGAGCGGCGATGGCGCACAGCACCGCTGCGAGCAGCACCAGCCCGGCAGCGAACGCGGACGGCGCGTTGTACTCGTGCCCGAGGCCCCACGCGACCGCCGTGTCCTCGAAGTGGGCTCCGTTGTCTCGTTCGACGAGGGTGATGAGGATCAGGTGCGTCGAGACGAACCCGACGATGGCCGATCCCAACACCAGCGCCGCGAACTTGGCGGCCTGCTCGGGGAACATCCCGCTACCTCCCGTTCGGCGGGAACCTAGGTCAGCCGTCGGAGCGGTGCAGCGATCGGTTCACCCTCGGCGGCCGCGCGGGCGTGCGCCGTCGCCGCCGGCGCGCACGGCCAGGTCGTTGCCCGCCCGACCGTAAGATCGCCCGATGGTCCACCCCTGGTCGGCGCACCTGCCGGAACCGTCCGACGACTGGCTGCCCGACGAGCTCGCCGCCGGTTCGCTGACCGCCGCCTGGTCTCGTCGTTGGAGCGAGGCCCCCGACCGCCCCGTGCTGTGGGCGGAGGCGAACGGATGGGTCACCCGGGGCGAGTTGGACCGCCGCACCGCTGCCGTCGCCGGCCACCTCCGGGCGCTGGGCGTCGAACCCGGAGCGAGGGTGTTGCTGTCTGCGGCGTCGTCGATCGAGCTCGTGCTCAGCCACGTCGGCGCGCTCCGAGCCGGTGCGATCGTGGTGCCGGTCCACACCGGGTACACCGAGCGTGAGCTGGGCCACGTGCTCGAGGACGCCGAGCCGATGCTGGCGATCCTCGACGAGCCCGGCCGGATCAGCGGCATCGCACCCGACCTGCCCGTCATCGCACCGGGCGCGGGCGCGGACGGCGAGCCGGCCGACGACCTCGACACCGCAGCGCCCGACGATCCGGCGCTGCTGCCGTACACCTCGGGCACCACCGGGCGGCCCAAGGGCGTCGTGCTGCGCCACGGCAACCTCGTCGCGGGCGCCGCTGCCGTCGTGTCGGCGTGGCGGTGGACCGATGACGACCGACTCGTGCTCTGCCTCCCGCTGTTCCACATGCACGGGCTCGGGGTCGGCATCCACGGCACCTTGCTGTCCGGCGGCTCGGCGGTGATCCTCCCCCGCTTCGATCCGGATCTGATCCTCGACGCCGCCCGAGACCACGACGGCACGATGCTCTTCGGTGTGCCGACGATGTACTCGCGGCTTGTCGAGCACGACCGGGTCGGCGAGCTCGCAGGGCTCCGGCTGTGCGTGTCCGGTTCCGCTCCGCTGCCCGCCGACCTGCACACCGCCCTCGGTGAGCGGGCCGGCCAGCGCATCCTCGAGCGCTACGGCATGACCGAGACCGTGATGAACATCTCGAACCCCTTCGACGGGGACCGCCGACCGGGTTCGGTCGGGCTGCCGCTCCCCGGCGTCGAGGCCCGGATCGGCGGTGGGGCCGACGAGGGCGAGATCGAGCTGCGCGGCCCGAACGTCTTCTCCGAGTACTGGGGTCGCCCCGACGCGACCGCCGAGGCGTTCACCGACGACGGCTGGTTCAAGACCGGTGACGTCGGCGCCCAGGATCCCGACGGCTACTGGCGCATCGTGGGCCGCTCGAAGGAGCTGATCATCTCGGGTGGCTTCAACGTGTTCCCCCGGGAGGTCGAGGACGTCCTCGTCGATCATCCGGCGGTCGCCGAGGCCGCCGTGGCCGGCACGCCCGACGACGAGTGGGGCGAGGTGGTCACGGCGCTGCTCGTCCTCGAGACCGGCGCCGAACTCGACGACGACGACCTCGCCGACCACTGCGCCGACCGCCTGGTGAACTACAAGCGGCCACGCCTCGTCCACGTCGTCGACGAGCTCCCCCGCAACGCCATGGGCAAGATCGTCCGCCCCGACGTCGACGCGATGGCAGCCGACCTCGCCCCCTGACGCGCGAACCAGAACCCGCACCCGACCGTAGAGGCGGACATGAAGCACCTCCTGCGCCCGATCACCGCCGCGGCTCTCGCCATCGGCGGGCTGCTGCACCTCGTCCTCTACTTCGGTGAGGGCTACGACGGGATCGACGAGATCGCCGTCAGCGCGGGCTTCCCGGCCCAGGCCATCGTGACGACCCTCGTCGCCGTCGCCCTGCTGGTCGACCGCACCCGACGCAGCGCGATCGCCGCGGCCGTCGTCGCCGGTGGCTCGCTCGTCGCCTTCGCCCTGAGCCGCACGGTCGGCCTGCTCGGCTTCGAGGAGTCCGGGCTCGACCCCAGCCCCGAGACCCCGCTGATCCTGCTGGCCGAGGCGATCGCGCTCCTCGGGGCGCTCGCCCTCGCCGCCCAGACGCACGATCAGGAGCGCACCGAGCCTGCGCAGCTCGTCCGGGAGCTCGCCGGCGCCGGCGTCGTGGCCGCCGTGGTCATCGCCGGCGGGGCGCTCATCGGCGACGACGCCGAGCCCGTCGAGGTGGCCGCCGGCGCGCAGGTCGTCGACATCGAGGGCTTCGCCTTCGGCAACGGAACGATCGAGGCCACCGTCGGCGAGACGATCACGTTCGTCAACCAGGACGGAGCAGCCCACACGGTCGACGCCACCGACGGCTCCTTCGCCAGCGGCTCGATGGCCCGTGGCGACGCCTACGAGCTGACCGTCGACGCGACCGGCACGATCGAGATCTTCTGTGCCATCCACCCGTCGATGGTCGCCAACATCGTCGTGAGCTGAGTTGTCACCCGGGCGGGGAGCCCGGAGCCCCGCCCTCCGCCACGGGTCCTCGCCGCCGTAGCGGCTGCGGCGTGTCGGGCTCGCTGCTCACCTGGCCCGAGCTGTGGTCCGCACGTGCGCCACACCTACGATGCCCGTGGGGAATCGAGGGGAGGGCCCATGCTCGATCTGATCCTTCGTGGCGGCCACGTCGCCGACGGGACCGGAGCCGAGGGAGCCGTCGGCGACGTCGGCATCCGCGACGGCAAGATCGCTGCCGTCGGCAAGGTCGACGAGGACGCGGCCGAGGTCGTCGACGTCGACGGACTCGTCGTCGCACCGGGCTTCGTCGACATCCACACGCACTACGACGCGCAGGCCTTCTGGGACACGACGCTCTCGCCGTCCCCGCTGCACGGCGTGACGACCGTGGTCGGCGGCAACTGCGGGTTCACCATCGCCCCGCTGGTGCCCGATGCCGGCGAGTACCTGAAGACGATGCTCGCCCGGGTCGAGGGCATGCCGCTCGAGTCGCTCGACCAGGGCGTGCCCTGGGACTGGACCTCGTTCGCCGAGTACCTCGACCGGCTGGACGGGCGGCTGTCGGTCAACGCCGGCTTCCTCGTGGGCCACTCGGCGATCCGGCGTGTCGTGATGGGGGAGGACGCCACCTCGGGCCGGGCGCCGACCGCGGACGAGCGCGAGCGCATGCTCGGCCTGCTCCGGGAGGGCCTCGCCGCCGGTGGCATGGGCTTCTCGTCGACCTGGTCACCGACCCACAACGACGCCGCCGGCGATCCGGTGCCGTCCCGCCACGCCGACGCCGACGAGCTCGTCGCGTTCTGCGAGGTGGTCAAGGAGTTCGCGGGCACGACCCTCGAGTTCCTCCCGACCTCAGGTGACTTCGAAGAGGAGCACTACGACGTCATGACCCGGATGTCGGTCGCCGCCGATCGTCCGCTCAACTGGAACGTCCTCCAGGTCACCGCTCGCAACGGAGCGATGGTGGACAACCGCCTCGCCGCAGGCGACTACGCCGCCGAGCGGGGCGGCAAGGTGATCGCGCTGACGATCCCCGACGTCATCCGCCCCCGCCTCTGCTTCCAGACCGGGTTCGTGCTCGACGCGCTCCCCGGCTGGGCCAAGCCGATGGCGCTGCCCGACGACGAGAAGCTGCGGCTGCTCGCCGACCCGGAGCGGCGGGCCGAGCTGAACGAGCTCGCGCAGTCCGAGACGGGACCGCTCCGCGGGGTCGCCCGCTGGGAGGGCATGACCCTCGTCGAGTGCTTCACCGACGAGACGAGGCGCTTCGAGGGCGGCACGGTCGGCGACGCGGCGACCGAGATGGGCCTGTCCCCGTGGGACGCCCTCTGCCAGATCGCCGTGCTCGACGAGCTGCGGACCGGCTTCAGCCCGCCGGCACGCGGCGACAGCGACGACGACTGGGCTCGCCGGGTGGAGGTGTGGCGCGACCCGAGGGCCATCGTCGGTGCCTCCGACGCAGGCGCCCACCTCGACCTGCTGGCCACGTTCAACTACTCGACGACCCTGCTCGCCGAGACGGTCCGCAAGCGCCCGCTGCTCTCGGTCGACGAGGCCGTCCGGATGCTGACCGACGACCAGGCCCGCCTGTACGGCATCACCGGGCGGGGTCGTCTCGCTCCGGGTTGGGCCGCCGACATCGTCGTGTTCGATCCGGCGACGATCGGCCCGGGGCCGGTCCACACCCGTGATGACCTGCCCGGCGGTGCCGGCCGGCTCTACGGCGAGGCCGAGGGCATCGAGCGGGTCTACGTCAACGGCACGCAGATCGTGCGCGGTCGGGAGATGACCGAGGCCCGCCCCGGCACCCTGCTCCGCTCCGGCCGCGACACCGAGACCGTCACCGCGAGCTGAGCTCTCCCCCCGGCGTGGTCCCGGAGCCCCACGAGCTCGGGGCTCCGGGGCCCCGCCCGGGTCATGAACTCAGCTCGAAGCCCTCGTCGAGCCAGCCGGTCACGCCGCCGATCATCTTCTGGACCGGACGCCCGAGGCGGGCGAGGCGGAGCGCCGCTCGATCCGCGCCGTTGCAGTGCGGTCCGTTGCAGTAGACGACGTAGCGCGTGTCGGCCGGCCAGGCGGCGAGGGCCACCTCGTCGATCTCGCCGTGCGGGAGGTTGACGGCGCCGTCGACGTGGCCGCGCGCGAAGGCCTCGGCCGAGCGCACGTCGAGCAGGACGAAGCCGGGATCACCGGTCGTCATCGCCTCGTGGGTGTCCCAGCAGTCGGTCTCGAGCTCCAGCAGGCGGGAGAAGTGGACGACGGCATCGGTGGTGGTCAGCGTGGTCATGACGCCAGGTTCTCCGCTGTCCGACCGACCGACCAGTGGCAGAGATGCCCATGATCGACGAGAATCTGCCAGTGCCCACCGATCCGCTCGACGTCGCGATCGTCGCCTACGACGGACTCTGCACCTTCGAGTTCGGCATCGCCGTCGAGCTGTTCGCGCTCCCCCGGCCCGAGCTCGGCGACGGCTGGTATCGAGCGGCGGTGGTCGCCGAGTCGAGCGGCCCGATGCGGGCCACCGGTGGTCTGACCGTCACTGCCGACGCCGAGCTCGACCGCCTGCGCCGATCCGGGACGATCGTGATCCCCGGTTGGACCGGTGACCCGTCCCCGCCCGTCGTCGAGGCGGTGGCCGCCTCACACGCCGACGGTGCCCGGATCATGACGATCTGCTCGGGGGTCTTCCTCCTCGCGGCCACGGGCCTGCTCGACGGACGTCGGGCGACGACCCACTGGCGCCACCTCGACCGACTCCGCCGCGAGCATCCGGAGGTCCGCATCGAGTCGAACGTGCTCTACGTCGACGAGGGCGAGCTCGTCACCTCGGCGGGGAGCGCTGCCGGGATCGACGCCGGTCTGCACCTGATCCGTCGCGACCACGGCGCGGCGATCGCCAACCAGGTGGCCAGGCGGCTGGTCGTCCCACCGCACCGCGACGGCGGACAGCGGCAGTACGTGCCCGAGCCGATCGCACCGGTCGACGCCGATGCCGTGATCGCCGAGGTGTGTGACTGGGCCGTCGAGCACCTCGCCGAACCGCTCTCGGTTCCGATGCTCGCCGAACGAGCCGGGCAGTCGCCGCGGACCTTCGCACGCCGCTTCGGCGAGGCGACCGGCACGACGCCGAAGCGGTGGCTGGTCGAGCAGCGGGTGCTCGCCGCCCGCCGACTGCTCGAGACGACGTCGGCGTCGGTCGAGGAGATCGCCGGCCTCGTCGGGTTCGGATCGACGGTGACGCTCCGCGAACGGCTCCACGCCTCGATCGGGGTCACCCCGACGATCTACCGGCAACGCTTCTCGGCGCTGGGCGGCTGACCGGCGGCGCCCGGACGCTCAGCGCTGGGCGGCGGACGGGCGTTCAGCCGGTCGCTCGCCGCGCACCGGGACCACGGCCGCGATGACACCGACGATCGTGGCGCTCACGGCGAGCAACGCGGCGGCGACCCAGCCGAGCGATGCGATCGACCCGGCCGACACGAGCGCACCGCCGAGCGCCGGGCCGACGACGCGACCGACGGCCATCACGGCCTGCGCGTCGCCCGCCCGCTGCTCGGGATAGGCGGAGCGCCCGGCGAGGATGTCGAAGGTCGCCGGCATGGCCACGAAGAAGAACAGGCCCCAGACGGCGACGGCGACGAGGAAGACGACCGACGACTCGGTTCGTGCGATGGTGACGGCCAGCACGGCGATGCCGAAGACCGCAGCCGGGGCGGTCCAGGCAGGTCGGCGCAGTCGGCTGGCGACGAGGCCGGCCGCCGAGTTCGCCGTCATGGCGGCGGAGATGGTCAGCGCGCTCAGCCCGAGCCGCTCGGCGCCGATGACCGCCACGAACACGAACACGGACGAACCGCCGGTCGTGAAGAGCGCGAGCGCGACGAGCAGGAGCACGGCGGCCCGGACCCTCGGGGCCGGACCGGACGGCCGCTCGATCGCGGCCGTCGACGGCTCGAGCGGGAGGGCGAGCGGGATCAGCGAGGCCGTGGCGATGAGTGCGAAGGTCGCCCCCGCCCCGACCGTGCTGGTCACCCAGGCGACCAGCGGCGTCGTGACGATCGCGACGAGCGGGGTGGCGATGTTGAGCTCGTTGGTCCGGCGCCGGTCGCCGAACGCCTCGCGCCAGGCGAGCCAGGCGATCACGCCGAGTCCGACGCCGGAGAGCACGCGGAGGCCGAGCAGCAGCTCCCAGGCGGGCAGCAGCGACGCGATGCCGTTGGCCATCGCCACGAGGACGATCGCTCCGATCGCGGTGTGCTGGGCAGCCGGGAGCAGCCGGGGAAGCAGCCAGCTCCCGATGACGAAGCCGGCCAACTGGGCGGTGGCGATCAGTCCGGCGACCCCGACGTCGACGTCCAGTTCCTCCGCGACCCCGGGGATCAGGAAGGGGGTGGCGACGAACGTGGCCGTGCCGATCGCGAGCGCGACGAGGAGCCCGGCCGGGACGGTCGGGCGCGCCGCGTCGACGATGCGATGGGGAACGTGCACACCGCGAGTGTGGGGCCGGGGCTCGGAGATCCCTCCCGGCGACGGTGGTGATCTCCGTCACCGGTCCGCCAGGACCGACGTCAGCGGTCGAGGAACTCCAGGAGCAGGCGGTTCGTCTCCTCCGGGGCCTCCTGCTGGACCCAGTGACCGGCGCCCGGGATCAGGTGGTTGCCGTGGAAGTCGGTGCATCGCTCGGGGTGCGCCTCGATGTCGACCGCGGTGATCGCGACGACGCTGTCGAGCGCGCCGGCGATGAAGCTGCTCGGCACGGTGATCGGCAGGTCGGCCCACGCCGAGAGGAGGCGGTTCGACCGGTCGAAGTTGCGGTACCAGTTGAGCCCGCCGCGGAAGCCGGAGGTCCGGAACACGTCGAGGTAGACAGCCAGGTCCTCCTCGGAGAGCCATGCCGGGGTCGTCGCCGGCGGCTCGCTGAGCGACTCGCTGAAGGTCGTCGCGGTGCCGCCGGCCATGCCGGTGGCGACGCCCGGGTCGGTGTAGAGGGTGCGGAGGATCGACTCGGCGTTGGCGTCGAGGTCCTCGTGCGCGTCGGGTTGCTGGAAGAACAGCATGTAGTGGAACTGGCCGGCGTAGACCATGGCCAGCGCCTCCATGGGCGGCCCCGGCATGCCGGCGATCCGGAAGCCGGGCGAGTACGGGACCGACATCCCGCAGACGGCGTGGAACATGTCGGGGCGCAACAGCGCGGCCGGCCAGGTCACCAACGAGCCCCAGTCGTGACCGACGAGCGTGGCCTGCTCCCGGCCGAGCGCTCCGACGACGCCGACGAGGTCACCAACGACGTCGAGCACGGTGTACCGCTCGGTCTCCTCGGGGCACGACGACGTGTTGTAGCCACGACCATCGGGCGCGGCGACGCGGTAGCCGGCCTCGGCCAGTGCCGTGATCTGGTGGCGCCACGAGTACCAGCACTCGGGCCAACCGTGCTGGAGGAGCACGAGCTCGCCGTCCTCGGGGCCGGCCAGCGCGACGTGGAGCTCGATGCCGTTGACGGCGAGCGTCCGGTGCTCGACCACGCCGCCGAGATCGGGGTGATCGGCCATGCCGAGACCCTAGGTGGCGCGGTGCGTCACCCGTGCCGGTTGCGGACGCGCTCCAGGAGGAGGTCGACCTGGGGGTCGTCGATGATCTCGGCGAGGTGCTCGGCCAGCTCGATGCCGACCTCGTCGAGCTCGGGCAGCTCCTCGGGCCGCACGACGACGTCCCGAAGGTCGACGAGCGGGTCGCGGAGGTCGATGCGGCGGCGCTGGCGTCCGGGAGGGGTCATCGTCCGCACCTGAGCATCGTGGTCGTCATCGCGCTTCCTCCCTGGGGCTGGTCCACCCTGGACCGGGGCCCAGCCTCCCCCGATCGGCCACAACCCGGGCACGGGCCAACTCCAACCCCGGCCCAACCAGGGCGGCCGTCCCACCGTGGGACACTGACCTCCTTGAGCGATGCCATCGAGCTGACGATCGAGCCCCGCACCCGCCCCGTCGGCAACGGGTCGGTGCGACGACTGCTCCCCTTCCGACTCCGCCGAATGGTCGGGCCGTTCGTCTTCTGTGATCTCTTCGGACCGGAGGACCTGGCGCCGGGGCAGGGCATGAACGTCGACGCCCATCCCCACATCGGGCTGTCGACGCTCACCTACCTGCTCGCCGGCAGGGCGGTGCACCGCGACTCGACCGGCGCGGTGCAAGACATCGAGGCCGGTGCGGTCAACTGGATGACGGCCGGCTCCGGGGTGACGCACACCGAACGCAGCCATCCCGACGACGTCGCCTCGACCGTCCCCCACTTCGGTGTGCAGACGTGGGTCGCGCTGCCGGACGGGGGCGAGGACGTCCCGGCCGGCTTCGAGCACTGCCCTGCCGACGCGGTCCCGGTCGACCACCTCGCCGGGGCCCAGGTCCGCCTGGCCGTCGGATCGGGCTTCGGCGCCGCCGCGCCGATCACCGGTTCCTCGCCGCTCGTGCTCGCCGAGCTTCGACTCGACGACGGCGCCCTCTCGCTGCCGGGCGACCACCCCGAGCGCGCCGTGCTCGCGCTGTCCGATGGACTGACGCTCGCCGATCGGGAGCTCCCGGTCGGCCACCTCGCCGTGCTCGACCCGGCGGCGACGCCGGAGCTGCGGGGCACCGGCACGGCGATGCTCCTCGGCGGTGACCCGGTCGGCGCCCGCCACATCTGGTGGAACTTCGTGCACTCCGAGCCCGAGCGGATCGAGGAGGCCAAGGCCTCGTGGACCGACCAGCGGTTCCCGCTCGTGCCCGGCGACCACGAGCCCTGGGTGCCCCTACCCGGATCGTGAACGCTGGATGACCCCTGCACCGCGCCCGCCGGTCACGGCTCGGAAGCGGGTCGACACGCCGTAGCATCGTCCGCTCCACCGGAGGAGAACGGAGCCACCATGCCGGTCCTGGCCCACAAGGTCGTCATCGAGTCGGTCACCGACGCCAGCGGCCTGAGCCGCCTCATCGACGACGGGGTGTTCACGGCCGACGAGGTCGTCGCCGTCATCGGCAAGACCGAGGGCAACGGCGGGGTCAACGACTACACCCGCATCCTCGCCGACGACGCGTTCCGCGGCGTGCTCCAGGAGCAGGGCACGCGCAGCGTCGACGAGATCAAGCAGATCCCGATGGCGTGGTCGGGCGGCACCGACGGCGTCATCTGCCCGCACGCCACCGTCTTCGCTCAGGTCGACGGTCCGGCCGGGCCGGCTGACGAGTCCCGGCTGACGATCGGCATCGCGATGAGCGACGTGATCGCCCCGGAGGACATCGGTCGTCCGAAGATGGTCGAGACCTGTGCCGAGGGTGTGCGCCGGGCCATGGCGGCCGCCGGCATCTCCGATCCAGCCGACGTGCACTACGTCCAGACCAAGACACCACTGCTGACCATCGAGACGATCAACGACGCCCACACCCGCGGCGAGACCGTCGCCACCGAGGAACCCCTCGACTCGATGAACCTCTCCAACGGCACGACCGCCCTGGGCATCGCCGTCGCCCTCGGCGAGATCGAGATGCCGATCGCCGAGCAGATCGGCCACGACCTCTCGCTCTACTCGTCGGTGGCCTCGTGCTCGTCGGGTGTGGAGCTCGACCGAGCGCAGATCGTGGTGGTCGGCAACGCGCCCGGTGCCGGCGGGCCGTTCCGCATCGGCCACTCCAAGATGGATGACGCCCTCGACGCGGAGGGCATCTGGGAAGCGATCCGCAGCGCCGGTCTGGAGCTTCCCGACCGTCCCCATCCGGACGATCTCGGCGACCGGCTCGTGAACGTGTTCCTGAAGTGCGAGGCCGACCCCACCGCTTCCGTGCGGGGCCGGCGCCAGGTGTCGCTCAACGACTCCGACGTCCACCACCACCGCCAGATCAAGTCCGCGGTGGGCGGCGTGGCCGCCTCGGTGACGGGCGATCCGGCGGTGTTCGTCTCGGTGGCCGCGCTCCACCAGGGCCCCTCCGGTGGCGGTCCGGTGGCTGCCATCGTGCGGATGGACTGACGCCTCGTCATGCGCCTGGTCGTCGCGCTCGGCGGCAACGCGATCGCGCCCGCGGGTACGGGCGGGAGCGCGCCCGAGCAGACGGCGACGATCAGCGCGGCGGCCGGACCGCTCGCCGACCTCGTGGCCGATGGGCACGACCTCGTCCTGACCCACGGCAACGGTCCCCAGGTCGGCAACCTGCTGGTCAAGAACGAGCTCGCCGCCGACATCGTCCCCGCGATGCCGCTCGACTGGTGCGTCGCCCAGACCCAGGCCACGATCGGCTTCACGATGACCACGGCCCTGGAGGCCGCCCTCGCCGCTCGTCGCGTCGATCGGCCCGTCGTGCCGATCGTCAGTCGCGTGCTCGTCGATGCCGACGACCCGGCCTTCCACCATCCGACCAAGCCGATCGGCAAGTGGCAGCCCGACGGCACCCGTCGGCTCGTGCCCTCCCCCGAGCCACAGGAGCTGCTCGACCGGCGTGCGCTCGAGGTGCTGATGCGGGGCGGTGCGCTGGTGGTGGCCGCCGGTGGTGGCGGCATCCCGATGATCGAGACGCCGGAGGGGCTCCGCGGCGTCGAGGCCGTCATCGACAAGGACCGCTGCGCCGACCTCCTCGCTCGTACCGTCGATGCCGACCGACTGGTCATCCTCACCGACGTCGAGGCGGTGGCGGTCGCCTTCGGGACCCCGGACCAGCGTCCGCTCCACGACGTCTCCGCCGATGAGCTCGGCCGTCTCCTCGCGGACGGTGAGTTCGCCGACGGTTCGATGCGGCCGAAGGTCGAGGCCGTCGTGCGCTTCGTCGACCGGACCGGACGGACGGCCGCGATCGGCGCCTTGGAGCAGCTCGCCGAGGTCGTCGCCGGCCGGTCCGGTACCCGCGTGCACCCATGACACGCGCCCTCGCTGCGTCGGCCTCGCTCGTCGACCTGCTGGGACGGGCCGGAACGACCGCTGAGGTGCTGGCGTCGCGCCACGCAGCCGCCTATCTCACCGTCGGCGGCCGGATCGTCGCCGCCGAGACGTCGGCGGGAGTCGGACTGCCCATCGCCGTCGTGGTCGACGAGCTCCCACCGGCCGGCGCCACGGTCGACCTCGCCACGTGGACGCCGGGTCGGTGGTGGGACCCGGCGGTCCCACGGATCGCTCCTCGACCCGAGCGCGTCGCCGAGCTCCGCGCCGCGCTCGGTCGGCTGGACCCGCCGGAGGACGACGCCGTCGTCGCGGCTCGCGGCGGAGACCCGGACGCGCTCGTGGGTCTCGGCTCGGGGTCGACACCGGCGGGCGACGACCTCCTCGCCGGGCGCCTGGTCGCCCTCCACGCGCTGGGCGACGCCGAGGCCGCCGCCGAACTCGCCGCCGAGCTCCGCCTCGATCGCACCACCCCGCTCTCCGCCGAGCTGCTCCGACGCGCGGCGCTCGGCGAGGCGAGCCGCCCCGTCAACGAGCTGCTCCGGGCCGTCGAGCGGCGGACGTCCGTCGCCCTGGAGCTGGAGGCCCTGCTCGAGGTCGGTGGAACGAGCGGACGTTGGCTCGCCGAGGGCATCGCCGACGCCCTGGACGGTCGCTGACTCATCTCCCTCGGCCGGGCGCCGATGGGGGCCGATGAACGAGCGCGCAGCCACGATCGGCGCGGTGGTCGCCCTGGTCGTCGGCGTGTGGTCGTTGGCGACCGACAGCGACGTCCCGCTGCTCGTCTACGCCGACCTCGGCTTCCACGAGCTCGGTCACCTGATCGGCTACATCACGCGGCCCCCCGAGTGGATGATCGCCATCGCCGGCACCGTGATGCAGGTGGCCGTGCCGCTGGGCGCGGCGGCCGCGCTGTTCGTCTGGCGACGGGACCCGATGGGGGCGACGGTCTGCCTCGCCTGGGCGGCGACGAGCCTCCGCAACGGTGCGGTGTACGTCGCCGACGCCCCGTACGAACGACTGCAGCTGATCGGCGGCGAGCACGACTGGGCCTTCCTCCTGGGCGAGCACTGGAACGCGCTCCATCGCGCCGACGACATCGCCTCCGGCATGCGCTTCGCGGGCTGGGCACTGCTGTTCGCCGGTGCGGCGGTCGTCGCGCTCCGACTGGAAAGCCGCCTCGACCGGCCGATGGGGAGTCGGACCTCCCACGACCAACAGGGCGTGATCTGATGCTCATCCCCGACGCCGCGATGACGAAGCGGATCCTGGAGACGCTCCCGGTCGGCGTGGTCACCCAGCTCGCGTCGGGCGAGATCATCTCCTGCAACGCGGCAGCCGAGGAGATCCTCGGTCTGACCGTCGACCAGATGACGGGGCGCACCTCGACCGACCCTCGATGGCGGGCCGTCGACGAGCACGGCCGAGACCTCCCCGGTGAGCAGCACCCCCCGATGGTCGCGCTGCGCACCGCCCGTCCGGTCCAGGGCTTCGTCATGGGCGTGCACCGTCCGTCCGGTGAGCTCCGATGGCTCGAGGTCAACGCCGAGCCCCGGCTCTCCGGCGACGGCGAGGCGACGTTCGTGGTCTCGGTCTTCACCGACATCACCAGGAGTCGGGAACTGCTCGACGAACGGGCCGAGCAGGAGCGATCGCTGCGTGAGCTCACCGAGGTCGCCGCCGACCTCATCACCCGCCACGACCGATACGGGGAGTGCACCTGGGCCAGCGCTGCCGCCCGAACGCTGCTCGGGGTCGCGCCGCGCGACCTGCTCGGGCAGTTCGGCCTGCCGTTGGCCCACCCGGACGACGACGCGGCGATGGTCACGCAGGTCCGCGGACTGATCGAGAGCGGCGACACCAGCATCCCCGCGACGCCGTGGCGGGCCGTGGTCACCGGGAACGAGCCCAAGTGGATCGAGACGACGGGCCGGATCCGTCGTGACGCCAACACCGGTCGCCCCGACGGCTACATCCTCTACCACCGCGACATCACCGCTCGCCGCGAGGCGGAGATGTCAGCGAAGCAGGCGGATCTCCGGTTCCGCGCCGGCTTCGACGACGCGCCGATCGCCATGATGTTGCTCAGCCCCGGCGGTCGGGTCCTGACGGCCAACGATGCCGCCGGCGCGCTGGTCGGCCGGCCCGGCGACGAGCTCGCCGGTCGGGCGTGGGAGGCGTTGATCCACCCGGACGACGACCGGAGCGCGTCGGCACAGCTCGCGATGGTCCTCGGCTCGGCGACGACCAGCTCGATCGGACGGCGTCGGTTCCTCCGGCCCGACGGGAGCTCCTCGGTCGCGATCCACCACCTCACGGCGATCCGCGACGACGGGCAGCTCGTGCAGGTCCTGAGCCAAGCCGTCGACATCACCGAGCTCGATCGTGCGGAGCTCGCGCTCCGCGCCTCCGAGGATCGACTCGCCGCGCTCATCCGAGCCGCCCCCGACGCCATCGTCGTGTTCGACTCCGAGGGCGCGATCGAGACCTACGCCGACGGAGCCACCTCGGTCTTCGGGTATCGCACCGACGAGGCCATCGGCCAGGACGTGCGCATCCTCCTCCGCCCCGCGGACGCGGTCAGCATGGCCCGGCGCCTCATCGCCTACATGGACGGCGAGATCGACGACCTCCTGGGTCGCCACCGGGTCGTCGGCAAGCGCATCGACGGCACCGAGTTCCCACTCGAGATCAACCTCGCCGAGGTGATCGACCAGGGACAGCGCCTCTTCACGGCGATCTGTCGTGACACGACCGCAGAGGACGCCGCCCTCGCGCAGGTCCAGGCGAGCGAGACCCGATTCCGCACGATGGCGGATGCCTCCCCGATCGGCATCTTCGTCACCGACGCCGACGGCGCCCCCACCTACACCAACGTGCGGTGGCAGCAGATCATGGGGCTGGAGGCGGACGAGAGCATCGGATCGGGCTGGTTCGAGAACCTCCACCCCGACGACGCGACCGACGTCTACGAGACCTGGATGGCGGCCGCTGCGGCCCGGGAGTCGTGCCGACTGACCTTCCGCCTCGTCCACCACGACGAGGTGCGTTGGGTCCGAGCCGTCGCCTCGCCCGTGGTCGGCGCCGAGGGCCGGGTCGAGGCCCACATCGGCTCGATCGACGACATCACCGTGGAGCGTGCGGCGGCGGATGCGGTCGCCGACGCGGAGGAGCGGTACCGCGCCGTCTTCGAGCAGTCACCGCTGGGCGTCGCCGAGCTCGATGCCGACGGCCGGATCACTCGGATGAACGCCGCCTTCGCGACCACCTTCGATCTCGGCGACCGGCGCACCGGCGTCCACGTCGCCGACCTGTTGACGGCCGACGACGTGGAGACGGTCAACGGCGTGCTGGCCGACAGCGGTGCGACGACCGAGATCGAGCACCACATCCACACCGACGCCGGGGAGCGGTGGCTCCTGCTCACCGCGAGCAGCCTGCGCCACACCCTCGGCTCCGGCACACGCGGCGTGATCGAGGCGGCCGACATCACCGAGCGTCGACAGCTGGCGGAGCGACTCCGCTACCAGGCCGACCACGACGAGCTGACCGGTCTGAGCAACCGTCGCAGCTTCCTCGCCGCCCTCGATCGACACCTCGCTCACGCCGAGCGGTACGGGCCCAGCGGTGCGGTGGCGATGATCGACCTCGACAACTTCAAGGCGGTCAACGATCAGCTGGGACACGCCGCCGGTGACGAGCTGCTCGTGCACCTCGCGCGGGAGCTGTCGGACAAGCTCCGGGCGTCGGACGTGCTCGCTCGCCTCGGTGGCGACGAGTTCGCCGTGCTGATGCCGGTGGGCGGAGCCGACTCGGCGGCCGGGTTGGCGATGTCACTGATCAAGCGGATCGAGGCGGCGGCCGCCGAGCACCTGCCGGAGGGCGTCGCCGACGTGACCGGTTCGATCGGCGCGGTCCTCATCGACGGCACCTCGACGGACGGAGCTGCGCTGCTCGAGCTCGCCGACCAGGCGCTCTACGTCGCCAAGCGCGAAGGCAAGAACCAGTTCAGGCTCGATGAGCGGCGAGCCGAGGGGTCCTCGACCGACTGACCCTGCGCGAGCATGTCCCGGTGATCGAGCGCATCGCTGTCGAGTCCGGGAGCTACCACGACTCCGTCACCCTCATGGCGGTGGGTGGCGAGATCGGCCGCCGCGAGGGCGTCGATGCCGCGCTCGTCGCGATGGCGACCGAGCTCAACGTCGGGTTGCTCGGCGACCTCGGCTTCGCCGTCCCCGACGGCGCGACCCCCAACGACCTGGTGATCGCCGTCCGGGCCGTCGACGACGACACCGCGGACCACGCGCTTGCCGCAGCGACGGCCCGGCTCGCCGAGCGAAGCTCGTCGTCGGGCTCGACGGCCGAGGAGGCACCGCCTCCGACGACCGCTGCAGCGACCCGGCGGGCCACGGCGCAGGTCGCGCTGGTCTCGACTCCGGGTGCCTCTGCGTTCGTCGAAGCCGTCGACGCGTTGCGGTCCGGACTCCACGTCGTGGTGTTCTCCGACAACGTTCCCATCGACCAGGAGCAGCAACTCAAGGCCGAGGCGGCCGAGCGGGACCTGCTCCTCATGGGGCCGGACTGCGGGACCGTCGTGCTCGGTGGACTCGGCCTCGGCTTCGCCAACGTCGTCCGCCCGGGCCCCGTGTCGCTCGTGGCGGCGTCCGGGACCGGCGCCCAGCAGGCATGCGCGCTGCTCGCCCACGCCGACGTCGGCGTGAACCACGTCCTCGGCGTCGGCGGACGCGACCTGTCCGACGAGATCGGCGGCGCCTCCACCATCCGGGCGCTCCGCATGCTCGACGACGATCCGGCGACCGAGCTGATCGGCCTCGTGGTGAAGTCCGCCACCGATGCGGTCAACGCCCGGATCGCCGATGCCGTCGATCGGCTCGACACTCCCGTGCTCCACATCGCCGCCGACCGTCCCGGCGACGACCTCACGGCGGGCACCGACCGGCTCCTCGAACGACTCGGCGTCACCGTGCCGAGGTGGCCGAGCTGGGTCTCGCACCAGCACACCTCCGGTCCCGGGCCGCTGCGCGGGCTCTTCGCCGGCGGCACGCTCTGCCGCGAGGCGCTGACGATCGCCGAGCCCGACATCGGGACGCTGTCGACCAACCTCCGTTCGCCCGACCTCGACCCGGCGACACCCGGCCACGTCCTCCTCGACCTCGGCGCCGACGAGATGACCCAGGGGCGGCCGCACCCCATGATCGACCAGTTGCTGCGGCTGCGACGGCTCGAGGCCGACGCGGTCGCCTCCGACGGCTCGGTGATCCTCCTCGACGTCGTGCTCGGCCACGGCGCCCATCCCGATCCGGCATCCGAGCTGGTCCCGGCCATCGCCGAGGCCCGCCAACGCGATGCGGCTCCCGCCGTCGTGGTGTCGATCATCGGCACGCCCGACGACCCGCAGGGCCTGGTCGGTCAGGCCGAAGCGCTCGCCGGAGCCGGGGCCGACGTCTTCGTGTCCAACGCCGAGGCGGCACGACACGCCACCTCGCTCGCCCTGGGGGTGTCGTCATGAGCGAGTCCACCTCGTGGCTCCATGACCCGGCCGTCGTCACCGTCGGCGCCCGACTCTTCGACGACGCGCTCACGGCGCAGGGAGCCACGACGGTGCCGGTCGAGTGGCGACCGCCTGCCGGTGGCACCGAGGACGACCTCGCCCGCATCGCCGCCGATCCACGGGTCGGGGCGGCCAACGCCGAGGCGGTCCGGCGCCTGACCGAGGCGCGGCCGCACGTGGTCGGCGTCCGTCGGGCAGGGGACGTGCTCGGCATCGACGGACCGCAGTTCCTGCATGCCGGTCCCCCCATCGACTGGGAACGGGCGTCGGGACCGATGCGTGGCGCCCTCATCGGCGGCCTGCTGTTCGAGGACCTCGCCGACACCGCCGAGGCAGCGGAGGGCCTCGCCGCCGGTGGCGGGGTCGAGCTGGCGCCGTGCCACTCCCGGGGTGCCGTCGGCCCGATGGCCGGCGTCGTCACCCCCTCCATGCCGGTGTTCGAGCTCCACGACGAGGTCAACGGGACGACCGCGTGGTGCTCGCTGAACGAGGGCCTCGGCAAGGTCCTCCGCTACGGCGCGTTCAGCGACGAGGTCATCACGAGGCTGCGGTGGATGCGCGACGTCCTCGGTCCGCTCCTGGCGATGACGTTCGACCGGATCGGCCCGTACGACGTGCGGGCGATGATCGCGCAGGGCCTCCAGATGGGAGACGAGGGCCACAACCGCAATCGGGCCGGCACGTCGCTGTTCATCCGTGAGGTCGTCGGAGAGCTGATCGAGGTCGACGCGTCCGCGTCCGACATCGCCGACGTGTGCCGGTTCGTCAACGGCAACGACCACTTCGTGCTCAACCTCGTGATGCCGTGTGCGAAGGCTGCGGCCGATGCCGCACGCGACCTCCCCGGCTCGACGATGGTCGTCGCGATGGCCCGCAACGGCACCGACTTCGGCGTGCAGGTGTCCGGCACCGGTGACGAGTGGTTCACCGCGCCGGCGGAGACCCCGAAGGGCCTGACCTTCCCGGGCTACACCGACGACGACGTGAACCCCGACATCGGCGACTCCACGATCACCGAGACCTACGGCATCGGTGGCATGGCGATGGCGTGCGCTCCGGCGATCGTCCGCTTCGTCGGCGGCACCGTCGACGCTGCGTTCGAGACGACGCACTCGATGTACGACGTCACGCTCACCGAACACCCGCACCTGCAGATCCCGGCGCTCGACTTCCGCGGCACGCCGACCGGCATCGACGCCACCGCCGTGGTGCGGGCCAGCCGTCCGCCGGCGGTCAACACCGGCATGGCCGGCAAGGTCGCCGGCACCGGTCAGGTCGGCGCTGGGCTCGTGACGCCACCGATGGACTGCTTCGTCGACGCCGTCCGCGCCCTCGCCGCCGCCGTCCCCGACTGAGTCAGCCGGCCACGGCGAGGTGGACCCAGGTCCGCCCCGGCGTCAGCTCGATGTGCTCGCCACCCGCGTCGGTGAACGTCGTGACCGACCGCAGCGTCGGGCGCGTCCACGTCGCCTCGATCGCCACGCCGCCGGTGAGGATCGTCGCCGTCCCGGTGCCCACCATCGCCGCCTCCGGGACGACGGACCCCGCGCCGTCGACCAGCCCGGACGGCAGGTACGGCACGCGCTGCACGATGACGTTGTCGGTCGTGATCACCGGACCGACCGTCGTCGGATGCGGCGTCCCGCCGAGCCATCGCTCCCACTGCGCGCCGTTCCACCGCCAGGTGACCGTGGAGGATCCCGCCACGACGTCGAACGCCTCGACCACCGCGCCGACCGCGGTGGTTCCAGGCGCGCGGTAGGCGAACAGCGGCGCCGGAGCGACGCCGCCGAGCTCGCCGCGCAACGAGTCGACGTCGGTCATCAGGTCGTGCGGCGCCCGACGTGTCCGGTCCCGCCAGTACGGCGCCTGGGACGTACCCCGGTCGATCACGGGCTGCTCGCGCAGCAGCGCAGCGAACACCCGGTTCGCCCCGGACCACGACAGCATCGGCTCGCCCAGCGAGCCGAGGATCCCGATGTCGGTCGAGCGGAATGAGCGGACCGGTCCGACCGGTGCCGCGGTCGAGTGGAAGACCGCGGCGAACCGCGTCGTGCCGCCCTCGACCAGCTCCTCGTAGACCACGTCGGCCTCGATCAGCCCGGCCTGGGGCCGTGCGGCCACCGAGTTGTCGATCTTCACCACCAGCGCCGGCCGTTCGGGGACCGCAGGGTCGGACGCGATGCCGGTGAGCGGTGCGACGTCATCGGCGAGCGCGGGAGGCGGATCGGCGACCGGAGGCACGACCTCCTCGTCTGGATCGAGGCGACCGAGCTGGCCCCGGTAGAGCAGCTCGACGAGCTCGGGGTCGGACAGGGGCGGGGCCGACGGCGGCTCCGGGACGAGCACCGGCCTGGACGGCGCCGGCGCGTCGGCGGTGGTGGTCGTCGGGTCGGGCGACACGGTCGTCGGGGTCACCGCGGCCAGCGCCCGCCCGGCGAGGTCGCCGGCGCGACGGGACGGCAACAGCACCGGAGCGGTCGGATCGGGGGCCTCGCCCACGCCTCCGATTCCCAGCTCGGTCGACGGGGACGAGGTGGGCCCGGGCAGGACGAGCAGCGCGACGACGCCGACGGCGCCGAGCACGACGATCGCCCAGGCCACACGCATCGGGAGCCACCGTACGGCGCAGGACGGGCTCGGCCCGGTCGGGACCGACCGGACGGCGGGCCCACCGGACGGCCGTACGCTCGGCGGCCGTGCCCGAGGTCCGTCCGCCGCTGTGGTTCATCTTCTCGATCACGGTGACCGGCGTGATGGCCAACTCGATGATCACGCCGAACATCCCGGACGTGCTCGCCGATCTCGATCAGCCCGACTCGCGGGCGGGACTGCTCGTCGCGGTGAGCCCGCTGCCCGGGGTCGTCATGGCGCCGGTCATCGGGGTGCTCGCCGACCGGCTCGGCCGCCGGCGCGTGCTGTTGCCCTGCCTCGTCCTCTTCGGCGTGTTCGCGATCGTCGCTGCGCTCGCACCGACGTTCGAGACCCTGCTGGCCGCTCGCTTCTTCCAGGGCGTCGGCGGTGCCGGGCTGATCAACCTCGCCGTGGTCCTGATCGGCGATCACTGGGATGGCGCGGACCGGACCAGGCTGATCGGACGCAACAGCGCCGTGCTGACCGTCGGGCTCGCGACGCTTCCGCTGCTCGCCGGCACGATCGCCGAAGTGAGCAGCTGGCGCTGGTCGCTCGCGGTCGCGGCGGTGTCGCTGCTCGTCGCCGCGATCGGACTCCGCTGCCTGCCCGACGTCCGACCGACGACTCGCCGCTCGCTCGGCGACCAGGTGCGAGGGGCGAGCGCCGTGCTCCGCACCCCTGCGCTGCTCGCCGTGCTCGTCACCGGCTTCCTGCTGTTCGTCGTCATCTTCGGCCTGTTCCTCACGACGTTGCCGGTGCACCTGGAGGAGGAGTTCGGCCTCGGCCCTGCGGCGCGGGGGCTGATCGTCTCGGTCCCGGCGATCGGCGCGACCCTCGTGTCCTTCAACGCCGGCCGGATCCGGCAGCGGGCATCCATCCGGCTCGTGCTGGTCTGCTCGGCCGGGCTGGTCTCGGTCGCCGCGCTGGGCATCGGTCTCGCCTCGACCCTCATCGTCGTGATCGTGGCGGCGATCGCCTACGGTGCGGGCGAGGGCGCGGCGATCCCCACGCTGCAGGACGTGACCGCCTCCGCTCCGCCACCCGAGCAACGGGCCGCCGTCGTCGCCGTCTGGGTGTCGTCGGTCCGACTCGGCCAGGCGGTCGGCCCGGTCACGGCGGCGTGGGCGTTCGCCGCGACCTCCACCTCGACCACGATGGTCCTCGGGGCGGCCCTGTTCGGGGTCGTCGGGCTGGTGTTCGCGTTCGGCCCGATCGACGACGACGTCATCGCCGACCGGCGCACCCGAGCGGGGTAGGTCACGGACCCCTCCGCGGATGCGCCAGACTCGACCACATGGACATCGAGTTCTGGGTCGACCCCATATGACCGTGGTGCTGGGTGACGGCCCGTTGGGTCGTCGACGAGGTGCAACCAGCCCGTGATCTCAACATCACGTGGCAGCCGATCAGCCTGCTGTTCAAGAACGAGCCGGCGGAGGACTCCGACTACTTCGCTCCGGTGAAGTTCACCCACGACCTGCTCCGGGTCATGGAAGCGGTCCGTGCGGGTGAGGGTGACGAGCCGATCGGGAAGCTCTATTGGGAGTACGGACGTCGGATCCACCACGACCGCGATCGCGGGTTCGATCCGGCGGACGCGCTCGAGGCCGTGGGTCTGGACCGTGCCTACGCCAAGGCCGCCGACGACGAGCGGTGGGACACCGAGATCCGCACCAGGATGGATGCCGGCCTCGCGCTGACCGGCGACGACGTCGGGACGCCGATCATCGGCTTCGCCGATCGCCACGGTGACCAGCAGGCCTACTTCGGGCCCGTGATCACCCGCGTGCCGCCGACCGAGGACGCGCTCGCGATGTGGGACGCGCTCGTGGCGATGATGAACGTCCAGGGGTTCTGGGAGCTCAAGCGGACCCGCACCATGGGTCCGGAGTTCGGGGACCGCCCCTGACACACCCCGCGGCGAGGCTGGCGTGGTGAGCTGGCCCATCGTGCTGTTCGATCTCGACGGCACCATCACCGACCCGACGCCGGGCTTCACGGCGTCGATCACCCACGCCCTCGAGACGGTCGGCGTCGGTCGGGTCGACGAGACGACGCTGCGCGCCATGATCGGCCCGCCCCTCCAGGAGGGGTTGGCCGGCGCCGGCGTCCCGCCCGACCGGATCGATGAGGCCATCGACGCCTACCGGGAGCGGTACGGCGCCGGGGCGATGCACGATGCGCCGCTCCACGACGGCATCGTCGAGGTGCTCACCGAGCTGGTGCGCACCGGCCGCGTCATCGGGCTGGCGACGTCGAAGCCGTGGGTCTACGCCGAGCAGATCCTCGAGCGCATCGATCTGCGCGACCGCTTCACCGTGGTCGGTGGTGCGGAGCTCGACGGCACCAGACGAGCCAAGGCCGACGTCATCGAGTGGACGCTCGCCGAGCTCGGTGGTCCTGCCCCCTCCGACGTCGTGCTCGTCGGAGATCGACGCCAGGACGTCGACGGTGCGCGGGCGAACGGCATCGCCGTCATCGGGGTCACGTGGGGCTTCGCGGTCGACGGCGAGCTCGACGGTGCCGACGTCGTCGTCCACCACGCGGCCGGGCTCACGGACGCGCTCGGCCTCACTGCCGCCGGTGAGCGTCACCGCCGCGCGGCACGGGTGCTCATCGTCGACGATGCCGACCGCGTGCTGCTGCTCCGATGGGAGCCGCGAGACACCGGCCCGGCCTGGCTGGTGCCCGGTGGCGGCATCGAGCCCGGCGAGACGGTCGTCGAGGCGGCCAGGCGAGAGCTCGCCGAGGAGATCGGCCTGACCGGCGTCGAGGTCGGCCCCACCGTGCTCACCCGGCAGTGGACGACGCCCCCCGGCCACCGGCACCGCAGCCAACGCGAGTCGTGGCGACTGGTCCGGGTGACGAACTACCGCCCGCCGCCGGTCGAGCAGCTCCCCGAAGCGGTCGTGGAGGGGATCACCGAGACCCGCTGGGTGACGATGGACGAGCTCGAGGCGACCATCGGCGAGTCCGCCCCGGAGATGGTCGAACCGATCCGGTCGATCGTGCGCGACGGGGTCCCGGACCGCCCGTTCGGGCTGAACGCCCTGCTCACCTGACACCGGTCCTCCAGTTCTGGTGACCTTCGTCACATTCTGTTTCAGTTTGTTGACGATTCCGCTACCTTGGCTTCACACCAACCACGGGCGTGGGCACGACCACGTGGGGGACCAATGGCTGAGATCGCAGACGGTGGGCCGCTGACGGGCAGCACCGTGCTCGACGCGAAGGGAAATCGACTCGGACGGATCCGCGGGCTCACCTGGGATCCCGAACGCAAGTCACACGACTGGGTGGTCGTCCGCCCCGGGTGGTTCCGCCGCAGTCGTGCGGTGCCACTGCGGCGTTCGTACCGGACGGAGGGTGGCGATCTGGTGATCGCCCACGACGCGGACCAGGTCCGCTCCGCTCCGCCGCTGCCGTCGCCCCGGCTCGACGGCCAGGTCCGTCGCCGGCTCCAGATCCACTACGGAGTCCCGGACCCGGCCTACTAGCTGTCTCGACCGACCGGCAGCGTGGCCGGATCGGAACGAGGACACCTGAAGAGCCGGTCGGTCGCTCGTCGGCCGACCGGCTCTTGACTCTCCCCCGAGGGGAGGGTCGAAGCTCATCGACATGACCGAGCCCGATCCGCTCATGTCCATCGGGATGTTCTCTCGTGCGTCCCTGGTCTCGATCAAGGCGCTGCGCGCCTACCACGACCAGGGACTGCTCATCCCGGCCGAGATCGACCCTGACACCGGCTACCGCTCGTATCGGGTGTCGCAGCTGGCCGACGCGCAGATCATCAAGCGACTTCGTGACCTCGACGTACCGCTGCGCGACGTCGCCGAGGTGATGTCGGCCCGTGACCCGCGCATCACCCGCAAGGTGATCACCGAGCACGCCACCGAGATGCAACGTCGGCTCGACGACGTGACCCGCATCGTCGAGGAACTGCAGCGGGCGGTCGAGATCCCGACGATCCACACGCCGGTCCACGTCCGCGTCGAACCGCCGGTCGACATCCTCGCGGTCACCGGCTCGGTCGAGGACCCCGAGGGGTACGCCGATTTCCTCGGGGCGGCCTACGCCCAGCTCTGGGCGGGGCTCGGTGAGACGGGCCTGGAGCTCGCCGGCCCCAGCGGCGCGCTGTACCCCGGCGAGGTCCGGGGCGAGCCGGAGGAGATCACCGCGTTCCTCCCCGTCGGGCTCCTCGGCGGCGGCGCACCGTCGCTGCCGGCCGGCCTGGCCGTCGAGCGGCTGCCCTCGGTCACCGCCGCCGTCATGACCCACGTCGGCAGCTACGACAGCTGCGGCGAGACCTACCGCCAGCTCGGCGCTTGGGTCGCCCAGCACGCAGAATCCGCCGCCGAACCCGTGCGCGAGCTCTATGTCGTCAGCGTCGACCCGGCGACCGGCGGGCTGCTTCCCGACGACCAACTCCGCACCGAGATCGTCTGGCCCATCGCACCGGGCTCGCACCCGACCACCGACCACCAGGGGGAGACATGACCCTCGGCATCGCTGCCATCACCTTCGACTGCACCGACGCCCTCGCCGTCGCCCGCTTCTGGTCGGCTGCGCTCGACCGCCCGATCGACGAGGGCCAACCAGCCCCCAGCCCGTTCTTCGCCTCGATCGGCCGCGACGGCGACCCCGAGGGTCGCCCGGCGATGCTGTTCATCGCCGTCCCGGAGGGGAAGGAGACGAAGAACCGCGTCCATCTCGACCTCGCCGCGTCCGATCGGGCCGCCGAGGTGGACCGCCTCCTCGAGCTCGGGGCGACCCGTCTCCACGACAAGGACGAGTGGGGCATGAGCTGGACGACCCTCGCCGACCCCGAGGGCAACGAGCTCTGCGTGGCCCAGCACGCATAGCCTCGCCACCGTGCGGGTGGAGCCACCGACCGAGCGGTTCCAGACGGCCGTCGAGGACAGCGACCGGTGGCGCCACGTCGAGCTACGCCCGGACGACATCGTCATCAGCACACCGCCGAAGTCGGGCACGACGTGGACGCAGGGCATCGTGCGCTCGTTGCTGTGGCCGCAGGGCGATGCGCCCGACCGCCTCGGCGCCCTCAGCCCATGGCCCGACGTGCGGGCGATTCCCATCGACGACATGCGCTCGCTGATGGAGGCCGCCACACATCGCCGCTTCTTCAAGACGCACTCCCCCGCCGATGCGGTGCCGTGGTGCGACGAGCTCCGCTACGTCGCCGTGTACCGAGCCGCTCCCGACGCGCTCGTCTCCTGGGGCAACCATCGAGCCGACATGCTCCCCGCCGTCGTCCGCCTGCTCAACGCCGACGCAACCGCCCACGGGCTCGAACCACTGAACGAGACCTGGGACGGCGACTACGACGCTCTCCTCGAGGAGTGGCTGGTGGTGTGCAACCCATACACGCACCTCACGTCATGGTGGGCACGCCGGAACCGGCCAAACGTCCTACTCCTGCACTACGCGGACATGACCGAGGACCTCGGTCGCGAGATGCGTCGCCTCGCCGACTTCCTCGACATCGAGGTGCCGGTGGCGTCCTGGGACTCGGCCATCGAGCGGTCGACGCTCGAGGCCATGCGCGAGAGCGCGAGGAGCGAAGGGACCGCCGGTGCGTTCACGCAGGGACCGGACAGCTTCTTCTACCGGGGAGGTCTCGGCCGCGGTGCGCAGCTGCTGACCGACGACCAGCTGCGACGAGTCGACGAGGCCGGCCGGGCGACACTCGACGCGGAGGCGCACGCGTGGCTCGAGGGTGGCTCGGCGAGTGGCGTGGCGGTCTGATCGTCAGAGGTTCTGACCGACCCGGAGCAGGTTGCCGCTGGGGTCGGTGACCCTGAACTCCCGCATCCCCCAGGGCTGGTCGAGCAACGCCTCCACCCCGGGCGTGCCGTCGAGCGCAGCGTGCCAGGCTGCTGCGTCCTGTACGTGGAAGTAGCCGGCCGCGGCGTTCGCCTCCGGATCCAGCCCATTCACCGCTGCGAGGTGGAGCACCTCCTCGCCACGGTGGCGAACCCAGGCGTAGCCGGCGTCGAAGGCCTCGACCTCGAACCCGAGCCCCTCGTAGAACCCGACGGCGGCGGCCATGTCGGAGACGGGAAAGATGATCTTGGTCACGATCCGCTCACTCGGGAGGGCCATATCCGCAAGCTACTGCGCTGCATCCTGGGCAAGCTGCCGGGATGGAGCGCATCAGCATCGACGTGCCCGACGAACTCGCCGCTCAGATCCTCGCCGTCGACCTTGACGTCTCCCGCATCTGCGAGGAAGCGCTTGGAGTCGCGCTCACGTCGCAGCGCGTCGAGCACTGGCTCCACTCGCTGGCCAACCTGCCGCCACTGGCGGTCTCCGCCGACGCAGTCGAGGACGCCGTCGCCGCAGCGAAGGACAACCTCGAGGGCCGCTGAGCCGATCGCCGTCGACGCCTCCGTGGTGGTCGACTCGTTCATCGGGTCCGCTCGGGCTCGCGCCGCACGAGCACATCTCGCAGGCCGCACGCTCCATGCGCCGGCGCACCTCGACGCCGAAGTGCTCTCCGCGCTCGGGCGTCTGCAGCGGGCCGACGATCTCCAGGCCGACGCTGTCCGGGACCGACTCGAGCGGCTCGCCGATGCACCGATCGAGCGCCACCAGCTCGCCGACCTGCTGGTGGGGGCATGGGCTCGCCGAGACTCGATGCGCCTCGTCGACGCGCTCTACGTCGAGCTCGCGGAGCGGCTCGGTGCTGGGCTGTTGACGACCGACGTCCGCCTCGCCCGGGCCTACGCCGGCGCCACTGCCCTCGCGTAGGCCCCAGCCTTCGGAGCTGATGAAGCGGCGGGATCACTGGTGCGACCGGCCGTCGGTTGGAGAGCGGTTGCCTGTCGAGTACCGGGCGGTTTCGCCACGTGCAAGTCTCGAGGAGTGTCCAAGATCCAGGGATGGTTCTTGCGCCGCCGTCGAGACCGGCAATGGGTGACGGTCTCGAAGCGCATCACCGATGCGTCGGCGGAGCGGCGCGCTCGCCTGATCGGACGCGACGATGAGGTCGAGTGGCTCGAGGCCGTGTTGTTCGAGGCAGACCCGATCGGCATCAGCTTCGAGGACAACACCGATGAGTACCGCGCTGAGGCGGAGTCGATCCTGATGCGACAACAGGAAGCCCGCTCGAAGGACGACGTGCGTCGAATCGTCCACGAGGTGTTCGTCTTGTGGTTCGACAAGAAGACCGCCGGTCCACCGGAGCGATACGAGCGCATCGCCCAGACGATCTGGCTTCGGTGGGATCCGTCGCAAGGGAGGGCGCTGTCACAATGACCGCACGCAGGCGCCATCCTCAACCTCGATGTCGGCGGTCTCATCAGCCTGTTCGGCTCAATAGTCAGCCCTCCAGGCGACCGTCGAGGTAGCGGAGGACCACCGCCGAGCGGGCGGCGACGAGGAGCTCGACGCCGGGGCGGAGGGCGGTCTCGGTGTCGTCGGTCAGGTCGGGGTCCGCGGTGTCGATGATCGGCCGGAACGGGTGCGGCAGGTCGAGCGGCATCGCCCAGTCGATCGGCTCGTGGTGGGCGTTGAACAGCACGAGGAACGAGCCGTCGACGATCCGCTGACCCCGCGGGTCAGGTGCCATCAACGCCTCACCGTTGAGCCACACCCCGACCGACTTCGCGAACCCGGCCGACCAGTCCTCGTCCGACAGGACGTCGCCGTCCGGGCGGTACCAGGCCAGGTCGGGGATGCCCCGCACCTCACGCCCCTGGAACCAGCGACGCCGCCGGAAGACGGGGTGATCGCGCCGGAGCGCGATGAGCCGACGGGTGAAGGCGAGCAAGTCCTCGTCGATGTAGGACCAGTCGTACCAGGAGATCTCGTTGTCCTGGGCGTAGCCGTTGTTGTTGCCTCGCTGCGTCCGGCCGATCTCGTCGCCACCGAGCAGCATCGGCACACCCTGCGAGAGGAGCAGCGTGAGCAGCTGGTTGCGTTGCTGGCGGGCCCGGAGCGCGAGCACGTCGGGATCGTCGGTCGGGCCCTCGACGCCGTGGTTCCACGAGCGGTTGTGGCGCTCGCCGTCCTGGTTGCCCTCGCCGTTCGCTTCGTTGTGCTTGTCGTTGTAGGAGACGAGGTCGCGCAGGGTGAACCCGTCGTGGGCGGTCACGAAGTTCACGCTCGCCACCGGGTGGCGCCGGTCGTCGGCGTAGAGATCCGACGACCCCATCAGCCGGGTCGCGAACTCGGGCAGGGTCGACGACTCGCCTCGCCAGAAGTCCCGCATCGTGTCGCGGTACTGCCCGTTCCACTCCGACCACAGCGGCGGGAAGTTGCCGACCTGGTAGCCGCCCTCGCCGACGTCCCACGGCTCGGCGATCAGCTTCACCTGCGAGACGACCGGGTCCTGCTGCACCAGGTCGAAGAACGACGCGAGCTTGTCGACCTCGTGGAGCTCTCGGGCGAGCGTCGCCGCGAGGTCGAAGCGGAACCCGTCGACCCGCATCTCGGTCACCCAGTACCGGAGGCTGTCCATGATCAGCTGCAGCACGTGCGGGTGCCGCATGTTGAGGCTGTGGCCGGTGCCGGTGGTGTCGAAGTAGAAGCGGCGGTCCTCCGGCACCAGCCGGTAGTAGGCCGCGTTGTCGATGCCCTTGAACGACAGCACCGGCCCCATGTGGTTGCCCTCGGCGGTGTGGTTGTAGACGACGTCGAGGATCACCTCGATCCCGGCCTCGTGCAGCGTGCGCACCATCGTCTTGAACTCGGCGACCTGCTCGCCGCACTGCCCCGTCGAGGAGTACTCGTTGTGCGGGGCGAGGTACCCGATCGTGTTGTAGCCCCAGTAGTTCCGGAGGTTCCGGTCGACGAGGTGGCCGTCGTGGACGAACTGGTGGACCGGCTGGAGCTCGACCGCCGTCACCCCGAGGGTCTGGAAGTGGTCGACGATCGCCGGATGGGCGAGCCCGGCGTACGTGCCCCGGAGCCCCTCCGGAACCTCGGGGTGGGTCATGGTCAGACCCTTCACGTGGGTCTCGTAGACGATCGTCTCGTGGAGCGGGATGTCCGGCGCCCGGTCGTTGCCCCACTCGAAGTACGGGCTGGTGACCACCGACAGCGGCACGTGCGCAGCCGAGTCGAGGTCGTTGCGGGAGTCGGGCTCGCCGAACCGGTACGGGAAGCAGGCCTCGTCCCAGTCGACGCTGCCCTCGATGGCCCGGGCGTACGGGTCGATCAGCAACTTGTTGGCGTTGCAGCGATGACCGGCGGGCGGGTCGTAGGGGCCGTGCACCCGAAAGCCGTACCGCTGGCCCGGGCGGATCCCCGGGAGGTAGGCATGCCAGCAGGCGGCGTTGACCTCGTCGAGCTCGATGCGCCGCTCGACGCCCTCCTCGTCCAGCAGGCACAGCTCGACGCCCTCGGCGACGTCGGAGAACAGCGAGAAGTTCGTGCCGGCACCGTCGAAGTGCGCGCCGAGCGGGTACGGACGGCCGGGCCAGACCTCCTGGTCGGGCACGTCGGGGGGCAGCGCGGTCACCGGTCCTCCTGATCGGGCCAGCGCACCAGGCTGCCAGGTCGAGCGCTCATCTGCGGAGCACCGCGGCGGACTCCGGGACCACCTCGACCCGACCGGCGACGAGCTCGACCCGATCCGTGGCGAGCAGCACGTCGGTGGCGCCACGGGCGTCGAGACCGACCGCCTCGTCGCCGAGGTTGGCGACGACGACCGTGCCGCCTCGTTCGACGACGATCGTGCCCGCCGACTCGTCCGCCGTGGCGACGACCTCGTCCAGCGGACCGGCGTGGAGTCCGGCCGACCGCCGCAGGTCGATGAGGTCGCGGTGGAGGTCGAGGAGTGCCCGGTGCGGTTCTCGATCCCGCTCGTCCCAGACGAGCACCGCGGACCGCGGCGTGGCCGGATCCTGGGGGTCGGGGATGTCGTCGGGGTCCCAGCCGAACGCCGCCCACTCCTGCCGGCGCCCGGTGCGAACGGCCTCGGCGAGCCCCGGGTCCTGGTGGTCGGTGAAGTACGGGAACGGCGTCGACGCCCCCCACTCCTCGCCCTGGAACAGCATCGGCACGAACGGTGAGGTGAGCAGCAGGACGGCACCGACCGCTGCACGGCGCTCCCCCGCGAGGTGCACGAGCCGCTCGCCCTTCGCCCGATTGCCCACCTGATCGTGGTTCTGCAGGCACCCGACCAGGCGCGAGCCCGGCAGCCCGCCGAGCGGACGGCCGTGCCGGCGCCGACGGTGCGCCGAGTAGCGGCCGTCGTAGACGTAGCCCTGCGTGAGGGCTGCGGCGACGTCGGCCAGGCCCGTGTAGTCCTCGTAGTAGCCGGTCCGCTCGCCGGTGAGCGCGACGTGCAGGCCATGGTGGAGATCGTCGGCCCACTGGGCATCGAGGCCGTAGCCGCCGTCAGCGACGCCTCGGATGATGCGAGGGTCGTTGAGATCGCTCTCGGCGATGAGGGTGAGCCGTCGACCGAGGCGGTCGCCGAGGGCGGCGGTGCGCGTGGCCAGCTCCTCGAGGAGGTGGACGGCCGAGGTGTCGAGCAGGGCGTGGACGGCGTCGAGGCGAAGGCCGTCGACGCCGTGGTCGACGAACCAGGCCTCGGCGCTGGCGACGAAGAACTCGCGCACCTCGTCGGAGTCCGGGCCGTCGAGGTTCACCGCATCGCCCCACGGGGTGGCGAAGCGATCCGTGAAGTACGGCCCGAACGCAGCCAGGTAGTTGCCGTCGGGGCCGAGGTGGTTGTGCACCACGTCGACGATCACGGCGAGGCCCCGCTCGTGGGCGGCGTGGACGAAGCGCCGCATCCCCGCCGGCCCGCCGTAGGGGTCGTGCACGGCCCAGAGGTCGACGCCGTCGTAGCCCCAGCCGTGAACGCCGGGGAAGGCGTGCACCGGCATCAGCTCCACGGCGGTGACGCCGAGCTCGACGAGATGATCGAGATGCGTGATGGCGCCGTCGAAGGTGCCCTCCCGGCTGAAGGTGCCGACGTGGATCTCCTCGATCACCGCCGTGGCGAGATCGACCTCGATGCCGGCCTGCGGTGCGTCCGACAGGTCGGCGACTCGACTCGGACCGTGCACGCCGGCCGGCTGGTGCCGGGATCGCGGATCGGGCAGCGGCGGGCCGCCGTTGACGCTGAAGGCGTAGTCGGTCCCCGGCGTCGCTGTCGGACCGCCACGCCACCAGCCGCCGGCGCCCGATTCGAGCGCATGACGTTCGTCGTCGATGACGACGTCGACCCGGCCGGCGTCCGGCGCCCACACCTCGTACGTCACGACCGCTCCCTGGCGAGCAGGGCGACGGGAAAGTGCTCGAACAGCGTGGCTGCGGCCACCGCGCCGCCCTGGATCGTCCGCTCGCCGAGGACGTCGACCCACGAGCCGTCGCCGAGCTCGACGATCGTGTCGCCCCACTCGGGGTCGGTGGACCGGAGCGGGACCACCACGGCGACCTCGCCACCGCGCTCGTAGCCGAGCACGTGCGACGCCCGGCTCCCGCTCGAGACGAGCGGCGCATAGGCGCCCGCCGGCCCGGCACCGAAGCTCGCCGGGCGTTCCGCGCGGAGTCGAAGCGTCCGGTGCACGAGCCCCAGCTTCGCCCGCCCGTCGCCGGGGTCCGGCCAGCACGACGACAACGAGGAGTCGCCGAGCTCGTCGAGCAGACGCGAGCGGGTGTCGAAGTCGACCGGGCGACGGTTGTCCGGGTCCACGAGGGACAGGTCCCAGAGCTCGGTGCCCTGGTAGAGGTCGGGGACGCCGGGCAGCGTCATGGCCAGCAGCTGCTGGGCCAGCGAGACGATGCGACCGGCATCGACGATCCGCTCGACGAAGGCATCGAGCTCGGCGACGAACTCGGCGTCCTCGTGCAGCGCACGCACGAAGTCGGCCACGGCCTCGTCGTACTCGGGCACGGGATCGACCCAGCTCGTGCGGATCTTCGCCTCGCGCGAGGCCTTCTCCATGTAGCGAAGCGCCCGATCGACGCCGAGTGGATGGGCGCCGACGAGGGTCTGGTAGAGCACGAGCTCGTCACGCCCGTCCGGCCCGACCTCGGAGCGGTGCCGGGTGTTGCGGTCGTGCCAGCGGCGGACCAGCGTCGCCCAGTCGTCGGCCAACTCCGACAACACGGTGAGCCGGGCCCGCACGTCACCCGAGCGCTTGGTGTCGTGGGTCGACAGCGTGATCAGCCGCTCGGGCCACCCCTCCTGGTCGTTGCGTCGGGCGGCGTGGAAGCGGTCGAGATCGAGATCGGCGAACCGGCCCGGATCGGCACCGACGTCGTTGCGGGCCAGCAGCCGCACGTAGCGGTACATCGCCGTGTCCTCGACGCCCTTGGCCGCCACCGGGCCGGACAGCTGCTGGAAGCGCAGCTCGAAGTCGTCCTCCACCGGCGAGTCGAACGGTGGATCGCCGAGCAGCGCAGCCTCGATGAGCGCCAGCGCGCCGTCGGCGAGATCGGGGCGACTCGCTTGCGCCCGACCCATGGCCGCGGCGATGACCCCACGATCCTCGGGGTCGGCCGGCTCACCACGACGGAGATACGTGCGGTAGACGTCGAAGCCGACGACGGTCTCGATGACCGCATCGGTGAGGCGACGTCGGGACAGATCACGGAAGCGTCGATGCCGGTCACGGACGGCTTCGAGATGGTCGACCACGCGCTCGAGATCGGCGGCCACCACCTCGGTGACGGCCTCTCGCCGGGCGAGCCGCGCCACCGCCTCCCAGTCGCCGTCCTCACCGGTCAGCTCGGCGGCCAGCTCGGTCAGCGACGCCTCGCCCGCCGGGTCGACCGACAACAGCGCGAGGTCGGTGCCGACGTCGTAGCCGGAGTCGCCGTCGCAGGGCCAGTGGAGCAGCAGCTCGTCGCCCTCGACCACCTTCTCGATGACGATCCACGCTCCGGGCGCCCGGTCGCGCAGTCGGGCGAGGTAGCCGGCGGGGTCCGTGAGGCCGTCGATGTGGTCGATGCGCACCCCGTCGAGGGAGCCGTCGGCCAGCCAGCCGAGGACGGTCGCGTGGGTGGCGTCGAAGACCTCCTCGTCCTCGACGCGGACCGCCATGAGCTGATCGACGTCGAAGAAGCGGCGGTAGTCGAGCTCGGCCTCACCCATCCGCCACCACACCGGGCGGACGTGCTGCTCCTCCAACAACGTCCACAGCCGGTCGGCATCGGCGGCGAGCGCGTCGAGATCGACGCCGATCAGCTCCGCCTGGGACTCGGGCCGCATCGGCCATGACAACCCGTGCACCGAGGCGTAGACGTCGCCGTCGATCCGGTCGAGCCGGACCTCGCCGGCCTCGCCCAATCGGCCGAGGTGATCGCCGAGCAGCGGGACCATCACCACCGGGCGCCCGAGGCGCCGCTCGGCCGACGCCCAGTCGATGTCGAAGAAGCGGGCGTGCTCGCTCACCGGGCCGTGCCGGGCGACGTCGTCGAGCCACCGATTCGCCGGCATCGAGACCGCCAGGTGGTTGGGGACGATGTCGAGCAGGTGGCCCATGCCGTGCTCCCGCAGGACGGATACGAGACGACCACGGGCCGCCTCGCCGCCGAGCGCCGGATCGACCGTCGTGGGATCGACGCCGTCGTAGCCGTGGGTGCTCCCGGGGGCGGCCGTCAGGTACGGCGAGCAGTACAGATGGGAGATGCCGAGCCGGGCGAGGTACGGGACGAGCGCGGCGGCGGCGTCGAGATCGATGCCGTTGCGGAGCTGCAGGCGGTAGGTCGCTCGCCGGGGCACGGTGGTCACGCCCGCGTTCGTACACGATCCGAGGACCCCGACCGTTCACACGGCAGGTGACGACCGATCCGGGGGCACGTTGTAGCTTCGTGCCCTTGAAGCCACCTCCCTTCGAGTACCATCGACCTCGCGACGTCGAGGAGGCGGTTCGGCTCCTCGCCGAGCTGCCCGATGCCAAGGTCCTCGCGGGCGGGCAGAGCCTCGTCCCGCTGCTCAACTTCCGGCTGGCGATCCCCGAGCACCTGATCGACATCTCCCGGCTCACCGAGCTGCGCACACTCGCCGTCGGGTCCGATGGCGTCCGGATCGGTGCGGCGGTCACCCACGCCGAGGTCGAACAGGACGAACGGGTCGCGACCGCGTGTCCGCTCCTCCACCAGGCCGAGCGGCTCGTCGCCCACGAGGTCATCCGCAACAAGGGCACCGCCGTCGGGTCCATCGTGCACGCCGACCCGGCGGGCGAGCTGACCGCCGTGATGGCGCTGCTCGACGGCGTCGCCGTGCTCCGCTCGGTCCGGGGCACCAGGGAGGTCGTCGCCGGCGAGTTCTTCCAGAGCCCGTTCGAGGCCGACGTCGCCGAGGACGAGCTGGCGGTCGAGGTCCGCTTCCCCCGACTCGCTCCCGCGACCGGCACCGCATTCGAGGAGGTGGCCCGCCGCCACGGTGACTACGCGCTCGCCGGGTGCGCGGCGATGCTCTCGCTCGACGCCGGTGGCGTGATCCGCACCGCCCGTCTCGCCCTGATCTCGGTGGGCCCCGTCCCGATCGTCGTCGACCTCCTCGACCTCGCCGGCGGGCAGACCGTCGCCGACCTCGACGCCGGTGTCGTCTACGACCGCGTCGCCGAGGCCGTCCGCCCCCAGCCCGACATCCACGCATCGGCCGACTACCGGCGCCACCTGGCGGGCACGCTCGCCGTCGACGCGCTGACCAAGGCCGCCGACCGGGCGGTGGCGCCCACCCCAGCAGCATGAGCGACGAACGAACCGAGCAGGTCTCCCTCGTGGTCAACGGCGAGAGCCGCATCGTCGACGTCCCGCACCGACGTCTGCTCTCCGATGCCCTCCGCCACGATCTCGGGCTCACCGGCACCCACGTCGGCTGCGAGCACGGCGTCTGCGGCTGCTGCACCGTGCTGCTCGACGGGCTCCCGGTCCGCTCGTGCCTCACCTTCGCCATCGCCTGCGAGGGCAGCGAGATCGAGACCGTCGAGGGCCTGGCCGGCGACGACGGTTCGCTCCATCCGGTGCAGGAGGCGTTCCGGGAGTGCCACGGGCTGCAGTGCGGGTTCTGCACGCCGGGCTTCCTCATGACCGCCGCCGCGTTGCTCGACACGACGCCCGACCCCTCCGACGAGGAGATCACCGAGGCGATGGCCGGCAACCTCTGCCGATGCACCGGCTACGTCAACATCGCCGCCGCCTTCAGACGAGCAGCGGAGTTGACCGCCGCTCCGGCCACCGAGGTGGAGTCGTGACGACGTCGATGTTCGGTGAGTCCGTCCAGCGCCGTGAGGACGACCGCCTCGTTCGCGGTGCCGGTACGTACGTCGACGACCTCGGTGCCGATGCGCTGTCGGTCGCGTTCGTCCGCTCGCACCTGGCCCACGCCCGCATCGTCGACATCGACGTCAGCGAGGCGGTCGACGTGCCCGGCGTGGTCGCCGTGTACACCCACGCCGACCTGCCCGACCGAGTGGCCGAGCCGATGCCGCTGCTCATCCCCCACCCGAGCCTGACCGAGCCACGCACGCAGTACGCGCTCGCCAAGAGCCACGTGCACCACGTCGGCGAGGCCGTGGTGATGGTGCTCGCCACCGACCGCTACGCCGCTGAAGACGCGACGGAGCGCGTCTACGTCGAGTACGAGGAGCTGCCCGCCGTCGTCGGCATCGAGACCGCCGCCCGTGGCGACGTCGTCGTCCACGAGGACATGACCGACAACGTCGCCGCCCACCTCGTCCAGGAGGTCGGCGAGGTCGACGCCGCCTTCGCCTCCGCGCCGCACGTGCTCGAGTTCGACCTCGACATGGAGCGAAGCACCTCCTCGCCGCTCGAGGGCCGCGGCGTCCACGCCGTGTGGGACGAGCGCGACCGCAAGCTGACGGTGCACTCCTCGACGCAGGCACCGACGAGCGTCCGCTTCGCCATCGCCAACATCGTCGGCCTGCCCGATCAGCAGGTCGACGTCATCGCCCCCGACATCGGTGGCGGCTTCGGCGTGAAGATCATGCACCCGTGGCCCGAGGAGATCCTGGTGCCGTGGGCCGCCCGCGAGTGGGGTCGGGCGGTGAAGTTCGTCGACGACCGACGCGAGCACTTCCTCGCCGCCAACCACGAGCGGGGCCAGCTGCACCACGTCCGGGTGGGCTTCGACGACGAGGGCAGGATCCTCGGCCTCGACGTGCGCTTCGACCACGACCACGGCGCGTACATCCCGTACGGCCTGATCCTGCCGATCATCACGTCGACCCAGCTGCCGGGCCCCTACGTCCTGCCGGCCTACCGGGTCGAGTTCCGATCGCTCTACACGACCACGATGACCTGCACCCCCTACCGCGGTGCCGGGCGTCCGCAGGGCGTGTTCACCATGGAGCGCACCGTCGACAAGATCGCCGCCGAGCTCGGGCTGGACCGGGCGACGGTCCGCGACCGCAACCTGATCCAGCCCGACCAGTTCCCGTACGACCTGGGCCTGACCTTCCAGGACGGGCGCCCGGCCATCTACGACTCGGGCAACTTCCCCGAGCTGCTCCGCCGACTCCGAGCGCTCGTCGGCTGGGACGACTTCGCCGCCGAGCGCGCCGCCGCCGAGGCCGAGGGCCGTCGCATCGGCATCGGCATGGGCCTCTACGTCGAGGGCACCGGGGTCGGTCCCTACGAGGGCGGCCACGTCCGCGTCGAGACGACGGGTCGTGTCCAGGTGTCGACCGGCTTGTCCAGCCAGGGTCAGGGCCACGAGACCGTGTTCGCCCAGATCGTCGCCGACGAGCTCGGCGTGCCGTTCGAGTCCGTCGACGTCGTCACCGGTGACACGCGCCGCTTCGCCTACGCGGTCGGCACGTTCGCGTCCCGCGCCGCGGTCATGAGCGGGAACGCCATCGCCCTCGCCGCCCGCGAGGTGAAGGCGAAGGCGCTGCGGATCGCCGCCGAGGCGCTCGAGGCGAACCCCGACGACCTCGAGATCATCGACGGCATCGTGAGCGTCAAGGGCACACCGGCACGCAGCATCCCGATCACCCAGGTGGCGGTGCTGTCGAACCCGCTGCGCTACTCCTTCTCCAAGGAGGCGCAGGCCGCCACGCAGTTCACGATCCCGACCTCGACCGACCTGCCCCCGGTGCCCGCCGGCGAGGAGCCCGGCCTCGAGGGCACCGGCTACTACTCGCCCGTGCGATCGACGTTCGCATCAGGAGCGCACGCAGCAGTGATCGAGACCGACCCGCTCACCGCCGAGATCCGGATCCTCCGCTACGCCGTGGTCCACGACTGCGGGCGGATCATCAACCCGATGATCCTCGAGGGCCAGATCCACGGCGGTGTCGCCCAGGGCGTCGCCGGCGCGCTGTACGAGCGGATGGCCTACGACGACGAGGGTCAGCTGCTCAACGCGAGCTTCATGGACTTCCTCATGCCTTACGTCACCGAGATACCGACGCCGCTAATCGACCACATCGAGACGCCCAGCCCGCTCAACCCGCTGGGCATCAAGGGCGCGGGAGAGGCCGGTGTGATCCCGGTGACCGCGGCGATCGCCTCGGCGATCGAGGACGCCGAGGGCATCTCGATCGACCGGATGCCGATCTCCCCCGACGACCTGTTCGAGCTGCGTCGCTCCGCCGGCAGCTTCGTACGCCCGAGCGGCAAGCTCGGCGTCGGGTAGCCGCTACTCGCCGCCGAAGATGCCGCGGAGCTCGCCTTCACCGCAGGCGAGCGTGTCGCCCTCCAACGTGCACAGGTCGACGATCGCATCGTCCGGTGCCTGGCTGTACGAGTTGCCGACGCCGTAGTTGTCCTCGGCGGTGCCGATGCCGAAGGTCACCAGGAGATCGCAGGCGGCGCCGTCGCCGTCGTAGATGCAGGCCCGCTGGGTCGCCGGCACGTCGAAGTCGTCCTCACCAGCATCCGGCGGGCCTGCGCCGTCGCCCGCCGCAGCGAGGAAGCGGGAGTTGACCCAACCGCCCACCGGCAGCTGCTGGGTGCCGATGAAGAACCACACCCCGCCGCCGACGACCGCGCAGTCGGCAGGGTCGAACACGTCGACGATGGTGCCCTCCGGGAGCACGTCGAGCTGCTCCTCCGCCGCTCCTGGGAATCGCCGTGCGACGAGACCGCCGTCGGGATCGTCGGCCGGGATGCCGCTCACGACGTAGGCACCGACGGCCGGGGCCTGGTTGGTCGAGCACGGGTCGGCGCCACCAGCGGGTTCGCCGGCGCGCTCGGTCGTCTCCGGGGCTGTTGCCTCGGTGGTCGCCGACGCGGCCTCGGTCGTGGCCGGCGGCTCGGCCTCGGAGGGCGCCTCGGTCGTGTCGGCCGACCCGGGCGTCGTCGTGGTCGAGGCCACGGTGGTCGTCGTGGTCTCGTCGGCGTCGTCGGAGTCACCGCCGACGTTGATCGTGCAGCCGGCTGCGAGCAGTGCTGCGGCGAGCAGCGCACCGAGCGCCCGCGCTCCTCGATCGACCCGTTCCGCCATGCGACCCTCCCGCTGTCGGCGGCGGACCGTACCCGGAGGGCCGCGTTTGCGCGCGGATCCCACCACCCTCGGCGTTCACGAGCCCACGCCGATCCAAGAGCCACCGCTGCGGTCGTAGTCTGGCTCGGTGCCGAGACGCACCCCGAGCCGCTCGACGAGGTCGCACTGACTGAACAGACCCGACGACGAGATGACCGCGGTGGGCTCGGACGGCGCTACTGGCTGCTGTGGTGGTCGACGACGATGAGCAACATCGGCGACGGCATCACGCTGACCGCCTTCCCCCTGCTCGCCGTCTCCTTGACCGACGACGCCCGCCTGATCGCGATGGTCCTCGTCGTGCGGTTCATCCCCTTCGTCGCCATCGGGCTGCCGCTCGGCGTCGTCATCGACCGCATGGACCGCCGCAAGGTCGGCCTGGCCGCACAGGTGATCCGGGCCGTGGTGCTGATGCTCCTCGCCGCCAACGTCGCCGCCGATGGCGGCACCCTCGCAGCGCTGTACGCCGCCGCGTTCATCGTCGGGCTCTCCGAGGTCGTGATCGACAGCTCGGCGCCGGCGATGATCCGTCAGGTCGTCGAGACCGAGCAGCTCGAGTTGGCCAACGCCCGGCTGACCAGCACCGAGCAGGTGACCAACCTCTTCATCGGCCCGCCGCTCGGCGCCGCGCTGTTCACCGTCGCGTCGTGGCTGCCGTTCGTCGTCGTCATGAGCGCCTTCGTGCTCGCCGCGCTGCTGCTCGCCGTCGTCCCCGGTTCCTTCCGACCGGATCGCAGCGCCGACGGAGACGTCAGCTTCCGCTCGGAGCTCGGCACCGGGCTCCGTTACGTGTGGGGTCACCCGGTGCTGCGTCCGATGGCGCTCACGGTCGCCGTGTTCGCCTGCCTGGGCGAGGCCGGCAACGCCGTGCTCGTGCTGCTCGCCACCGAACGGCTCGGACTCAGCGAGGTGAGCTACGGCTTGCTGATCACCGCGGATGCCGCCGCCGCGATCGTGTGGTCGCTGTTCGTCGCGGGCTACATCCGACGAGTCGGCCACGTCCGCAGCCTGCAGACCGGGATGCTGCTGTTCATCGTGGCCGCCGTGTTGCTCGGGACCAGCACCGCGCTCGTCGGCGTCGTGCTCGGGATGGTCCTGACCGGCATCGCCGATCCCTCGTGGAACGTCGTGTCGAGGACGCTGCGCCAACGACTCGTCCCCGACGAGATCTTCGGGCGGATGATGACCGCCTACCTCACCATCGCCTGGAGCATGCAACCCATTGGAGCCTTCCTCGGCGGGGTCCTCGCCGAGGCGACCGGGCCCGAGTGGGTCTACCTCGCCCAGGCACCGATCATGCTCTTCATGTTGTTCGTCGGTGCCCGGCCCCTCTTCCGGGCCGTACCGGCCGCGCTCGCCGACGCCGAGCCCTGACGCGGAACGGCCGCCCGCCCCCGAGAGGAGCGGACGGCCGTTGGTGACGGTGTGGAGACCGTCGGGGGGATCTCAGGCGTCGATCGGGATCAGCACGCGGTTGATGGTGTGGATGATGCCGTTGCCGGTGCGGATGTTGAAGTGCCGCACGATCTGAGCGTTCTTCAGGTCCGGGTCGGCGTCGATGAAACGGGTGCCCTGGGTCGGGATGTCGGCACCGAGGAGCGTCGAGACGCTGTCGGCCCGGAAGATGTCGCCACGGGTCTGCGAACCCGGCGACACGTGGTAGAGCAGCACGTCGTCGAGCAGGCCCGGATCGTCGGCGGTCACACCCAGCGCGCCGGCGAGGAAGGCGAAGATCGCGGCCTCGTCGGAGGGACCCTCGTAGCCGAGCTCGTAGGCGGTGCGGATGAACGCACGGTCGCTCGGGGCGAAGACGGTGATGTCCTCGGCCGCGGCGACGGCACCGACGAGACCGGTGGCGACCAGCGCATCACGGAGGATGTCGTAGTCGTTCGGGTTGTCGTCGAAGCCCTCGGCGCCGCTGACGGCGATGACGGTGTCGACGATCCCCGGTGCGTCTTCGGCGGCGGCCGGAGCGGCCACGAGGCCGAGACCGATCGCACCGGCACCGAGGGTGGCGAGGAACTTGCGCATGGGTGTGTACCTCCGTGAGGGGTCCTACAACCACCCCTTCGCACCGACCTCCGGGGGTGGATGCAGATTTGTCTCAAGTCCGTCCGAAGAAATCTCGTGAAGTCGCGAACCGCCCCCGGGGGTCGGCCGTACGGAGGGGTCGAGAGGGCACCACGCCCACACCGGACGAGGACCAGAGATGACCGCCACCACCGAGACCATCGACGAGAACAGCAGCGACGCCCAGGGCTCGAGCTCGCTGTCGGCGCTGCTCGCCGTCGTCGCCGTCGGCGCCGCCGTCTCGCTCTCGCTCGGCGTGTACGGCCGCATCCACGAGCCGACCGGCGACACGATCTACGCCTTCGGCTTCCCGGCGGTCCTGCCGATGAAGGCGTGGTTCGCGACCGGCGCTGCCGGCCTCGCCGTCTTCCAGCTCGCCTCGGCGATGTGGATGTGGGGCCGCCTCCCCGGCGTCTCGGCCCCCGCCCCGAGCTGGATCGGCCCGGCGCACCGCTGGTCGGGCACCGTCGCCTTCCTCCTGACCCTCCCAGTCGCCTACCACTGCCTCTGGGCGCTCGGTTTCCAGGACACCGACACGCGGGTGCTCGTGCACTCGATCCTCGGCTGCGCCTTCTACGGGGCATTCACCACGAAGCTGCTGAGCCTCCGGGTCCAGCGCCTGCCGGGCATGGCCGTGCCGGTCATGGGCGGGACGCTCGTCGCGCTGCTCGTCGGCATCTGGTGGACCTCGTCGCTGTGGTTCTTCACCAACATCGGCTTCCCCGGGGTCTGAGCCCCGAACCTCCGGGCGCTTCGCCCACCTCTTCCCACACCACCTCGCACACCCTGAACGGAGAGACCCTTGACCCCGCGCGTCACGATCACGCTCATCATCTGCCTCGCCGGTGCCGTCGTCGCCGGCATCGCACTGGCCCGACCGGGCGACGACCCCGTCGTCGTCGCAGCAGCCCCGACCACGACCGAGGCGCCCCGCGTCGACGGATTCGGCAACCCCGCCCCCGACCGGGGCGACGAGGACGCCGGTGCCGCCGCCCCGGCACCGGCGTCCGCCCCGGCCGAGGGGTCGATCACGATCGCCGACTTCGCCTTCGGCGCCCCGATCGAGATCGCCGCCGGCGGGACCGTGTCGGTCAGCAACGTGGACGGTGCGCCCCACACGGTGACCGCCGTCGACGGCAGCTTCGACACCGGGAACCTCGACGGCGGCGGCTCCGGAGGCTTCACCGCCCCGAGCGCCCCCGGCACCTACGAGTTCTTCTGCGCCATCCATCCATCGATGACCGGCCAGCTGATCGTCAGCTGAGCAGCGACCTGCCCGGCCGGGGCCCCGCCGCCCCAGCCTCCTCCCGGTGTCCTCGCCCTGACGGGCTGCGGCCCGGGCCGTACCGACCAGACCCAGATCCACCCAGACACCAGACCTGACAAGGAGAGACCCATGACCACCCCCCGCACCACCCGGACCCGCGTCGCCGCCGGCCTGCTCGCCGTCGGAGCGCTCACCCTCGCCGCCTGCGGTGGCGACAGCGACAGCGACTCCTCCGCTGCGGCGGCGCCCCCGCCGACCACGGCAGCGGCGGCCCCGGCGGTCAACGCCGAGATCGCCGTCACCGCCGGCACGAGCTCGCTCGGCGACATCCTCGTCGGCGAGGACGGCCTGACCGTCTACGGCTTCACCAACGACATCGACGCCCGCCCGACCTGCTTCGACGCCTGCGCCGATGCCTGGCCACCGGTGCTCGTCGGCCCGGACTGGAACGTCGGCCCGGACCTCGACCTCGGCATCTTCGCCACCATCGACCGCGGCGACGGCACGACCCAGCTCGTCGCCGGCAAGTGGCCGCTCTACTACTTCGCCGGCGACGCCGCTCCCGGCGACGTGAACGGCCAGGGCTCCGGCGACGTGTGGTTCGCCGTCGACCTCGACGGGCGCCTCATCGAGGGTGGTCCCGCGGAGGGCGCTTCGGAGTCCGAGGCCGCGGAGGCCCCGACCGCCGCCGTCGTGTCGACCGGCGACACCGCGATCGGCGAGGTCCTCGTCGACGAGGCCGGGCTCACGCTGTACGGCTTCACCGAGGACGTCGACGCCGTCCCGACCTGCGACGGTGCCTGCGCCGACGCCTGGCCTCCGGTCATCCTCGACTCGGCTGAGCTCCCCCCCGACCTCGACCCGGAGATCTTCTCGGTCGTCGAGCGCTCCGACGGCAGCCTCCAGCTGGCCGCCGGCATCTGGCCGCTCTACCGCTTCGCCGGTGACGCCGCCCCGGGCGACGTGAACGGCCAGAACTCCGGTGACGTCTGGTTCGCTGCCACCCCGACCGGCGGGCTCATCCGTGAGGGCGCCGAGGCAGAGGCCGAGGCGGCTGCTCCGGCCGCCGAGGAGATCACCGCTCCGGTGACCACGGCCCAGACCGAGCTCGGCGAGGCGCTCGTCGACGCCGACGGCCTCACCCTCTACGGCTTCCTCGAGGACGTCGACGCCACCCCGACCTGCGCCGGCGCCTGCGCCGACGCCTGGCCCCCGGTGATCATCGAGGGCACCGAGGTCCCGGCCGGTCTGGACCCGGAGGTCTTCTCGGTGGTCCGTCGTGAGGACGGCGACTGGCAGCTCGTCGCCGGCATCTGGCCGCTGTACACCTTCGCCGGCGACGCCGCTCCCGGCGATGTCAACGGGCAGGGCTCCGGCGACACCTGGTTCGTCGCCACCCCCGAGGGCGGCCTGATCCGCGACGTCGCCGCCGCAGCCGACACCTCGACCGGCGGCTACGACTACTGAGCTGACACCAGACGAGGCTCGGCGGGGTGGAATCCACCCCGCCCCGCCTCGCCGGTGGACCGGACGTCCAGACCTTCCACCCAACTGACAGCGACCCGCGGTGGATCTGTTCCCGCCGCGGGTCGCTTCGCGTTCTGGCGGTAGGTTGCCCCGATGAGCCGAGGACGACTGCGGATCGGGATCGACACCGGCGGCACCTTCACCGACGTGGTGGCGCTCGACGCCGTGAGCGGCGAGGTCCACACGACCAAGACGCCGTCGACGCCGCACGACCCGAGCGTGGGGTTCGCCGAGGGGGTCCGGCTGATCCTCGACCAGATCGGGGCGGAGATCGATGAGGTCGACACGGTCTCCCACGGCACGACCGTCGCGACCAACGCGCTGCTCCAGGACAACGTCGTCGACCTGGGTCTACTCACCACCGAGGGGTTCCGCGACATCCTCGAGATCGCCCGGCAGTCGGTGCCCGACGGCTACGGCAACTCCTACTTCTGGGTGAAGCCCGAGCGCATCGTGCCGGTGCACCTGGTGCGCGAGGCCCCCGGTCGCCTCGATGCGAAGGGCGACGAGGTCCGGCCCCTCGACGAGGAATCGATCGCGGCATCGGCCCGGTGGTTCCGTGAGCAGGGCGTCACGGCGATCGGCATCTGCTTCCTGCACGCCTACGTCGACCCGGTCCACGAGCGCCGGGCTCGCGAGGTCGTGTTGGCCGAGTACCCCGAGGCGTCCGTGTCGATCTCGTCGGACGTCCTGCGCGAGTACCGCGAGTACGAGCGCACCGTGACGACCCTCGTCGACGCCTTCGTCAAGGGCACGGTCGTCGACTACGTCAACACGATCGAGGAGCGCCTCGCGGAGCTCCGACCCGACGATCCCCCGCCGTTCTACGTCATGAAGTCGAACGGCGGCGTCGTGTCCCCGGAGGGCGTCGGCCGACAGCCGATCACCACCATCCTCTCCGGGCCCGCTGCCGGTGCGCTCGGCGCGGCGATGATCGCCGAGCAAGCCGGGTTCAACCAGGTGCTCACCCTCGACGGCGGGGGCACCTCGACCGACGTCACCGTCGTGCGCGACGGCCTCCCCGCGCTCACCACGGAGGGACGCGTCGGCCGCCATCCGACGAAGGTGCCGATGATCGACATCGTCACGGTCGGCACCGGAGGCGGATCGATCGCCTGGATCTCACCCGAGGGCGGCCTGAAGGTCGGCCCCCGATCGGCCGGGGCCGCCCCCGGACCCATCTGCTACGGCACCGGCGGCACCGAGCCGACCCTCACCGACGCCCACCTCACGCTGGGACGGATCCCTCCGGCACTGCTCGGTGGGCGGGTCCCGCTCGACGCCGACGCCGCCCGCGAGGGCATCGAAACCCTCGCTGCCGGGCTCGGCATGGAAGCCGAGGACTGCGCGGCCGGGATCCTCGAGATCGCCGCGTGGAACCAGGCCAACGCCATCCGGCAGGTCACGGTCCGCAAGGGCCTCGACGTCCGCGACTTCGCGATGGTCAGCTTCGGCGGCTCGGGGTCGCTCCAGGCCTGCCGACTCCTCGACCTGCTCGACCTGCCGGCGGTGATCGTCCCGCCCGACCCGGGCAACGTCAGCGCCTTCGGTCTGCTCACCGTCGACGTCCGCAACGACGAGGTGCAGACCTACGTCTCACGCACGACCGCGATCGACATCGACCACCTCTCCGGCGTCTACGCCGAGCTCGAGGAGCGGGCCCGCCTGGCCCTCGATGCCGAGGGCTTCGATCGCAGCGAGCAGCGCATCGAACGGTCGGCCGATCTCCGCTACGACGGACAGGCCTTCGAAGTGCGTGTCGCGGCGCCGGACGGCGAGATCGAGGTCGGCTTCATCCCCGACATCGTCAACGCGTTCCACGACGAGCACGAGAAGCTCTACGACTACTGCTATCGGGACCGCCCCGAACAGGTGGTGGAGCTGGTCAACCTGCGGGTGGCCGGCGTCGGTCCGATCACCACGCCGACGATCCGACCCCGCCACGAGGGCGATGGCAGCCCAGAGCGAGCCCGTACCGGCTCCCGCGAGGTGCACCTCGACGGGCGCTGGGAGGAGGTGCCGATCTTCGATCGCGCGCACCTCCTCGCGAAGGACCTGATCATCGGTCCGGCGATCATCGAGGAGTTCGGCTCGACGGTGCCCGTCCTGCCGAATTGCACGGCCGAGGTGGACGGCTACGGGAACCTGCTGCTGAAGCGTCGATGATCGTCACGGAGCCGGTGACCGCCGGCCCACGAGCGCGACGCCGCTAGCGTCGCCGCCCGTGTCCGCCGTCGACGCCATCATCCTCGTCCTCGGCGGCTTCTTCGCGGGCATCGTCAACGCGATGGCGGGCGGCGGCTCGCTGCTGACGGTCCCGCTGCTCTCGCTCGCCGGGGTCGAAGGACTGCTCGCCAACGGCACCAACCGGGTCGGGGTGCTGATCCAATCGAGCACCGCGAGCATCGGCTTCGCCCGCCGCGGGGTCGGCGGTCGCACGGAGACGCTGCGGATCCTGTTCCCGTTCATGGTCGGCGGGGCCATCGGTGCGGTCGGCGTCTCCCAGGTCGACGATCAGCTCTTCGAGCGCGCGTTCGGGTTGCTCATGATCCCGCTGCTGGGCCTCACGCTCTGGAAGCCGAGGGCCGATCGCGAGACGAGGCCCTGGCCGCCGTGGCTGAGCTTCCTCGTCTTCACCGGTGTCGGCTTCTACGCCGGAGCGATCCAGGCCGGTGTCGGCATCGTCCTGGTGCTCGTGCTGTCCCGAGCCGGACACGACCTGGTCACCGCCAACGCGATCAAGGTCTACGTCGTCGTCGCGATCTCGCTCTTCGCCGTGGCCGTGTTCATCTCGCAGGATCAGGTGCGGTGGCTCCCCGCTCTCGTCCTGTCCGCCGGCACGGCGGTCGGGGGGTACGCCGGTTCGCAGCTGGCGGTCGACGGCGGAGAGCGGATCATCAAGCCGGTGCTGGTCGTGGCCGTGCTCGCCCTGGCGGGCCGCATGATCGGGTTCTACTAGCACGGCGCGAGGGTTTTGGATCACTGATCCAAAACCTGGCAGAGTTCGGAGATGGGCCGACCAAGGACCCGCACACCGGAGCTCCGCCGGACCGTGTTGGACGCAGCGCTGGAGCTCCTGCGCGACGGTGGCCACGGAGCGATCACGATGCGCGCCGTGGCCGCGGCGGCCGGAACGTCCCAGGCCGCCGTCGGCGAGCTCTTCGATGGCAAGGACGGCTTGGTCGAGGCCATGCACCTCGCCGGCTTCGCCCTGCTCCGTGACGAGTTGGCGGCGCTGCCGATCACGAGCGACGCGGTCGACGACGTCGTCGCGTTGTGCGATGGGTACCGATCGTTCGCGAGCGCCCACCCACAGCTGTTCGACGTCATGTTCTCGCGGCCGTTCGAGTCGTTCCATCCGTCGAAGGCGGACGACCGTGTGGCGCAGGACCTCTACGACGTCTTCGTCGTGCGAGTCCAGACCCTCCTCGCCCGCGAGGACGCCGACGCATCGGTCATCGACGTGACCACGGGCCTGGTCGCCCTGCTGTTCGGCTTGGCGTCGCAACAGCGGAGCGGACTCCTCGGATCCACCGCCGAGTCGCAGGATCGTCGATGGCGGAGGGCCGTGGGCACCTACGTCGACGGATGCGCCCCGACACGCCACGACCACCACACCTCGCAACCGGCCGAGACCGCCGGGCCCCGGGAGGGCACATGACGCTCCGGATCCAACCCACCGAGTTCGACGACCCTCGACTCCGACCGCTGATGGAGGAGTACGCCGCCGAGGTGGCGATCCGACACCCGGCCGCCGACACGACGACGGAGATCGAGACCAACGATCCCCGCGACTACGCGGGCTCGCACGGTCGGTTCCTCCTCGCGCTCCTGGACGGCGAGCCCGCCGGATGTGGCGGCGTCCGGCTCCTCGGCGAAGCGGCAGAGGTGAAGCGGATGCACGTCTCGCCCCGCGCCCGTGGGCGCGGCGTCGGGAAGCGGATGCTGACCGAGCTCGAACGCATCGGCCGCCATCTCGGAGCGGGCACGGCGCTCCTCGACACGTCGGATCGGATGCACGAAGCGATCGGGCTCTACCGCGGCAGCGGCTACCGCCGGATCGAGCGGTACAACACCAACCCGCACGCCACGCACTGGTTCGAGAAGACGCTGGTGCCCTACAACGACGCCATCATCGACCGCCTCGAGACGATGGAGTCGTTCGACCATCTCGGCGTCGATCTCGTGTCCGCCGGGCCGGGCACGATCGAGCTCCGGCTCCCGATCACCGACGGGCACTGCTTCGCTCCGGGGCAGGTGCAGGCCGGTCCGATCATCTCGCTCGGCGACTACGCCGCCGGAGCAGCCTGCTTCACGACCCTGCCCGACGGTCACCTCAACAGCACGGTGAACGTGAACGCCGGCATCCTCAGGTCGGCATCCGGCAGCCACCTCTCGGCCATCGGCGCCGTCGTGAAGTCGGGGCGGCAGCTCTCCACCGGAATCGCCGACGTCTACGCGCACGACGGCGATGCTCGTCGGCACGTGGCCGCGGTCACGGTCACGATGGCCAACACCGCCGACGAATCGTCGCCCATCGCCCAGCCGGTCTGAGCCCGAGCGAGGCCCGTCCGGCGTCACTCGCTCCCATGCTCGGTCCGGGTTCCCTGGTGGAACTCCATCAACCAGCCGGTGGTCGTTCGTCGCCAGATCGAGCTGCGGTTCGCCCGGATCCCGTCCATCTCGCTCTGATACGTCACCAGGACGTGATCGATGCCGAGGCGCCGCATCGTCAGATCGCGGAGGGGGAGGACCGCGACGAATCCCTCGACGTCGAGGTCGAGGATCTCCTCGCGCGAGTACCGACGCCCGGACTGACCGAACTCGACGAAGTCCGGCGAGAGCTGACGGTCCATCCACGCTCGGTCGCCTCGGGTCTCGGGGCGCCACATCCCCTCCTCGAGCCGGAGGAGCTCCGCGTCCACGTCCACGACCAGAGCATCTCATCGCCTCGGGTGGTCGCAGCGCCGACCGGCTGCGGAGGGCGGGTCACGAACCATCCGGCGAGGTGACGATCAGTCGATGCCAGCGATGGTCGTTCGGTAGCCGCTCGGCGAGCCAACGGAGACGATCAGGCGCGAGGGCCGGCAGCACGACCCTCGCATCGACATCGTCCTTGGGTCGCGGTCGAGTGCTCTTGAAGAGCATCTGCAGCTCCGGCGCGAGGTACGGGACACCACCCGACGTGACGAGCACGGCCTCGGCCCAGGCGCGCCGGACCGAGGGGTCACGCCGGTAGACCCAGTCCTCCTCGGTGCCGTCCCCGAGGGTCACGTCGAGCGCCCACGGCGAGCTCGGGGTCGGCCGACACCACAGGTTGTTCTGCGACTGCTCGGCCACGAGCGGCCGACCGTCCCAGGCGCTCAACACCCCGGCGGCAGCAACCTGGAGATCCCAGCCGGGTAGGGCCTCGACGATGCCGGACACGTCCGTCCGACACACGCCGATGTCGGTGTCGGCGTGGTCACGCCAGCTCCGACCGAGGTGGGCCACGAGCGCCTGTCCACCGGACAGCCACCAGCGAGAGGACACTGACCGGAACCGCCCGACCGCCTCGTCGACCGGCATCGGCGCCCACTCACCCAGCCCGCCCTCTCCCACGCGCCCGACGGTAGTCCGGCTCGCTCTGCGGACCGGCGGCCCAGCCGATCCCCTCGTGCGGCGCCGTTCTCGCCCGGAACGAGGTTCGCTCAGCGGTCGGGCGCTACCTGTTGCGGAGGGCCGGCGATCACCCGCGGCCGCTGGCGCATCGTGGCCGCAACGGCCACGGCGAAGAGGGCAGCCGACACGATCAGGGTCCACCGCAAGGAGTCGAGCGGGTCACCCCACCCGGCTGCGGCGGCCGCCTGACGCTCAGCGGCGAACAGCGGCAGCACCTTGGCCAGCGTCGAACCCGGATCGACGACGAACTGGATCCCGATGATGCCGACCAGGAGCAGCATCGCCTCGAGCTCCCGCTTGACG
>JBCDAU010000021.1:0-92353 GCA_039185015.1 Actinomycetota bacterium
CCCCTCCCGAAGTCGCCACGTTAGTCGTGGCTCAATGGTCAGACCATCGCTGATGGTGGGAGGGTCCTACACCTGCGGCCAGCGCGGCCGAGAGGAGTGCCGGCGACGGTCCTCGAGCAACCAGTTGCGGCGCCATGGCGACACCGGCGGGCCCGACAGCCCTGGGGTCTCGGCCCGGTGGGCGCGACGCCGGGCCTGCCACCAGTCGCTGCTCACCTCGTCGGCGAGCGCGGCGACCTCGGCCTCGACACGGGCCGCGACGTCGCGGTGGTCGGTGTCGGCCTCGGGGTGGAACGGCCGGCCGAACACGACGGTCGTGGTCGCCCGCTTCGGCCAGGAGGCGCCGCGCGGCAGCACTTGGTCGGTGCCGACGACGTAGGTGGGCACGATCGGGACGCCGGCGGCCTTCGCGAGCAGCGAGACGCCGGGTCGGAACTCGCCACCCCAGCCGTCGGGGCTGCGACCGCCCTCGGGGTAGATCACCTGGCACCAGCCGTCGCGCAGCAGCTCGATCGGGAGCTCGATCGATTTCTTCGAGATGCGGGTCCGTTCGATCGGGACGGCACCGATGCCGAGCGCCGAGAAGGTGCCGGCGATGCGGTTGGGGAAGAAGTAGTCGGCCGCGGCGGCGACGAACAGCCGGTGACGCCAGGGCGCGGGGATGGCGGTGAGCAGCAGCGTCGTGTCGGCGTGGCTGAAGTGGTTGGAGGCGAAGATCGCGCCGCCGTCCTCGTCGAGGTCGGCGAGGCGGTCGGTGCCGAGCACCTCGGGCCGTGCGTAGTAGGCGGCCAGACCTCGCCAGACAGTGTCGGTGAGCACCCGGCGCGTGCCCCGAGCGAGCGGACGCCGGGCCCACTCGGTGTCCATGTCGACTCCGCGGGCGGGGACCGGTGCCGGCTCGATCGTCATCGGCCGCGAGGGTGCCCGGTACGGGAACGGCACCCGGCGCCACGCCCGCGTCGCGGACCACCGGCCGGCGCGGGCGGACAGATGGCGGATCGGGCGGGCGGTGCCGGCATCGCGGGCCACGTCAGGAGACCTCGGTCAGCAGCAACGGCGGGTTCTTCACGTGCGTGATCGACGGCTGACGCCCGACGATGTCGCTCGCCATCTCGAGCGCGTCGGGCAGCGACGAGGCCGGCCGGAAGCCGAGGCGACGCGTCGCCTCCGGGTCACCGCCCATGACGATGACGTGGTCGCCGCCGCCGAGGTGCTGCAGCGCGTGCGAGCACCAGTACCACATGTAGAAGGGATGGACGCCGTGGTAGGCGTAGCTCGTCCGGTACAGGTGGCGATACCACTCGTCCTCGGCGTAGCGCTGCTCGTACTTCGCCTCGATGACCTCGGGATCGGTCGAGTCGGCCAACACCTCCTCGAAGAAGTCGATGTACGAGGGGTGGTGGACCGGGTGGAAGTCGGGCACGTTCGGGTGCCCCATGATCACGACACCGCCCTCGCGGACCAGCGGCTTCCCGCGGTAGAGGTTGAAGAAGTAGCCGAGGCCGAGGCACGCCACGAGGATCGGGTTCAGGATCGAATTCACGTTGTACGGGCCGAGGTACGGCAGCCCCATCGTGAGGATGTCGCTCTGCCCCTCCACGTGGACCAACTGCTGCTTGTGGCAGTTCTCGATCGTCTGGGCGTGGACGGCCTCGACCTCGCCGGCCTGTACCGAGGTGACGCCGTAGGGGGCCAGGATCGAGTGGAAGATCCGGCGCCGGGCGGTCCACGGCATCGGCTTGAGCGCCGCCTGAGCCGAGGCGAACAGCGCCCGGTCGCGGACGTTCCACTCCCACTCACGCTTCTGGAGGAAGCCGAACGGGGCACCGAAGGTGTCGGTGTTGAGCGTCGTCTCGATCTGGAAGATCTGGAGGCCCGACTGCTTGATGAGCCGGCCCTGGCGCCAGTTGCGGGTGTGCAGCTCGGAGTTGCCGGGGTCCATGAACGACCGGCTCCGCCGCATCGTGTGGACGTTGTGGTGGTGGCGGAGCGCCTGGTAGGGCGACAGCCCGGTGGCGACGCTCTTGTGGCCGCCGTCGAGCGTGACGAGGTTGATGTTGACGTAGACGAGCAAGTCGCTCTCGACCGCCCGCTTCGACAGCACGACCTCCTCGCCGTGGTCGGTCGTGCCCAGGTGGGTGAGGTTGTCCGGGTCCTCGGCGTCGAAGTTGTAGAGCAGCCCGTGCGGGGCGAAGGCGTCGTAGACGCGATCCCCGACGGCGTGTCGCAGCTCGTCCTCGTTCATCCGCCGATGGAGGGCGAGCGCGGCGATGATCTCGACGTCGTCGACCCCGGCCGCCGCGGCGTGGTCGAGGACGCGCTCGATGATGCGCTGGCGGATGTCGGGTCGCTGCATCGGCGGCAACGGCAGGGAGATGTCGTCGAACGCGATCGTCAGCTTCATCCCGGGCCGCAGCAGCGCGGGGAGCGGATCCTGCTCGCCGAGGGGGTGGAGCAGCGCGTCGTCGATCGCGCCGTCGACGTCCTCGAGCGGGGTGAGCGGCTCGTTGGGATAGATCACCCGGGAGCCGACGGGCAGCTTCTCCATGCGGAAGCTCTCGCCGTGGTGGAACAGGATCGGTGGGGTCGAGCGGTCGACCTCCAACACGAGTCCAGGCCGCGGCGTGCGGGTCATGCGGTCCTCCTGCGTGCGCTGCGGTGGCGGCGGCCGATCGGCAGCTTCGGGATGGGGGAGCCGGACGCGGTCGTCCAGTCCTCGGTCAGCCAGCCCCGCTTCTCGGCGATGCCGACGAGGCGGACCTCGGGGTTCACCGCAACGGGGAACCCGACCGCCTCGAGCATCGGTAGGTCGCTCGTCGCGTCGGCGTACGCGACGCCCTGCGCCGGGTCGAAGCCGTGCTCGCCGGCCCAATCGAGCATGACCTGGGCACGGGTCTCGCCCGTCGGTGGCACGTCGACGAGCGCACCGGCGAAGGTGCCGTCGGGGCGTCGGCGGAGCCGGGCCGGCACGACGTCGTCGAAGAGGGGGGTGAGGGGTTCGACGACGACGTCGAGCGCACCGGTGATGAGCACGGTTCGGTGGCCGGCGCGACGGTGCTCGCGGACCCGACGGAGGCCGTCCGGGAAGGCCTTGAGCAGCAGCAGCTGCGAGGCGAGCTCGACGGCATCCTCGTCGAGCTGGTCGATGGGTGCGCCCGCGTAGCGACGGTAGAAGGCCCGGAGGAAGTCGGTGCGGTCACGACTGTCCTGGGCGAGCATCGACGGTCCGGCCGCCGCGAGCTTGGCGGCGAAGCGCACCCGCTCGGCGGGGCGGAGCCGACGGGTCGCCAGCCACGAGAACGACTCGACGACGTTGGACGAGATCAGCGTGTTCTCGAGGTCGAACGCGGCGAAGTGCCGGTCGGGGGACAGGACCTGGCCGCGGAGCCGGTCCTCCCGCGACTGCCCACGCCGAACTCCGGGTGTCTGCCGGACCCGGGCCTGTTGGACGACCGTCGGGAGGTGGATCTCCCGGATGTAGGTCCGCCAGTCGATCGAGCGGGGGTCGAAATCGAACTCGGTCTGCACCTCGGTGGGAAGTGACTCCCGGAGCTGGTCGAGCCGCTCGACCGAGTAGAGCGCCTCGCATCGGCCGTAGGCGCCGTAGATCTTGACGTAGCCGAGCGCCTGCTCGAGGATCTCCAGCCGCTCCTGCAGTCGCTGGCTCATCCCGGCCTGACGGCCGCGCAGCGGGAGCGAGGCGACGGTGCGGTCGAGCCGCTTGATGCCGGCCACGATGCGCTCGAGGCGCTCCTCGAGACCGGCCGAGCCGGTGAACTCCCACTCGTCGGGGACGATCGGGTGGCCCTTGGCGTCGTAGACGGGCCGCTCGGTGAACCACTCGCGCACCGTCTCGGTGAGCATCCGGTACTCCAGGGGGCGGACCGACCCGGAGGCGACCTGGTAGACGGCCGGCTCCGACGGCGGCTCCTGCGCAGCGGCGGCGATCACCGCGGCCGCGACCTGGTCGACGGGGATCACGTCGACGACGCTCTCGGGGTTGCCCGGGAACTGCGTCAGCTCGCCCTTGGCGTAGGAGACGATCAGGGGCTCGGCCATGCGAAAGCCCCGGATCCAGCCCGGGAACGGCTCGGCGAGGGCCGACTCGATGATCGACGGGCGCACGACCGTCAGGGGGATCTCGCCCCGGAGCTCGAGCAGCGCCTGCTCGCCGAGCGCCTTGGAGTACGTGTAGACGTCGGGCCAGCCGAGCGACCCGGCCCGGGCCCGCCCGGCGTCGACCAGTCGCTCCTCGACCCACTTCTCGCGGAGCTGCTCGGTCTTGGCCGACAGCATCGGGAGGCCGGCGGCGCCGAGCTCGTCGCGGGCCATCCCCCGGAAGTGGCGGAGCTGCTCGGGCGTGCGGCTCTCGGTGTCGGCGTCGGCGCGGGCCCGTTGGGCCGCCCTGACCTCTTCCCGCCAGTCGACCGTGACGTGGAACGGGCTCTCGGTCAGGAACTCCTCGCGGGCGTGGCCGCGACGGTTACCGGCGACGTAGCAGGTCGACACGGCGACCAGGTGGGGCGTCCGCTCGAGCTCGTGGAGCACCTGCACGATGCGGTTCGGGCCGAGGAGGTTGGTCTCGACGGAGGCGTCGAGCGGCGAGTCGAACGAGACGGCGGCGGCGGAGTGGATGACCACGTCGCAGGAGGCGAGCGCCTCCCGGCCGTCGTCGTCGAGGCCGAGCCCGTCGACGGCGACGTTGCCGGCGATCGCGTTGACCCGGCGAGCCATCTCGCCGTCGAATTCCTCGCCGAGCTGCTCGCGGAGTCGGCCGAAGGCGTCGTTCTTCAGGACCTCCCGCTCGATGCGGCGCCGGGGCGTGGTGCGGCGTCCAGGGCGGACCAGCAGCACCAGCTCGCAGTCGGGAACGGAGCGGAGCAGACGTTCGACCAGCGCAGTACCGAGGAACCCGGTCGCGCCGGTGACGGCGATGCGGCTGCCCGCGAGAGCCTCGGCGATCACGGCCCACCGTTCTACCAGATCATCCTGACCGATCGGTCAGGACGGCCTACGATGCCGCCATGTCGACCAGGGCTCGCGTGCTCGACGCGGCGATGTCAGCGATCGGCCGACGCGGGGTCGATGGGGCCAGCCTGGCGAGCGTCGCGGACGAGGTCGGCATCACGAAGCAGGCGGTGCTCTACCACTTCTCCTCCAAGAGCGAGCTCGTCCGCGGCGTCGTGGACGCGGCCATCAGCGAGCTGGACGGTGAGCTGCGGGCCGCGGTCCGCCCGGGGGAGCGAGGCTGGCCGGCGGTCGAGCGGCTCGTGCGGGCCGCCTTCTCCGTCGCCGCCCGACGACCCGAGGTCCTGGTGCTGCTGCGCGAGGCCGCCCGGCAGGGACCGCCGCTCAGCGCCCACGTCGCCGAGCGGCTCCGGCCGCTCCTGGACGACGCCGAGCGCCAGCTGCGCCGGGACATGGACGACGGGCTCCTTCGCGTGCGAGAGCCGCGGGTCCTGCTCCTCACGTTCCACGCGGTCGTCGTCGGTGTGTCGACCGAGACCGAGCTGATGCGGGCGGTCGGCATGCCGCCCGACGTCCGGTCCTTGGTGATCGCCCGCCGCGAGCTGCTGTCGCTGCTGCGGGACGCGCTCACCCGGCGTTGCGAGTGAGCCGTCTCGGCGAGGGGGGTTGACCTCCGAGCATTTATCAGTAAAGTAGGTATCACCACACCACGGACCACGGCTCTCATCCCCCCAAGAGGTCGTGGTCCGCTCTCCTGAACCGCCCGGCGTCAGACCCCGTCACTCCCCCCAGACGAGGCCTGGCACCGGGCGGTTTGTCGTTCCGGCCAGTTCGGCGAACCGGCGACCAGGCGTGTGAGGCGAGGCTCAGCCCAGCTTGCCGGCGATGGAGCCGGCGGAGCGCAGCGCCGTGCCGTCGGCGCCGGTGGCATCGAACGTGCGGTGCGGACCGCGAACGGCCTCGTCGAGCATCGACTCGAGCAGCTCGCCGAAGGGAATGCCCTGCTGGGCCCAGAAGTACCAGCCGAGGGCACCGGGAATCGGGTTGATCTCGTTGACGAAGACACCGGACTCGGTGTGGAGGAAGTCGATGCGGGCGACGGAGCGGACGAGGGCGATGTCGACGATGCGGGTGGCGGCGTCGACGATGGTGCCGGTGACCGCCTCCGGCAGATCGGCGGGGAGCTCGCGCGGCGCGGACGCCATGCCCTCGCCGCCGTGCAGGTACTTCTCGGCGTAGGTGTAGATGCGCCCGTCGTCGCCCCGCAGCGGGCGTTCGATGGGCGAGAGCTCGACCTTGGGGTGGGTGCGCACGCAGATGTTGAGGTCCGTCGCATCCACCCGGTACGGCTCGACCACCGCACCATCGCGGAGGTGAGGGCTCGAGGCGAGCAGGGCCCGGGCGGTGTCGACGTTCTCGACGACCTCGATGCCGATCGACGAGCCGCCGAAGCGGGGCTTGACGATGTAGGGCGCCTCGAACGGCAGCTCGAGCCCGTCGACGAGGGGCACGCACGGCAACGCCGGCAGACCGGCCGACTCGACGACCGCCCGGAAGGCGAGCTTGTCCATCGCGAGTGCCGCGCCCGCCGCCGAGGGCCCCGTGTAGCGGACGTCGGCGAGGTCGAGGAGGCCCTGGAGGGTGCCGTCCTCGCCCGGAGCGCCGTGGCAGGCGACGACGACGGCGTCGACGGCCACCGCGGTGCGGCGGCCGAGTCGTCCCTCGGTGACGAATCCGGCGCCGGTTCCCACCTCGAGTCGTGCCGCATCGGCGCCCCGGGGTGGGCCGTTGACGAAATCGCCCGCCTCGGCCTCCGGGTCGACGAGGAACCAGTCGCCACGGGTCGACCAGTACAGGCCGACGACGTCGTGGCCACGGTCGATGAGGGCCCTGGTGGCCTGCAGGCCGGTGAGGACGCTGATGTCGTGCTCGGGGGACGGTCCACCGAAGATGACGCCGGGTCGCATGGCGCTCGATCGTAGGGGCGCGGCGCGCGCGAGCGGTGAACTACGGGAAGTGGTCGGGCAGGTCGTTCTCGTAGAGGATCACGTCGCCGCCCGCCGTGTGGGACCGGACCCAGGCGACGGCCTCGTCGCGGGTCGAGAACTCGCTCACCTCGGCGTTGCCGCCCGTTGCCCCGGCGGCGAGTGCCACGCGGTTGGTGCGCCCGACCAGCAGCACGTGGGTGGCGACCTCGGCGGCCCGAGCAGCGAAGCGCCGGTTCTCCTCGTCCTGCTGCGGCCCGAGCTCGATCATGCCCGGCGTCACGACCACCCGCTTCCGGTCCGATGAGGCCAGGCGCTCGAGTTGGTCGAGCGCCGCACCGGCACCTGCGGGGTTGGCGTTGAACGTGTCGTCGATGATCGTCGCCCCGGACGCGGCGGTGACGATGGTGCGCCGGTGATCGGCGGTCGGGAGGTCGTCGAGGCGGCCGGCCACCTCGCTCGGATCGATGCCGAGCGCCAGCACGATGCCGAGCGCGCAGGCCACGTTGGAGGCGTCGGCATCGGTCTCGACGGCAGCGGCGAGCTCGGCGCCCCTGACGGTCACGACGAGCCGAGCGTCGTCGCCGCGACGGACCAGCACGTCGACCTCGGGCCGCTGGGTCGAGCAGCGCACGACGCGGACCCCCTCGGCCTCGACCTCGTCGGCGACCGCGGCGAGCCCATGCGCGTCGATGTTGAGCACGGCGGCGCTGACGCCCTCGAGGATCTCCCGCTTGGCGGTGACGATGCCGTCGAGGGTGCCCATCCGTTCGAGGTGGACCGGTCCGATGGCCGTCATGACGCCGATGTCGGGCCGCACCCACGAGCACATCGAGCGGATCTCGCCGGGCCCGTAGGTGCCCATCTCGGCGATGAAGACGTCGACGGCGTCGCCGAGGTGCTCGTTGATCGTGCGGGACAGGCCCGCCGTGTTGTTGAAGCTCGCGGGGCTCGCCACCACGTCGGTCGAGCCGGTGAGGAGGTGGGCAGCGAGCACCTTCGTGGTGGTCTTGCCGTAGGAACCGGTGATGGCGACGGTCGTGGGGTCGAGCTGGCGGAGCCGGCCGGTCGCCTGGGTGACGAACCGCGCTGCAGCTCGGCGTTCGCCGGGTGCGAGGAGCGCCAGCGCGGCATCGACGACCGCCGGGAAGAGGACGACCACCGCCCCAGCGAGCGCAGGGCCCACGCCGACAGCGAGTCCGATCACCACGACGAGCAGCCCGATGGCGACGGACACCGCGCCGACGGTGCGCATCCGACGGGTCCAGTTGAGCTTCGAGCTGCGGCCTCGGATGGACAGTCCCCTCGGCGCCAGCGCGGCGGTCGCGATGACGACCAGCGCCACCGGAGGTACGACGATGGCCACCGCGACGGCGACCACCGAGACGATGAGCGCGACGACGTTGATCGGATCGAGCAGGTGCCAGCGCAGCGCGAACCGCGTCGTCCAGGGGGCGAGGTAGTGCTCGCGCTGCGCGACCCGCCACCACCGCAGGGCGGCAGGGACGCCGCCACCGACGAGTACGGCGACGACGAGCAGCCCGTCGATCATCGGACCGCCCGGCCGCGGACGCGGGTGATCGCCTGGATCAGCTCGTCGGCCGAGACGATCGGCAGGTCATGGTGCGCCGGTCCGTCGAGGACCGTGAGCTGGGCGTCCGGGAACGCGTCGGCGGCACGCTCGGCGACCTCGAGGGGGGCGGCGTCGTCGGAGCGGGCCCAGACCAGCTCGACCGGCTGGGTGATGCGGGGGAGGAGGCCGCCGTACTCCTCGTTGACCGCGGTGACGAGGACGTCGCGCATCACGCCCGTGGCGTTGCGGTAGTCGTCGGAGCCGCGGGACCGCCGTTGCGCTTCCATGCGCTCGTCCGACACGAAGCCTCGCCGATGCGCCCACCGCAGCGCCCGGTACGACCAGGCGGGCTTGGCGTGCCCGCGTCCGACCCGGTGGAGCAGCGGGACGCCGGTCAACACGAGGCCGTCGACGCGGTCCGGGTGCTCGATGGCGAGGTGGCACGCGACCCGACCGCCGAAGGAGTGGGCCACGATGGTGAAGCGCTCGGCCATCGAGTCGACGACGGGGCGTAGTGCAGCCGCGTACCCGGCGGCGCCGCTCGGCTCGTCCGGGGGAGGTGAGGCGCCGAACCCGGGCAGATCGAGCGCGACCGCGTCGAAGCCTGCGGTGACGACGCGGAAGTCGCTGCGGTCGCGGCGCCACCCGTGCAGCGCCAGGAGATCGGCAGGCTCGCTCCCGGTCCGGTCACCGAAGAGGCGGCCGTCGGCGAAGGTCGTGAGCATCCTCCGAAGAGGCTACGGAGCCGAGGCCCCGGACGGGCGCATGCCACCCGACCAGGACGAGCGTCAGCTCAGGGTCGCGGTCCAGGCGGAGATGACCTGCCGGTCGGCGTCGTAGCTGACGAGCGTGAGCGCCTCGTCGAGCGGCACCCAGCGCACCTCGTCGACCTCCTCGAGGTCCTCCGGGCCGAGCTCGCCCCCGACGGCCTCCATCGCCCAGAAGCGCACGACCTTGGGCCGCCCACTCACCTCGTAGCGCACCTCGGGGAGCTCCGGTCCGAGTCGGCAGCGGAGACCGGTCTCCTCGGCGACCTCCCGGACGGCGGCGTCGCTGAACGACTCGCCGTCGTCGAGCTTGCCCTTGGGAAGGCACCAGTCGTCGTAACGCTCGCGATGGATCAGGACGATCTCGGGGCCGTCGCCGTCGTCGCGTCCGACGACACCTCCGGCGGCCCGGATGGTTGGCCGATCGCCGCTGCTCACTCGACGGTGACCTCGTCCGACGACGGACGTTGTTGGCCGGCGAGCTCGGTGGTGAGCTCGGCGAGGCGGAGGTGGGAGTCGAGGCCCTTCTCGGTCGGGACCTTCCACCACGTGCCGTCGGAGCTGAGCTCCCAGGCGAGCACGTCGTCCTCTCGGAGCATGTCGAGGACCTCCTCGAGGCGGTCCTTGTGTTGCGGGTCGAGGATGGGCGCGATCGCCTCGACCCGTCGGTCGAGGTTGCGGGGCATCATGTCGGCGGAGCCGATGAAGTAGCGACGGCCTCGTGGCTTGGTGCCGAAGCGCAGGATCCGGGAGTGCTCCAGGTAGCGGCCGACGACCGAGCGCACCTGGATGTTCTCGGAGAGTCCCGGGACCCCGGGTCGCAGGCAGCAGATGCCGCGGACGATGAGGTCGATCCGTGCGCCGGCCATGGACGCCTCGTACAGCGCGTCGATGATGCCGGGGTCGACGAGCGAGTTGAGCTTCATCACGATGCGCCCGTCGAGCTGACCTGCCTCCTGGCGGATCATGTCGATGATCCGGTTGCGCATCTGCAGGGGGGCGACCAGGAGCTGCCGGTAGTCCTGCTGCTGCGAGTAGCCGGTGAGGTAGTTGAAGAGGTCGCTGAGATCGGCGCCGATCTCGGCGTTGGAGGTCAGCAGGCCGACGTCTTCGTAGAGGCGGGCCGTGCCCTCGTGGTAGTTGCCGGTGCCGACGTGGCTGTACCGGCGGATCACATCGCCCTCGTCGCGCACGACCAGCGTCGTCTTGGTGTGCGTCTTCAACCCGACGACCCCGTACATCACGTGGACGCCGGCCTCTTCGAGGTGGCGGGCCCACTCGATGTTGTTCTCCTCGTCGAAGCGGGCCTTCACCTCGACGAGCGCGACGACCTGTTTGCCCTCCTCGGCAGCGTGGATGAGCGCCTGCACGATCGAGCTGTCCGTGGCGGTCCGGTAGATCGTCTGCTTGATGGCGAGGACCTTGGGGTCACGCGCCGCCTGCCAGATGAACTCGCCGACCGACGTGTGGAACGAGTCGTACGGGTGCTGGAGCAGCACGTCCCGTTCGCGCAGCGTCGAGAACATGTCGGTCGTGTCGGCGAGCACCGGCTGGGTGATGCCGTGGAAGAGCTCCCACTTGAGCTCGGGTCGGTCGACGCCGGCGACCGCGAACAGCCCGGCCATGCCGAGCGGGCCCCGGGAGCGGTAGACGTCGATCTCGTTCGCCTCCATCTCGCGGACGAGGAGGTCGAGCGTGGCGTCGTCGATGCTGTCCTCGACCTCGAGTCGCACGACTCGTCCGTAGCGCTGCTGGGTGAGGCGGTCCTCGATCTCGGAGACGAGGTCGCTGGCGTCGTCGCCGAGGGTGCCGATGTCGAGGTCGGCGTTGCGCGTCACCCGGAACGGGTGGTGGGACACGATCTGCATGCCGGGGAACAGCTCGTGCAGGTTGGCGGCGATGACCTGCTCGAGCGGGACGAAGCGCTCGGCCTCGTCGCCCTCGGGGACCTGCACGAAGCGGGGCAGGATCGGCGGGATCTTGACCCGCGCGAACCGGGTGTGGCGATCTCTCGGGGCCCGCACCTGCACGGCGAGGTTGAGGGACAGGTTCGAGATGTACGGGAACGGGTGGGCCGGGTCGACCGCCAGCGGCGTGAGGACCGGGAAGAGGCGGGCGTGGAACTGCTGGTCGAGCCAGCTGCGGTCCTGCTCGGACAACGACTCGTAGTCGGCGTAGATGATCCCCTCGTCGCGCAGCTGCGGCTCGAGGGACTCGTGGAACAGCCGGTCGGAGTCGTCGACGAGACGGGTCACGCGCTCGTTGATCTCGGTGAGCACCTCTTTGGGGGTGCGGCCGTCGGGCGTGCGGGTGGTGACGCCGGCGGCGACCTGTTCGCGGATGCCGGCCACCCGGACCTGGAAGAACTCGTCGAGGTTGGAGTGGGCGATCGCGAGGAATTTGACCCGATCGAGCAGCGGCGTCTCGGCGCTCTCGGCCAGGGCGAGGACCCGGTCGTCGAAGTCGAGCCAGGACAGCTCCCGGTTGAGGTACCGGTGCTGGTGCTCGTCGAACGCCGACATCGCCTCGGATGCTCCTGTCTCTGCTGCTCGGCGGACGTTACCGCGGTGGTGTGGACATCGGTTCCAGGTCGATCGTGAGCGCGAGGACCAGCGCGGCGACCGCCCCGCCGAGCACGACGGCGGTGACCGACGTGCGCTCGATCAGCGGTCCGGCGATGAGGTTGGAGAGCGGCACCATGCCGCCGAACGCCATCGTCCAGAGCGCCATGACGCGCCCGCGGATCTCGTCCTCGATGTGGCCCTGCACGTGCGTCATCAGCGCCGTCGTGGTCGCGAAGTACGACATCCCGACGACGAAGATCACCGGGAACGCCGGGAGCGGGTCGCGCATGAGCGCCAGCACGGCGAGCGCGGCCGAGAACAGCAGGAGCGTGCCCCGGACGACCCGGGGCTTGGGGGTGTGGAGCAGGAGGGTGCCGATCAGCAGCGCCCCGATCACGGCGCCGCTGCCGAAGGTCGCGTACAGGACCCCATAGGAGCCGCTCTTCGCGTCGATGCCGAGGTTCAGCTCGGCGAGCGTCGGCATCTGGCCGATGAAGGGGAGGCACCAGAAGGCGAACATGGCCATGAGGAGCAGCGAGTTGCGGATCCTCGGCCGGCGGCGGACCACGCGGATCCCGGCGGTGATCCGCTCCCAACCGGAGCCCGTGGCCGGTCGCTCGACGGCGGGGATGGCGGCGGCGAGGAGCGCCCCGATGACGAAGACGTAGCTGACGCCGTTGACGACGAACACCGTCGACGCATCGGTCGCCACCCAGAGGACGCCGCCGAGCGCCGGTCCGACGACTCGGCTCGCGTTCATCTGCGTCGAGTTGAGGCTGATGGCCGCGGCGAGGTTCTCGCGGCCCGCGATGGTCGGCAGCACGGCCGACCAGGTCGGAGCGAAGATCGCCTGTCCCAACCCGATGATGAACACGAGCACGACGAGCAGCCACTCGGCGATGTCGTCACCGAGCACGGCCGCAGCCAGCACGAAGGTCCACGCCGCCTGCCAGACCTGGGTCGCCAGGAGCAACCGCCGGCGGTCGAGCGAGTCGGCCAGCGTCCCGCCGACGATGGACAGCAGCAGCATCGGGCCCAACTGGGCGAACACGACGAGGCTGACGAACGACGGCCGTTCGGTGAGCTCCCAAGCGAACGCCGTCAGCACGACGTTCTGCATCCACCGGCCGATGTTCGACACGAACGAGCCGGCGAACACGATGCGGAAGTCGCGGTGGGTGAGCGCCGCCCGGGCAGAACCGCCGGCCGGAGCTTCGTCGTCGATGTCGGTCACCTCGGCAGGGTGAGAGATCGGCGACAGGTCACGGCCGTCCAGCATGCCGCGGTCACCGGGACCCTCCACCATCGCCGGCCGGCGGTCCTACGATCGCTCGGATGCAAGAGGACTTCGTGGAGGCGTGCCTCGAAGCGGTCGCCGACCTCGCTCCGGGAGAGGTCGTGAGCTACGGCGACGTCGCCGAGCGCGCCGGTCGTCCGGGCGCCCACCGTGCCGCCGGGTCGGTGCTCAGCCGCTCCATGGGCTCGGTGCCGTGGTGGCGCGTCGTCTACGCGGACGGCCGCCTGCCGGTGTGTGGTCCGGAGGAACAGACCGCCCGACTCCGTGAGGAGGGAGCGGTGGTCGAGGGCGGCCGCGTGCGCTCGTCGCCGCACGGACGCTTCGCCGACCACCTGGACGTGCTGGACTGAGGGCATGAGCGACGAGCGATCGGGCGAGGACGCGACGGCGGACGCCGACGAGGGCGGGAACTTCCTGGACGGGCTGTTGCCCTGGGCCAAGGGGGCGGTCATCGCCGCCGGCGTGGCCCTGGTGGCGATCGTGGCGGCCGCACAGCGAGACGTCGCGACCCAGTCCGAGGATCGGCTGCGCGGCCCCCGCTGGCTCTGGAAGGCCGTCGCCTCGACGCCGCCGGGGGTGCTGCTCTACGGCGCCTTCGGCACCAAGAAGCCGAAGCCGAAGTTCCCGGACCTGCCGGAGCCGAGCGTCTCCCTCCAGGAACGATGACCGAGGAGGCGGCGACCGAACCGGCCGACCGCACGCTGCTGCTCGACGACCTCGAGGAGCGCCTCGGGGCGTTCCAGCTGCTCCGAAAGAGCGACCCCGCCGCGGCCGACGAGGTCCTCTCCGATATCGGCGCGGCCGGGAAGGTCGAGCGCCAGATCGTCCTCGAGCTCGGAGCGATGCGGCCCCTCGGGCATCCGGACCGCTTCCCGGAGGCCCACCGCATCTTCATGCGCTCGCTCGAGGTGCTCGACCGCAACGGGGCGAGAGCGCCCGAGGTGCGGGGCGTGCCCGGTCCCCTTCGCCCCATCGCCCAGTACCTGGTCGGGCTCGTCGCCCGCTTCATCGTGCGGAACTACCAGTCGTCGGTCGTGGACAACGTGCGCAACCTCTACACCCGCCGCGAGGCGGCGACGAGACCGGACGATCCGGCACGCCGCATGCTGTCCCGAGCCCGGATCCACGCCGAGCGCGTGTCGCCCGGCTACAAGCGCAATCCGCTCGGCGTGCCCACGTTCCTGCTCGGTGGTGCGGTGCTCTCCGGCCTGATCGGGGCGGTGCAGAACGCCGCCGGCATCGCGATCGCGACGAACTGGGCGAGGGTCGTGGCGACGGTCGTCATCTTCGGGCTGTTCTTCGTCGGCTCCTGGGTCGTGCTCCGCGGCGCAGCGGTGGCCCGACGCCGGATCCGTCTCACGATGGTCCAGCCCCTCGAGGCGCTCTACGAGACGATCGGTCGCTGCGGCGACCCGCCCAAGGACCAGTCGCGCCAGTTCGCGGTGATCTCCGTGGTGCTGACCGGCGTGGCCTGGTTCGTCCTCCCGATCGGCGCCGCGGCGAGCTTCCTCGGCTGATGGCGTTCACCCACCAAGAGCTCGCCGACCGCGAGGCGATCCGCGACGTCGCGCTGCGGTACTGCCGGGGCGTCGACCGACTCGACGTCGAGCTGATGCGGTCCGCGTACTGGCCCGACGCCGTCGATGAGCACGGGTCGTTCGTCGGCAACGCCCACCGCTTCGCCGAGTACTGCATGACCGCGCACGATCGCTGGTCGTGGACGATGCACTCGATCTTCAACCACTCGATCGAGCTCGGCGACGACGGGGCGAGCGCATCCGGCGAGATCTACAACGTGTCGACGCTGTGCAGGGTCGACACCGGCGCGATCGACACCTGGTACGGCCGCTACCTCGATCGGTACGAGCGGCGTGCGGGCGAGTGGCGGATCATCCACCGGGTCTGCGTGCACCACGGCACCGCCAGCGCCGAGCTCCCTTCGATGGACATCGACGCCTCGGGGTATCGCGACGGCGGCTTCGATCGCCGGACGCCGGGGCGCCCCCTCGGTCCATGACCGTGCACGGCGTGAGGTCCCCGATCGTGGCCGTCGTCGACGACCTACAGTCGGCGCCATGAGCAGCACCAGCCCGTGGTGGCGCCTCCGTCAGGTCGCCCTCGTCGCCGCCGACCTCGACGCCGTCGAAGCCGAGCTCGGACCGCTGCTCGGACTCGACGTGTGCTTCCGGGATCCCGGGGTCGCCACCTTCGGCCTGCACAACGCGCTGTACGCGATCGGCGACTGCTTCTTGGAGGTGGTCTCGCCCGTCGAGGAGGGCACGACCGCCGGCCGGTACCTCGATCGGCGCGGCGGCGACTCGGGCTACATGGTCATCCTGCAGACGGACGACCTGGAGACGGCCAAGCGCCGCGTCCGGCAGGCGGCGGCGCGGGTGGTCTTCACCGCCGAGGGCGAGGGGGTGACCGGACTGCACCTGCATCCCCGCGACGTCGGCGGGGCGATTCTCTCCCTCGATCACTGCGATGTCACCGCCGACTGGCCGTGGGCGGGAACCGACTGGCGAGCCCATGCCGACACCTCGGTCGTCACCGAGCTGGAGGCGGTCGAGATCGCGGCCGATGATCCCGACGCCATGGCCGACCGCTGGTCGGACCTGCTCGGGCTGCCCCTGCGGGCCCCGGCGAAGCTCCGGCTCGACACCGGGTCGATCCGCTTCGTCGAGGCCGACGATCGGGGCGAGGGCGTCGCCGCCGTCGAGCTCCGGGCCGCCGACCGCCAGCGGGCCGGCGAGGTGCACGTCGTGGCCGGCACCGAGCTGCGCTTCGTGTGACCGACCTGGACGCCACGCTCGCTCTGGCCGACGAGGTCGTGGCGAGCTTCCGCCGCGATGGGCAGGTCGTCGTCCCCGGCGTGGTCGATGCATCGGCCGCCGCCCGGCTGCGCGACCGACTGGTCCACGTCGTCCCCGGCCAGGCGCTCGACACCCGTCCGCTGGAGGAACGGGACACCTACGGCAGGGCCTTCCTCCAGGCGATGAACCTGTGGAGGGTCGACGACGAGATCGCCGCGTTCGTCCACGCTCCCCGTTTCGCCGCGCTCGCCGCCCAGCTGCTCGAGGAGCCGGCCGTCCGGCTGTACCACGACCAGGCGCTGTGGAAGGAGGCCGGTGGAGGTGCCACGCCGTGGCACCAGGATCAGGTCTACTGGCCCCTCGACACCGACCGGACCATCACCATGTGGCTGGCGCTGGACGAGGTCGAGCAGTTCGACGGCGGTCTCCGGTTCGTGCCCGGCTCACACCGTGACGGCGCGCTCGCCGGGGAGGCGATCTCGGACGAGTCGGAGCGCCGGTTCGAGCAGCTGATCGCCGACGGCGGGCTCTCGATCCGACCGAACCCGCCCATGCGTCCCGGCGACGCCAGCTTCCACCTCGGCTGGACCCTGCACGGCTCAGCGGCCAACACGTCGGGTCGGGAACGGGCGGCGATGACGGTCATCTGGTTCGCGGACGGTGCGCGACTGGTCGAGCCCGACTCGCCCGAGCGTAGGAACGACGCCGCCACCTGGTTGCCGGGCGTCGACGTCGGCGCTGCCGCCGCGAGCCCGCTGAACCCTGTCCTCTGGCCGCGATGAGGCTGCGAGCCGCGGCGCTGCTGCTCGACAACGACGGGACACTCGTCCTGTCCCAACCCGCGGTCGACCGGGCGTGGGGACGGTGGGCCGAGCGGGTCGGTCTGGACCCGACGACCATCTCCGAGCTCGTCCATGGTCGTCGTGCGGTCGAGTCGATCGCCGTCCTCGCGCCCGACCGCGACCTCGCCGAGGAGGACGCCTGGCTGGAGCAGGTCGAGCTGTCCGAGATGCAGGACGTCGAGGCCGTCGCCGGTGCGGCGGACCTGCTCGGCTCGCTGCCCGATGCGCGCTGGGCGGTGGCGACGTCAGCCTCGACCCGGCTCGCGATCGCCCGCCTCGACGCCGCGGGGCTCCCACGGCCATCGGTCGTGATCGGCGCCGACATCGTCGAGCGGGGCAAGCCCGATCCGGAGCCCTACCTGACCGCCGCCGCTGCGCTCGGCGTCGACCCGGCCCGGTGCGTCGTGCTGGAGGACTCGACCGCCGGGGTGCGGGCCGGCGTGGCCGCCGGCGCGACGGTCATCGGGGTGCTCACTGGCACGGCCGAGGATCGCCTGCGGGCGGCCGGCGCGGTGGCGACGGTCGACGACCTCACCGCCGTCCGAGCGAGCGCCCGGGTCGACGGCGAGCTCGACGTCGTCGTCAGCACCGGAAGCGGCCCTCAGCGACCCCAGTAGCGGAGCGCGATCGCCAGGTGGATGGCGATGCGTCCGTCGTCGTCCAGCACGAACGACTCGGCCACCTGCGCGACTCCCTCGTCGACCTCGATCGTCGCCTCCCACAGCACCACGCGGTTCGTCGTGCGGACCTGGTCGATCGTGACGACCGAGAAGGTCGACGTCCGCCCGCGTCGGCGCGTCAACCACGCGTGCCGTTCGTCGTGCGTCCGGGACACCGAGCCGAACGAGACGATCTCGGCGTCGGGGGCGTAGAGCGCGAGGACGCCGTGGATGTCTTCGGTGGCGAAGAGGTCGAGATAGCGGTCGAGCAGGGTCAGCGGCTCGGGCAACGGCGTCAGCCGTTGACGATGTCGGCGATGAGCTTCAACGCCTTCGGCGGTCCGGAGACGAGCAGTGTGGTGACCACGGTCTGCTCCCAGACCTCGAGCTCCTCGCGGATCTTCTCGGGCGGGCCGACCATGGCGACCTGCTCGACGAGCTCGAGTGGGATCGCCTTCGAGGCCGCCGCCTTGTCGCCGGCCAGGTAGAGATCTTGCACCTCCACGGCGACGTCCTCGTAGCCCATCCGGACGAAGACGTCGAAGTGGAAGTTGGCGCCGCGGGCGCCCATGCCGCCCATGTAGAGGGCCAGCATCGGCCGGACGAGATCGGCGCACTGCTCGACGTCGTCGCCTGGCACGACCGACACCGGCACGACGACCTCGAAATCGTCGAAGCCGCGGCGCCCGCCGCCGGCGGCGAAGCCGGCCTCGAGCTGGCTGCGGTACATCGCATCGTCGCTGGGGGAGAAGAACAGGGGGAGCCACCCGTCGGCGACCTCGGCGGACAGCGCGACGTTCTTCGGCCCCTCGGCGGCGAGGTAGATCGGCAGGTCGTTGCGGAGCGGGTGGACCGTCGACTTCAGCGGCTTGCCCAGCTCCAGTCCCCCGGGATGGGGGAGCTGGTACTGCTCACCGTCGAACGAGACCGGCTCGTCGCGAGCGAGGATCCGTCGGATGATCTCGATGTACTCACGGGTGCGGGCGAGGGGCTTCGGGTAGGGCTGGCCGTACCAGCCCTCGACCACCTGCGGGCCGGAGACGCCCAGACCGAGGATGAACCGGCCGCCGGAGAGGTGGTCCATCGTGATCGCGGCCATGGCGGTCGCCGCCGGGGTCCGGGCGGAGATCTGCACGATCGAGGTGCCGAGCTTGATGCGCTCGGTCTTGGCCCCCCACCAGGCGAGCGGCGTCAGGGCGTCGGAGCCGTACGCCTCGGCGGTCCAGAACGAGTCGTAGCCGAGCTCCTCGGCGGTCAGCAGCGACTCGAGCGCGCCGGGCGGCGGCCCCGCTGACCAGTACCCGGCACCGGTTGCGAGCTTCATCGGATCCCCTCCCGTGGTGGAGGCCCCATTCTCGTCGACGCGAGAGCGGCACCGTTACGCTGCGCCGACGTGTCTTCGCCGCGTCTCGCCGTCCTGCCCGTCGACCACCGACTCGCCGTCGGTGCGGTGGCGGCCGTGGAGTCGGGCGGCGGGGAGATCGTCGACGTCGCTGAGGCCACCGGGCTCGTCTGGGTCGACCCCCACGGTGCCGACGCCCTCGGCGAGCTCCTGCCGTCCCAACCCGACCTCGACTGGGTGCAGCTGCCCTTCGCCGGCGTCGAGCCGTTCGTCCACCTGATCGGCGACGAGCGCCGTTGGACCTGCGGCAAGGGCGTGTACGCCGAGCCGGTCGCCGAGCACGTCGTGGCGCTCGCGCTGGCCGGCTTCCGAGGGCTCGCGACGTACGTCCCGGCGCAGCGGTGGGAGGCGCCCGAGGGTCGCAACCTCCTCGGCGCCCGGGTGACGGTTCTCGGCGGTGGCGGCATCACGGCGTCGCTGCTGCGGCTGCTCGGCCCGTTCGGCTGTGACGTCACGGTGTTGCGCCGCCGGGCCGCTGACGGGCTGGCGGGCGCCTCGGTGCGGTCGATCGACGACCTCCACGAGGTGCTACCCGACACCGACCTGCTCGTGCTGGCGCTGGCGTTGACCCCGGAGACGTCCGGCATCATCGGCGCCGACGAGCTGGCGCTGCTCCCGGAACACGGCTGGCTGATCAACGTCGCCCGAGGCGCCCACGTTGACACCGATGCGCTCGTCGAGGCGTTGCGAACGGGGTCGATCGGCGGTGCGGCGCTCGACGTCACCGAGCCCGAACCACTGCCGGCTGGCCACCCGCTGTGGGCCGAGCCCCGCTGCATCATCACTCCCCACATCGCCAACACCCCGGAGATGGGCGCCCCGCTGCTGTACGCCCGGATCGGCGAGAACGTTCGTCGCTACGGCCGAGGCGAGGAGCTGATCGGCCCCGTCGACCCGGCCGCGGGGTACTGAGCGACCCAGACGACGACGAGAGCGGCCCCGGCCGCAGCCCGTCAGGGCGAGGACACGGGGAGGAGGCGTGGGCTCCGGGACCCACGCCGGGTCGACGAACTCGCGGTTACCGGCGGCCTCGTGGTCATCCGTAGCCTGGTGGGCGAGTGGCAGACCACTACGAGGTCCTCGGTGTCGACCGCGACGCCAACGCAGCGGAGATCCGTCGCGCCTACCTCGGCCGCGCCCGCGCGCTGCATCCGGACCGCTGGACCGACCGATCCGAGGCCGATCGCCGCAAGGCCGAACGGGCCATGCAGGACGTCAACGAGGCGTGGCGGGTGCTCGGCGACGCCGGCTCGCGTGCCAAGTACGACCGTCCTCGACCGTCCTCACCCCCGCCCCGACCCGGCGCACGCCCGGGGTCATCGGCGTCGACACCTCGTCCGCCACGTCCGCCACGCCGACCGGTCGACGGCGTCGCCCCCGAACCGGTCGGAGCCAAGCCACCGGGTGCGCTGGCGTCGTTCGTCGCGGCGATGGCGCCCTATCTGATCCTCGCGGCGATCGGGTTGGGCATCTTCGTCGTGACGGCGTTCGCCGGTGGCAACGACGAGCCGGCCGAGTCGACGCCGGACGTGTTGACGTGCGTGTCGATCCCAGCCTCGGGTGTGCCCACGCCGGTGTCGTGCGACGGCCCGAACGACGGCTACCTCGTCGCCGAGGTCAGTCGGGCACGGGCGTGCGGCGAGGGCCGCCGCTACGTGATCCCCGGCGGCGACACGGCGCTCTGCCTGAGCGACAACCCGCCGCCCAGCCTCATCGAGTGACCGTCAGAGGCAGTTCTCGACGACGATGGTGAGCAGGTCGGGAGGCAGCGAGGCCGCCGACATCGCTTCGCCCGCCGAGGCCAGTAGCTCGTCGAAGTCGATCTCGGTCTGCAGGACGTCTGCTGCGCAGCCGCAGAGCTCGGCGTCGGCCTGGGCCGTGCACGCATCGACGAACGCCTCGACCTGGTCGGCCGGCCACGCGCCGGCATCGCCGGGGGGAGCGGTCTCGGCCGCTGCGGGCTCGACCGCCGAAACGACGGTCGTCGCCGACGGGGCCTCGCCAGCGGGCTCGGACGATGCGGACTGGGTGCTGCACGACGCCAGCAGCACGAGCCCGGTGAAGAGGAACGGGAAGACGCGCACGGATCGGCCTCTCGATGGATCGACTGGTGCTCCATCGGTCGGGCCAGCCGGTTGCTGAGCGCCCTCAGCGCGGGATGAGTCGGAGGCCCACGCCGCGGTTGCGGTCGGGACCGATGATCCAGGTGCCGGGCTCGGGGCCCCGTACGGCATCGGTGACCGCGGCCGGATCGTCGATCCCGAACGTGACGTGATGGAGGCGCCCGGGTCGATGGCCGAGCCAGTCGGCGGCGGGGCCGTCGGTCGGGGTCCGGAGACGGATGCGGCCGGGGCCGGGCCAGCGGAGGTCCACCCACGATCCGTCGGGACCGGCGCCACGGTCCGTGATCTCCCCGGCGAGCGGTCCGGTGAACAGCGAGAGCGCGCCGTCGAGATCGGCGACGAGATGCTCGAGGCGGACGAGATGGGCCGGCGCGCCGTTGCGACCCGGCGGCATGCCGGCGTCGTCGTCGAGGATGGGGCCGTCCTCGTCGCCCTCCTGGGCGACCTGGACGACGATGCCATGGGCGGACCGTGGGTGGAGGAAGCACTCCTTCCAGGTCTCGGAGTCGAGGTTCACGCCGACGATCTCGACGCCGACCTCGGCCAGCTCGTCGAGCTTGGCGGCGAGGTCCGGCACCTTGAAGGTGATGTGGTGCGGGCCGGGTCCGCTGTGGTCGAGGAAGCGGCGCAGGAAGTCGAACTCCTCGACGTTCATGGGCTCGAGCATCTCGATCTTCATGCCGCCGGCGAACCGGGCCTGGCTCCAGTGGAAGCCCGCGGTCGGACCACCGCCGACGTACCGGCCGCCCAGGTCGCCGCCGTAGCGGGACCACAGGTCCCATGCGCTGTCGGCGGCGACGGCCAGGTGGTCGAGGTCGGGTTCGGTCGCCATGGCCCGCATGGTTCCGCCCCGGACGCAGCGATGTCGAACCGGCGGTGGCTAGCGTCGTGGTCGTGAAGCCCCGTGCCCACCCCGCTCCCTCGATGGTCGGCGCCTGATGTCGCTGTTCGGGTGGGTCCTCATGGGCCTGCTGGCCGGGGCGCTGGCCCGCAGCGTCGCCGGCAGCCCTCGCAAGGGGTGCCTGTTCACGATCGCGATCGGCGTGGCCGGCGCTCTCGTCGGGGGTGCGGTGGCACAGGCGGCCGGGCAGCGCGGCGTCGACGAGTTCACGTGGTGGACGCTGCTCGTGGCGTTCGCCGGTGCCACCGTGCTGCTGATCGCGCTGGGGGCGCTCGACCGCGGCGGTGGCGGTCGGCGCTGACTCAGGCGGCGGCCGGGAGCGCCTCGCCGTCGACCTCGCTGCTGAGCAGCCGTGCGAAGCGCCGGAGCTTGCGGATGACGAGCTCGTGGGACGAGCCGGCTGCGTCGGTGATCACGATGGTCGGCGAGCAGCCGGCGTTGACCCAGGTCCGCCAGCCCTTCCAGTCCTGTGGCTTGATCTCGATGCTCGCCACGTCCCCGTAGGTGAGCTCCCACCTCTGGCCACCGAGCAGCCGTTCGAGCAGTGTCGGTTGGAAGACCACTCTGGTGTCGGTGACGGTCAGCACGCCGTCGACCGCCCCGATCCGAGAACCCACCTCGCCGGCCCGATGGGAGGCCAGTGTCCGCTCAGCCAAGCTGTACGTGCGCATGACCATGTGTTTCGGACGTTGCCCCTCGGAAGTTGAGTGATTGCGGCCGCGTTGTGGCCGAAACACAGCGTTTCCGTCGTCGCCACGGCGAGGACACCGGGAGAGGAGAGGGTCGCTCCATGGTCTCGATCACCAACCGGGACGAGCGGATCGTCGAGTCGCGGCGGAAGATCCTCCCGCCCTTCGCCGTCGAGCCGTCGCTGTGCCTCTACAGCCCGCAGGACAACGTCGACGCGCTCCACCACCCGGAGGTGGCGGACTGGCTCGAGTTCGTACGGCACACGTACGAGCCGCTGCCGACCTCGTTGCGGCGGGTGTTGCTGTTCCTGCCGTGCACGGCGACCAAGCCGTACGTCGCGAGCGTCGAGCACCAGGCGATCAACGGTCGGTTGTTTGCCGAGGGGTTCGAGCCCGTGGCCGGCTCGCCGACGGTGCTCGACGAGCTGGGCACTCGGTTCCCCGACGTCGATCCCCGGCTCCTCGACCTCGGTCCGCTCCGGCGGGGTGATGTGGAGATCGCCCGGGTGGTGATGTCCGAGCCGCTTGCGTTCGTGCCATACGAGCACCTGGTCACGGCGCCCGGCGGCGGCCCGTCGCCGGCGACCCGCTACGACGACCCGGGCCTGTTCGAGAACCGGGGCAACGCCGTCTCGCCCTGGAGGGCTGACTCGACCGCTGAGGAGGTGGGCGTTGGGCGATGGCGATGGGGGGCCAACGAGCGTCGCGCCTACGTCGAGATGCACGGCGAGATGGCCGTCGCCGTCGCCGATGTGCTGCGTCGACTCGATGGCGCCTACGACGAGGTGCTCGCCTGGGTCGCACCGGGGCTGACGCATCGCAGCTTCTGCCTCGCCCGAGACGAGCGGTCGGAGCACGGCATCGCTGCCTCGAAGCTGGTGGACGGGCGGCGACTCCCGCTCGTCGGGGTCAACGACCTCGTCGATCCAGAGCAGCGGATCGAGGTCCTGCCCGACGTGGAGTCCTGCGATGACGCCAGGGCCCGGCTCGCCGGGCGACTCGGCGTCTCGGTGTCCGCCGCGAACGCCGTGTACGCCCGGGGTGGTGGAGGTGCGACGCCCTTGGCGTTGCCCGAGCTGCTCGATCACCTCATCGTCCGTCTCGACGAGATCGCCGCCGTCCGGGTGTGACCGCGGGGGCGGTCCGCTACGATCGGTGCGCTCTCGGGCGATTAGCTCAGTTGGCTAGAGCGCTGCCTTCACACGGCAGAGGTCACTGGTTCGAGTCCAGTATCGCCCACGCCGTAACGCCCCAGCGGTCCGGTCAGGGGCTGAGGTGTCGTCGGAGCTCGTGCTTCTTGACCTTGCCCATCGGCGTCCGGGGGAGACGATCCACCCATCGGATCTGTCGGGGCCGCTTGAAGCGGGCGACTCGGTCGTCGAAGGCGGCGAGCACGGCCTCGTCGCTGATGGTGGGGTCGGCTCGCACGGCGACGACGACCGGGACGTGACCCCAGCGGTCGTCAGGGCTGCTCACGACCACTGCCTCGGCGATGCCGTCGACCTCGGCGAGCACGGCCTCGAGCTCGGCCGGTGAGATGTTCTCCCCTCCGGAGATGATCAGGTCGGTCCGACGATCCTCGATGTAGGCGAATCCGTCGACGTCGGTGCATACGATGTCGCCGGTACGGAACCAGCCGCCATCGAGGAAGGCTGCACGAGTGGCGTCGGGCTGGTTCCAGTACCCCGTCGTGACGTTGGCGCCTCGCACGACGATCTCGCCGGCCTCTCCCGGCTCCACGTCGTGCCCGTCGGGTGCGACGAGGCGCACCTCGACGGCGAGGCCGGCAAGCCCACACGACCCGACCTTGTCGCGGGCGTGCTCGGCCGGGAGGGCGAGCGCGAGCGGTGAGGTCTCGGTCAACCCGTAGATCTGGGTGACCGGCGTTCCGGTGGCGTGGACCTCGTCGATCAGTCCGGTCGGCACCGACGAGGACCCGGTGTTGAGCGCCCGCAGCTTGGTGAAGCGCGCCGATCGCCACTGGGGCAGCGACTGGACCGCGACGAGCATCGCCGGCACGAGGGTGCCGAGCGTGGCCCGTTCGGTCAGCTCGTCGAACGCAGCGACGGGGTCGAAGCGTCGGGGCTGCACGAGGGTGCCTCCGGCGCGAAGGGTGGGCGTGCTGTGCACGTTGAGGCCGCCGACGTGGAACTGCGGCATCACGTTGAGCACGCGGTCGCGCGAGGTGAGATCCATCATCGCCGTGACGTTGCTCGCGTTGGCGGTGATCGCCCGCTGGTCGAGCATGGCGCCCTTCGGCGTGCCGGTCGTGCCGGAGGTGTAGGCGATGACCACCACGTCATCGGGTCTCCCGACGCGTGGCGGAGCCGGACCGTCCGCGGCCGTGATGCCTCTGACGGGATCGACGACGAGGAGCTCGACGTCGACGGCGGACCGGTCGAGGGCGTCGCGAGCGGCATCCCCGTGCGGGTCGTCGGCGATCAGCAGCCGCGGCTCGGCGTCGCCGAGGACGACTCCGAGCTCGTGGGCCGTCAGGCGGGTGTTGAGCGGCACGATGGATGCGCCCAGGCGGGCGGCGGCGAACAGCGCCTCGAGGATGAGCGAGCCGTCGCCGGCCAGCAGCGCGACCCGATCCCCGCGGCCGACCCCGGCGTGGGCGATCGCCCGAGCCGTGAGATGGACTCGATGCGACAGGTCGAACCAGCTGAGGTCGCCCTCGGGGAGTGCGATCGCGGTGTGGGATGGCCGCCGGCGTGCCCAGTGCTCGATCCAGCAGTCGATCGAGGTCATCAGCTCGGGCTCTCGTCGGCTGCCGTGGCGCGCGCCCGGCGGCGCTCGAGCTTGCGGGCCATCGTGCCGACGAGACGCTCCGCTTCTCCGGGCTGGCTCCATGGGCAGACGGCCAGGCAGATGCCACAGCTGTGGGTCTCGGCGAAGTAGGGCAAGCAAAGGTCGAAATCGACGTACCACTTCGTCTCGCCGCGGACCGTCTGTTTGGCCGAGAAGATCGCGCCGGGCGGACAGGCGTCGAGACAGACCCGGCAGTTCCAGCAGAAGTCGTCGGCACCGAATGTGCTCGCACCCGAGGCGACGAGGGGAACATCGGTCAGCACGCTGGCGAGTCGGAACCTGGACCCGAGCCGCGGGTGGATCATCGAGCCGTGCTTGCCGAGCTCGCCGAGCCCGGCCTCGATGGCGGCGGGCACGAGCAGCATCGGTCCGGCGTTGGGGCCACCGTGCCCGCGAGCGTCGTGGCCGCGGGCCCGGAGCCAGTCGGCGAGCGCTCGGGCCGCAGCGGTACCGCGGTTGTACTGCCGCTGTACCTCTGCGCCCGCCTGCCATGAAGGTGCCTGCGCGAGCTCGGCGTGATCCATCTCGACGACGAGCAGCACGGCCCACACCTCCGGCACGTCGTGGCCTTCGTAGACCCACTCGGGCCGGACGCGAGCGACGCCGACGTCGTCGACGGGGATGTCACTACCGTCGAAGACGAAGGTGCGAATGGCGTCGACCCACGCCTCGGGAGATCGGACCTCCTTCGTGGGAGCGAGGGCGGCCGGCCGATACGGGTCCCGATCGCCGTAGCGAAGCACCTTGCGCAGCTCGGCGTGCTCGACGTGGCGTCGGCTGATCAGATCCTGCATCGGGCGGTGGGGGAACGGCTCGGTCCAGCTCCACATCACGACGTTCGGTCGGCGGACCACGGTTTCGCCGTGGCCGTTCCGCTCGTTGCCCGAGACCGCACCCATCAGGTCGATGAGCTCCTCGGGCGCTGTCCAGGTCGGCGTGCGCCGGGTCGGTGGTGGTCGTCGCTCCATCGCCAGCCGGTCCCCCCGTTGCTTCCCGAACGAACATTCGGTCGGTGTACGGTAGCATTGGCATCGATGAGCGAGGCAAGCGGATCGAAGACGGTCAACGACGTGGAGTCGGTGCTCCTCGCCGCGGTCAACGAGTTCCTCGAGCGCGGGTACGACGCCGCTCGGATCGGGCACATCGCCGCGGCGGCCGGCCTGTCGAAGAGCTCGCTCTATCACCACGTCGATGGCAAGGAGCAGCTGTTGGCACTCGGGCTCGAGCGCGCGATCGAGGGCCTCGAGCGCTGCTTCGAGGTGGCGCGACGGGAGCCCGAACCCGGCCGTGCCGTCGAGCTCGTCGTCGAGCTCGTCGTCGAGGACATGACGGACCGAGCACGGCTACCGTTCGTGGCCCTCCTCATCGGCGTCCACGGCAACTCCGAGCTCGAGAAGCGGGCTCTGCAGCACCGGCGGAACTACGACCGCGAGCTCGGCGAGATGCTGGCTCGAGCGCAGGCCGTCGGTGCGGCCCGCACCGACATCGCGCCGGAGGCACTCGCCCGCCTGTGTTTCGGAGCGATCAACTCGCTCCACAGCTGGGTGCGGCCGAGCGGTCCAGGCGTCGCGGAGATCCGGCGCGACACGGTCCGCTTCGTCCTCGGCGCCCTCGCACCGCCACCGTGACGCGTCCACCTCGCTGCGTCCAGCGTGCGGGCGCGGACCTGCCCACGTCCGTCGAGCGAACGTCCGAGCGATCTCAGCGCCTGCGTCGGCCCTGAGCTCCCTGCGCAGCCACGGATGACTCCGGCCGCGATGTCGCTCGCCTCAGAGCTCCGCTCCGATCGAGTCGAGGATGCCTTCCGGGAGGAACAGCTCCTCTGGGGTTTCTGCCGCCTCGGTGAGATCAGCGAGCGCCCGACTCACCTCGTCGGGGTCGAGCTGATCCTCGAGGACGACCTCGCGCATGAAGGCGTGAGTCGCCTCGGCTGCGGCGTCGCCCGACTCGATGTGGTCGGGGATGCCGTTGACCATCCGATCGTTGAACCCGGTGGCGTAGGGCCCCGGGTTGACCTTCGTGACGTCGATCCCGTGCGGTGCGAGCTCGCCCCGGAGCGACTTCGTGTACGCCTCGACCGCGTGCTTCGTCATGCAGTACGGCGAGCCCAACGGCGACGCGAGGACGCCGGCGATCGACGAGACGTTGATGATGCGCCCGCTCCCGCGCTCGCGCATGCCGGGGATGACCGCCTGGGACAGCGCGATCATGCCGAAGACGTTCACGTCGAACGACAGGCGGACGTCCTCCATCGGGACCGTCGCCATCGGTCCCATCACCCCCACGCCTGCGTTGTTGATGAGCACGTCGACACCCAGGTCGGCTGCGGAGGCGACGTCCGCAGCATCGGTCACGTCGAGCTTGCGGACGGTGAGGCCCGGCTGCTCGGCAGCGAGCGCAGCGGCCTGCTCGTCGGTCTCGGTCGTCGCGATCACCCGGTGCCCGCGGGCGGCCAGCTCGATCGCTGCGCCCTTGCCGAAGCCGGACCCGGCTCCCGTGATCAGCACGGTCTTGGTCACGACATCCCCCTTCGTCGGTCGTCGGACCGTAGCTGCTCGGCGGCGCAGGAGCGCTCAACTGATCTTCGGGGCCTCGCTCCCCACGAAGCGGTCGCGCAGCTCCCGCTTGAGCACCTTGCCGGTGGCGTTGCGGGGAAGCGCTTCGACGATCGCAAGGTCGGCAGGGACCTTGAACTTGGCCAGCCGCTCGGCGCAGTACTGCTGCATCGTCGTGCGATCGAGCTCCTCGCCCGGCGAGAGCGCGATCACGGCGAGGCCGACCTCGCCCCAGCGGTCATTGGGCACGCCGATGATCGCCGCCTCGGCCACCTGCGGCAGCTGGTAGAGCACGTTCTCGACCTCGGCCGGGTACACGTTCTCGCCGCCCGAGATGTACATGTCCTTCCACCGGTCGACGATGTAGACGAAGCCCTCGTCGTCCATGCGCGCCGCGTCGCCGGTCCTCAACCAGCGACCCTCGAAGGCATCGGCGGTCGCATCGGGCCGGTTCCAGTAGCCGGGCGTGATGTGCGGTCCGGCGACCCAGAGCTCGCCGACCTCGTCAGGCTCGCAGTCGCCGCCCTCGTCGTTCACGATCCGGAACTCGGTGTGCAGCAACGCCTTGCCGGTGGACCCGATCTTGCGGAGCGCATCGCTCGGGTCGAGGAAGATCGCCGCAGGGCTGGTCTCGGTCATGCCGAAGCCCTGGCACAGGTCGACGCCGCGCTCGGTCCAGCGCTCCATGATCGTGAGCGCGCACGGCGCGCCGCCGACGCCGGCGATGCGCAGCCGTGAGAGGTCGGTCGTCTCGAAGTCGGGGTGCTGCATCATGAACTGGTAGGGCGCCGGCACCCCGAAGAAGTGGGTGATGCCCTGCTCGGGGTCGCCGATCACCCCCAGCGTCTCGCCGGGCTCGAACGTCTTCAGCAGCACGACGGTGCCGCCGGCGTGGAGCACCGGGTTGCTGTAGCAGTTCAGACCACCCGTGTGGAACAGCGGCAGGATGTTGAGGTGGACGGTGTCGATCCCGATGCCCGCCGGGATGCCGAGGTTCACGCAGTTCCAGAAGTTCATCCCGTGCGTGATCATCGCCCCCTTGGGGAGCCCGGTCGTGCCCGACGTGTACATGATCGTGATCACGTCGTCGTGGGTCAGCTCCGCCCGATCGACCGGCTCGTCGAGGTGGGCTGCCATCGCGGTCTCGTAGGGCGAGTCCGGCGCGCCGCCGTCGATCATCAGGATCGTGCCGATGTTGCAGCGGCGCTCGAGCTCCACGGCCGACTCGGTGAACTCGGTGTCGTGGACCAGCAGCATCGGCGAGCTGTCGCTGAGGATGAACTCGAGCTCCGGCACGGTCAGGCGCCAGTTGAGCAGCACGCAGATCGCCCCGATGCGGGCGCAGGCGAACTGGACGTCGAAGAACTCGACGCCGTTGTGGGCGAGCACCCCGACACGGTCACCACGGCCGACACCGAGTGACGTGAGGTAGGCGGCGACCGAGTCGATGCGCCGGTCGAGCTCGGCGTAGGTGAACGATCGGTCGGTGCCCAGGTCGCGGATCGCCTCCCGGCCAGGGCGATTGTCGGCGTGGTGGGAGATCCAGTCGTAGGCCCGGATCGGTCCGTGCGACGGCGGGCGCGAGGACCGCATCGCTGCGATCGCCTCGGCATCATCGACGGACGTGGTGATGGCGGCCATGACTTCCCCTCCCGACCCCTACGGTCCGGCAGATCGTAACGACGGGCCCCGGTGGGGGACTGACAGACTCGCCGCCGAAGGGGAGGGGACGGGATGGGAAGCGTCGAGGACCAACTCGTGGTCGTGACCGGCGGGGCGAGCGGCATCGGAGCGTCGTTGTGCCGCGGCGTCGCCGCGGCGGGTGCGCGCACGGTCGTGGTGATCGACCGCAACGGAGACGGGGCGGCAGCGGTCGCCGCCGAGGTCGGAGGCGTCGCAGTGCAGCTCGACCTCGCCGACGGCCCCGCCGTGACGGAGGCGCTCACGTCGATCGAGGACGAGCACGGTCCCGTCGACGTGCTGTGCAACAACGCAGGTATCGCGTCGGGCGAGGACCCGCTGACCACGCCGATCGACGAGTGGCGACTGCAGTGGGACGTGAACGTCATGGCCCACGTCCATGCGGTCAGGGCGGTGCTGCCCGGGATGTTGGCCCGTGGGCAAGGCCGTCTGCTGCACACGGCGTCGATGGCCGGGATCCTGTCCAGCCACGGCAACTCGGTCTACGCCACGACCAAGCACGCCGTCGTCGGACTCGCCGAGTGGCTGGCGTTCACCTACGCCCACCAGGGCATCCGCGTCCACCTCCTGGCCCCGCTCGGCGTCAACACCCCGATGCTGGCGGCCACCGCCGACCCCGAGTGGCAGCGGAGCGCCGCCGGTGAGGTCGTCGAACCGGAGGACGTCGCCGAGATGGTGCTCGCCGCCTTCCGTGACGAGCGGTTCCTGATCACGACGGACGACGTGGCCTACGAGTGGATGAGTTTCAAGACCGCTGAGCCCGACAAGTGGCTGACGGGCATGAACAAGCTCCAGCAGCGGATCGAGTCGGCCGGCGGCTAGGTCGTCGACCCACCGGGTCGGGTCAGGAGCGGAGGCCGAGGGCGTCGGCCAACCGGGCGTGTGCGGCGAGGTCGCCCGCCAGGTGGTCGGTGCCGAGCACGCAGCACGCCACGTGATCGGCGCCGGCGTCGAGGTGCTGCTGGAGCCGGGCGACGCAGACGTCGACCGGACCCCAGGCGACGAGCGCGTCGAGCAGTCGGTCGCTGAACCCACCCGTCCAGTCCGCCGGCTCGAACCCCAACGCCGCGAACTTGCGCTCGTGCGGACGCGACCCGACATAGGGAGCGGTGTGGGCTCGAGCGATGCTGCGGGCCTCGTCCTCGTCCTCGGTGCAGATCACCGCCTGTTCGGTCACGAGGACCGGGTTGGCGCCGAGCAGCTCTCGGCTCTTCGCCGTGTGCTCCGGCGTCACGAGGAAGGTCATGGCACCGAGCGAGCGCTCCCCACCGAGTCGGACCATCTTGGGGCCGTAGGCGGCGAGCATCGTGGTGGCCTCAGCGCCGAAGGCCTCGTCGGCGGCGGCGAAGCCGTCGAGCCAGTCGAGGAGGACCTGCATCGGGCCGGGCTGACGGGCCAACGGGCCGAGCCCGAGCCCGAGCACGTGGCGCCCGTCGTGGCCGCGCTGCAGGTACGAGTGCGCGGCCGCGGCGTTGCCCGGTGTGCGCTCGCCGATGCGGGCGATCGCCGACGCGACGATCAGTCGCTCGGTGCTCGCGAGCAGATGACCGGCCTCGGACAACGCCTCGGTGCGTCCGATCTCCGGGATCCACAGCGCCGGCCAGCCCTGCTCCTCGAGCCCCTGCGCGAGCTGAGCGGACTCGTCGGGGGACAGGAAGCTCGTTCGGAAGGTGTCGACGCCCCAGGGGCCGATCCGGTCACGCAGCTGCTGGCGGTCCATTCGGCGAGCATGGCAGGCCGAGCCCCTCCCGCGAGCGCCCAGGGGCGGCAGAACGCTCAGGTCGTCGTGCGGTATCGGTGCCGGATCTCGACGCAGATCTCGTTGATCGTGGACATGACGCAGTCGCACGTGTCGGACAGGCGTCGTTGGTGCCAGAGGAGGCGATCGATCTCGTCCTCGAGCACGTGGGGTTCGGCGTGCGCGACGTGGCTCAGACGCAACCCGCCATCGAGGTCGACCTCGTCGAGCAGCTCGTGGTCGATCCCCGTCGGCGTGTCGAGCTCCGGCAGCGCAGCGAGGAGGATCTCCAGCCGTTCGCATGCGGAGACATGGTCGAGGCGGGCCGCCTGCACGGTCTCGATCAGCTCGATGCGGGTGCACACCGCCCCCAGGAGCGTGTGGATCTGCATCTCGGCGCGCTCCAGATCGTGTCGTCGTCGGCGCAGCTCAGCGATCGTCGTCGCGGCGGTCTCGACGTCGGTGTCGATGTCTGCCAGACGCATCGGCCGGCCCCCTGGTTGATCCCTCCTGGCGAGTCGGCAGGACCGCCCCGGGGTGAAGCAGCCCAGACGGGCGAGCAGCCGAGACGGGGTCGTTCGGAAGCGACGGCTAGGTTCGGCCGGCGTGGCGACGGTGCACCTCGAGCGGCGGTTCCAGGGCCCGACCGAGCGCGGCCAGGGCGGCTGGACGGCCCATCGCTTCCAGCGGCTGATCGGTGAGCCGGTGACCCTGTCGTTGCGAGCCCCCGTGCCGCTCGAGACCGACCTCGTCCTCGTCGAGCAGATCGACGGCTGGGAGCTGGTCGATCCGAGCGGATCCGAACCGGTCACGGTCATGACGGCCTCGCCCGGCCTCGGTGATCTGCCGGACGCAGCGCCCGTGACGCTGGACGAGGCGATCGAGGGTCGGGCTCGCTTCGAGTACGACGGCGATCACCATCCGGTGCCGCGGTGCTTCTCCTGTGGCCTGCAGCACGACTCGATGCGTGTGCACGGAGGTCCGATCGGCGGCGACCGGTACGCCACGGACTGGACGATCCCGGGGTGGGCCGCCGACGGCGGGGAGGTCGACAGCGGCGCGCTCTGGGCGGCCATCGATTGCGCCGCTGCCTGGTACGTCTGTGGCTCGCGGGGCTACAAGTTGTCCTACACGGTCCAGCTCGCGGTCGAGCAGCTCCAACCGCTCGAACCGGGTGCGACCTACGCCCTCGTCGGCTGGAGCGGTGATGGCTCGGCGGAGTGGGACGGACGGAAGCGCCACGGCGCCTCGGCCGCGTTCGCCGCCGACGGAACCCTGGTCGCCCGGTCGCGTTCCTTCTGGGTCGCCCCTCGGTGAACCCGGAGTCGATCGCCCTGGCACCCGTTTTCCGGGATTCGCGGGAACCCGACGCCGGCCGACGAACGTCCCATTCCTGACGGGGCCGAGGGGGTGTCTCCCTGATCGCCATCTCGGTCTCGTTGCCACGCCGGACCTCGGCGGGCGGGATGAACCGAGAGGGGACACGACATGGGACCGAAGTTGCTCGCGCACGGCCTGGCGGCCGCACGGATGCGGCGGCTGCTCGCCGTCGTGCTGGTCATGGCGCTGCTGACCGCTGCGTGCTCGGACAGCGACGACGACAGCGGCGGGGACTCCGGGGCTGACGCCGCGGCGACATCCGCCGTCGGTGGTGACGACGGTGGATCCGTCGTCGAGTCGATCGAGCAGCCCGCAGTCGGCGGAGCAGTCGCGGAGCGGGAAGCGGCGGACTCCACCGAGGCGCCGGCCGCGGCCTCGGCTGGAGCGGACGAAACTGACGTGGCGGACTCCACGCAGCCAGCCGTCCGCCCCGATGCTGCGGTGGGAGAGTCCACCGAGCTCGAGCGACCGGACGGTGCGATCGAGCCGCCGCCCGACGAGCTGCCAGTGCTCGTCGACACCCGGGTCGACGCGCAGTCCACCTTCGGCCTCGACGTCGACACCGGCTCGTTCACGAGGACGCTGGCGCTGCTCGAGGCCGGGTCCTGGCCCTCGGCCGCCGAGGTGCGCATCGAGGAGTTCGTGAACGCCTTCGACTACGGCGATCCGGCACCACGCGACGGCACCTTCGCCATCCACACCGAAGCTGCGCCGGTGCCCGGGCTCTCCGACCGGCACCTGCTCCGGGTCTCGATCGTCGCCGAGGAGGTGCCGGAGCGGGCGCGCGACGATCTCCACCTCACCCTCGCCATCGACGTCTCGGGCTCGATGTCCGACGACGGCAAGCTCGGGCTGGTGATCGACACCGTCTCCCAGCTCGTCGATCGACTCGACGCCGACGACTCGATCGCGCTCGTCGCCTACGAGGAGCGGGCGGTCGAGCTGCTCGCCCCGGTGCCCGGCGACCGCGATGATCTCGTCGACGAGGCGCTCCGCCAGCTCGCGCCTGGTGGGTCGACGTCCGTGCTGAACGGTCTCGACGCGGCGTACGCGACGGCCGCCCGCCACTTCGACGTCGGCGGCACCAACCGGGTGGTCCTCCTGTCCGACGGCGTCGCGACCGCCGGCCCGGCCGACGCCGAGACGATCCTCGAGCTCGTCGGAGACGGCGCCCGCCGTGGCATCGAGCTCGTGACGATCGGCGTGGGTCTGGACACCTACGACGACGCCACCCTCGAACAGCTTGCCGATCAGGGTGATGGCGCCTACGTCTACCTCGGTGGGCGCGACGACGCCGATCGGGTCACCGAGGACCTCGCCGGCCTCTTCCAGACCGTCGCGGTCGAGGCGCGAGCCCAGGTCACCTTCGACGATCGATCGGTGTGGGGCTACCGACTCCTCGGCTACGAGAACCGAGCGATCGCCGACGAGGACTTCCGCGACGATCGGATCGACGCCGGTGAGCTGGCCGCCGGCCACCGGGTGACTGCCCTGTACGAGCTCGAGCTCGCGCCGGGGGTCGTGCCGGGAGATGGCACCCCGCTCGCCGAGGTGCGGCTCCGCTGGCTCGATCCCGAGACCCGTGACGCCGACGAGCTCGCGCTCGACGTCACGACCCGCTCGCTGCACGACCGGTTCGAGGATGCCTCGGCGGGGATGCACCTCTCCAGTGGTGCTGCGCTCGTCGCTGCTGAGCTGCGAGGAGACCGGTGGGTGCCCGACCTGCCCGTCGGTGTGCTCCGTGACGTCGTCGCCGATGCGGCGTCCCAGCTCCCGGGAAGTGGAGCCGACCGCCTCATCGACATGATGGATCTCTCCTCGCTGAGCTGAGTCGGGCCTGGCCTCGTCCCGATGCGGCCCTGCGGCCCTGCGGACCGGGGACGGGGTCGGGCAGACTCGCACCATGGCGGCTGAGATCTCCGTGACCGGGTTGGATCACATCGTGTTGCGGTGCGCGGACGTCGAGGTGACGCTGCGGTGGTACACGGACCTGCTCGGTCTCGCTCCGGAGCGGGTCGACGAGTGGCGGCGGGGTGACGCCCCGTTCCCGTCGGTTCGTCTCGATGCGGGCACGATCATCGACCTGTTCGGCCAGGACCCCGAAGGAGAGGGGCACCTCGATCACGTCTGCATCGAGGTCGCGCCGACCGACCTCGGCCAGGTGGCGGCCTCAGGGCGCTTCGACGTCCTGAACGGTCCCGTGCCCCGGTGGGGCGCCCGCGGCGACGGCACCTCGCTCTACGTTCGCGATCCGGACGGCGTGATCGTCGAGCTCCGCCACTACTGAGCGCCCCTCACCGGCCCGGCGCAGCGACGCCGCCGAACGCGGCTCAGCCGAGGCCGACGGCGTCGTACTCGAAGGAGCCGCCCACCATCGTCGCCAGCACGTCGGTCCCGGCGATCGCCTCGTGGTCGACGGCCGTGAGGTCGTCCCCCAACACGGTGAGGTCGGCGAGCTTGCCGACCTCGATCGAACCGAGCCGATCCTCGGCGAACACGGCGGTCGCCGATCCCAGGGTGTAGGCGCGGATCGCCTCCTCGGGCGAGAGGGCCTCGCGGGGGTTGAAGGGCTGGCCGTCGGCGGTGCGCTGGTTGACCAGGTCGTGGATCCCGAGCAGGGGAGCGCCCTGCACCACCGGTCGGTCCGACGAGCCGGGCAGCGTCAGCCCGGCGTCGAGGAAGGACCGCTGGCGATAGCAGTCGGCCGCGCGGCGTTCGCCGACGGCTCGGAGCATCCCGTCGCCGATCTCGGAGATGAAGCGAGCCTGGGGCACCGGTATCACGCCGAGCCGGGCCATGCGCTCCACGTCGTCCGCCCTCGTCATGCCGGCGTGTTCGACGCGGTGCCGAGCGTCGACTCGTGGGTGGGCCTCGAGCGCGGCCTCGTACGCGTCGAGCACCGAGGCGACCGCTCGATCACCGATGGCGTGGGTCGCGACCTGCCACCCCGAGCGGTGCGCTTCGAGGATCAAGCGGTGGAGGCGCTTCTCCGGCATCTGGAAGTAGCCGGAGTTGCCGGGCTCGCCCTCGAAGTCCTCGAACATGGCTGCGGTCCGGCCGAGCAGGCTGCCGTCGGCGAAGATCTTCACCGGCCCGAAGCTCAGCCGGTCGTCGCCGAAACCACTGTGCAGGCCGAGGTCGAGCGAGAACGGCTCGTGGTCGTCGACGTGGTGGTCGCTGTGGTGGAGCGCGTCGACCGACGCCATCATCGTCACCCGGACCCGCAGGCGGCCCGATCGACGAGCCTCCTGGTACGCCGCCACCTCGAGCGGCTCGGCCGTGCCGAGGATCCCGCCCACCCCGGCCTCCTGCACGCTGGTGAGCCCCTCGGACAGATAGCGGTCGCTCGCCGCGCCGAGGTTGGTGACCATGTCGATCACCCGTCTCGGGTGGAGCAGCGTCCGCACGAGCTGCTGCGCCTGTTCCTCCAGGAGCCCGTTCGGTTCGCCCCGTTCGTCGACGGCGACGACGCCGCCCTCGGGGACCCCGACCTCACCGATGCGGGCGAGCCGCATGGCGGCCGAGTTGAGCTGCGCGAAGTGGCCCGACGTGTGGTTGAGCAGCACCGGATGCTCGGTGGTGGCCCGGTCCAGCTCGCGGGCGGTCGGGTGTCGCCGCTCGGCGAGCTTGTTGTGGTCGTACCCGGCGCCGACGATCCACGCTCCGGCCGGTGTCGTCGCCGCTCGCTCGGCGATCGCAGCGACGACCTCCTCCACCGACCGCACCGTGGCGGCATCGATCGGCACCTCGTTGAGCGTCGCACCGTAGGCCTGCATGTGGTTGTGGGCGTCGTGGAAGCCGGGCGTGACGAACCGGCCCTGGAGGTCCACCCGCCGTGCGGCGTCGACGCCGTCGAGCTCGCCCCGATCGGCGACGAGGGCGATCCGGTCGCCGAGCACGGCGATGCAGCCGGCTCGGGGTCGCTCGGGGTCGAGCGTCAGGATCTCGGCGTTGTCGAGGACCAGGTCGAACCGCACGCTCATGCGCGCAGAAGCTACGCGTCCCGGCCCGACAGGAAGGCCAGGACGGCGAGCACGCGGCGATGGCTGGCGTCGGCCGGCTCGAGGTCGAGCTTCCGGAACACGTTGGTGACGTGCTTCTCGACGGCACCGAGGCCGATCACCAGCTGGTCGGCGATGCCGGCGTTGGAGAGACCCTGCGCCATCGCGGCCAGGACCTCGCGCTCGCGGGGTGTCAGGCGATCGAGCTCGTCGGTGCGGCGTCCCCGGCCGAGGAGCTGCGAGACCACCTCGGGGTCGATCGCGCTGCCGCCTGCGGCGACGCGTCGCAGCGTGGCGACGAAGTCGGCCACGTCCATGACCCGGTCCTTGAGCAGGTAGGCGACCCCGTCGAGATCGCCGCGGAGCAGATCGCTGGCGTACCGCTCCTCGACGTACTGGGAGAGCACGACGACGGCGACGCCGGGGTGGTCCCGGCGGACGGCGAGTGCAGCTCGCAGCCCCTCGTCGGTGTGGGTCGGCGGCATCCGCACGTCGATGACGGCGAGGTCCGGCGGGTCCTCGGCGACCGCAGCGAGCAGCGCATCGCCGTCGCCGACGGAGGCGACGATCTCCATGCCGGCGTCGTCGAGCAGGCGGGCGAGCCCGTCGCGCAGGAGCACGGCGTCGTCGGCGAGGGCGACCCGGAGTGGGGCGTCAGTCACCGGCGCCGCCCGGCGTCGTCGGCAGCTCGACGGTCAGCACGGTCGGACCCCCGGCCGGCGAGGAGCAGTCGAAGCGGCCGTCGGCCGCCCGGACTCGGGCGGCCATGCCGGCCAGCCCGCTGCCGATGTTCGGATCGGCCCCACCGCGACCGTCGTCGTGCACGACCATCGTCAGCCGGTTGTCCTCGTGTGCGACCCGGATCGAGGCGGTGCGCGCCTCGCTGTGCTTCACGATGTTGGTGACCGCCTCGGCGGCAACGAAGTAGGCCGTCTCTTCGACCGTGGGTGAAAGGCGGAGGGTCGCGGGCACATCGAGCTCGATGGCGACCGGAGCGTCGGCGATGACCGAGGACAGCGCGGCGTCGAGCCCGCGGTCCTCGAGGATCGCCGGATGGAGTCCCCGGCCGATCATCCGCAGCTCGCCGAGGGAGGTGCGGGCCTTCTCCTGGGCCGCCTCGACGAGCTCACGGGCGGCCTCCGGGTCGTCGGGCAGCTTCATCGCGGCCATGCCGAGGTCGAGGCCGAGCGCGACGAGCCGCTGCTGAGCCCCGTCGTGGAGGTTCCGCTCGATGCGATGGCGTTCGGCCGCCACCGCGTCGACGATCTCCCGCCGTCGCTGCTCCTCCTCGGCCAGCTCGGCCTCGAGCGCAGCGATGCGATCGGGGCCGAGGAACCAGCCGGTCACCCGGACGTGGAGCTCGGCGAGGGCCTGCGTCGCGCGCGGGGCTGCTCCGAGGAGGGCAACGACGAACAGCGACTGGGCGATGACGACCCCGGCGCGACGTTCGGTGACGAGGCCGCCGATGTTGGCGCCGGTCAGCCCCCAGGCGACGATCGCGCCGCCGAGCGTGAGGACGGCGAGGAAGATGCCGAGGAGCTGGAACCCGACCTGGCGCCATCGGTCCGGGTCGCCCCAGCGGACCCGCATCGAGGCGACGCGCCCCTGCCCGGTCGACGAGGCGAGCGGGCGGGGCGGGATCGGATCGGTGACCCAGCCGGCGCGGTGACGCTCGACGGTGGAGAGCGCCCCCACCAGCCCGAGCGAGGCGACCACGAGTGGGACGCCGAGGCCGACCAGCACCAACGGCAGGCTGACGGCGAAGACGGTGACCGTCAGCGCGAACCACAGCGTGGCGGCGAAGAGCCCGGCGAGGAGGTAGCCGGCCGCGCGCCAGGTGGCCGGGGACCAGAGGGGCCCCAGCCACCAGCGCAGCAGACTTCTCGGGTCGGTGGCCGCAGGTCCGCGCCGCCAGTCCATGACCCCAGTCTGCCCAGTCGACACCGCCGACCTCAGGCTGCGGCTCGAAGCGTCACCGCGGCAGGGGTCGAGGCGGCGCGCCGGGCGCCGGTCACAGCGATGAGCGCGACCGCCCCCACGGCTGCGAGCGCCGTGAGCGGGATGGCGACGACGGCCAGCTCGGCCCCGATCTCGACGGCGTTCGCCGACTCGAAGAAGCCGATGATCCCCTCGGAGCCACGCCACCCGGCGACCGCTCCGATCGCAGCGGCGAGGGCTGCCACCGGGAGCAGCTCGGCGAGGAGTAGACGGGTCACGTCGCGGCGGCGGGCGCCGATGGCGAGCAGCGCTGCGAGCTCGTGGCGGCGCTCGTGCACGTCGACGGCGACGGCGGCCGACACCCCGAGGAGTGACACCACGGCCACGACCGCGCCGATGACCAGGAAGATGTCGGCGATCAGCGCCCGTGCGGCCACATCTTCGGCGTAGAGCCGATCGACGGCGTCGACCAGGACGACGGTGTCGTCGCCCGCCTCGACGAGGATCGCTCGGGGGTCGATGCCTGACCCGGCGAGCTCGTCGACGGGGGTCGTCGACCAGACGGCGTCGGCCGTCATGCCGGTCTGCGCCGAGAGTGCCTCGATGGGAGTGAAGACGTCGCGGGAGCGGCTCGGGTGGAGGCCGACGACCGTCAGGTCCGCAGGGCCGGCCGCGGTCTCGACGGTGATCGGGTCGCCCACGACGAGGTCGAGGTGACGGGCGAACCCGGCGGAGACCACGGCCTCGTCAGCGGCGGGGTCCTCGAGCCAGCGGCCGACCTCGACGCCGGTGTCGACCATCGCCGTGTCGGGATCGAGCCCGTAGATGGTGACGTCCCAGTCGTCGAGCAGACCGTCGGTGTCGAGGACGGCCTCGGAGCTCGGATCGTCAGCGACGACGGCTGCGTCGACGGCCCAGCCCGGGTCGGCCGCGGCGATTCGGGTGCTCCACCGCCAGTGACCGAGCTCGGCCTCGTCGAAGGCGGTGATCGACGTCCCCAGGCTGGCGACGGTGATCATGGCCGCAACGCCGGCGGCCAGCTGGAGGCCGATCGAGACGCGACGGCCCCGACGGTGCCAGGTCGTCCGGAGGGCGATGCGTCCGAGCAACCCGCCCGCGGGGAGCCGCGCGGCCAGTCGCTCGGACCAACGCTGACCGAAGGGCCGTCCGTCGCGGTCGCGCAACGACTCGGCGAGCGGTCGACGGGTGGCGGTCCGGGCCGCTCGCCCGGCGACGAGCCACGCCCCACCGACGGCGAACCCAGCACTCGCCCCGGCGACGACCCAACCGATCGCGGGCTCGGGGGTGATGCCGGCGAAACGGGACACCACCATGCGGGCAACGACGTTCGAGAGCACGACGCCGAGCACTGCGCCGAGCACGGCGCCGGCGGCTGCGATCGAGATGGCGACGCCGCGCAGCTGGCGGCGGAGCGGTCGCCGCCTGGACCCGAGGGCTCGCCGCACGGCGACCTCGCGGCTGCGTTCCGCCACGAGCGTGTTGGTCGTGCCGGCCAGCAGCACGGCAGCGACGATCGCAGCGACGACGCCGAGCAGGCCGATCATCGAGGACACCTCCGTGAGGTCGTCCTCGAGGGGGTGACGACCCCCGGGCACCGTGGTCGGGAACGAGGTGAGCGTGGCGTCGTCCTCGGCGAGCTCGACTCGGAGCGTTTCGACGACTGTGTCGAGCTGCTCGGCGGTCGGGTCGTCGACCCGGATGGCCAGTCGGTTGACGCCGGCGAGCCCGGTGACGATCTCGGCGGTGGCGTGGTCGGTGACGAGCAGGTCGTTCTCGGCGTACCAGGTCGTGGTGCCGATGCCGACGACGTCGAGGTCCTCGCCACCGACCACGAGCACCTCGCCGAGCTCGGCGACGCCGTCGGAGACCAGCACCTCCCCCGGACCGGGCAGGCGACCCTGGTCGGCGGCGACCAGGTCGACCGTCTGATCGGTCGTGTCGATGCCGATGAGGCGGGTGGGCTGGTCATTCGCGTCGACCATCGCCGACAGGCGACCGTCGATGGCAGCGAGCTCGGGGAGGTCGAGCTGGTCGACCACGCTCGCGTCGATGAGCGTGGTGCCCGCACCGACGTGAGCGAGGCGATCGGCGGCAGCGTCCTCGCGCAGCGAGTCGGCGGCGACCGTGGGGACGGCGAAGATGCCGATGGCGCCGACCGCGAGGGCGATGGCGACGATGTTGGCGACGACCCGCGCGGGGGCCTGACGGAAGGAGTGGACGAGGGCGCGCATCAGCGGACAGCCCCGGTGGTGTCGTCGGCGACGAGCCGACCGTCGATCAAGTGGAGGCGTCGATCCGCTGCTGCGGCGAGCGCCTCGTCGTGGGTGATGAAGACGACGGTGGCGCCGTCGTCGCGCACCGCGAGCAGTTGCTCGAACACAGCAGCGCCGGTCGCCTGGTCCAGAGCGCCGGTCGGCTCGTCGGCGACGAGCAGCGCCGGCCGGACGGCGAGCGCACGAGCGACGGCGACGCGCTGCTGCTCGCCGCCCGAGAGCTCGGTGGGGAGGCGGGTCGCCTTCGCCCCGAGGCCGACCTGGTCGAGCGCCGCCGTCGCTCGACGACGCCGGCCCCGTCGCTGTCCGCCGAGTCGAAGCGCGAGCTCCACGTTCTCCCGGGCGGTGAGCGTCGGGATCAGGTGGAAGTCCTGGAAGACCACGGCGACGTGACGTGCCCGCCAGCGGGCCAGTCGGTCGTCGGAGAGCCGGTCGATGCGCTCGCCGGCGGCCACGATCGATCCCGACGTCGGCCGGTCGAGTCCGGCCAGCAGCGCGCCGAGGGTCGACTTGCCGGAGCCCGAGGGTCCCACCAGCGCGACGACCTCGCCCTCGTGGATCTGGACGCTCACGCTGTCGAGCGCGGTCTGCGCTCCGTCGCCGCGGCCCCAGACCCGACTGAGGTCGCGGGCGACGACGAGCGGTGATCCGGTCGTCGGTGCCGGTGGTTCGATGGGGGCGTGGATGTCGAGGGTGGAGGTCATGTGTCGATCGTCCGCCTCCGGAGGTCGGTCCGGAATCCGGGTGCCCGGCGTCTCGGTGGTGGGGTTACCCCCACCACCAGGCGGACAGCGAGCGGACAGCGGCGGTCGGCACGGTCGGCGCATCGAATCGTGTGAGGTCCCGCGACGGAATCCGGCGGTCTCGATCGATGGAAGTGACACACGTCACGTATTCGGATGGGGCGCTGCGCCATCCGTGTGGCAACGGAACCGATCGGCAGGGCGGAGGAGACCGATGGAGACCGACCTCATGGAGCGAGCGCTGAGCAGGATCAGCGTCACGGCCCCGTACTTCGCACTCACCGACCTCGTCGAGGTCGGTGGTGGCGTCGTCGAGGCGACGATCCCGGTTCAGGTGCCGGGCGAGCTCGAACACGGACCGATCGCGGCGGCACAGGTCGCCCGCCATCTCGCGATCCTTGGCTCCTGCGCCGCGGCGCTGGGTCGAGACGACGACGCCAAGCACCACTACCTTGCGACCCGGGCGCACTTCGCACGGATGTCGAACGCGCCGGCCATCGTCGAAGGAACCCTCCGAGGCCGGGCCTTCGCGGCGTGGCTCGACAAGCGAACGGTTCGGGCGACGATGACGCTGACGACCCGGGACGGTCAGGCGCTCCACCACCTCGAGGTCGACTACGCGGTCCTGGCGCCCCGGATGTTCGCCCGCCTCAACCCGGTGCCGGACGGGCTGGCCGGTCAACCGGGAGGCGACGCGACGGACCCGGTCGTCCAGGTGGGGGACGGCCGGGTCATCATCGACTGCGGACCGGTGGCCCACGCGATGTGCGCCGGGCACTTCCCCGGTCACCCCGCGGCTCCCGTCGCCCTGGTCATGGGTGAGCTCTGTGGTGCCGCTGGCCGAGCCATGTTGGACCGGCTCGACGACGTCGACGCCTACCGGGTCGAAGAAGGGCACGTCGCGGCGACCGGACTGGCGCACGCCGGGCAGGAGCTCCGCCTCGAAGCCGCCTACGTCGAACCGGTCGGAGCCGGCCATCGGGTGCGGGGCACGGCCTTCGCCGACGGTGTGTCGGTCGGAGAGGTCGACGTCGTGCTGTCCGCCCATCGGGTCGGTGCGACGGCTGGTCACGCCGACGACTTCGCGATGGCGTCGTGAGCCCGTCGCCGTCCGGCGCGGGTGGGGGAGCGCGGTCGTGAGCCTCGTCGCCGATCTCGTCCTCCGACGGCCGCGCACCATCCTCGTCGTCTTCGTCGCGCTCCTCGCCGCTGGTGCCTGGTACGGCAGGGACGTGACGAGCGCGCTCTCACCGGCCGGCTACGAGGTGTCGGGCAGCGAATCGACGGCGGCGCAGAGGATCCTCGCCGAGCGCTTCGACACCGGCGCCCCGAACATCGTGCTTCTCGTGGACACCGAGCGATCCGGCGGGGTCGATGACCCCGAGGTCGCGGCCGCCGCCGACGACGTGGCGCTCCTGCTCGCCGGCCTGGAAGACGTCAGCGACGTCGCCGCCTTCTCCTCCAGCGCGGATCCATCGCTCCGGAGCGCCGACGGCCGCTATGGCCTGGTGACCGCTCGGGCGGTCGCGTCCGAGACCGAGGTCTACGACATCGTCGAGCAGGTCCGCGAGGAGCTCGCCGGCGACCCGGGGCCGTTCACGGTCACGGTCGGGGGGAGCGCCGCGGCCAATCTCGAGATCGTCGAGGAGTCCGAACGAGACCTCCTGCGGGCCGAGCTGATCGCCATCCCGATCACGACGCTGATCATGCTGCTGGTGTTCCGCAGCGTGATCGCCGCCCTCCTCCCGCTGGTCGTCGCGGCCGTCGCGGTCATCGGCACGGCGGCGGCGCTGCGGGGCCTCACCGAGGTCACGCTGATCTCGGTCTTCGCGTTGAACCTCACGACGGCCCTCGGCCTCGGGATGGGCATCGACTTCAGCCTCTTCACCATCTCCCGATGGCGAGAGGAACGAGCCGCCGGCGCAGAGCCCGACGAGGCGCTGCGGACCACCATCGAGAAGGCCGGCCGCGGCGTCCTCTTCAGCGGCCTCACCACCGCGGCGACCCTGTCCGCGCTGTTGCTCTTCGACTACCCGCTGCTGCGGTCGCTCGCCTTCGCCGGGTTCGTGGTCGTGCTGCTCGCGACGCTCGGCGCCCTCTTCGCCCTCCCGGCGACGATCGCCGTGCTCGGCGACCGCGTCGAGCGCTTCCGGTTGCGGCCCCGGCGCGAACCCCGCTCCGTCGAGGACGGTCGGTGGTTCCGGTTGGCCACAGCGGTGATGGCTCGGCCCCGGCTGGCGATCATCGGGACCGTCGCCGTGCTCCTCCTGCTCGGCGCGCCCTTCCTCCGAGCCGAGTTCGGCATCCCGGACGATCGCTCCCTGCCGGAGACGTCGTCGGCCCGCCAGGTCGGTGACGTGGTGCGGTCCGACTTCGACGGCAGCGCCGCCGGAGTCCTCGCGGTCGTCGCGCCGACGGGCCCCGTGGCCGAGGTCGAGCTGGACGCCTACGCCGCACGGATCAGCGCCCTCCCGGGGGTGGAACTGGTCGACACGGTCACCGGGATCTACGCCGGGGGCCGCCTGGTCGCCGAGTCGCTCGACCCGGACCGGTACGTCGACGACCTCCGCACCGGTGTGTGGCTGGCCGTCCTGCCCGAGGTCGAGCCGATCTCGGCCGCGGGTGAGGCCCTCGTGGACGAGCTCCGCTCGCTCGAGTCGCCGGTTCCGGTGCTCGTCGGCGGTGAGTCGGCTCGGCTCGTCGACAACAAGGCCGAGATCCGCTCGAAGGTCGTGCCGGTCGGCCTGTGGGTCGCCGCGGTCGTCTGGGTCCTGCTGTTCTGCAGCTTCCGCAGCCTGCTGCTGCCGCTCAAGGCGGTCGTCCTGAACCTGCTGAGCTTGACGGCCGCCTTCGGGGCGATCGTGTGGATCTTCCAGGACGGGCGTCTCACCGGCCTGCTCGGATTCACTCCGACCGGGCTGACCGACGCGCAGACGCCGGTGCTGATCTTCTGCATCGCGTTCGGATTGTCGATGGACTACGAGGTCTTCCTGCTCTCCCGGATCAAGGAGGAGTGGGACCGGACCGGCGACACCGAGCGGGCGGTCGCCGTCGGCCTCGAGCGCACGGGCGGGATCATCACCGCCGCCGCCGTGCTCATGGCGGTGGTCTTCCTGTCCTTCGCCTCCGGACAGGTCACCTTCATCCAGCTGGTCGGCATCGGCCTCGCCCTGGCGATCCTCGCCGACGCCACGCTGGTCCGGTCGCTGCTCGTGCCGGCCTTCATGGTCGTGGCCGGGCGCTGGAACTGGTGGTCGCCGTGGGCGCGCTCCGCGCCGCCGACCACCGCAGAGATCGACGTCGAGCGTCCGCTCGTCGCCGCGTCCACGGGGAGGGCGGAGACATGAACGAGGAGCAGCGACCGGGGAACCGGATCGTCTCGGTGGGGACCGCCCTGCCGGACGGGGTGCTCACCAACGCCGACTTCGAGCACATGTTCGAGACGAGCGACGAATGGATCCGGACGAGGACCGGGATCTCGGAGCGTCGGGTCGGCGGCACGACCACCGGCCTCGCCACGGCCGCGGCGCGCTCGGCGCTCGACCGGTCGGGCGTCGACCCCGAGGAGATCGATCTCGTCATCGTCGCCACGCAGACCCCCGACGACCTCTGTCCGTCGACCGCGGCCGGCGTCCAGGACCGCCTCGGTCTGACCTGTGCGGCGTTCGATCTCAACGCTGCGTGTGCCGGGTTCTCCTACGGCCTGGTCACGGCGCACTCCATGCTCGGTACCGGCCATCGGGCGGCGATCGTGGTCGGTGTCGACCGCATGACGGCGGCGACCAACTACGACGACCGCAGCACGGCGATCCTCTTCGGCGACGCCGCCGGTGCCGTCGTGATCCGGGCCGAACCCGGGGGAGAGCGAGGGGTGCGGGCGTGGGACGCCGGCACCGATGGCGGCCACCCCGAGATCCTGTCGAGCCCCATCAAGGACGGCCGGATCACCGGCGTCGAGATGAACGGGAAGGCGGTCTACAAGCTGATGGTCCGCTACGCCGCAGAGTCGGCGGCTGCCGCGCTGGAGCGTGCGGACATGAAGCCGGGCGACCTCGCTGCGGTGCTGGCCCACCAGGCCAACCAGCGCATCCTCGACGCCATCCGCGAGCGGCTCGGCGTCGATGACGACACGGTCGTGTCGGTCATCGAGCGCACCGGCAACACCTCGGCGGCGTCGGTGCCGCTCGCGCTCGAGTCGGCGGTGTGCTCTGGCCAGGTCCGCCCGGGCGACCCGGTGCTGTTGCTCGGCTTCGGTGGCGGGCTGTCGTGGGCGAGCACGGTAGCCGTCTGGGGGTGAGGCCGGATCGGTGCGCCGGTCGAACGCCCGGGCGGACGGGCGGATCCGGCCCGGCGTTCAGGCCTGCGTCGCCGTCCCGATCGGGGGAGCGTCCGGCGTCGCGTCGTCCGGGAGCGTGACCGGGCCGCGGACTTCGCGCAGCACCGCCGGGACGACCTTGCGGAGGTAGGTCGGGAGCTTGACGAACGAGCTCCCTTCGGTGCGGAACGCGTAGTCGATCGGCACCTCGTGGAGCCGATGTCCCTTCGCCAGGAGATCGAGGGTGAGGACCTGCGCGTAGTTGTAGTCGTGGATGACCTCGGCTTCGGTCGCCGCCGTCCGCGAGAAGGCCCGGTAGCCGGTCTGGCCGTCGGTCATGGGTGTGCGGGCGACCCACCGGGTGAGGATGCTGAGCACCCGGTTGCCGACGAAGCGGTGCGGCCGCATCGTGCGGTCGCCGCCGAGGAAGCGGGAGCCGTGGACGAGGTCGGCCTCACCGTCGAGGATCGGGCCGACCAGGCGATCGAGCTGCTCCGGCGGGTACTCGCCGTCGGCGTCGGCGAACACCACGACGGCGGCGCCGGCGTCGACGCCGGCCCGTAGCCCGGTGCGCACGGCGGCGCCGAGGCCCTGGTTGGACTCGTGGCTGATGACCCGTGCGCCGGCCGCCTCGGCCCGCTCGACGGTCCGATCGGTCGACCCGTCGTCGATGACGAGCGGGATGACCTGCCGTCCGTGCACGGTCTCGGGGACCCGGTGGACGACGTCGGCGACGGTGGCCTCCTCGTCGAGAGCGGGGAAGAAGAGCACGACCGGGCCGTCGGCGGCGGGTGCTACGGCGCGTCGCGGAGGACGCTTCGGCAGGCGGAACGGTCCGATCAGGGACGGTGAGGGCACGAAGACTCCGAGAGCTCCGACGACCAGGGACCAGGCCGTCTTGAGGGCGTGGGTGGTGAGGGCGGCGGCGAGCGCGACCTCGGCGTCCGCGCCGGTGATGACCCACGCGGCGGTGGCGGCCGCCTCGTAGGTCCCGAAGCCACCTGGGGCGAGCGCCACGAGCTGGGCGGCGACCGAGACGGACGCGACGAAGATCGCCGCCGACCAGCTCGGGTCCAGTCCGGCCCACGTGGCGACCCGGTGGACGAGCACGGCCTCGAGCAGCCACGCCGCAGCGGCGCCGAGCACCACGACCGGATCGCGCCGGACGGCGACGTCGCTGCTGGCCGCCTGGCGCAGCAGGATCGAGATGGCGACGAGGGCGCCGACCGCAGCCGCGACGCCGGCGAGGATGCCGAGCCAGCCGACGAGCTCGAAGGTGGCGCCCGGCGCGACCAGCGCGGCGACGGCGACGAGCGTGGCGATGTCGGCGAGACGGAGGGCGACCGTCGACGACGCGACGATGCCGAGCGGCAGGCCGCTGCGCTGGCGAGCGACCAGGACCCGGAGGCCCTCACCGAGCCGGAACGGGAGGACGTGGTTCGCTCCGAGCGAGACGTGGACGGCCGACAGCGCATCACCGAACCGGAGCGAGGGGAGCAGCCGGCACCACAGGTGGGCCCGGAGGAGGAAGGCGCTCCCGAAGGCCGCCAGCGCGAGGGTCAGTCCACCGGGATCGTCGACCATCGCGTCGAACGAGCGCGACAACGCGTCGGTGTCGACGCTCGCCGCGACGATCACGATGGCCACGAGGGTCGCCAGCACGGCGATCGCCACGAGCACGCCGGTGGATCGGGGACGCCATGCCAACCATGCCACGGCGGGGACCATAGGTGACCTTGACGCGGAACGTCGAACAGTCAGCCAACTTGACAGAGCGAGGCAAGTAACCCTGTGGACCCTCGGTGGCTGGTAAGATGAGGAACATGGCGTACGAACCCGCTGAGCACCACCCGGCCTTCGAGGAGTACAGCGAGACGATCTTCGAGCTCGCCGAGGATGGCGTCGAGGTCATCCAGGCGCGCATCGCCGAGCGACTCAACGTCTCACGGCCAGCCGTGTCCGAGATGGTGCGCCGCATGCAGCGTGAGGGACTCGTCGACGTCGACGGGAACTCGCGCATCTCGCTCACCACCGAGGGTCGCGTCCTCGCGACCACGGTCGTGCGACGTCACCGACTCGCAGAGCGGTTCCTCACCGACGTCCTCGAGCTGAGCTGGGCTGACGCCCACCACGAGGCCGGCCGGTGGGAGCACGTCATCTCGCCTGCGGTCGAGGAGGCGCTGACCAAGGTGCTCGGCGATCCGACCACCTGCCCGCACGGCAATCCGATCCCGGGTGCCGACTACGAGCTGCCAGACGGTGCCTGTGCGTTGTCGGAGATCCCGGTCAACGCCGAGTTCGTGGTCGAGCGCATCCCGGAGGAGCTCGAGTTCCAGCCCGGCCAGCTCGCCTTCCTCGAGGAGGGCGGGGTCATGCCCGGGCGAGTGGGCATCGTGGTGTCGTCCGCGCCGGACGGCACGACCACCGCGTCGATGAACGGCAACGTCATCGGCATCAGCGCGTTCTCGGCGGCCCGCATCCTCGTGACGCCGGCCGACCGCGCCGCGGCCGCCGTCTGAGCGCTGCGACGCTCGACCGAGCGACCCCGGTGCGCGGCTCGCTCGGTCGACTCCTCCTGATCGTCGGCGCGCTCACGTTCGTCGTCGCCGTCGCGGCCGTCGACGCGCGCGCCACCTACGGGGCCCGGACGAGCGCTGACGAGCCGCAGTACCTGCTGACCGCGCTCAGCCTCGGGAACGACCTCGACCTCGACATCAGCGACGAGATCGAGAACGACGAGTTCCTTCCCTTCCACGAGATCAACCTGAACCAGCAGACGATCCCGCTGAACGAGGACGGGCAGCGGATCAGCCCGCACGACCCGCTCCTGCCGCTGGTGCTCGCGATCCCGATGGCGCTCGGAGGGTGGGTCGCCGCCAAGGTCGCCCTCGCCGTGCTCGGGGCGCTGACCGCCGCGCTGACGCTGTGGGTCGCCGTGCGTCGCTTCGGCATCGATCAGCGCGTCGCCGCGCTGGTCGTGGGCTCGGCGTTCGTGGCGCCGCCGCTGACGTCGTACGCCAACCAGGTGTACCCGGAGCTGCCGGCTGCGCTGTGCGTCGTCGCCGCGTTCGCGGCGCTGACCGGTGCCGTCGACCGTCGCTCGACCGTGGTCACGATCGTCGCCGTGGTGGCCCTGCCGTGGCTGGCCGTGAAGTACGCACCGGTGGCCGCCGTCCTCGCTCTCGCCCTGCTGTGGCGCCTGCGGTCGGATCGTCGCGAGCTCAACGGCGTGTTGGCCGCCTTCGCCGTCATGGGCATCGCGTACCTCCTCCTCCATCAGCGCATCTATGGCGGATGGACCGTCTACGCCGCCGGTGACCACTTCGTCGACGGTGAGTTGCTCGTGGTCGGTCGCGACCCGCAGTACCTCGCCCGGTCGCGACGTCTGCTCGGTCTCTTGGTCGACCGGGGGTTCGGGCTGGGCGCCTGGACGCCGTCGTTGCTGTTGTTGCCGGCAGCCCTCACCGGGCTGGTGCGGCGGCGGATGCCCGGCACGGCGCTGTTGGTGTCCACCTTCCTCGTCGGCTGGGCCGTGGCGACGTGGGTGGCGCTCACCATGCAGGGGTGGTGGTGGCCCGGCCGTCAGGTCGTCGTCGTGCTGCCGCTCGGCGTGATCGCCATGGCCCTGCTCGCCGATCGTGTTCGCGCCCTGCTCTGGCCCATGGTCGGCGCCACCCTGCTCGGTACGGCCAGTTGGCTGTGGCTGGTGTTCGAGGCGTCGACCGACCGACGGACGATCATCGTCGACTTCGAGGAGACGGCGAACCCCTGGTACCGGCTCTGGTCGAGGGTGCTGCCGCAGATGCGGGACCCCGGGCTGGGCGACTGGTTGCTCTACGCCGGCTGGGGTGTGCTCCTGGTGGCGACCTGTGTCGTGACCTGGCGGCGGCTCGCGTCGGAACCGAGCGCCGAGCCTCAGCCCGCCAGTGCGATCTCGTCGGTGGCCGCCGGTCGTTGAGCGTGCCAGTCGACCTGGGCGGCGACGCCGTCGGTCAGCGACCACGTCGGCTGCCAGCCGAGTACCTGCTCGGTCGCCTCGATGTTCGCGATCGTGGTCATGGGATCTCCGTCGGCGCTGGGCGCTGACTCGAGTCGCACGGACCGTCCGGTCAGCGCGCCGACGAGCTCGATCAGCTCGTTGAGCGAGGTGGACACGCCGCCCCCGACGTCGAAGGCGCGTCCGGCGGCGTCCGGTGCGACGGCCGCAGCGATGGTGGCTGCGACCACGTCGGCGACGTAGGTGAACTCGCGGCGCTGTTCGCCGCTGCCACGACGCACGAAGGGTCGGGCGCCCGGCCTCGTCGCCTCGATCAGGCGGTGGATCGCCATGTCGGGACGCTGGCGGGGGCCGAACACGGTGAAGTAGCGGAGGTTGACCACCTCGAGACCGCGTCCGGCGTAGACGGCGGCGAGCTGCTCGGCGGCGAGCTTCGTCACGCCGTACGGACTCACCGGCCGCGGCGTCCGGTCGTCGTCAGCGCTGGAGGCCCCGTAGACCGATGAGCTGGAGGCGAGCACGACCCGCTCGACCCCGGCATGGAGCGCTGCTTCGAGGACGGATTGCGTCGCCCGCACGTTCCGGTCGGCGTAGGCGTCGAAGCCGTGCCCCCACGAGTCCTGCACGCCCGGACGGCCCGCCAGGTGGAAGACGACGTCGGCGTCCCGCCAGCTCGGGATCAGCGTCGGATCGGCCACATCGCAGCGCCGGAACGTGAACGCTCCGTGCTCGGCCGCGGCCGTCAGGTTGGCGAGCTTGTCCTCGGGTTCGTACCAGGGGTCGAGATCGTCGACGCCCGTGACCGCAGCGTCGGCGGCGAGCAGCGAATCGACCACGTGGGAGCCGATGAACCCGGCGGCACCTGTCACGACGATCCGCCGGCCAGCCAGCTGCGATTCTGCTTCGGGATTCTGCACGTCCATGTTGAGGCGCACCTTATAGTGCGGCGGGGTGCGTGGTGCATCCGCCGGCTGGCCGGGTCCCGGCCGAGGCGATGACATGGAGGAGCGCCGATGATCGAGCTCGATGATCGCCCATCCGCACCGCACCCGCACGGACGCTTCGTCGTCCGTGAGATCGTGGTCGGCGAGGGGTGCACGCAGCTGCTCGGGCTCGTCGACGGAGCTGCGGCCGTGGTGTCGATCGCCGAGGTGCCGTCGGCGGCTCGCGCCGACCGCTGGCGAACGGAGCTGCGACAGGTCTCACACCTCGAGGTCCTCGTAGGCGCGACGACGTCCAGCGCCACCTGCAGGGCACACGGACGGGGGCATCGACGACCGATCGAGCGGTTCATCCCGCTCGCGGCGGGGCTCGGCCTCCGCCAACGCGGCGTGCCGATGATCGTCGACGTCCGGTGACACACCACGGCCTTGTCAGTGGGTAACAGGCACACCTAACATCTCGGGATGGACGGCCCATCTCCCGCCGATTTCGGGACGCGTTGCGACGCCGAGCGTCGCGTCGTCGCCATCAGGAAGGCGGCCACGCTCGTTCGAGCCATCCCGGGCCTCGGCGTCGCCCTGAGTCAGTCGGGGCGGCCCGGGCTCCGCGTCGCGGGTTGGCCCCCTCCGCCATGTTGCACGCGGGCGTCGATCAGTCCGGTGGTCTTCCATCGTGCGGCACATGTGCTCACCGACTGCGCGCTCGGCTCCGTTCCCGCTCCGCTGGGCTTCGATCTCGAGCTGCCACTCCAGGTCGAGCTGTTCGGTCGACGCGAGATCGAGATCGAGCCGCAGGACCTGCTCCGCATCGACATCGGTGACGGGCGCGGGCTCTTCGTGTTCGCTGCTGCGCTCGACGATCTCGATTGGGCCGCAGCGGCCTGCGATGCCGAGCCGACCCCTCGCAACGCCGACGCTGTTCGGGTCGACCTCGACCGGGACCGCGACCTCGACGTCACGCTCGTCTCGGCTCGCTTCCCCTTGACCGACGGCCGACGGGAGGCCGAGGTCCGGCAGGTCGTCGTCTCCCTCGCCGCGGCCTACGCAGCTGAGGAGGTGGCGAGCTCGCTTGCCCGCCTCGGCTCGGTCGGTTGATCCTCGATGGAGATCGAACCCCCCGATCCGCCGTCCGCCCGCCTCGGGATCTTGGCCGAACCGTGTCGGAACGACCAGAACCTGGTCGCGCTGCGCAAGGCGGCCGTGCTCGCCCACTGGATCCCCGAGCTCGACCTCCAGATCCACCAGGTCGGCAGCGCCGGGGTCCGGGTCGCCGCCTCCCGTCCGCCCGCCGGGTTCCGAGGTGCGAGCGTCGACCCGTGCGAGTTCCGTCGTCTGGTGATCAGGGTGATGGCTGGTGAGGTCGGCGTCGCAGCGCGCGAGCTGGGGCTGGTGCTGGGCCATCAGCTCCGTATCGAGCTGCACGCCGGTCCCGGACTGCTCATCGGTGCCCACGGGCTGGTGCGGGCGGAGCTCGACGGGGAGTGGGGGGTACTCGCGACCGCCGTGCTCGGCCATGACGGAGGCGCTGCGCTCGCCTCGGTCACGGTCGACGACGTGGCCCCACCGGACGACACGGTCCAGCTGGACCTCGACCACGACGGTCAGGTCGACGTCACCCTGCTCCACGCTTCGTTCCCGCTTCGGGATCGGGTCCGCGAGCGGATCGTGTTGAGCGCGCTGTCCGCAGCGGCGGCGACCTACGCCGCCGAGGAGGTCGCCCTCGCGCTCGCCGGCCTCGACGCCCCCTCCTGACGGCGTCGCCGCCCCTGGCGGCGCGCCGTGGTGGTCGTCACCCGCCGAACTCGGCGGCTCTCGACGGCGGGATGAGGACGCCGTCGATGAGGTGGGCGATGCCGTTGTCGGCCACGAGGTCGGCCAGGGCGACGGTGGCCTGGCCGCCGTTGAGGACGACGGCGTCGCTCTCGACGGTGACGGTGACGGTCTCGCCGAGGAGCGTCTCGATCTCGCCGGCGGCGATCACGGCCTCGGCGTCGAGGGCGGCGCCGACGGCGGCGTGGTACTTCAGCACCTGGTCGAGGAGCTCGAAGTCGGCCTGCAGTGCTGCGCCGAAGTCGGTGTTCTGGGCGGCGAAGAGGGCGTCGTCGTTGGGGAGGAAGACCGTCACCGGCCCGTCGCCGTTGGCGGCGGCGGCGAAGTCGGGTGAGAAGGCGGCGAAGTTGGTGATGAGGGTGGCGCCGTTGGCGGCGCCCACGTCGACGACCGTGTTGGTCGCCGGAGCGGCCTCGGTCGTCTCGGGCGGAGCCGTCGTGGTCGGGGCGGCCGTGGTGGTCGGGGCCGCCGTCGTGGTCGGGGCGGCCGTGGTGGCTGGCGCTTCGGTGGTCTCCGCAGGCTCGGATGCGCTCGCCGAGGCCGAAGCGCTCGCCGAAGCGGACGCCGAGTCGGAGGCGTCGTCGGAGTCGTCGCTGTCTCCACAGGCTGCCGCGACGAGCGCGAAGGCGGCGAGCAGGAGCAGCAGGCGACGGGTCAGGGGGTGTCGTTGCATGGCGTGTGAGGCTAGGTGAAGAGTCACCGGTTGGTCACCTTCTGGCCGCTGCTAGGTTCGCCGGCATGAGCGACACGACGGTGCAGGGCTTCTCTCCGGAGATCGCCACCGACATCCAGCACGTGATCGAGCACATCGAGGGCAACCACGGCGACAGCCTGGCGTTCATCGCCTCGCTGGCCACCGACGGAGTCGCCGGCGAGACCCGGGTCGCCCGGCTCGACCCCGATGGCGTCACGTTCGAGATCGTCGCCATCGATGGGCGACGCCGGCTCGACTTCTCCGAGCCCGTCGGCTCGATGCCCGAGCTCCAGGTCCAGCTGTTCGGCTTCCTCACGCAGGCTCGAGCCGCCGCTCCGGATCATCCGGTGACCAGCATCGAGGCAGAGCTCCGGACCACCCAGTCGCTGCAGACGTGGCGGGGGACGGTGGTCGCCCGCACCATGGTGGCGCCCAACATGGTCGAGCTCGCGATCGGGGGGCTCGATGGCATGTCCGTGCTCGGGGGCGATGAGTTCTTCTACCTGATGGTCGGTACGCCGGACCGTCCTCTGGTCGTCGGTGCCGGTGCCACGATGAGCGAGATCCAGGCGCTCGAGGAGGATCAGCAGCCGGTCGGTGCCTCGTACACGACGAGGCGCCGGCGTCCCGATGTGGGCGAGCTCGACCTGTGGGTGCTCCTCCACGGCCACGACGGCGGCGTGTCGGGCTGGGCCGAGGGCGCCGAGATCGGAGACGACGTCGCGCTCTGGGGTCCGCGTTCGGCCTACGAGCCTCCCGACTCGACGACGCGGCACCTCCTCGTCTGCGACGAGACGGGCGTCCCGGCCGCCTGCGCCATCACCGATGGCCTCCCCGCCAGCCATCCCGTCGACATGGTCGTGCTCATCGACGACCCTGATCACCGGCTGCCGGTTCCGGAGCGAGCGACGGTGCACTGGCTGCATCGCAGCGAGGTCGGGGCGGGCACCGACGTGTACGACTCGGCCGTGCGCACCATCGTCGGCGACGTGACCGGGCTGTATGCGTTCGGGGCGGGGGAGTCCCGTCAGGTCAGCGCAGCACGGAAGCTGCTCCGCACCGAGCTCGGCGCCGGCGCCGACCAGGTCCACATGACCGGGTACTGGCGCTCCGACCGCGCCTAGGGTCACCGACGGGAGCGCTGCCATGGCACACGACGAGCGTTGGATCGAACCTCGGTCCCACGGCCTCGACCTCGACCACATCGCACTCGCGGTGCCCGCGATGGACCTCGGGATCGCGCACGTCGCGGAGCTGACCGGGGCCGAGCCGGTCGTCCTGCCGGCAGAGGCCGGCCAGTGGTACCGCAGCGGCAGCCTGCCGCTCGGGCCGGACACCGCGCTCGAGATCCTCGCACCGAATCCCGAGTACGGCCGCTTCCATCCGCTCGGCACGTTGCTCACCGGCCTGCGCGAGCCGCAACTCCTCTTCTGGTACCTCGCCACCGCTGATCTCGCTGCGCTGGAGCGGCGGCTGGGCGAGGAGTCGGTCCCGCTGCACCGCGTCGAGCACGTGGATTCGGGTGGTGACGGTCCGGCGGCCTACCGCAGGGCGCAGATCGGGAAGCGCTTCGTGTCGGCCATGCCCCAGGCGATCGAGTGGATCCGACGGACCGATCGCCACGGCACCGACGACCGCTGCACGCTCACCGGTTTCGACCTGCGCCACCCCGATGCGGCCGAGCACAACCGGGTGCTCGCAGCGATCGGGTCGACCGTGCGGATGCGGAGTGGGGAGCATCGGCTGTCGATCACGATCGACTGCCCCGCCGGGGAGGTCACGATCGCCAGCCCCGGCATCGACGGGACACCACTGCGCATGATCCAGGGGATCGCTCGCGGCCTGATCGCGAGTCGTCGCCGCTGAGCGCCCGGCTCAATCGTCCTTGGGCGGAGAGTCCCAGTCCTGGACGTCCTTGCCCTCGATGGTGGAGAGGATGTCGAGCGCGGCCGCAGCGCCGTCGCCGGCCGAGATGATCGCCTGGCTGCGCGCCGGTCGAGCGCTCCGTCCGATGACGTAGACGCCGGCCAGGGAGGTGCGGCCCTCGCGGTCGGCCACCACACGCTCGCCCTCCTGAGCGAGGTCGAGCGATGCGGCCAGCGGAGCGGACTTGCCCTCGCTGAGCACGAGGTAGTCCGCGCTCCTCGTCGCCGCCTCGGTCGTGATCTCGAACCCGCCGCCAGCCGGCGCGACGGCGGTGACCTCTTCGCTGATCAGCTCGGCGCCGAGCGCCGTGACCTGCGCCTTCGCCTGGGTCTGGAAGTCCGTGCCGCTGATGCCGTCGATGCCCAGGTAGTTGTGCAGGTAGGCGAAGTTCATGACCGTGCCGTCGGTGCCGAAGACCTGTGCCGTGTGCCCGGCCTTGGCCAGGAAGAGGGCGGCGCTGAGGCCACCCGGTCCGTCACCCACGATCGCGATCGTTGCCATGTGCCCTCCTCGAGGCGTGCTCCTCGGACGGTAGTCGCTCTGTCGGTCGTCGTCGTGCTCGCCGAGCGGGTGATGTTCGGTTCGCCTGACGCACGTGCGACACTGTCGGGCGTGGGGCAGGAGCGGGACGAGCGACCGGCATGCGTGGTGCTCTGCGCCGGGTCGGACTGCGCGAAGGACGAGCGCACGGCGTTCCGCAAGCTTCGCGAGGTCGTACGGGACAGCGAGCTCGAGGTGGTGCACTCGCGCTGCCTCGGTGTGTGTCACGGCCCGGTCGCCGTGATCGACCGAGCCGGTGAGCAGCCCGTCGTGCTGCGGCGCATCCGCCGAGGGGCCGCACGACGGGTCGTCGTCGAGCTCGCACGGACCGGGCGGGCCCAGGGGGCAGGCGAGATCTCCGTCGCCGGGAAGAAGGCTCGCCGCGCGATCCGACGGGCTGCGAAGGCGAGCTGAGCGATCGCCGCGCTCCGGCTCACCAGCGACGTTGCATCCAGACTGAGCTGATCCGCCGGTCGCCCTTTCGTGCGTACTCGTCGAAGACCCCGATCTCCTCGAAGCCGAACCGTCGGTGCAGGGCGACCGAACCGTCGTTGGGGAGGGCGATCGCCGCCAGGATCCGATGGATCGGCTCGTCTCGCAGGCGCTCGAGGAGGTCGCTGTAGAGGGCCGAGCCGACGCCTCGTCCCACCTGCTCTGGGCTGACGTAGACGCTGAGCTCGACGGTCTCCGCGAAGGCCGGGTGGTCGCGGTACGGGTTGCTGCACGCGTACCCGAGGACCTCAGCGCCCCCCACGGCCACGACGAGCTGGTGCGGGCCGGTGTCCGCGAAGCGTCCGAACCAATCGGACCGCGCCGCCACCGACGTCTGAGCGACGTCGAAGGTCGCGAAGCCGCTGCGCACGTGGTGGTTGTAGATGTCGACGATCGGCTGCTGATCGTCCGGAGACGCGGTGCGGACCTGCATCACCGAAGTCTGCTGCGACGGTGTGGCACCTGCTCCGTCAACCCAGGAGCTCGAGGTAGGCCTCCCATCGTTCGTCGAGGTCGTCGAAGGTGGCAGGCGAGCCGCCGGCGGCCACCGCGGCGAGATCCTCGGTCACCCAGAACGCGGAGAAGGGATCGGAGTTGAACCAGATCGCGCCGTCGGCCGTCACGACTCGTCCGTCGGCGACGGCCGGGAGCGATGGGTACGTGGCCAGCGCCTCGAGCTCGGCGACGTCGTAGAACTGGGGGTCGCCGTCGAGCGCCACGAGCACGTCGCCGTCGTGCTCGCCGAGTACCTCGGGCGACAGGATGAGGGCGGCTCCGAACGACGCGGGCTCCTGCTGCGGCGCAGGGCGCTCCCACCCGGCCTCCACGATGAGGTCGGAGGTCGGCGAGTCGCCGCCGAGCGAGTAGGTCCCGAAGGCCGGACCCGAGCCCAGCACGCTCATCGTCGTCCCCGGCTCGATCTGCTCGGCGATCTCGGCCAGGCGGGTGGTCAGCGTCGCTTCGAGCTCATCGAGGACACCGGGATCCGGGGCGACGTCGGCGAGCGCCGACAACCCGTCTCGCCATGGTGCGACGAACGGGAGCGTGACGGCTGGCGCGATCTCCGACAGCTGCTCGGTCACAGCCGGGTTCTGGGTGTCGATCAGCACGATGAGGTCGGGCTCGAGCGCTGCGATCGCCTCGAAGTTCCACTGCCCGAAGGTGGCGTCGGTCAGTTCGATACCGGCGTCGGTCAGGATGGCTTGCGGCACCAGCGCGTCGTACGGGGTGAAGACGCCGACCGGCTCGATGCCGACGCTGAGGAGGTTGGCGGCGGCGTACTCGTCGAGGGCGAAGACTCGCTCGGGTGCCGCGGGGATCTCGACCGGACCGTAGACCGTCTCGGCGATGCGGGTCGTCGCCGAGACGGTGGTCTCCGGCTCGCCGAGGCTCGTCGCCGTAGCGGAGTCGGTCGTGCTCTCGGTCGTCGCGGGTTCGGACGCGGTCGCGGTGGGCGATGACGAGCTCGCGTCAGTGGGATCGTCGCTGTCGCCGCACGCTGCAGCGAACGCCGAGAGGGCCACCAGGACGAGCGCGATACGGAGCACGTTGGAGGATGGGATGATAGGCATCCCACACAGAACTACTGCACCAAGTGCAATAACTCAAGGATCCGTCGGCGGGATGTCGATCGAGATCGCGGCCAGAGCGGTGCGGGCCAGCTCGGCCACGTCGGCTCGGCCGCCCGAGCCCGCCCACGTCTCGACGACGACTCGACGCATCCCGACCAACGCGGCGGCGACGGCCCGAACCTCGAGGTCGCCGGTGGAGGCGTGGCATCGGTGCGCGAGCCACTCACCGATGAGGGTGCAGAACGCGGCCTCCCAGCCGGCGGTGGCCTCGGCGCTCATCCCGCCGGCGCGCACCACGCGGAAGCGGAGCAGGTCGACGTCGTCGAAGGGTCGTTCCTGCGCATGGCGAGCGATCGCGTCGACGAGCGCGGCGCGCAGGTCGAGCTCATCCGACTCGAACAGGCATGCCGAGAACCGTGCGAGCTCCGCGTCGAGATCTCCGGCCACGACGTCGTACTTCGACGAGAAGTGGTGGAAGAAGGTGCGTCGGGCCACGCCGGCCCGCTCGGCGATGACGTCGACGCTGGTCGCATCGACGCCGTCGCGATCGAACAGCTCGAGGGCCACTCGCTCGATTCGTCGACGGGTCGCCTGCCCGCGGGCGTTGACGCTCCTGGTCCGGCGGGAGGTGTCGGTCACGCCGTCACGGTAGGGGAACCTGGGTGCGATCGCCGTGGTGTCTCGATCGCTCCGGCTGGCGCTTGTGAGGGGCACCTCAGTAGTGTCGATCGGGTCGCCAGACACCGGTCTTCCTCGTCCGGATGGCGGCGACGCGGTCGAGGCGCCGACGGTGCTGGCCGAACCGCAGCCACGCTGCGCTGGCACCAGCTCGGTCCGGGGGGTTCCGAGCTGGTGCCGTGCGGTGTGCGACGTCGCCGTCGCGCTGGGCCGTTCCGGTGCGAAGCGCTCTGCGAGACTGCCGGACAGCGAACCGGCGCCGGCGTACTTCGTCGAGGCCTACGGGGATCGGCTGGAGACCGTCGAGGAGGTGCTCTTCGACCTGTCGACCTTCAACTTCGAGGCCGTGCTCGCCCTCGAACCTGACCGACTCGTCTTCCAGGAGAGCGTCGAGCCCTTCGTCACGCCGAACGCCGAGCTCCTCGGCGGTCCGGATCGGCTCCTCTTCGTCGACCACCTCGACTGGCGGGCGGCGTTCGCGCAACTCACCGAGGAGGTCGGCGTCGAGCCCGACGAGGTGCTCGAGCCGTACGTGGCCGAGTACGCAGCTCGCATCGATGCGCTGGCAGCGTCGCTCGACTACGACCCGGCCGTGGTGGTCGCCTCGTCCTTCTCGTTCGACGGGCAACGAGCCGGCGCGTCCGATCGGACCTCGCCGCTGGCGCTGACCCTGGGGGACCTCGGCTTCCCGTTGCTCGATGCCGCCTTCCCGGTGATCGACGGGCCGCTCAGCGAGGGCTCGCTCGATGTGAGCACCGAGCTCATCCTCGACCTCGATGCCGACCTCGTGATGATCCGAACCGGTCGGGCCGGCCTGGACGAGGTGCTCGCCGACCCGGTCTGGTCGCAGGCGGAGGCGGTCCAGCGTGGGAACGTCTTCGAGACCTTCCAGTACAGCGCGCAGGGGGGCTGGCGGGAGCAGGTCCAGCTGCTCGATGACCTGGCGACCATCCTGCCGACCTACCGACCGTAGGGGCGCCGGGGTGCAACGCTGGCGGCCTCGCCTCGACCCCCTGGGAGATCATCGTGACCGAGCTTGCCTTTGACGTCGACCAGCTCGAGCAGCTCGAGGCGATGGTCGAGCTCGCCAACGGGCAGATGAGCGACAGCATCGCGCTCCTGGCTCGTTGGGGTGCGGACGACGACTCGATCGAGTCAGCAGCGCTCGTCGCGGTCGACCGAGGCGGCGCCGACCTGACGATCCTCGGCGAACCCACCGAGCGAGCGCTGCGGCTCGACTTCGCACAGCCGATGACCGACCTGCACGAGCTGGCCGCGTCGATGGGCGGGCTGTTGGCCATGGCCCGACAGGCGCGCTCACACGAGCCGATCACCAGCCTGGAGGAGCTGCTCGATCACGACGATGATGCGATGCCGTTGTCCCTCTGCACGGTGGAGTCGGTCGAGGTGCTGTCCCCGCGGCTCCGGGCGGTTGGCGTCAGCGGCCTCGTCGGAGCGACATCGTTCGGCGGCGACCAGAGTGTGGCCCTGATCATCGACGTCCCGGGCCGGCCCGTCCCCGACGATCTCGACGCCGCCGCGTATCGGGCGATGTCCGACGACCAGCGTCCGAAGGGATCGACCTACAGCGTTCGGCGGATCGATGCCGAAGCGGGCACCGCCACCTTCTGGGTCGTGACCCACGGCGACGATCCGACCACCGTGTCGGGGTGGGCGACCACCGTCGCCCCCGGCGACCGGGTGGCGGTCATGGGGCCGCACGAGGGCATCGTGTCGTTCGGCGAGGTCGCCGCGTTCGTCGGGGTCTGCGACGAGACGGCGTTCGCTGCGGTGGCGGCGACGATCGACGAGCTCCCCGACGGCGTGGAGGTGACGGTGGTCGCCGAGGTCGAGGCACCCGGGCACGAGGTACAGCTGACCGAGCGGCCCGGCGTCGAGATCACCTGGTGTCATCGGAGCGAGGCGACCCCCGACTCGCCCTACGCCCTCGCCGCTGCCGTTCGGGAGCGGCTCACGACTGCCAGGGGTGACGCGTTCGTGATGGGGGCGGGCGAGTCCCGCTGCCTCACCGCGGTTCGCCGATACCTGCGCCACGAGCTCGGCATGGAGGCCGGACAGGTGTCGCTCATCCCGTATTGGCGGCGAGCGGAGCCCGGCTGAGGTCGGCCGGCGCCTACTCGAGGACGGTCAGCTCCTCCTCGGTGAACACCCTCGAGCGGGTGAGGAAGCGTCGCTCCCGACCGTTGTCGAGGGAGAACATGCCGCCGCGACCATCGACGACATCGAGGATCAGCTGCGTGTGTCGCCAGGCCTCGAACTGTGGGCCGCTGATGTAGACGGGCACGTCACCGGCGATCTCCCCGAGCAGCACGTCACGGCTCCCGACCCGGAAGTCGTCGGTCGGGTAGCACATCGGTGACGAGCCGTCGCAGCAGCCGCCGGACTGGTGGAAGAGGATCGACGGGTGGTCCGCTCTGATCTCGTCGATCAGATCGAGTGCGGCCTCCGTGGCGACGACCCGCTCGACCGGGTCGGCGCCGTCGTCAGCGCTCATGTTCGTTGCCTCCCTGTCCGCTTCGGCTGCTGCGATCGGTCTCGTCGACGGTCTCTAGAAGAAGCCCATCTTGTTCGGGTCATAGCTCATCAGGATGTTCTTCGTCTGCTGGTAGTGGTTCAGCATCATCGAGTGGTTCTCCCGCCCGATGCCGGACTGCTTGTACCCACCGAAGGCGGCGTGTGCCGGGTACAGGTGGTAGCAGTTCGCCCACACGCGCCCGGCCTTGATGGCTCGACCGAAGCGGTAGACGGTGTTGGCGTCGCGGCTCCAGACACCGGCTCCGAGGCCGTACAGGGTGTCGTTGGCGATCGCGAGCGCCTCGTCGTGGTCGGAGAACGTGGTCACCGACACGACCGGCCCGAAGATCTCCTCCTGGAAGATCCGCATCGAGTTGTCGCCCTTGAAGATGGTCGGCTCGACGTAGTGGCCGTCGGCCAGCTCACCAGGCAGATCAGGGACGCCGCCACCGATCAGCACCTCGGCACCCTCCTGTCGTCCGATCTCGAGGTAGGAGAGGATCTTGTGCTTCTGCTCCGACGAGGCCTGGGCGCCCACCATCGTCGCCGGGTCGAGCGGGTTGCCCTGGACGATGGCGGCGGTCCGGGCGATCGCCCGCTCCATGAAGCGGTCGTAGATCGACTCGTGGATCAGCGCGCGGCTCGGGCAGGTGCAGACCTCACCCTGGTTGAGGGCGAACATCACGAAGCCCTCGATCGCCTTGTCGAAGAAGGCGTCGTCGGCCGCAGCGACATCGTCGAAGAAGATGTTCGGCGACTTCCCGCCCAACTCCAGCGTCACCGGGATGATGTTCTCCGAGGCGTACTGCATGATCAGCCGTCCGGTCGTGGTCTCACCGGTGAAGGCGACCTTGGCGACGCGGTCGCTCGATGCGAGCGGCTTGCCGGCCTCGAGGCCGAAGCCGTTGACGATGTTCACGACGCCCGGCGGGAGCAGGTCGGCGATCGTCTCCATCCACGCCAGCACCGACGCCGGGGTCTGTTCGGCGGGCTTCAGGACGACGCAGTTGCCCGCCGCCAGTGCCGGGGCCAGCTTCCACGTCGCCATCAGCAGCGGGAAGTTCCACGGGATGATCTGGCCGACGACGCCGAGCGGCTCGTTGAAGTGATAGGCGACGGTGTCGTTGTCGATCTGCGACATCGACCCCTCCTGGCCGCGGATCACCCCGGCGAAGTAGCGGAAGTGGTCGATCGCGAGGGGGAGGTCGGCCGCCATCGACTCGCGAATGGGCTTGCCGTTGTCCCACGTCTCGGCGCGGGCCAGCACCTCGAGGTTGTCCTCCATGCGCTGGGCGATCTTCATCAGGATGTTGGAGCGGTCCGTGATGGACGTCGTCCCCCAGGCGTCCGCCGCTGCGTGTGCGGCGTCGAGGGCGAGCTCGACATCGTGGTGGTCGGACCGGGCGATCTCACCGAGGGATTGGCCGTTGACCGGCGAGGAGTTCTCGAAGTAGCGACCGGAGGCGGGTGCGACCCAGTCGCCGTTGATGAAGTTGTCGTAGCGCAGCTGGAAGCCGGGACGCACCCCGAGATCGGCCGCCTCTTGCACTGCCATGTGTTCCCCTTCGATGTCGTGCCCGGCCGACGAAACGTCTCCGTCAGCATTAGGTATGCTTACTTTTCGACAACAGGCCTGGCAAGCATCGGTTGGTGGGGTCGGGCGGTGGCCCGCTCAGTCCGGTTTCTTCGTGGCGAGCGTGAGTCCGTCGCCGATCGGCACCAGGCAGGCGTGCACCCGTTCGTCGCCGCCCACGACACGGTTGACCTCGCGGATCGCCTCGGTGTCCGGGTCGGTCTGACCTGGATCGATGACCGACCCACCCCACAGGACGTTGTCGATCCCGATCACACCGCCCGGGCGGATCAGCTCCAGGCACAGCTCGTAGTAGGTGAGGTAGCGGCTCTTGTCCGCGTCGATGAACGCCACGTCGAACGTGCCGGCCTGGCCGTCGTCGAGGAGCGCTCGCAGCGTGTCGGCCGCCGGTGCGATGCGGAGGTCGATCCGCTCGGCGACGCCCGCCTCGCGCCAGAACGGTTCACCGACCGAGGTCCACCGGGGTTCGACGTCGCAGGCCACGAGCAGTCCGTCCTCGGGGAGGGCTGACGCCACCGCGAGCGCCGAGTACCCGGTGAACACGCCGACCTCGATCGCACGCTTCGCTCCGAGGGTGTGCACGAGCCAGCCGAGCAGCTGTCCCTGGTCCGGGCCGATCTGCATGGTCGCCTCGGGGTTGGACCGCGTGGCCTCGCGCAGGCCCACGGCTGCCTCCGACTCGTGCACCCAGGTGCGGCGGACGTAGTCGGCGAGCGAGGCGGTCATCCTCGTGGACCGACCGTCGGACATCCGGCGGTCGCGCTGGTCGCGCGCCCAGGACAGGCCCGGCGGCTCGGGCAGGGCGCGGAGTCGGGTGCTCACCCGTTCGGCGATCGAGGTCACGTGTCCTCCCGGTCGTGCCACGTGGGGGCAGGATCGCTGCACGATCCCTGTTCGGAGAACCTTAGGGCGCAGGGCTACGGTGCATCGATGCCTCCCAGCACGAACCGGCGCCTCGGCGCCCGCCTCGCCCTGGTCAGCCCCGTCGTGGCGATCGCCCTGCTCCTCACCGGCTGCGGCGACGCCGACGACGATGCGGAGCCGGCCGCGACGAGCGCTGCGCCCGCGACGAGCGCTGCGCCCACGACCACAGCCGAGCTGACGGCGCCGCCGACGACGGCAGGGGACTTCCCGATCGTCGTCGAGCATGCGCTGGGCTCGACCGAGGTCCCGGAGGAACCGATGCGAGTCGTGGCGCTCGACGGTTCGGTGGTCGACGCGGCGTTGGCCCTCGAGCTCGAGATCATCGGCTACACCACGTTTCGGGACCCGAACGGGAGCCTGCCCGACTACTTCGGTGAGGCGCTGTCGGCGTTCGCCCCGAACGCCGAGTGGGTGGGTGATCTCACGGCGCCGAACATCGAGGCGATCCTCGCACTGGATCCCGACCTGATCGTGAGCGCAGCGGTCCGTCACGAGCTCATCTACGACGAGCTGTCGGCCGTTGCCCCGACGATCATGACCGAGTCGGCGGGCGGTGGTTGGAAGGACAGCCTCCGCCTCGTCGGTGAGGCGTCCGGACGTTCCGAGCTCGCCGAGCAGCTCATCGCGGACCACGAGTCGAGGGCTGCCGAGGTCGGTGCGGCGATCAACGCCGCCGCGGACGACCCGACGATCTCGATCGTGCGGTTCGTCGACGCGATCCGGCTCTACCAACCGGTCAGCTTCAGTGGCGGCGTCCTCGAGGACGCGGGCCTCGCCCGCCCCGAGAGCCAGCAGGATCGGGAGGACTTCATCCGCATCATCAGCGAGGAGGAGCTCGAGCTCGCCGACGCCGACGTGGTGATCTACGCGGTCTTCGACGATCCGGAGTTGATCGCGGAGGTCGACGAGGCGCTCGAAGGACCGCTGTGGGGGAGCCTCGGTGCGGTGCAGCGAGGCGAGGTGTACGCCGTGCCCGACGAGACCTGGATGGCCGGGGTCGGTCTCTTCGGCGCCAACATCATCCTCGACGACCTCGAGGAGATCTTCGGCGTCGGTTGAGGAGGAGCGGGTCGGGTGCGGCCCGGCGGGCGGAGGTGCAGGGCCGCACCCGAGTCCGGCTACTGCAGGGTGCCGATGTCGTCAGCGCTGATGCCGAGCGCGTCCCACGCCGGCTGCAGCGCAGCGCGAACCTCGTCGCCGAAGCCGTTGGCGCCCGGCTCGTTGGCGAGGTCGAAGATGGCGTTGATCGCGTCGCCGTCGGCGCCGGCCGGCACGACGTAGGCCTCGATGACCCGCCAGAAGGCGAGGCCCTCGGCCTGGTGCACCTTCGCGAGCTCGGCGTCGCCGTCGGCCAGGTCGCCCTCGATCAGCGATGCGTACCGGATGGCGGCCTGCGAGTAGGTGATCGCCACGTTGCGGATGACCTCGGCGGCTGCTGCTTCGGTGCCGGCGACGTCCTCGGCGAGCAGCGCGTCCCGGCCGTCGATCATCGCGGCGAGGATGGCTTCGTTGGCCTGCGCGGTCTCGCCGTCGCTCCCGGTCGTCCCGAAGTTCCCGGCCCGGCTGTTGGCAGTGCCGAAGGGAGCGCAACCGGCGTCGGCGCCTGCATAGAACGCCCAGCCTTCGTCCCAGTTGTGCACCGCGCCTTCCTGGATGTCGAAGTTGCCGTCCTGGGCCTTGCCGACCGCGACGTTCAACTCGTGGACGACCCAGGCGATCATCACCTGGTTCCGCATGCCCTTTTCGACGCCCTGGGAGCGAACGCCGTCGCTCTGGCCCTCGAACACACCGGTGCCCGACAGCGCTGCGCTGACGAAGTCATCGAGCGGCGTCGGAGTGCCGTAGAAGGCGTCGAGACCGTGGGAGCGGTCGTCTCGCGACGCGAACCCGCCGAGCGACCGGATGCCGCCGTCGCTCCGGACGGAGTTGACGCCGTCGCGATAGATCGTCTCGACCGCGGCGAAGTCGCCTGCGTCGAGGAGGTCACCGATGCCGCACAGGTCCAGCACGACGAGACGGTGGGAGTCGACGTTGGATGCGTAGTCGTACCCGCCGTCGCCCGGCGTCGCCGCCATCTCTTCCGCCTCTGCGGGCGCGGACGCCGAAGCCGATGCGGAGCCGCTCCCGGAGCTCGACGCCGAGGCGCTGCCGGAACCGGAGCCCGACGAGCTGCCGGAGCCCGATGCGGAGGCGCTGCCGGACTCGGAGCCCGAGGCGCTGCCGGACTCGGAGCCCGACGAGCTGCCGGAGCCCGATGCCGAGCTGCTGCCGGACTCGGAGCCGTCGTCGTCGCCGCAGGCGGCGAGGAACAGGGTGAGCGCGGCGAGGACCGCGAGGAGCGTTCGAGAAGAACGACGCATGGACAACCTCTGTCACTAGGGGGCCGCAGGATCATAGGTATGCCTAACGGGCTCCACAAGCACTGCCTAGCGAGTGGTCGTCGTCGATCAGGGCTCCGTCGTGTCGGCGACCACGACCTGGCGATGACCGACGACGAGGCCGAGGTGGCCCCGCGCGCCGACCGGTGGTGCGGCGAGGTGCGAGGTGAACACGGCGATCGGCGGCGCCCCGCCGGCCCGGGCCGTCAACAGCCAACCGCTGCCGTGGTACTCCGCGGCGACGACCTCGGCCTCGCCGTCGGCGGCGACGGCGAACGAGACATCGTCGGGCCGGACCATCGCGGTGGCTCCCGTCGGAGCGCGTCCGTCGAGATCGACCGGTCCGAGGACCGTGTGGGGTGAGGGCGAGGTCTCGATCGGGAGGAAGGTCGCCTCGCCCATGAACGCGCCGACGAAGGCGTCGACCGGGCGGTGGAACACCGCGGCGGGTGTGTCGAGCTGCTCGATTCGGCCGCGGCGCATGACCGCGATGCGGTCGGCGATGGCCAGCGCCTCCCGCTGGTCGTGGGTCACGAAGACCGCCGGCGTGGCCGTGGCCTTCAGCGCTGCGACGACGTCCTGGCGGAGCTGGACCCGCAGGTTGTGGTCGAGGCTCGCGAAGGGCTCGTCGAAGAGCATGAGCGACGGTGCGGGTGCCAGCGCACGGGCCAGGGCGACCCGTTGGCGCTCACCGCCCGACAGCTCGTGCGGGTACCGGTCTCCGTACGAGCCGAGGCTGACGAGCTCGAGCATCTCGGCCACCCGATCGGCGACCTCGCGCTTGGGCACATCACGGACCCCGAAGCCGACGTTGTCCCGAACGCAGAGGTGGGGGAACAGCGCGTGCTCCTGGAACACCAACCCGGCCGGACGTCGCTCCGGGGGGAGACGCACCGACCCGTCCTCGACGAGCTGCCCGGACAGCCGGATCGTGCCGGAGTCGGCAGCGACGAGGCCGGCGATCGTCCGGAGCAGCGTCGACTTGCCGCAGCCGCTCGGCCCGACGAGGGCGAGCACCTCGTCGTCGCGCAGCACCAGATCGACGCCGTCGACCGCGACGACGTCGTCGTAGGTCTTGACGAGACCCGTGACCTCCAGAGGTGCTGCGTCGCTCACGTCGCCTCAGCGTGACGGGAGAGCTGGAGCGAGAGCAACCCCACGGGGATGAGGGCGACGACGATGATCGCGAGCGCGGGCAGCGCCGCCTGCTCGAAGCGGGACTCCGTGGCGAGGTTGTAGGTCCACACGGGCAGCGTGTTGAACCCGATCGGCCGGAGCAACAGGGCGATCGGCAGCTCCTTGAGCGCGTCGACGGCGACCAGCACGGCTCCGGTCAACACGCTGGTCCGGGCGAGCGGCACGTGGATGCGTCCGACGATCGAGCTCGGGCGGCTGCCGAGGCTGCGCGCGGAGGCGGTCACCTCTTCCGGGACCTGCTCGAGGCCGGCCTCGATGGCGTTCAACCCGGGCGCGAGGAAGCGGACGCTGTAGGCGTACACGAGTCCGACGAGGGAGCCCGTGGCGACGACGCCGGGCAGTCCCAAGCCGATGCCCTCGAGCACGTCGTCGAGCGCGACGAGGGCGAGCACGACGCCGATGGCGACGACCGGACCGGGCACGGCGTACCCGATCGCCGTCATGCGGGAGGCGATGCCGATGCCGCGGCCCCGTGAGAAGCGCGGTCCGTTGGTCAGCACGAGGGCGAGCACGACGCAGACGACGGCCGTGAGGGAGGCCAGGATGAGCGAGTTCTGCAGGAACTCGGTGAACCGATCGACCAGCGGCGTGCCTCGGTCGCCGGTCGCCTCCTCGACCGCCCAGAACGTGAGCTGCGCCGTCGGGGCGCCGAACGAGGCGAGCAGCACGACGGCGCACGTGGTGAACGCGGCGGCTGCCTTGGCGCCGCGCAGTCGCCGGGGACCCACGCCCGCTGCGGCCCCGCCGGCCTCGCCGAAGCGAGCCCGGCCTCGGAGCACGCGTTCGAGTCCGATGATCATCAACGCGACCACCAGCACGAGGGTGGCGAACTCCGAGGCCGCATCCCGGTCGAACGTGCCGCGCCAGATCCGGAACACGCCGACCGACACCGTGTCGACGCCGAAGTACTGGACGGTGGCGAAGTCGGTGAGCGTCTCCATCATCACGACGGCGACACCGGCGGCGAGCGCCGGCCGGAGCAGCGGGAACAGCACTCGACGCGCCGCCTCGAACGGTCCGGCGCCGAGGCTGCGGGCGACCTCGTAGGCGCCGCCCGCCTGATCGGCGAGCGCGGCGCGGGCGAGGAGGAAGACGTAGGGGTACAGCACCAGCGTGAACACGACGATCGCGCCGCCCATCGACCGGACCTCGGGGAACCAGGCGTCCTGCCCGAAGGTGTCCCGCCACCAGTTCTGGATCGGTCCGGTGAAGCCGATGACCGACAGCGTGACGAAGCCCAGTACGTAGGACGGCATCGCCAGCGGAGCGATGAGCAGCCACCCGAACAGCCGAGAGCCCGGGAACCGGTAGGCGCTGATCAGCCAGGCGAGGCCGCCGCCCAGCAGCAACGAGCCTGCGCTGACGCCGATCAGCAGGACGGCGGTGTCGACGAGCTGGTCGGGCAGGCGCGTGCGCCACTGCTGGCGCCAGACCTCGACGTTCGGGTCGAGGACGCTGACGGCGAGGAAACCGATCGGGATGACGGCGAGTGTCGCGACGACGAACGCCACGACCGGCCAGCCGAGCTGGCTGGCGCGGTCGCCGGCGGACCGCTCGACGCGTTGCCCCTCCGGCGTGCCCCCCTGCGTCGGGGCCGCTGCGGTCAACTCACTCGTAGTCGGCCTCGTCGAGCAGGCGCACCGCGTCGGCGTTGAGGCGGCCCCACTCGGCGGCGTTGGTCGAGTCGGCCACGAAGGTCTCGCCGAACGTGGTGGCGATCAGCGTCTCAGGGGCGACGTCGGGGTTCACCGGGTACTCGTGGTTCCCGTCGACGAACGCGCTCTGGCCGTCGGTGGCCAGCCACTCGAGCAGCTGCTGAGCGAGCTCGGGGTCGTCGGCGAAGCGAGTGATGCCGGCTCCCGAGATGTTGACGTGGGTGCCGTTGCCATCCTGGTCGGCCCACTGCAGCGCGACCGGGTAGGTGTCGTCTTCCTCGAGCTCCCGAGCCAGGTAGTAGTGGTTCGTGATGGCGACGTCGCAGAGCCCGTCGCGGATCGAGTTGAGGGCGATCACGTCGTTGGAGAGGATCTCGGCGTTGTCCGCCCAGCCCTCGACGATCTCCAGCGCGCCGTCGTAGCCGCGGCTACCGATCAGGCTGGCCACCAGCGACTGCGTGTAGGCGTTCGACGAGTTGCGGAGGCACACCCGGCCTTCCCACTCGGGGGAAGCGAGCTCCTCGTAGGTCGTCGGGACCTCGTCGGGCGAGAGCCGCTCGGGGCTGTAGACGATGGTCCGGGCACGGGCGCTCAGTGCGAACCACTGGTTGCCGGGGTCCCGGAGCGCCTCGGGAACGGCCTCCTCGAGGATGGGTGAGTCGAGCTCGAGGAAGAGGCCCTGCTCGGCGGCCTGGGCGAGGTTGCCGGCATCGACGGTCATGTAGATGTCGGCCTCGGTGTCCTCGCCTTCGGCAGCGATGCGCTCGCGCAGCTCGGCATCGGACCCCTCGAGGAACTCGATGCTGATGCCGGTCTCCTCGGCGAACTGCGTGAACGCCTCTTCGAGGTCGTAGTGACGACCCGTGTAGATGCGGATCGTGTCCTCGTCGCCACCGCTGCTGCACGCTCCGAGCGCGAGCGCGGCGAGGGCGGCGAAGCCGAGCAGGAAACGGCGAGAGGTCATGGTTCGGGGCCTCCGAGGGTGTTGGCGCCCGGGGGGCGGGCGTCAGCTCCGGGGAATGTTATCGATGGTCGAAGTGGAGTTGGCAAAGCACGTGTGGCTTTCCTAACGCCGAGACGGGGAGCCCCGGTTCCGCGAGTCTCAGGAGTGGAAGCGCTCGGCGGTCCGACCCCGCGAGGCCGTCCAGGCCGACCAGAGCTCGGCGTAGGCGCCGCCGGCAGCCACGAGGTCGTCATGGTGGCCGTCGGCGACGATCCGGCCCTGTTCCATGACGACGACCCGATCGGCGCGAGCGGCGACGTCGAGGCGATGCGCGACGGCGATGACCGTCCGTCCCGCGAGGGTCCGCTCCAGCGCCGCCTCGGTCCGTGCCGCGGCGATCGGATCGAGCGAAGCGGTCGCCTCGTCGAGGACGACGACAGCGGGTGATGCGCAGACCAGGCGGGCGAGCGCCAGCTGCTGTCGGCGCACGGGGTCGAGCGGCACGTCCGCGGTGCCGACGATCGTGTCGAGACCGTTGGGCAGCCCTTCGTACCAGCCGAGCGCGCCGACGATCTCGAAGGCCGACCGGGCCTCGTCGTCGCCCAGCTCGCCCCGAGCGAGGGAGAGGTTGTCGCGCAGCGAGCGGGCGAAGGAGTGGGACTCCTGGGTGACCAGGCACACGCGGTGCGGGGAGTCGGCTCGCCGCGACGAGGTGGTCGGTCGACCGGCGAGCAGGACGTCGCCGTGCTGCGGGTGGTGGAACCCGGCGATCAGCTTGGCGAGCGTCGACTTCCCTGCGCCCGAGGGTCCGACCACCACGATCCGCTCTCCCGCCTCGACACGGAGGTCGAGCCCGTCGATCACCGGTCGGTCGCCGTAGCCGAAGGTGACCCCGCGCAACGCGATCGCTGCGCTCCGGTCCGGCGACCCCGCCCGGGCCGGCCCGTCGGAGGACTCGGCCGCAGCCGCGGGCTCGGAGCGTTCGAGTTGGGTGATGCCGACGATCCGCCCGAGTGAGGCGGTGGCCTGTTGCAGCTCGTCGAGCTGCTCGAGGATCGAGCCGATGGGGTCGAACGAGCGGATGACGTAGAGCGCGACCGCGCTCACCGCACCGAGGCTGGCCGAGCCCGAGTCGACCATCGCCGCTCCGACGGCGATCACGGCCACGAGCGAGCAGGCGAGTCCGATGCGGACCGCCGGGCGGAGCACGTTGCGGGCCGCGGTCGACGACAGGCGGGCGTCGATCACCGCGGCACCGGCGCCGATGCCGTCGTTCCGCCAGTCCTCCGCAGCACCGAACGCCCGCAGCGTGGGCTCACCGTCGTAGCCCTCGAGCAGCACCGTCGACAGGTCGGCGATCGACTCGCGCTCCCGGCGATATCGACTCGGAGCCCGTCGGGCGTACCACCAGGTCCCCCCGGCGACGCTCGGGACGGCGGCGAGGATCGCCACCGCCGCGAGCGCAGGCTCGACGAGGAAGAGCGCGACGGCGGTGAGGAGCAGCTCGATCACCGACAACAACAGAACGGGCAGCGTTCGCTGGACGGCGGTGGCGAGCGTGTTCACGTCGCCGGTCAGCCGTGCGACGAGGTCGCCGCTGCCACCGCGCTCGATCCGATCGACATCCGCGTCGACGGCGTGGTCGAAGGCCTCGGTCCGCAACTCGGCCAACGCGGACTCGCCGAAGCTCGCGGCCTGCACGACGCCGGCCCACACCAGCACCGCGCCGACGAACGCCGCGATCGCGTAGATCCCGGCCGCCCACAGCACCACGGATCGTGCGTCGCCTGCGCTCCGCTCGCCCCTCGCGACCTCGTCAACGGCATCGACGACCGCGCCGATGAGCACCGGACCGATCAGCTGGACGCCGACGGCCACCCCGGCCAGGCCGACCAGCACGATCGCTCCGCGGCGGCGATCGCCGATCAACCGGGCGAGTCGACGGCGCGCCTGCCGGGCCCCGGCGGTCGGGAGGGCGTCCTCGACCCCGGTCACGGCGTGACCCCGATCAACGCTGCGTACTCCGGCCGACGAGCCAACAGCTCGGCGTGGTGACCGGAGTCGACGCACCGTCGGTCGGCGATCAGGGCGACCCGATCGCACGCAGCGAGCAGGGTCGGGCTCGTCGTCGCCAGCACGGTGCAGCGGCCCCGTCGCGTCGCGACCAGCGACCGGCTGACCTCCGCTTCCGTCAGCGCGTCGAGCGCGCTCGTCGGGTCGGCCAGCACGAGGGCCGGAGGATCGCGGCGGATGGCGCGCGCGATGGCGAGCCGCTGTCGTTGGCCTCCGGACAGTCGGAGGCCCCGGCCGCCGATGCGCACCGAGAGCGGAGACGGCTCTTCGAGCAACTCCGTCATCGCCGCCCGATGCAGCGCATCGAGGTGCTCTCGCTCGCCGACGGCCGACCGCTCGCCACCGCCGAGGCTCAGGTTCTGGGCGACCGTGCCCGAGCGGATCCACGGATCTCCGGCGTCGTCGACGAGGATGCGAGACCGCAACTCGCCCAGCGGCAACGATCGGAGATCGGTGCCCCCGAGTGTCACGTACCCGTCGTCGGGATCGCGCCGCCGGGCGAGGAGCTCGGCCAGCGCGAGGGCGCTGCTCTGGTCGTCGCAGGCCACGCCGAGCACCTCGTCGGCCCCGACGGTGAGATCGAGGCCTTCGAGACCGTCGGTCGACACGCCGACGAGCGCGAGGCCACCTGCGTCACCCGACGAGGCAGCGTCGCTGGACTCGTCCACCGCCGGCGGGGTGGCGAGTGCTGCGCCGATCTGGCGGGCGCTCGCGAGTCCGGCCGCCCAGGTCACCGCCAGCTCGCTGATCGTCTGGAGCGGGATCGTCAAGAAGGTGGCCAACCCGGTGAAGGCGACGACCTCGCCCGGGGTGAGGTCGCCATCGATCGCCAGGTTGCCGCCGACCCAGAGGACCAGGGCGAGGAACAGCGAGGGCACGGCAGCCGAGAGCGCGAACCACGCTCCGAGGACCCGGGCCATGTCGACGCCGGCGCGCTCGACGGCCGCCGAGCTCGAGGCGAACCAGGACCGGGCGACCTGCTCGGCACCGAGACCGCGCACCGTGCGGAGGCCGGCGATGGTGTCCGTCGCGGTCGAGGTGGCCGCTGCCAGCTGAGCGCGCTGCTCAGCGGCGCGGCGCTCGGCGCGGGGCCACAACGGGACGAGGGCGAACAGCGTGGCCGGCAACCCGACCAGCACGATGATGCCGAGGAGGGGCGACGTCAGGATCATCAGCGCACCGATGCCGACGAAGGTCACGATCGCTCCCGAGCCCCGGCACATCAGGTCGGCGATGCCGCCGATGCGCTCGGCGTCGGTGGTCGCCATCGCCAGTGAGTCGCCGGGGGCGCGAGCCGCGCCTCCCCTCGGGTCGTGGATCCGGCGGGTGAGCGCCTGCTCGACCCGCCAGCCCGTGTTCGCGAAGAGCAGCATCGCGATTCGGTGGCGGATCGCCCCGGCGGCTGCGCTGACGACGACGATGAGGGCCACGATCGCCGCCCACCGCCCGATCTCGGCCCCGGAACCGTCGTCGACCGCACCGTCGATCGCCCGGCCGACCACGACCGGGATGAGCGCGAGCCCGCCCATCCACACGATGCCCGTGAGCGCGCCCACGACGATGCGGCGACGTTCCTGGCGCAGCGCCCAGCGGACCAGCCCGGCGCCGTCGGTGGGGGGCATGCGACGATGGTAGGCAGGCTGAACTCCCTCGCCGGCCCACTTTCTGCCGGCCTCGGCTCCCCCCGATGCGACGCCGCCCGGACCGCCGCGCATTGAGCGATCTTTACGTACTCACTAAGGTTGGCCTAGCAGCTCAGGCGACCGGATCGGAGCCACGTCGGTGCACACGATCGAGACCGACTACCTCGTGATCGGCGCCGGGGCATCGGGCATGGCGTTCGTCGATGCGCTGATCGAGGCCGCCGACGTCGACGTCGTGCTCGTCGACCGACGCCACCAGCCGGGTGGGCACTGGCTCGACGCCTACCCGTTCGTTCGTCTGCACCAGCCATCGGCCTACTACGGCGTGAACTCGTCGCCGCTCGGTTCGGATCGACGCATGACGACCGGCCCCGAGGTCGGTTGGTACGAGCGGGCGAGCGGTCCCGAGTTGTGCGACTACTACCGGCGCGTGCTCGACGAGCGCCTGCTTCCCAGCGGGCAGGTGCGCTACTTCGGGCCGACCGAGTACGCCGGGGAGGATCCGGACGGGCACCTGCTCGTGTCGAGGCTGTCGGGGCGCCCGACCCGGGTGGTCGTCCGCAGGGCGATCGTCGACGCGACCTACGTCGAGTCGACCATCCCGTCCCGGCACGTCCGATCGTTCGCCGTCGATGACGGCGTGACGATCGTGTCGCCCAACCAGCTGGTCGACGTGGTCGACGGGTCGAAGGGCTTCACCGTGCTCGGCGGCGGCAAGACCGCGATGGACACCTGCGGATGGCTCCTCGAGCGTGGGGTCGACCCGGACGAGATCAGCTGGATCCGACCCCGCGACGGCTGGTTCGTCTCACGGGCGCACACCCAGCCGCTGGAGCTCTCCCCGTCGATGCTGGACTACCAGTCGCGGATGATCGAGGCGGCGAGCGGCGCCCGGTCGGGGCTCGACCTCACCCTCCGGCTCGAAGCGCACGACATGATGCTGCGGATCGACCGTGACGTCGATCCCCAGGTCTACCGGGGCGCCACCATCTCGCGTTCGGAGCTCGAGCAGCTCCGGAGCATCGAGCGCGTCGTCCGGCTCGGTTACGTGCAGTCGATATCGGAAGGTCGGGTCCATCTGACGTCCGGGGTGCTGGACGTCCGGCCCGGCACCGTGCACGTCGACTGCACGGCGCCGGGGCTGAGCACGTCGCGGCGCCGACCGATCTTCTCGTCCCGCCGCATCACCCTGCAGTTCACGACGATGGGTGTAGCGCCGTGGAGCGCTGCGTTGCTCGGGTTCGTGGCGTCGCTCGACGTGCCGGTCGAGGAGAAGAACCGGTGGTGCCCGGCCTTGGGACGCATCGGCACGATCGACTCGCAGCTGGAGCTGCTGCGCGACGGCCTACCGTTGGAGATGCTCCGTCGGACCATTCCCGAGCTCGCCGAGTGGAACGCGACGGCGCGCCTGAACCCGGGGCGATCGATCCCGGAGCACCTGGGCGACCCGGCCGCCCAACGGTCGATGGAGCGCCTGCTCGAGCACTACGAGGCGGCGATCGTCAACCTCGAGGGGCTCGTGGGGTCGACGGCGGCGTCGCGCGCCGTCCGGCAGCTCGCCCGGTGAGGTGGGCTCGGCTCGTCGTCGCGGGCCTGGCGATCGCCGTCGTCACGTCCGCGTGTGACTCCTCGGATTCGACGTCGACTCCGCTCGGGACCACGACGGTCGCGGATGCGCCCACGACGACCGACGCACCGAGCGTCACACCGCCGTCGACGTCGACCGTGGCGGCGGCGCAGTACCCCCGTGCCATCGAGCACGATCTCGGGACGACGGTGATCGAGGAGCGTCCCGAGCGCATCGTCGCCGTGGCCGGTGTCGCCGAGTTCGACGCGTTGCTCTCGCTCGGCGTCGAGCCCTACGCCGTGGCGATGCGGTACCCGGTCAACGAGGCGGGGGAGTGGGGTTTCGCGCCCTGGAACAGCGACCTGATCGACGAGTACGAGACCTTCGAGAACTTCCCGTTGCTGAACGTCGAGGAGGTCGCCGCCTTCGCACCCGACGTGATCGTCGGCCAGGGCCCGAGCCTCGCAGACCAGTACGACGTCTTCTCCGAGCTCGCACCGACCATCGCCCATCCCGACCCCGCCGACTGGCGGGAGGTGGTCCGGCTGTTCGCCGAGACCTTCGCCGTCGAGGAGCGGGGTGAGGAGGTGATCGGCGAGATCGAGGCCGAGCTCGCCGCACAGGCCGAGCGCATCGCCGACGATCCACCCTCGGTCGCCTTCGTGTCCCCGTTCGGCGAGGAGCTGATCATCTACGACGCCGAGGCGGGGCCGGGGCCGGCCCGGGTGATGGCCGACGTCGGACTCGACGTCTTCTCGGCCGGCGCCGACCGCCTGTCGCTGGAGCAGCTCGAGCTCCTCGCCGAGGTCGAGTGGATCCTCGTCTTCGACTTCACCCTCGGGCCGGTCGACGAGCTGTTCGCCAATCCGCTCTTCACCCAGCTCCCGGCGGTCGAGGCGGGTCGGGCCGTCCGCCTCGATCCCCGCAGCTCGTTCTCGTGGATCTACGAGACCACCCGCTCCCTGCCACAGATCGTCGACGGGATCCTGACCACGATCGAGCGCTAGCCGCGCTCACTCGCCCCGACGTCCGAGCGCGGATCCCCGACCCGCTCGTAGGGCAGGCAGACCGGTGTACCTGCGACCGGATCGGTCAGGACACTCGCCCGGACACCGAAGACGTCGGCCAACATCTGCTCGTCGAGCACCTCGGCAGGAGGGCCGTCGGCGAGGAGCGCCGCTCGATGGTGGCGACGTCGGCCGCCGCCTACGGCTCGACGGTGAGCGTCGCCTCCATGCCGAGCTGCCGGTGTCCGGGAACATCGCACCACAACACGTAGGTCCCGGCGGAGAGCTCGATCTCCCCGGCGTCCTCGACCTCGGCCGTGGTCACGAACAAGCGGATGCCGAGGTCGCCGCCATCGGCGTCCTCGATGAGCAGCGAGTGGGGCAGCAGGCCGTCCTGGGTGAGGGTGATCTCGACCGTTCCGGTCGACACCGAGTACGACTCCGCGTCGAACACGGTGTCGACGGCGACCACGTCCAGCGTCGCGGCGTCGGAGGAGCTGCCGTCATCGTCCCCGCACGCGCCGAGGAGCGTCGCGAGGAGCAGTCCGAGGGGCGCGTGGCGCAGCATTGCGTGACCTCGATCGTCGGAGGCGGGGCGGGATGGATGCTGATCCGACCACCTCCGGCCTCTGCGAGGCAAGCCGGCTGCATGAGTGGTGTCTGGTGTGCCTAGCGCCGCGACCGATCAGGGCAGCCCGGCGGCGTAGTCAGCCCATCGCTGCGAGGTGTCCTCGAGGGTCGCGACCTCGCCCTCGGCGAAGAGGACCGCCTCGAGGTCGGCGAGCACCCAGTCGACGCCGAACGGGTGCGTCGACAACCACAGCTCGCCCTCGACGACGGCGGTGTCGCCGGTGAGCGACGGGAACAGCCCGAGGCCGGTGACGTCCTCGTAGATGCCACCTCCGAGCGTCAGCACGACGTCCGCGTCGTGGGAGAGGAGCTCCTCTTCGGAGAAGAAGACGAAGGGAAAGCCCGGGTCGACCTCGACCTGTTGGGCCGTCGGCCGAGCGAGGCCGAGGTCGGCCAGGATCAGCGGCAGGGCGCCGATGTCGCTCGGGGGCGCGAAGAGCATGCCTCCCAATGAACCGATGACCGAGACGCTCGGTGGTTGGTCGAAGGTCGTGGCGATCCGGTCGGCGAGCCTTCCGACCTTCGCCTGCAGCGCAGCGATGCGGTCCACCGCCGCGTCCTGCCTGCCGGCGGCTCGCGCCACCACCTCCAGTTGCTCCTCGATGGTCGCGTCGTTGCCGAACAGCACCGTCGGCGCGACGTCGCTCCACAGCTCGTAGTTGCCCAACGAAGCGGGGTGGTCGGAGCCGATGATGAGGTCGGTGCCCGAGGCGGCCGCCGCCTCGAACGACGGGCTCGCGATGTTGTGATCCTGCGTCGGGATGCCGAGCTCCTCGGCGACGACCGGCGTACTGACGGTCAGGAAGGAGAGGTAGATCTCGTCCGGGGCGACGCCCACGTCGAGCAGCAGATAGGCCGCCACCTCGTCGAGGGCGAGGAGGTGCTGTGGGTCGGCCGGGACCTCGGTCAGTCCGGCGACGTGCTCGACCTCGAAGGTGCCGGCGGCGAGCTGGTCGGGAGGTGACGTGGTCGTTGCGTCGGTCGTCTCCGGAGCTGCGGGGGTCGTCGTGGCGACGGTCGTCACCGGAGCCGCCGTCGTCGCGGATGCTCCCGAGCTGCCGTCATCACCGTCGCCGCACGCCGTCGCGAGGAGCGTGGCGACCACCACGAGGGCCGCACCCTGCCGGGATCTCGAACGGGAACTGTTGTGGGAGCCGAACATATTTGACAGTCTGTAAGTTGTGTGGGGATCCCGTCAACGTCGGAGTTGCGCCGCGATGATCGTGCGGTGGCCGACTCGCCGCGCCGGAGGCGCAAGCTGACCAGGGAGCTCGTTGCCGACGCTGCGCTCGAGGTGGGGTTCGAGCAGCTGACGATGTCGCGGGTCGCCGAGCGCCTCGGGGTCACGCACCCTGCGCTCTACCACCACGTCGCCGATCGCTCCGATCTCGTGCGTCTCGCCGCCGATCGGGTCGCTGCGCAGGTCGAGTGGCCGCCCCTCGACGCCGACTGGGTCGCCCACCTGCGCGCCGAGGCCATCGTGATCTTCGGGGTCATGGTGCGACACCCGGGACTTCTCGCCGCACTGGAGGAGGCCGACGTCATCGCCGAGGCCGTCGCCACCCATCTCGGCGACGTGAACCGACATCTCCTCGAGCTCGGCTTCGAAGCCGAGGCGGCGTTCCTCGCCGTCGACCTCGTCGTCGACCTCGCCGGTGACTCGGCGCAGCGTGCGGTGCAACTGCTGCGTCGCGACGAGTCCGGACGCCAGCGTCTCGACGACCTGCTCGCCCGAACCTTCGACGGCGACCTCGGCGAGGTCATGGCGCAGGCGCTCGCCGACGGGCCGTGGCGGTGGTTCGAGCGCAAGCTCGACGTGGTGCTCGCCGGCATCGAGGCGAGGCTCGGCCCGAACGGTCCGGCCGATCGCTGATCTGCGGTCGGTCGAGGCCCGTCGACCATTGCGCTGACAGTGACTGTCGTGTAGACGTGAGGGTGACCTAACTCACCTGGGGGTGCGATGGCCGAAGACGACGCGGCAACCGTCGACGTCGCGAACGACGTCGGCGACGAGATCGAACCGATTCCGGTCGGGCAGATCATGAGCTCGGTGCGCACGCCGCTGCTGATCGCCTGCGTGCTGCGGGCGATCAGCGCCGTGGCGATGATCTTCCCGTTCCTCGCCGTCGCCCGCGTCGGCGAGGACCTGCTCGCCGACGGCCCGGTCGACGAGGATGCGGTCTGGGGCTCGGTGTGGTTCGGCATCGGTGGGCTCGTGGTCGCCATGGCCACGATGCTCGGCGCCGCGGCGATCACCCACTTCGCCGACGTCCACTTCCAGCTCGAGATCCGTCGCCGGATGGCGCAGCGGCTCGGGCGGGTTCCGCTCGGCTGGTTCGACGCCCGAACGTCGGGGCAGGTGAAGAAGAGCCTCCAGGACGATGTCGGAGCGATGCACCACCTCGTCGGTCACGCTGCTGTCGACACCGTCGCCGCAGCGGTCACCCCGATCGCCTCGATCATCGTGCTGCTCGCCATCGACTGGCGGCTCGCGCTGTTCACCTTCGTCCCGGTGATCACGGGCGTGTTCCTGTACGCCCGGATGATGTCGGGCTACGCCGAGAGGATGCGGGAGTACCAGGACTCCCTCGGTCGCGTGAACAGCGCGGTCGTCGAGTTCCTCGCCGGCATCGCGGTCGTGAAGACCTTCGGTGAGGCCGATCGCGCCCACCAGCGCTACACCGAGGAGACCGAGGGCTTCGCCGACACCTTCTTCGAATGGGTCAGCGGCATGCTCCGCATCTCCAACCTGACCGAGCTCATCCTCAGCCCGATCGCCTCGGTGATGTGGGTGATGAGCGGCTCGCTGCTCTTCGTCGAACGAGGCTGGATCGAGCCCACCGAGGCCCTGCCGTTCCTGCTGCTCGGCGCAGGGATCACGGCGCCGATCAACGCCCTCGGGTTCGCGGCACAGGAGCTGCAGACCGGCCTCGCGGCGGCGGGTCGCATCGGGGCGCTGCTCGCGACGCCGACGCTGGAGGAGGCCGGCGACCACCGCTCGCCCGAGGGCCACGGCGTCCGGTTCAGCGGGGTGAGCTTCGGTTACGAGACCGGCGCTCGCGACGCCCTGACCGACATCGATCTCGAGCTCGCTCCCGGCACCGTCACGGCTCTGGTCGGTCCGTCCGGGTCGGGCAAGACGACGATCGCCCGCCTGGTGCCCAGGTTCTGGGATCCACGCGAGGGCACCGTGTCGATCGGTGGTGCCGACGTGAGGGAGATCGACCCGCGGGAGCTCTACCGGACGGTCGGCTTCGTGTTCCAGGACGTCCAGCTCATCCGAGCGTCGATCGCCGAGAACGTCCGTCTCGGGCGGCCGGATGCCTCGATGGACGAGGTCGTGAGGGCGACGCAGCTCGCACGGATCCACGACCGGATCCTGGAGCTCCCCGACGGCTACGACACCGTCGTCGGTGACGGCGCCCACCTGTCCGGGGGAGAGGCGCAGCGGGTGTCGATCGCCCGGCTCGTCCTCGCCGACACGCCGGTGCTCGTCCTCGACGAGGCGACCGCGTACGCCGACCCGGAGTCCGAGGCCGAGATCCAGGAAGCGCTCTCGGAGCTGGCCGTCGGCCGAACCCTGCTCGTCATCGCCCACCGACTCGGCACGATCGTGAACGCCCACCAGATCTGCGTCGTCCGGGACGGCCAGATCGTCGATCGGGGCACCCACGACGAGCTGATGTCGGGTTCTGCGACGTATCAGCGGCTGTGGGCGGCGCAGGACACCGGCGTCGTCGAGGGGGCGTCGTGACCGCCCCCGTCGCCGCTCGTCCCTCCTCCTGCTCGACCGATCGGAGCTCCCGATGACACTCCTCCGCCTCCTGCTCGAGGTGCTGAGCGCCCAATACGGCGCCCGCCTCCGCACGTTCATCCGCCTCGAGGTCATCGCCGCAGCGCTCGGCGGCATCGCCTTCGTGCTCATCGTGCCCACGCTCGACGCGTTGCTCCGGGAGGACACCGGTGAGGCGCTGACCTGGTTGCTCATCGCCCTCGCCGTGGTCGTCGCGTACGCCGTCGTCGGCTACCGAGCGAAGGCCCTCGGCTACGAGGTCGGCTCGACGGTGTCTCGCGGACTGCATCGGCGGATCGGCCACCAGGTGGTCCGTCTGCCCCTCGGTTGGTTCGACGGCACGCGCCAGGGCCCCATGGGGCAGCTGGCGTCCAAGGGGGTCGTCGACGTCATGGGCGTGCCGGCGCACCTGGCCCGGGCGTTGATCGTCGCCGTCGTCACGCCCGGCACGCTCGTGATCGGCATGTTCTTCTTCGACTGGCGCCTGGCGCTGGCCGCGCTGCTCACCCTGCCGATGCTCGTGCTGACCGCCCAGATCACCGGGGCGCTGGTCAAGAAGGCCGACGCCCGACTGCACGCCGCCCGGTCCGAGGCGAACAGCCGGATCATCGAGTTCTCGACCCACCAGCCCGTGCTGCGTGCGTTCGGGCGGTCGGTGGAGGGTGACGAGCGACTCGACGACGCGCTCGTCGAACAGCGGGACGCCTCCCGGAACCTGCTCGTGACGGTCGTACCGGGCATGACCGGTTTCATCGCCGCGATCCAGATCGCCTTCGGCGTCGTGTTCGTGATCGGGACGAACCTGGCACTCGGCGGCGACGTCGGGGTGGCCGAGTTGGTGGCACTCCTCGTGCTGACCGTCCGGTTCGTGGAGCCGTTGATCGTCGCCGCCGATCTGATGGGCGCGCTCCGGCTCGCCGAGTCCTCGCTCGGCCGGATGGCCGAGCTGCTCGCCGAGCCGACCCTGCCGGAGCCGACCGACCCGGTGCTCCCGGTGTCGAGCGAGATCGAATTCCGAGACGTCACCTTCGGCTACGAGACCGACCGTCCGATCCTCACCGGCGTCGACCTCCGCGCCCAGCCGGGCACGGTCACGGCGCTCGTCGGCGTGTCCGGCTCCGGCAAGACGACCATCACCCGCCTCATCGCCCGGTTCTGGGACGTCGACCACGGTTCGGTGCGCATCGGTGGGGCCGACGTGCGGGAGCTGACGACCGAGACCTTGATGAACCAGCTGTCGCTGGTGTTCCAGGACGTCTACCTGTTCGACGGGACGATCCTCGAGAACATCCGCCTCGGCCGCACCGGCGCCACCGACGACGAGGTGATCGCCGCCGGTCGCGCCGCCCGGGTCGACGAGATCGTGGAGCGACTGCCCCACGGTTGGCAGACGCAGGTCGGCGAGGGTGGGACGAACCTCTCCGGGGGTGAGCGCCAGCGGGTGTCGATCGCCCGGGCGATCCTCAAGGACGCTCCCATCGTCCTGCTCGACGAGGCAACCGCCGCGCTGGACCCGGCGAACGAGGTCCTGGTGACCCAGGCGCTCCGGGCGCTCTCGGCGGACAAGACGGTGATCGTGATCGCCCACCGCCTCCAGACGGTCCGTCACGCCGACCAGATCCTCGTGCTCGGGGACGGTGAGATCCGCGAGCGGGGTACGCATGAGGAGCTGGTCGATCTGGCCGGCGGACGGTATGCCGCGTTCTGGGAGCGTCGGGAGGCGGCCCAGGGCTGGCGCCTCGCCGCGACCGGCGAATCGGTGTGAACCTCCGCCGCCTCGTCGCCGTCGCCCCAGTGGTGCTCGGGGTCGCGGCCGTGGCGGCGATCGTCTGGCGCGTCGACACCAACGGGTGGGGCTCGCTCGTCTGGCTCGGCATGGCGATCGCCGTGCCGGTCATCCGGGCGCCGTTCGCCAAGGCGAACCAGGAGAACGTCGTCACCGAGCGACGGGCCCAGGGCGTGGAGCGGTGGTTGCTCGCTGCGGTCGGGCTCGGTGCGGGAGCGGTGCCGTTCCTGCACCTCGTCACCGGGGTGGCCGCCTTCGCCGACTACGACCTCCCCGACTGGGCGACGGCCATCGGTGTCGTCGTGGCGGTGGTCGGTCTGTGGCTGTTCTGGCGGAGCCACGTCGACCTCGGGCGCAACTGGAGCGTCACCCTCGAGGTCCGTGAGGAGCACACCCTGGTGACGGGGGGCGTGTACCGGCGGGTCCGGCATCCGATGTACAGCGCCATCTTCGTGCTCTACCTGGCCACGCCCCTGCTGGTCCACAACGTCATCGCCGGGTTCGCCGGGCTCGTCGCCTTCGGCATCATGTACATCGTGCGCGTGCCGCACGAGGAGGCCATGATGCGCGACCTGTTCGGTGACGAGTACGAGCGCTACTCCCAGCGGACTGGTCGCCTCGTCCCGACCGCGACCCGACCGGATGAGAGGCTGGGCTGATGAGCGACACCGAGCTGCGCAGCGTCGACGACCTGCGAGACCACTACCGCCACGCATCGGGCGGTGCCCTCGACAAGGTCATCGACCGCCTCGACCAGCACTGCGTCGACTTCCTGGCCGCCTCGCCGTTCATGGTGCTGTCCTCGGCGGACGCGAACGGCGTGTGCGACGGCTCCCCGAAGGGCGGTCGGCCGGGCTTCGTCGAAGCGCTCGACGATCGCCGAGTGGCCTGGGCCGACCTGTCCGGCAACAACCGGCTCGACTCGTTCGAGAACGTGGTCGAGAACCCGTCGGTCGCGCTGCTGTTCATGATCCCCGGGCTCGACGAGACCCTGCGGATCAATGGCCGGGCCTCGATCTCGGTCGATGACGAGCTGCGCGAGCGGTTGGCCGTCGACGGTCGACCGGCGAAGGTCGTCGTGGTCGTCGAGGTCGTCGAGGCCTACATCCACTGCGCCAAGGCGTTCCGGCGCTCCGAGCTGTGGTCGCCGGACTCGTGGGCCGATCCGTCCGTCCTGCCCGACGGCCGCTGCATCGTGCGGGATCACGCGAAGATCGACGTTCCCCTCGATGTGGTGCGAGAGGCCTACGACGCGGACGTCGAGGCCACGCTGTGGCGTCCCGGCGGAGGCCGGTGACGGTTCACGACGCCGCGGGATGAGGGCGCCGAACGGTGGTCAGCCGGCGGTGGAGGAGCGTCTCAGACCGCTTCGCCGGGCGTCTCGACGCCGCGGACGGCCCAGACGACCTCTTCGGCGGCGCACGCGGCGCGCATTCGGAGCGTGATCTCGTCGACCAGCGGATCGACGACCCGGTCGCCGAGTCGGACCGACCCGACGGTGACGTCGAGGACGGTGTCGCCGACGAGATCGACATCGATCGGTTCGGTGTCGTCGAGGGGCAGCTCGCACGCGTGGAGGACCGTCTGCACGTGGAGCGGCCGCAGCGTCGAGACGAACCAGCCCTCGCGGCGACCGTCGACGAGTCGGACGGAGGCGCCGCCGCCGATCGGGGCGAATCGGCCGCCGAGCTCGAGCGAGGCGATGCTCGCCGCGAAGCGGGTGGTCGCGGACGGGCCGACCAGCGGCCGCAGCTCGCACGGCGTCATCTGTCCGTCGGGGCCGTAGCTGACGACGGTGCGGTTGCCGTTGTCGTGCTCGATGGTCAGGACGCCGTCGGCGACCCGGTGCATGAGCGCGGCGAGCGCCACGATCTCGACGGGATCGGGCCTGAGTGCCGGGTTTTCCACACCGGTGATGATAGGAGACCCTAACGCTGCTGGACAAGCTCCACTGGTTCGCCGGGCTGGCCCGCTCGACTGCCGATCGGCACCACGAGCGGTGTCCCGCTCACCGGGTCGTCGATCACCATGCTCTCGAGGCCGAACACCTCGCGGACGGTCTCGGCGGTGATGACCGCCGACGGCTCGCCGGCGGCGACGATCTGCCCGTCGCGCATGGCGACGATGTGGTGCGCGTACCGGCAGGCGAGGTTCAGGTCGTGCAGCACGACGACGATCGTCCGGCCCGACTCCTCGTTGAGTCGGCGCACGAGATCGAGGACCTCGATCTGGTGGGTGATGTCGAGGAACGTGGTCGGCTCGTCGAGCAGGAGGATGTCGGTCTCCTGCGCGAGCGCCATGGCGATCCAGACGCGTTGCCGCTGCCCGCCGGAGAGCTCGTCGACGGGACGGTCAGCGAGGTCGATGCTCCTCGTCGCCTCCAGGGCGGCGCGCACCGCCCGCTCGTCGTCGGAGGACCACTGCTGGAAGAGCGACTGGTGCGGCGTGCGACCACGCGCGACCAGATCGACCACCAGGATCCCGTCCGGGGAGATCGGGCTCTGCGGCAGGAGACCGAGGCGCTTGGCCACGTCCTTGGTCGGCAGGCGGTGGATCGCCTCGCCGTCCAGGAGCACCGTGCCGCTCATCGGCTTGAGCAGTCGGGACAGCGCCCGGAGGAGTGTGGACTTCCCGCACGCGTTCGGCCCGACGATGGTGGTGACGAGTCCGTCGGGGACCTCGAAGTCGAGGTCGGCCACCACGACCCGCCCGTCGTAGGCGAGGGAGATGTCCTCGGCGCGAAGGCGGTTCATCGGGCGCCGACCTCCGCCGCACGTTTGGCCATCGCGACGACGGCGCCCCGGACCTGTTCGGGCTGGGTCAGCGGTCCGTCCTCGAAGCGGAGCCGCACCATCCGGGGCCCTGCGGACGTCGACGCGACGAGGCTGACGCCGTGGCGATCGATGCTGGTCATCGTGGCCGAGTCGACGTCGTCGACCGCACCGAGGTGGCGGACCATGGCGAGGTTGGCGTCTCCGTGATCGTCGTTCATGTGGGCGACTGCTCCAGCAGCATGGGGAAGCACCGGATCGGCCTCGGCCGCGGCGAGCTCGTCGCCGGTGACCCAGCCCATCCAGCCGAAACCTCCGACGAAGTAGACCCGCTCGGGAGCCATCCGCCACCAGCCGAAGTCGCTGGCGTCGACGTACAGCGATGTCTGGGGATGCACGTCGAGGTGACGGGCTCGCTGCTCCTCGGTGATCTCGACGGGCTCGAGCCTGCCCACGAACGAGCACCGCGGCTCGTCGAGGGGGTCACCATCGCCGGGGGCCGCGGCGACCAGGAGCCCGGCCTCGGAGCGTTGACGAGCGTTACGGGTGTGCACCGCGAGCTCCGAGATGCACACGAGCAGACTGGCGTCCTCGAGCGTCGAGAAGGCGACGAGGCTCGGGTAGGGGGTGCCGTCGTCGGTCAGCGTGGCGAGGGTGGCGTGTCCACCGTCACCGAGGAGGGTGCGGGCCAGCTCGGCGTTGCTCGGGAACGAGCTCGGGTCGCCGGCGACCGGCGGTGCAGCGGCGTCGTGGGCTGACGGTGGGCTCACTCGGTCGCTCCGGAGGTTGCGGCGTTCAGGTCGTCGACGAGCTCGGCCAGGAACTCGCCGGTGCGGGGGCCGTTGCCCAGCATCAGCTGGTCGTCGTAGGAGAGCACGGCACCATTCTCGCCCGCCGGGGTCTCGGCGAGGCCAGGGATCTCCATGAGGCCCTCGACGCCGCCGACCGACTCGAGTCCGAGCTCGGGTACCACGATCACGTCGGGGGCCGCGAGGACGATGGCCTCGGCGCTGATCGGCTCGGCATCGATCACGCCGAGCTCGTCGGCGATGTCGACGGCGCCCGCGGCATCGAGCAGCCAGCCGATGCCCGACTCCTCGCCGAGCACCAGCTGGACGTTGGTGCCGCGGATGTAGAGCGCCACGACACGGGGAGCGTCCGGACCGGTGGCCGGTCCGACGGTCGCCGCGTCGATCGCCGTGTTCACCTCACCGGCGAGCCGAGCGCCCACCTCCGGGACGCCGAGGGCGTTGGCCACGGCCTCGATCTTGATCGCCGGTCCGTCAGGCGTGGTCTCGCTCGGGACGATCACGACGGGGATGCCGACGGCCTCGAGGGACTCGATGGTCTCGGGCGGTCCCGCGAGGTCGGTGCCGAGGACGACCGTGGGCGCGAACTCGATGATCGGTTCGGCGGACAGCGCCCGCTGGTAGCCGATCTCGGGCAGCGCGTCGGCCTCGGGCGGGAAGGTCGCGGAGATGTCGGTCGCGACGACCTGGTCGCCGAGACCGAGTGCGAACACCACTTCGGCGACGTCACCGTCGAGGGGGAGGATGCGCTCGGTCGACTCGATGACGACCTCGACACCTCGAGCGTCGATCACGGTGATCGGGAGCGGGCCCGGTGCTTCCGTCGTCGGCGCAGCGGTCGTGGCCGGCGCGACGGTCGTCTCGGGCGTGGTCGCCGCGCTCGCGGCGGAGGCCGCCGCGCCATCGTCGTCGCTGTCGCCGCCGCACGCTGCGGCGAGCAAGGCGGCGGCCAGAACGAGTGCCAGGCTTCGACGGCGCGAGTTGCGCATCACAGCGCTCCTGCCCGCGCCGAGCGGGTCAGCAGCCAGAGGAGGTAGGGCGCGCCCATGACGGCGGTGGCGACCCCGACCGGCAGCTCGGTCGGCGCCAGGATCCGGCGGGCGACGAGGTCGGCGGCGACGACCACGAGCGCGCCCACGAACGCCGCAGGGATGACCGCTGCGCCCGGCGACCGCGTCAGCCGGCGCGCGATCGGCCCGGACACGAAGGCGACGAAGCCGATGGGGCCCGCTGCGGCCACGGAGAGGGCGGCCAGGCCGACGGCCACGAGGACCAGCATCAGCTTCGTCCGGCCGACCCGGATGCCGAGCGCTGACGCAGCATCGTCGCCGAGCTCCAAGCGATCGAGCCGTCGCTGGGCGACGATGACGATCGGTGCGAGCACGAGCAGGGCGAAGCCGACGGTCCGGACGTGCTCCCAGCCGCGACCGTTCAACGATCCGGTCAGCCACACCGCCGCCCGCTGGACGTCGTTGATCTCGGCGCGGGTGATCATGTAGTCGACCACCGCGGCAGCAGCGAAGCCGATCCCGATGCCGACGAGCACCAGCCGGGCGGCCGAGAGGCCCTGCTTGTAGGCGAAGACGTAGACGAGCACGGCGGTGACCAGACCACCGATCACGGCGCCGACGGCGACCTGGATGCTCGACCCGCCGACGATGACGATCATCGTGACCGCACCGAGCGCAGCCCCGGAATCGAACCCGACGATGTCGGGCGAACCGAGGGGGTTCCGGGCAAGTGACTGGAACACGGCTCCGGACATGCCGAGCGCGGCGCCGACCAGCATCCCGGTGAGCACCCGCGGCAGGCGGAGCGTCCCGACGATGAACTCCGAGTCGTCGGTGCCGCGCCCGATGATGGTGCGCCACACGTCGCCGATGGCGATGGGGAAGTCTCCGACCATGATCGACCAGGAGCCCACGGCGACGATCGCCACAGCGAGGACGATGCACACGATGGTCGAGCGAGGGTCGATTCGTGCGGAGAGGCGCCTCGTGCGGACGACCCGTCCGCGAAGCGGCAGCGGCTCGGCGACGGTCGGCTCGGTCGGTGGATCGAGGGTCGCGGTCACAGGCGCACCGTCTTCAGTCGGCGGACCAGGAACACGAACGCCGGGCCGCCGATCGCAGCGGTCATGATGCCGACCTGGATCTCACCGGGCCGGGCGATGACCCGACCGATGACGTCGCAGAACAGCAGCAGTGCCGGCCCCGCGAGCGCGCAGGCTCGGACGAGCCACCGCTGGTCTGGACCGAACCAGGCCCGCATGGCGTGGGGCACCACCAGCCCGACGAACCCGATCGGGCCGGCAGCGGCGACCGCCGCTCCGCACAACAGCACGATGGCGAGGCCGCTCAATGCGCGCGTGAGCCCCACCCTGACCCCCAGGCCACGGGCGGCGTCGTCGCCGAGGGCGAGCGAGTTGAGCGGGCGCGAGAGGGCGAACGCAAAGGAGAGGCCCACGGCGATGAACGGCGCCAGCTGGCCGGCGATGTCGGCGTCGCGGCCGGCGAGCGAACCGACGGCCCAGAACCGGAACTGGTCGAGCGTGTCGCGATCGAGCAGCGTCACGGCGTTGGTCAACGACAACAGCAGCGCGCTCAGCGCTGCACCTGCCAACGCCAGGCGAACCGGCGTGGCACCGCCCCGGCCGATCGAGCCGAGGGCGTAGACGACGACCGAGGTGATGCCGGCTCCGATGAAGGCGAACCAGACGAGGGAGTAGATCGAGCCGAGGTCGAACGCCCAGAGGGCGAGCACCACGGCGAAGGCGGCACCGGCGTTGACGCCCAGGAGCCCAGGTCCGGCGAGGGGGTTGCGGGTCACGGCCTGCATGACCGCCCCGGCGACCGCGAGCGCCGTCCCGACGATGATCCCGATGAAGGTGCGGGGGAGTCGGAGCTCGCGGACGATGAGGTGATCGGTGTTGGTCGAGTCGTAGGAGAGGAAGGCGTCGATCACCGACCCGATGGGGATCGGCTTCGCTCCTACGGCCAACGAGGCGAGGATCGTGCAGAACAGCGCGATGGCGAGGACGATGATCCCCGCCACACGCCGGGCGAGGCTGTCGTTCCCGACGCGGGGGACGTCGGTGGTCTCGATGACAGGTGGAGCCGCGGTCGCGGTCACGTCGCCTCTGGCCTCCGTCGGTTCATGCGAGGAGGCGCTCCCCGAGCTTCGCGTCGCCCGTGCCCGGTCCGGGCAGGACGTAGAAGAAGCCGCCGCCGACGGGACGGATGTACTCCTCGAGCACCTCGCCGTCGAGTCGGCGCTGGACGGTGATGAACCCGTCCTCGAGGCTTCGTTGGTAGCTGATGAACAGCAGGCCCTGGTCGAGCTGGTCGTTGCCGTCGAGGCCGTCGGAGTAGTTGAACCCTCGCCGGAGGATGATGTTCCTCTCGCTGCCGGGGGTACGGGGGTTGGCCCGCGCGATGTGCGACTCGAGGTCGGTGAAGACCGGCGTGTCCGTCTCGTCCTCCATGCCGAGCGGGGCGCCGGTGTCGCGGCTGCGCCCGAAGATCGCCTCCTGCTCGTTGAGCCGGGTGCGGTCCCAGAACTCGACCTGCATCCGGATCACCCGGATCGCCTGGTAGGTCCCGCCGACGGCCCAGTCGGGCTGTTCGTCCTCGGGCTGGACCCAGACGAGCTCCTCCATGGTCGAGTCGTCGTCGCCCGAGGGGTTCGAGGTGCCGTCCTTGAAGCCCATCAGGTTGCGGACCGGCGCCTCGCCGGGACCGACGTCCGGGAAGATGTCGTTGTAGCCCTGGCGCATCCACTTCGGGACGAGGCGACCCCGAGTGGCCCGCAGGACCTGGCGGAAGCCGTGGACGGCGGCGTCCTGGGTGTCGGCGGACACGGTGATCGACAGATCGCCGTGCGCGCGCTCCTCGCGCACCAGGAAGTCGTTGCCGAACTTCGGCATGCGCTGGAGCTCGACCGGCTTCAGTGAGCCGAGGCCGAACCGGTCGTCGAAGAGGGAGTTGCCGACCCCGACGGTGACGGTGGTACCGGTCGCACCCGGATCCGGGCCGAGGATGCCGGTGTCGAAGGGCGGGAAGCCGCCCTCGCGAGGCTCGAACGGCTCCCCGCTCATGACCTGCTCGATGCTGTCGCCGAGATCGGCGAACAGCTCGCGCAGCTCGGCCTTGTCGTCGACGCGGAGGTCGAGCCCGGCGACGATGCCCGCCGCGGCGAGCGGCGCGGTGACGCCGGCCTGCCGGTCGGAGCGGAACTCGTAGCGGACGCCGGAGGCGCCATCGCCGGCGGACGACGACTCGCCCGAACCACCGTCGTCGGAGCAACCAGCGACCACGCCGGCGGTCGCGAGGGTGGCCCCCGCTGCGCCGGCGAGGCCGAGGAAGTTGCGTCGGGAGGTGGTCGGGCGAGTGTCGTCCACGGTGTTACTCCAGTCCCAGGGTGCCGTTCAGCAACGACAGGGACTCTGCCAACTCTCCGAGCGTCGCGGCGAACTCCGAGCGCTCTTCTTCTGTGACCTGGCTGTAGGGAACGAAGCCGGAGTCGTAGTCGCCGAACTGGGCGAGCTGACCGTAGAGCTCCTCGAACTGGCCGCGGATGGTGGCGAGCAGGTCGGGATCGGCCTCGGTGAGGGCCGGATCGAGCAGGTCGATCAGCGCCTCGGAGCCCTCGACGTTCGCCTGGAAGGCGAACAGGTCGGTCTCGGAGTAGCGCTCCTCCTCACCGGAGAGCTTGCCGTCGGGAGCGGCGACCTCTTCGATCAGCTCCTGAGCGCCGACGGTGAGCACGCCCGGCGGCAGGTCGAGGCCGGGAACGGCGGCGGCGAGGGTCGCCAGGTCGGCGTCCAGCTGGTCGGCGAACGCTCCGGCCTCGCTCAGGTCCTCGAGGATCCACAGGTGGTACTCGAGTCGGTGCCAGCCGGTGAAGTTCGGATCCTCCGGGCCCTCGAAGTCGTCCTCGCGGGCGTCGACGGCGCCGTCGATGTCCTCGATGAGGCCGGCGATCGGCTCGATCCGCTCCCAGGGGCGCCGCGAGATCTGGTACTGCGCCTTGGCGCCGTCGATGTCGCCGGCCCGGATGAGGTCGTTGAAGGCCAGGGTCTCGGTGATCATGGTGTCGACCTGCTCGGCGACGTAGGCCCGGTAGCCGTCGACGGCCTCGACGAGGAGCGGGTTGTCGGTGTCCTGCGCGAGCTCATCCTCGTTGATGCCTGTTCCCGAGGCGGACGCGGAACCGGACGCCGAGCCGCTGGCCGACGCGCTGCCCGAGGCCGACGCGCTGCCCGAGCCTGAGGCGCTGCCCGAGCCGGAGCCCGAGCCACTCCCGGAGCCGGAGCCGGAGCCGGAGCCCGAACCGGAGCCGCTGCCGGAGCTGGACTCCGAACCGTCGTCCAGCTCTCGGACCTCAGCACCGTCGTCATCGCCACACGCGGCCAGCAGCATGGTGGCTGCGAAGAGCGCGGCGAGCAGACGACGCATCGAAGATCGCTGCATGAGTCATTCCTTCGTCAGGGACGCTGCGACGAGCGCAGCGGGGGTCGTCGGGATGTTAGGGAGAGCTAACCCCCTCGGCAAGCCGGTGTCCTCGCCGTACAGCCCGGGCGCCTGACGAGTGATAAGGATCCTTGATAGTCGTCGCCATGTGTGCTGATCTATCGGCGACCGACCGCGTCAGGAGCACGTGATGGAACTCGATGCGTTGCGACTACTCGTCGGCGTGGTGCACGCCGTGCCCGGGGCGTCGGCGTCGTTCACCCGTCACGATGGCGAGTTGCTCGTCGTCGACCGCACCAGGAACGCCGACGTCGATCCCTGCACGTTCCGCACGGTGCTCGTGCAGAGCGTGCGCTGCGGTCGGCCCACCTTTGCCGACACCGTCGCGACGGTCGAGATCGGTGGGACGCTCGAGGATCGTGGTGGCGGCGTCTTCGCCACCCCGTCGACCGGTGAGGTCGCGCTCCGGTGGTTCGGTTCGCTCCTCAGCCCTCCAGCCGTGCGGGGAGCGCTCATCGAGAGCGGCATCGCTGCCGACGACGACATCGTCGCCGTGTCGCTGTGCGGTGACACCGAGCTCGGAATGACGGTCGGTCGGGTCGAGCTCATCGGCTCGGTCGATCCCGTTCGGGCCGACGAGCTGTGCCTGTCGATGCTCGCCTCCTGCCTGGTCGCCGAGCTCGAGATCGATGCCCAGGGGGCGACGGCCGGATGAGTTCCGCCTAAAGGAGAGAGATCTGCCCGGGTCGGGGAAGCGAGTCGGTCCGCCGACCCGGCCCGGGTGAACAGTCGAGTGCTGTCTGGTCGTGTGGCTGGTGGCGCTGGATCTGCCCGGGTCGGGGAAGCGAG
>JBCDAU010000022.1:0-85287 GCA_039185015.1 Actinomycetota bacterium
CCCATCACGGCGATCTTGGCCGTGGGCCAGAGGAAGGTGAACCGGTTGCCGAAGGCCCGGCCGCTCATCCCGTAGTTCCCGGCGCCGTAGCTGCCGCCGATGATGAGGCCGATGTGGGGGACCGTGGAGTTGCTGACGGCGTTCACCATCTGCGACCCCTTCTTGATGATCCCGGCCGCCTCGTAGTCGCGTCCGACCATGAAGCCGGTGATGTTGTGCACGAACACCAGCGGCACGTCGATCTGGTTGCACAGCTGGATGAAGGTGGCGCCCTTCTCGGCGGCGTCCATGTCGAGCACGCCGTTGTTGCCGAGGAAGCCGACGGTCACGCCGTGGATCTCGCCCCAGCCGCACACCAGGTTCGTGCCGTAGCGCGCCTTGTACTCCTCGAAGCGGGAACCGTCGACCACCCGGCCGTAGACCTCGCGCACGTCGACCGGCTGACGGAGGTCGCGGCTCACGAGGCCGAGCAGCTCCTCCGGGTCGAGCGATGGGGGGTCGGCGGCGACGAGCGGCCGGGGGTCCGCCTTTCGCCAGTCGAGGTGGCTCACGGCCTCGCGAGCCAAGCGGATCGCATCCATCTCGTCCTCGGCGAAGTAGTCGCCGAGCCCGGAGACCTCGGCGTGCATCTGCGCTCCACCGAGGGTCTCGTCGTCGCTGATCTCGCCGGTGGCCATCTGCACGAGCGGCGGGCCGGCGAGGAAGATCTTCGACTGCTCCCGGACGACGATGTTGTAGTCGGAGAGGCCCGGTTGGTACGCCCCGCCGGCGGTGGACGAGCCCATCACGACGCAGATCGTCGGGATGCCGAGCTTGGACAGCTCGATCAGCTCGTAGAAGAAGCGGCCGGTCTGGGCGAAGTGGTCGACCTGCATGCCGCCCGGGACCCGGCCCTTGTTGGACTCGTCCTCGGGCTCGATGCGGAGGTCACCGCCGGCCGACTCGACGAAGCTGACGTACGGCAGCCGGTTCTCGCGAGAGATCTCCATCGCCCGCATCCACTTCTTGATCGAGTACGGCGTCATGGCACCGGCCATCGCCGTGGGGTCGTTGCCCATCACGACGCACTCGGTGCCGGCGATGATGCCGATGCCGGCCACCAGCCCACCGCCCATGGCGTAGTCGGATCGGTAGGCGGCGAGCGGTGAGATCTCGAGGAACGGCGTGTCGGGGTCGAGCACGTGCGCGATGCGCTCGCGGATCGGCAGCTTGTCCCGGCTGCGCAGGCGAGCACGGGCGCGCTCCCCGCCGCCGAGGTCGGCCTGATCGAGCAGCTCGTCGATCTCGGCCAATTGCTCGAGCATGTCGGCTCGGTTGGTCTGGAAGGTCTCGCTCGCCGGGTCGACCGAGGTCGGCAGCGGCGGCGACAGCACGGTTCGGCTCACCGGGTCCCCTCTCCCCGGCCGGTGACCGTACCCGCCGGTAAGGGGAAGCGGCAACCGTTACCGCCGCTGCTCGCTACCGCGTGGCGAGACGGGGGCTGGTGCTCGCGAGTTGGCCGAGGATGAGGATCGACATGAGGAGCCCGCCGGCCCCGCCGATCAGGAGCGCGGCATCGGCGACCTCCACGCCGTAGACGAGCCAGATCGCGGCTTCGATCGCGGCCATCACCCAGGTGGTCGGCGAGACGCCGTCGACGAGCTCGGCGCGAGCGGCCTCGAAGGCGGCCGGAGCGAACTGGACGCCGTACGAGAGGCCCATCGCGATGCCGGCAGTCGTCCAGCCGCCGATCGCCAGTCCGACGGCCGGCGCGATGGTGGCCCCGGCGGCGCCGGCAGCGACGGCCCGGACGCCGGCCGGATGGAGCGGGACGGCGGTCGCGGCGATGGCACCGTAGAGCGCCGTTCCGGCGATCGACACCGGCAGGACACCCCAGACCTGGGCGCCGACGGCGTAGGCGCCCCAGCAGACGTTCAGCGCGATGCCCACGCCGACCCAGGGGAGCGAGAGCCCGTTGAGGTTGCGGGTCCGGCGAACCCGAACGAGCTGCGGGACGATCATCCCGGCGCCGAAGACGTTGGCGACGACGAGCAGGGTGGTCAGGACGAGGTCGGGCACGGGTCCTCCTCTCGAGGGGGTGAGTCAGGACCATCAGCAAGGTTTGATCCTTCGGTGGGATCAGGAGTGAAACACCTCGATGCTCCTGATGCAAGCCGCCGTGACCGATATCATCGGGGTCGTGCTGACCTCGGTGACCCAGTCGGAGATCCGCCTCACGCTGGAGGCCGTCGTCGCCCTGCACAACCAGTTCCGCAACGAGGACGTCGACACCCGGGTCGCCCTGGCCGATCGTGGGTTCGCCCGCGCCGCCCGTGCGTCGGACGCCTCGATCCATCGGCTGGAGCGCCGGATCCTGGAGCTCCACGACCTGTTGCAGTCGCTGCCCGAGCTCGATGTCGACGAGGCGATCGCCCAGGTCAACGAGGTCCTGACCGAGCTGGCCATCTCGCCGTCGGTCCAGGCCCACGACGGCGTCGGACCCCACCTCCACTGGACGCCGTCGACCGCGCGCTTCGATGAGCAGGTCCTCGCCGACATCACGATGGCGTTGGCCTTCGAGCTGTGCGATAACGGCGTCGACCGGTTCGGCCACTGCAGCGCGAGTGACTGCCAGGACCTCTTCTATGACGCCACCCGGAACCGGTCCCGGCGCTTCTGCGACGACCCCAAGTGCGCGAACCGCACCCACGCCGCCGACCACCGAGCCCGCCGCCGTACGAGCTGAGCATCGCTGTCACCCGGCTGGGGCCCCGGAACCCCAGCCTCCTCCCCGTGTCCTCGCCCTGACGGGCTGTGGCCGGGGCTGTCGTCGCCCTGGTGCTGTTGGGCCTAGCCCAACCTGCGGAAGTTGGGCGGGCGCTGCTCCATGAAGGCGGCTACGGCCTCGCGATGCTCCGGGGTCGCATAGGCCTGGTCGAGCCGCTCGAGCTCCCGTCGCTGGACGACGGTGGCATCGGGCTCCGCGACGTTGGCGGTCAACAGCTCCTTGATCCAGCGGAGCTGCGGCGCGGGGTTGGACGCGTACTCCGCAGCCCGTTCGACGGCCACGTCCAGCAGGTCGTCCGGCTCGGTGAGCTGGTCGACGAGGCCGGTACGGAGCGCCTCGTCGGCGTCGATCATCCGGCCCGACAGCATCAGGTCGGTGCAGGCGGCCCACCCCATCCGCAACGGCCCGTAGTGGCTCGACGCCAACTCGGGCACGAGCCCCATCCGGACGAAGCGGAAGCTGCAGCGCGCCTCGGTCGACGCCACGATCCGGTCGCACGGCAGGATCATGGTGAGGCCGACGCCGAGCGCGACGCCGTTGACCGCGGCCACGATCGGCTTCGTCGACCGGAGCAGCTCGATCCAGTCCCGGCGCCGAGCGGGTCGTGCCGCCGTGTCGTCGCCCTCCAGCTGCGCGCCGAAGACCGCCTCGATGTCGGCGCCGGCGCAGAACCCACGACCCGAGCCGGTGATCACCAGCGCGCCGATGTCCGCATCGGCGTCTGCGGCCTCGATCGCGTCGGAGAGCTCTGCGCTCATCGTCGGTGTCCAGGCGTTGAGCTTGTCCGGCCGGTCGAGGGTGAGCACCTCGACGTGCTCTCGCCGCTCGACCGTGATCTGCGTGTACGTCACGTCGCTCCCCCTCACCTCGCCCCGTGCCCCCCACGATCGCCGCGGCGCCGCGGGTCGCGCCAGCGATCAGGTGACGCGGTTGGCGATCAGTCCGACGAACGATGACGCACCGACGTACCACCAGCCGAGGTGCTGCCCACAGCTCGTACATGGGGCGAAGCACCAGGCGTGCCCGGGGAACCAGGTGGCGTCGGTCGTCAGCTCACCCTCGGACCGGCACCCCGGCGCGTCGCGAAAGCACCGCACCGTCCACGACCAGCCCGCCGGGTTGCGAAAGGTGTGCACGTGCCGACCGGCCCGGACGACCGCAGCGCTGCGATGGGCGACGACCGCTGAGCACCGCTCGCACCTGACGTCGTCGCGCTGGACCGCGAGGTCCTCGTCGCTGACGACGTCGGCCGCGACGTCAACGCCCATGTCCGCAGTCTCGTGCACCGGTGGCGCCGCCGTGGTGCTCGACCTGAACGGTGCCGAGTGTCACCGCATCGCCGAGCCGGTCGGCGAGCTCGTTCAGGCCTGATCGGGGGCGGACCCGAGCTCGAGCTCCTCGCGGAGCACGATCGTGCTGGTCTGCTCCGGCGCGCGACCGAGCATGCCGCCGTAGAACTCGCGCACGACGTCCATGTCGGCGACGATGTCGCCCGACGGGATCAGCGGCTCGGTGCCGATGCCGACGCGCCGCTGCCCGTAGTCGAGGTACGAGAAGTAGATCGGCAGGCCCGTCTCGATGGCGAGGTGGTAGAAGCCGCTTCGCCACCGCTCCTGCTTCGAGCGCGTTCCGGGCGGTGAGATCACGATGGCGAACTCCTCCTCGGTGCCCGCCTCCTTCACGAGGTCGGCGGTGGTCCCGCCCTTCCCCGGTGTGACAGGTACCGCGCCGACGTACTTGAGGAGCCCGAACGGGCCACGGAGGTGCTTCGCGTTCATCAGGAAGCGGATCTTGACGCCGTAGTGGCGCATGGCCACGAGCATCCAGAACCCGTCGACGAACGAGGTGTGGGGCGCCGCCGTCAGGATGCTCTTCGGTGCCGGAGGCACGCAGTCCTCCTGGACGGTCCAGCGACCGAGCCGGAGCGCGAGCGTGGCGAGTCGCCTGAAGAGCATGCGTGGAGGGTAAGCGACGGGGAGTTCCGGCGCGCACCCGGTGCGAAAAGCACCTCTGATCGGGAGTGCTAAGCTCACCTAACAGTTCGTCGATCCGGGAGGAACCCGTGGAGTTGCGCTCGTTGCGGTCGCTGGCCGCGCTCGCTCATGTCGTGCCCGGCGTGCGTCTCGAGCTCAGCGGTGTGAACGGCGCCGACGTCGTCGTCGACCGGACGAGCGATGCCGACCTCGACCCGTGCGGGTTCCGCCGGGTCGTCCTCCACGCTTCGTCAGCCCGGGGTTCCCAGGTCCACCACGCGGTGTTGGACGCCCATCTGGGCGGCGCGGTGGAGGACGCCGGGGGCGGCCTGTGTCGTTCGGTCGCTCCCGACGGCACGGCGATCCACTGGCTCGTCGTCCAGCTCCCCGCCGAGGTGGCCCGCGACGCGCTGGCGGAGTGCCCCTTCGACGACGACTCGACCGGCATCGAGGCGCGCCTCACCCCGGACGAAGCGCTCGGGACGACGGTCGTCCGGCTCGTCACGACCGCCGACGACGACTCGCTCGCGCCGCGCGTCGCCGAGTGGGCGCAGGCCGCCTGCCTCGCCGCCGAGGTCGACCGCTACCTGAGTCGCATCGACGCCAGCTGACCGAGGTGGACCCCGCCGGAGACGGCGGCGGTCGGTACGCTCGACCGTGATCGCCGCCCGACCGGGTGGAGTCGACGGGAGCCCACCGCATGAGCAGCGACGTCACGTTCGCGAGCCTGGGCGTCCGACCGCGACTCGTCGAGGCGCTCGGTTGGCAACGCATCACCGAACCGTTCGAGATCCAGGCCCTGGTCGTCCCCGACGGCATCGCCGGCCTCGACATCCTCGGCCGTGCGCCGACCGGGTCGGGGAAGACGCTCGGGTTCGGCGTGCCGACCCTCGATCGTCTCGCCGAGCTCCCACGCGCCCAGGTGCGCCGGCCGCGCGCGTTGGTCCTGTCGCCGACCCGCGAGCTCGCCGAGCAGATCGCCCAGGAGCTCACCCCACTCGCGGACGCCGTCGACCGGCGGGTGCTCGCCGTCTACGGCGGCGTGAACATCGCCGGACACATCCGGGCGCTCGGCGCGGGCGTGGATCTGCTCGTCGCCTGTCCCGGCCGACTCCTCGATCTGATCGATCAGGGTGCCGTCGACCTCGGCGACGTGGTGGTCGCCGTCGTCGACGAGGCCGATCGCATGTCGGACATGGGGTTCCTGCCCGACGTGCGCCGCCTGCTCGATCGGACCGGCAAGCGGCGACAGACGATGCTGTTCTCCGCGACGCTCGACGACGAGGTGCAGGTCCTCGTCGAGCGGTACCAGCGCGACCCGGTCGTGCACGAGGTCGGCGAGGTCGAACCCGACCTGACCACGATGGAGCACCGCTTCATCCAGGTCGATCGGAGCATCCGGCCCAAGGTCGCCGCGGACCTGGTCGCCGCCGCCGGATCCACCGTCGTGTTCACCCGGACCCGGCACGGGGCCGATCGCCTCGCCAAGAAGCTGCGGCAGCAGGGCGTCACCGCCGACCACCTGCACGGTGGTCGCTCGCAGGCCCAGCGCGACCGCGCGCTCCAGGGCTTCGTCGATGGCCGGGTCCAGGCGCTCGTTGCCACCGACGTCGCTGCTCGCGGGATCCACGTCGACGACGTCGCCTGCGTGATCCACTACGACCCACCCGCCGACCACAAGGACTACGTGCATCGCTCCGGTCGCACGGCGCGGGCAGGCGCCACCGGAACGGTGATCTCGATCCTCGACCCGAGCCAGCTGCAGGACTCGGCGAAGCTCCGACGTGCGCTCGGCATCGACGCCGAGGTCGAGCCGACCCCCGAGGACGCCGACCGGGACCGTACCCCGATCGTGGTCAGCGCGGACCGATCGCCGTCGACAGCGAAGGGCCGCGGCCGCGCCCGAGGCACCGGCAAACGGCAGCAGCATGGTGGTGGGAGCCGCGGCGACGGCGAGACCGGGTCCCGGCGTTCGAAGGGCTCCGGCGACGATGGCCGCGCCGGGACGTCGCAGCGCTCGGGGGGCGGCGGGAGGTCCGGTGCCACGCGGTCGTCGAAGCGGACGCCGTCCGGCGGTGGAGGTGCGTCGGATCGGCCTGGTGGCCGGGCCGGTGGGAAGCGCTCGGCGAAGCGTGGGGGCAAGCGGTCAGGGGCCGGCGCGGGTTCCGGTCGTCCGCACGGGAGCGGCAGGACGGGTCGCCGTCGAGGACGCCGTTAGCCATCGCCAGAGACGGGGACGAAGCGGGGCGTTCGGGCGGCCACGAACGCCCAGCCGAGCCCGGAGATCCGGCTCAGGTCGTCGCCTCCCGAGCGCCTGGTCGGAACGCGACCGGCAGCGAGGTCGGGCCGAAGATGAAGTTCGAGCCCATCCACGTCGGGTCCGACGTCGGGGCGAGATCGTCGAGCCGGCTCAGCATCTCCCGGAGCAGTTCGGCGATCTCGATGCGGGCGAGGTGCGCCCCGAGGCAGAAGTGCGGTCCGCCGCCGCCGAAGGCGACGTGGGGGTTCGGATCGCGGTCGATGTCGAATCGGTCGGGCTCGTCGAACGCCTCGGGGTCGCGGTTGGCGGCGCCGTAGTACATGACGACCTTGTCGCCGGCGGCGATGGCCTGGCCTGCGATCTCGGTGTCGGCGGTCGCCGTGCGGCGCATGTAGATCACGGGACTGACCCAGCGCAGCAGCTCCTCGATCGCACCGGGGAGGAGGCCGTCGACGTCGTCTCGGAGCCGGGCGAGCTGATCGGGATGGCCGAACAGCGTCTGCATCCCGGCGCCGACGAGGTTGCGCGTCGTGTCGCCGCCCGCGTCGACGAGCAACAGGAACCAGAGGAAGAAGTCGACCGCGTCGACCGGTTCGCCGTCGAGCACGCCGTGGGCGAGCAGCGTCGCCAGGTCATCGCCGGGCTCGGCCTGCTTCTTCGCGTACACCTCCTGCGAGTAGCCGAACATGGCCATGAAGGCCTCGGCCTTCTGCTCGCGGCTCACGACCTCGTCGCTCGAGTGGAGCGCCTCGGTGTGGTGGTAGAGCGCTCGCCCGTCCTCGAGCGGGATGCCGAGCACGTCGGCGATGACGAAGCTGGGCATCTCGCCGGCCAGGTCGGTGACGAGGTCGCACTCCCCGAGCTCGATCACCTCGTCGACGATCTGGGTCGCCAACTCGGCGATGCGTCCCCGGAGCGCCGACGAGGACTTGGGCGTGAAGTGCCGGCTCACCATCCGTCGCATCCTGGTGTGGACCGGCGGGTCGGCCATCAGCATCATCACGTGATCGCCCAGGTCGGGGCCGTCGCCGGTCGGGTCCTCGATCATGATCGTGGGCGACGACGAGAACCGCTGCGGGTCACGGCCGATGGCCTTGACCTCCTGGTGACGCGTGACCGCCCAGAACCCCGGTCCGTTCGGCTCGTCGTGGCGATGGACCGGTGCGTGCTCGCGGAGCCAGGCGAACTGGTCATGGGGTTGGCTCCCGGCGAATCCCGAGACCGACAGCAGATCGATGTCCATGCGCTTCCCCGAGTCCAGCGGTCCCGGGCGAAGCTAGAGCACGGGGCGCTCGCCAGCTCGTGGGCGGGCACGCTCGTTGACGCTGCCCACGTTGATCGCGACGATCGAGCGATGGTGCCCGACGACGCCGGCCGGTCCGGTCCGCTCGCTCGGCTCGCTGGCTTCGTCCGCCGGGGCCGCGTGCCCGAGACGCAGGACGCCCCCGGCACGCTGCCCACGCTGCGGGGATGGTCGGAGGGTGCCGGGCGTCGGGACGTGGTCGTCTTCACCTACCAGGGCGTCTCGAGCGACGAGGTCGAGACCGTGGCCGGCGCCATCGCCCGCGAGTTCGGTGCCCGCGTCGTGCTCGCCTCACCCGAGCCCGGCCCGTTGCTCGGCGTGGAGCCCGCCCGGATGATCGAGACCGTCCCGCTCGCCGAGGCCCCCGAGCCGTACGTGCTCGTCGTGCCGGGTGGCCTCGCGTGGCGGCGGGAGGCATCGAGGATCGAGGCGGTGGAGTGGCTGCGGGCTGCCGTCGATGCGGCCCGGGGGGTGATCGCGGTCTCGACCGGCGCGCTCCTGCTCGCCGCTGCCGGGCTGATCGACGACGACGAGGCGGCCGGTCACTGGCTCGCCGGCGACCTGATGGCCGAGCACGGCGTTCGCAAGTCCTCCGACCGCGTGGTGCAGAACCGCCTGCTGGTCACCGCCTCGGGCGCCCTCGCCGGGGCCGAGGCCGCCACCGCGCTGGCCCAGGCGATGCGGTTCGGTCTCTTCGCCCCGGGGGAGCCTGCGGCGGGTCGACCGACGTCGACGTGGGACCCGTTCACCGGGTGACGCGAGCGGTCACGGCGAACCGGCCGTGACCGTGCTCGGGTAGATCCAGCGACTGAGCTTCCGGGTGAGCCACGGCAACAGGAGGTAGGTCATGATCGCGATCTCGACGGCGATCACGATCGCCAGGCGGATGGGGGCGGGTACGTCGCCCATCACGGCACCGGCGATCGACCCGAACACGAGCACCATCACGTAGACGCTCAGCCCGAGCACGACCGCCATCCGCCACCGGATCGGCTGCGGTACGACCGTGCCGGCCGGCGGTGCGAACCACAGCTCCAGCCCGGTGTGGGTGTTGTACACGGCGTCGGCCTCGACGTAGTCGACGACCTCGTCGAGGAACCGCCGCCGCAGCTCGCCGACCTCGAAGGCCCGGAGATCCTCCAGCGAGGCGAATCGGAAGACGCTCCGATAGGTGGCCTGCGCAGCGCCGGTCGGCGGGGGGTGGACCTCGGCGCCGAGGTATCCGGGGAGGTCGTGCGCTTCGGCGTGGAGGCGGTCGAGCCAGGCCTCGTACTCGTCCCGCCGATCGCTGCGGACGTGGCGGGTCACGACCGTCGTGACCGGCTGCGTCTCAGACACCCAGCGCCTCGATGACGAGCCCGGCGGCCGCAGCCCCCGAGTACTGCTGCTGCCCGGTGATGAGGTTGCCGTCGCGCACGGCGAAGGACTTGAACGGGGAGTCGACGATGAAGTTGGTGTTCGGCAGCTGCTTCGCCTCGGACTCGATCCGGTACGGCTGGATCTGCTGCCCGGCCGCCTGATCGGCGAACTCCTCCTCGGCGTCGGCGAAGCCGGTCCACGTCCTGCCGTCGACGATGAGCGAGCCGTCCGACGTGGTCGCCTCGAGGAGCGCCGCGGTGGCGTGGCAGATGACGGCGGTGGGCTTGCCGGCCTCGAAGAAGTGTCGGAGCACCGAGTGCACCGCTGGGTTGGAGCGGAAGGTGGCGACGGGGCTCTGGCCACCGGCGAACAGCACGGCGTCGAAGTCGTCGAGGTCGAGGTCGGTGAGCCTCGGGGTGTTGGTGAGGAGCGCAGCGTGGGTCGGGCTGTGCTTGAAGCCCAGGCTGATCAGGTCGTCTGCCGAGTACTGCGACGGATCCTCCGGGTCGCTGTACCCGTCGGCCACGAGCTCGCCGCCGTCCGGGCTGGCGATCGTCACGTCGTAGCCCTTGGCGGTGAACTCCCAGTAGGGGTGCGTCAGCTCCGCCCACCAGAATCCGATCGGCCACCCCGTCTGCTCGGAGACCGAGGGGTTGGCGGCGACGATCAGGACGCGCTTCGGGTTGGCCGGGTCGTTGATGTCGATCGAGATGGTCACGTGGACTCCTTCAATACGGTACAGACATGTATTGTAACCGTGCGGACCGAGACGGCATTCCCGATGCGAGACGAATGCGTATGGAGCTGATCCTCTCGGCCATTCACCGCCGGCGTCATGGGCGGTTCGATGGCGTCATGACGACGAACACGAACACCACGACCGTCCCCACCCTCCACCGCCCCGATCCGGCCGCCGTGATGCGAGCGATCGGCAAGCGTTCGTACTGCCTGCTCTCGACCGTCTCACCGGCCGGTCGTCCCCACGCCGCCGGCGTGCTCTACGAAGCCGTTGGTGACCGTCTCTACTCGAGCACGATCCGGACGAGCCGGAAGGCTCGCAACGTGGACGCCAACCCCCACGTCGGTGTCGTGGTGCCCATCCGGCGTGTGCCGGTCGGAGGGCCGCCGTCCGCCATCCAGTTCCAGGCCACGGCCACGGTTCTCGCCGTCGACTCGCCCGAGATCCAGGGCCTCGTCGCCGACGGATCACTCCGCTCGGTCACCGGTCATGGCGAGCTCGACCTGCCTGGCGGCTGCTTCGTCCGCATCGACCTGCCGCGCCGGATGCACACCTACGGCCTGGGTATGTCCCTGATGAGCCTGATCCGCCACCCCCTGGACGCAGCCGGCATCGTCGAGCTGGACTGATCGATCACGGCGTGGCGCCGTAGGTGTCGTGGGGTCTGCCGGCGGCCTCGGCTGCCTGGCGACCCGTCTCGAACTGGACGGGACTGATGCCGCCCGGCTCCCAGGGGCCGACCGAACCGGCTGTGACCGCCCCCTCGGACTTGGGCGCGATGGCGAAGCGCTCGCGGAGCTCCTCGACCGGTCGATCTGCGACCGAGAACCAGTCGAACGCCATGAAGTCGACGTCGGGTTCACCCCCCAGGCCGTGGCTCATGGCGCCTCGGCGAAGCGCATCGGCCACGCGGATGGCCATTCCGTCGGCGGACAGCTGGCCGGGGAACGCCTCGAACAGCCCGGCTCCGGCCGCGAGGTAGCCGGTCTCGAAGAGGCTCACGACCATCGCGAGCAGCGAGAAGCCACGCGGGTCGTCGTTCGCCCGAGCGATGAAGGCGAAGACCTCGAGCTCCGATTCGACGCGAGTGCCGTAGTCCGCCAGCACGTGCACCCAGTCGTGCTGGGCGAGCAGTGGGGGTGCCGATCCCGGATCGCCGGGAAAGGCGAACCCCCTCGCCCGGTAGAACTCCCAGATCCCCCGCCCGAGTGTGCCGGCCGGCAGCTCCTGGAGGGCCGCCCACCGGGCGGCGAGCTCCGGATCGTCAGCGGCCAGACCCCAGGCGTCGTCGAGGCCGGCGCTGGTGTGGAGCGACGCCGTCCGCTCCGGGCCCCAGTCGGCCGTGTAGCCGTTGCGGTCGAAGTCGACGGCCGCGAGGCCGAGGTGACCGGCGGCGAAGTTGCGGGCCACGGTCAGCATGCCGTCGTCGACGCTCAGCGCACGGGCGAAGGCTTCGACGCGCTGGGCGACCTCCTCTCCGAGCGGGCGGAGCACCAGTGCTCCCAGGATCATCGTCTGCAGGATCCGGGTGCGGAACGCCTCGTTGCGTCGGGCCATCCCGACGGCGAACTGCTCGGGCTCGATCGGCGCCAGACCGGCGGTCTCGGGAGCGTGCCCCGTCATCGACTCGAACGCAGCCGCCATCAGCAGCTGCTGGAGCTCGCTCGCCCCGCCCTCGGGCGAGATCGCCGACATGACGCCGCGCGCCGTGGCCTGCACCTCCTCGGCGTCGGGCGGGGCCAGGTCCGCCTCGGCGGAGGTGGGAAGCGGGGTGGGCATCAGTGGACTCCTCCGAGCGCGGAGCAGGGGGTCATCGTCCGAGCACCCCGAACCCGAACGAGCGGCCCCAGCCGCAGCCGAAGGCCAGTCGGATCCAGAGCGCCGCGTGGGCCTCGACGAGGCCGAACTGCTCGCGTCCACCCACGGACACAACGTCGAAGCCGAGGGAGGTGGCCAGGGGCCGCACGATCTCGATCCCCGCCTCGTCGCCGCAGATGGGCAGGAAGACCGACCGACCACCGATCTCGTGGCCGCCGAGGTGCTCGGCCCCGATCGTGTTGAAGGCCTTGACGACCGCGACGCCCGCAGGAGCGAAGGCGGCCGTGAGGTCGCCCATCGTGTCGTGCCCGTCGGGTACCGGGGCGCCGACGGCGTTGGTCGCATCGACCAGCACCTGGCCGGGCGCGAGGGCGAGTGATGCGACGGTGGCCGCGACGGCTCCGGCCGGCACCGCGACGATGACCGCATCGCGACCTGCGGCCGCCTCGGGTGGCGTCGTCGCCGAATCGAGGTCGGCGTGGCGTTCGTCGGCCGGGTCTCTCACCCCGTAGACGACGTCGTAGCCGGCCGCGGCGAGCCCGCTGCCGAGCGCACGTCCGACCGAACCGGCTCCGATGATCGCAACCCGGGTCATGGAGAGCTCCTTTCCATTACACCAATGTACCGTAACTCGCGGGATACGGTCATGGGCATGGTCGGTCGGAGCGCTGCGGGTCGCCCTCGCGATCCGGGCATCGACGGCGCCGTGCTCGCCGCGGCCCGGAACCACCTCGCGGCCCACGGCTATGACGCCATGTCGATCGTGGCCATCGCCGAGGAGGCCGCCACGACGAGGCAGGCGGTCTACCGGCGGTGGGCGACGAAGGCCGACCTCGCCGTCGCCGCCATCGAGAGCATGTCGACGTCCGACCGGCGGCCGGACACCGACGATCCGTACGCCGACCTGGTCGCCGAGCTCGTCGCGTTCCGGTCCGGCGTCACCCGTCCGAACGGGCTCAGCATGGTCGGCTCCATGCTCCAGGACGCGACCGACCCCGAGCTGCGCGGCCTCTTCCGCGAGCGGATCATCGCCCCACGGCGCCAACGACTGCGCCACATCCTCGGGCGAGCGATCGAGGACGGCCTGGTCGAGCCCGACGCCGACCTCGACCAGGCAGTCGCCGCCTGTACGGGGATCCTCTACGCCCAGCACCTGGCCGGTCAGCGGATCCCGGCGACCTGGCCCAAGCGCACCGCGGCGTTCGTCTGGCGGGGGATGGGCGGCCAGCCCAGGGCCTGACCTCGGTCCTTGGGGGGATAGGCGGCCAGCCCAGGGTGTGACCTTGGTCCTGGCTGTGGTGCGGGCATGCGCCGGTAGTGTCCGGACCTCGACGGAGGAGTTGCTCAACGTTGTCGCCGCGCACGCTCGATCGTTCCAGTTCCACGCCGCTCTGGGCCCAGCTCGAGACCGACCTACGGGAGCGTGTCGACGCCGGTGAGTTCGACTCCGGTCGCTTCCCGACCGACCAGGAGCTCGTCGACGAGTACGGCGTGAGCCGGCACACCGTCCGCGAGGCGATCGCCAAGCTCAACGCGCACGGCCTGCTCACCCGGGAGCGAGGGCGCGGGACGGTCATCAACCGCGCCGAGTTCGAGCAGTCGCTCGGCACGCTCTACAGCCTCTTCCGCTCGATCGAGTCGACCGGCGTGGAGCAGACCAGCGACGTGCTCGAGCTCGGGTTGGTGCGAGACGTCGAGGCGGCCCGGCAGCTCGGTTCCGATCCCGATGTGGAACTGCTCCTCATCGCTCGGCTTCGTCGAGCCGGCGGTGACCCCCTGGCCATCGATCGTGCGTGGCTCCCGGCGAGCTTCGCTGAGCCGCTCTTGCGGGTCGATTGGGGGCACACAGCGCTCTACGACGAGCTGCGGCGCCTCGATGCACCCGTCCCGAACCAGGGGTGGGAGCGGGTCTCGCCGGTGCTGCCGACCGCGGCGGACCAGGCACTGCTGGGCATCGGTCCACGCGACGCCGCCTTCCACCTCGAACGCCTCGGCACACGCGACGGCACGCCCGTCGAGTGGCGCACCACCGTCATCCGCGGGGACCGGTACCGCTTCGTCGCCGACTGGTCCGCCGGGTCGGCGCCGGCGCTGCGTCCCGCTCCGTCCTGAACGACTCGCGAGACGTTGACGTCATCGACATTTGTCCGTACATTTAGGTGTGCACACCGATGAGGACGGGCTCATGATCTTCAGCCAGTACTACCTCGACTGCCTCTCGCAGGCCTCGTACCTGATCGGTGACCGCGTCAGTGGCCGAGCCGTGGTCGGCGATCCGCGGCGAGACATCGACGAGTACGTCCGCGATGCGAAGGCAGCCGGCCTCACGATCGACCTGGTGATCGAGACCCACTTCCACGCCGACTTCCTGAGCGGGCACCTGGAGCTCGCCGCCGCGACCGGCGCCGAGATCGCCTACGCGTCGGTGGCGGAGACGGAGTTCCCGTCCCGCAAGCTGGCCGACGGCGAGCGCATCAGCCTCGGCCGAGTCGAGCTCGAGATCCTCCACACCCCTGGCCACACACCGGAGTCGATCAGCATCGTCGTGTACGGGCCCGACGAGGGCGACACCCCCTATGGCGTGCTCACCGGCGACACGCTCTTCATCGGTGACGTCGGCCGGCCCGACCTGCTCGCCTCGCTCGGCTACACCCGCGACCAGCTCGCCGAGATGCTCTACGACAGCCTCCACACCAAGCTGCTCACGCTCCCCGACTCGACCCGGGTCTTCCCCGCCCACGGCGCCGGCTCGGCGTGCGGCAAGAACCTCTCGACGGAGACGTCGTCGACCATCGGTGAGCAGCGAGCCAGCAACTACGCCCTGCAGGCGCCGGACAAGGCGACCTTCATCGGGCTGGTGACCGAGGGGCAGCCCCCGGCCCCGAGCTACTTCGTCTACGACGCGGTGCTCAACCGCCAAGACCGCGAGCTGCTCGACGAGAACGTCCCGCCGAGCTCGCTCAACCTCGCCGCGTTGGACGCTGCGGTCGCCGACGGCGCGATGATCATCGACGGTCGGACCCCCGAGGAGTTCGCCCAAGGGCACCTCGCCGGCTCGATCAACGTCGGTCTCAACGGTCGCTACGCGGAGTTCGCCGGGTCCGTCGTGCCGGCCGATGCCGACATCGTGCTGGTCGTCGACGAGGGCTTCGAGCTCGAGGCCCGCAACCGGCTCGCGCGCATCGGCTTCGACCGGGTCGTCGGCCATCTGGCCGAGCCGCTCGCCGTCATGACCGCGCACTCCGAGCGCGTCGATCGAGCCTCGCGCCTCACCGCCGCGGACTTCGCCGACCGACGCGACGGCATCGACGGACTGCAGCTGGTCGACATCCGCAACCCGGGTGAGTTCGCGGACGGCACGATCGAGGGCGCAGCGTCGATCCCGGTCGGCCAGCTGCCCGGTCGCCTCGACGAGCTCGACCCATCGGCGCCGACGGTCGTGTTCTGCGCCGGCGGCTACCGCTCCTCGGTCGGGGCCAGCGTGCTCCGTCGGGCCGGCTTCGCCGACGTCTCCGACATCATCGGCGGCTACGGGGCCTGGGGCGACCGAGCGATCACGACCGCGTGAGCGGCGCGCCCGTTCAGGGCGTGGCGACGATCGCGTCGTCGGTCACGGTGACGATCCGACCCTCGGCCGTCACGGTGACCGCGGAGCGGCACGTCCCCGGTGTGCCGGCCCGCTCGAACCCGTCGTCGGTCAGCTCGTAGCCGCGCAGCTCACCGTCGAGCCATCCGCACACGCCGATGCGGCCGTCCGGCAACGCTGCGATGGCCGAGGGCGCACGTTCCGGCGCCGGAAGATCGGTGCGGAGTTCGTCGGCCGCCAGCCGCTCCGGTGATCCAGCGGGCGCGTTGTCGGCGACCAGCACGGTCCCGTCGTCGAGCACGACGAAGGCGAACGGGTTGTTCCACCCATCGGTGAGCACGACCGGGTCCTGAGCGGGGGCGCCGTCCGGGTCGAGGGTGACGATCGCTCCCGAGCCGTGGTCCTGGGCCCAGTCGGTGAGCTCGCCGAGGCCGAGCACGAGCATGCCGTCCCGCTCCTCGAGATGGCCGCCGACCGCCCGGGTCGCTGTCCCCGTGCCCCTCCACACCAGCTCCGGTCCGTCGTCGGTGAGCTCGCCCACCACCAGCCGGAGGGTCTGGCGCTCGGTCCAGGCGGCGAACCGACGGCCCTCGATCACGGTGTGCCCGAGCAGCCCACGCTGCTCACCGTCGGTCGACACGTCGAGCGTCGCGACGGTGGACGGCGCTGCGTCGGGGGCAAGGCGGACGATGCGGCCGGCGGTCCGCTCGATCCACTCGATGGTCTCGCCGTCGGAGCGGAGGGCGATGATCTCGCCAGGCGGCAGTCCTCCGAGATCGACGAGTACGACGGGGTCGACGTCGTCGCTGCCGCAGGCCACCAGGACGATCGCCATGAGCGCGGTTGCAACCCGTCCTCGCACGACGGCGCACCGTACCCGGGCAGGTGCCGCCCGTCGGCTCGCCCCGCCGCGCCGACCCATGCCGTGCCGATGACGGCCTCCGGCACGGCGGCGTCCGCTGGGTCCCAGATGCGGTCTGGTCGCGACTCGTCCGGCGGTGTCAGCATGGCGGGGTCACACGGCGAGGGGGATCGAGTGGCCGACACGATCGACATCGATGCGCTCAAGGCGAAGTACGCCGAGGAGCGCGACAAGCGGATCCGTCCGGACGGCAACGACCAGTACATCGAGATCCGCGAGCACTTCGCCCACTACCTCGAGGACCCGTACGAGCCGGTCGCCGAGCGGGAGCCGCTGACCGATCACGTCACCTTCGCCATGGTCGGCGGCGGCTTCGCCGGGCTCCTCACCGCGGCCCGTGTGAAGGAGGCCGGCATCGACGACGTCCGCATCGTGGACAAGGGCGGCGACTTCGGCGGCACCTGGTACTGGAATCGCTACCCAGGGGCGCAGTGCGACACGGCGTCGATGGTCTACCTCCCCCTGCTGGAGGAGACCGGGCACATGCCCACCGAGAAGTACGCGCACGCCCCCGAGATCCTCGACCACTCCCGCCGCATCGGGAAGCACTTCCGCCTCTACGAGCACGCGCTCTTCCACACCGAGGTCACCGACGCCGAGTGGGACGACGATGCCGGGAGGTGGATCGTCCGCACGAACCGGGGGGACGAGTTCACCGCCCGGTACCTCGCCATGGGCACCGGCCCGCTCCACGTGCCGAAGCTGCCCGGCCTCGAGGGAATCGACGAGTTCGAGGGACACAGCTTCCACACGAGCCGGTGGGACTACGACTACACCGGCGGCGATCCCGCCGGCGCGCCGATGGAGGCGCTGGAGGACCAGCGGGTCGCCATCATCGGCACCGGTGCGACGTCCGTGCAGTGCGTGCCCCACCTCGCCCGCGCCGCGAAGGAGCTGTACGTCTTCCAGCGAACGCCCAGCTCGGTCGACGTCCGCGGCAACGGTCCGATCGATCCGGACTGGTTCGCCGAGATCGCCACGCCGGGCTGGCAGCAGCGGTGGCTCATGAACTTCACCGCCAACCAGACCGGCGGGCCCGCCGAGGAGGATCTCGTCCAGGACGGCTGGACCGACCTGGCCCGGCGGATCCGCGAGCGCGTCTCGCACATCCCTCGTGAGGAGCTCACGATGGAGGCGGTCATGGAGGCCTTCGAGGACTCCGACTTCGAGAAGATGGACGAGATCCGCGCTCGGGTCGACGAGGTCATCGACGATCCGGCCGTCGCAGCGGACCTCAAGGCCTGGTATCGCCAGCTGTGCAAGCGGCCGTGCTTCCACGACGAGTACCTGCAGGCCTTCAACCGGCCCAACTGCCACCTCGTCGACACCGACGGGCATGGCGTCGATCGGATCACCGCGAGCGGCCTTGTCGCCGGGGGCGCCGAGTACGAGGTCGACTGCATCATCTACGCCTCCGGCTTCGAGGTCGGGACCGACCACACGCGGCTGCGGGGCTTCGACCTCACCGGTCGATCCGGCCGCCGCCTCTCCCAGCACTGGGATGCCGGCATGCGCAGCATGCACGGCACGTACGTCAACGGGTTCCCGAACCTGTTCGTGGTCGGCTTCACCCAGGGCGCCAACCTCATCTCCAACGTCCCTCACAACTTCGCCGAGTCGGCGGCGACGATCGCCGCCGTCGTGAGCCACGCCGAGGCGGAGGGCTTCGGTCGCGTCGAGGTGACCGCCGAGGCCGAGGACGCCTGGATCGAACTGCTGCTGTCCGGGGGCGGACGCACCCTCGGGTCCCCCGACTGCACGCCCGGCTACTACAACAACGAGGGCCACGACCCGGGTCCGAACGCCGCGTTCTCCGTGGGCTATCCGCACGGTGCGTACGCGTACTTCCAGTACCTCGATGGCTGGCGCAGCGACGGGCGATTTGATGGCCTCGCCTTCTCCTGAGCCGCTGATGACAGCCAACCGACGGCCGACGGACGCGGACTACGAGCGGGCCGGTCTCTTCGACCCGGCGACCGACGTCGAGACCGGTCGCCTCGACCTCCTCGATTGGCTGTTCGAGCACGGCTTGTCGGTCGATGACATGGTCGACGCCTTGGCCCGTGGCGCGCTCGGAGCGATCATCGGTGATCGGCTGCTCGTCCCCGGCGAGCGCAGGACTCGGGAGTGGGCCATCGAGGCGTCCGGTCTGACCCCCGCCCGGTTCGACGACCTGGTGATCGCGCTCGACTTCGCCTCGATCGACGGATCCCCCGTCGGGGAGATCTCCTTCACCGAGGCGGAGGCCCGCTCGCTGGCGGTGCTCGACGCGCTGTCGGCGATCTTCAGCGAGTCCGAGGCGTTGGTGCTCGTTCGGGTCATCAGCAGCGCGGTGAGCCGCATCGCCGAGGCCGCGGTGTCGCTCTTCCTCACCGACATCGAGTCGCGGGCGGTGCGGGAGGGCGCGAACGAGCTCGGGCAGGCCGAGCAGGTCGTCGAGGCGATCGCGCTCGTCGACGGGCTGGCGGCCGAGCTCGACGCGCTCCTGCGACGCCAGATCCTGCAGGCCATCGAGCGGACCAGACGGACGACGATCGATCAGGCCGAACGATTCGTCTACCGCTACGCCGTCGGCTTCGTGGATCTGGTCGGGTTCACCGCGCTCAGCGGATCGATGCCGGCCCCGGAGCTCGCGGGGTTCCTCCGTGACTTCGAGGCACGGGCGCAGGCCCTGGCCGGCGATGCGGGCGCTCGCATCGTCAAGTTCATCGGCGACGAGGTGATGTTCGTCGCCACCGATGCCGCAGCGGCGTGTCGGGCCGGTATGGCGCTGATGTCGGTGACCGAGGACGAGTCGATCGTCCCCCGAGGCGGGCTGGCCTTCGGAGAGGTGCTGCCCCGGGCGGGGGACTACTACGGCGCGGTGGTGAACCTGGCCGCGCGCATCGTCGACGAGGCGGTGCCCGGTGAGGTGCTGGTGACCGAGGCGTTGGCCGACGCCGCTCCGGAGTGTGACTTCGAGCCGGCAGGTCGTCGCGTCGTGAAGGGCTTCGACGACCCGGTGGCGGTGCAGACCCTCAGGCGCGTGTGACGAACCGGTCGAGGACGTTCGCCGTGACCTGGGCGACAGCGTCGTCGTGCTCCAATCCGAACACCCAGTCGGTGGTGCCGACGGTGACGACCTCGCCGCCACCGCGACCGAACGGCCGCCCGACGGCGAGCACGGCGTTGCCGTGGCGAACCTTGGCGATGCTGGTCTCGCTCGTGTCGCCGTGGATGCGCTCGGCGATGAACTCCAGGTCGCCCTGGTCCGAGAGCGCAGCGATGGACTTCGGGTACTCGCCGACACCGAGGTTGCTCGACGGCACCATGGCGACGATCTCGAGCTCGCTCGGGAGGTCGTCCCGAGGCCAGGGCACGGGGAGCTGGAGCTCGTCGAGCGTGACCGGACAGCCGAGCGTCTCGTAGCCGACGACACCGTCGTCGGCCCCGAGCACGTCGCCGTAGCGGAGGCCGGTGCCGGCCAGAGCCCAGTGGTCCGACCGATACACAAGGAAGCCGCCGACGCCCCGTGGAGTGGCCTGGCCGAAGCGGTGGTAGAGCCCGAAGGCCGAGCCGGCCCCCAGGAAGCTCCACTCCGGCCGTCCGACCACCGGGTCGGCCCACATCCCGGTCGCCGAGGTGGGCTCGCCGGCGGCGACGACGGGGTCGTCGAGGTGGGCTCGGTACTTGTGGCAGACCATCGACGAGCCCTCATGGCGGACCTGCCAGAACATCGTGTTGCCCGAGAAGCTCGCGTAGTGGCCCCCGCCGCGCACGTGGGCCTCCACCGCTGCCCGCTGCGGCGCCGACCAGTACTCGTCGTGACCGACGCCGACGACCAGGTCGTAGCCGGCCAACGCATCCGGGTCGGCGTCGAGGTCGGAGGAGACGGCGTAGTCGAAGCGGTGCCCTGCGGCCTCCGCCCACTCGACGAAGCGTCGAGGGTGGGTGAACCACCCGGTCGACCCGATCGCCGACGGGTAGGCACGGTCGGTGCGGTACGCCTGGAAGATCAGCCCGTCGTCGTCGCCGTCCTCGCGGAACCGGACGGGTCGCGCCTTCCGGTCGTCTCGCTCGACCTCCGGGCGGCTGAGCATCCCCCGACCGAAGGGTCGCTCGAACGAGACCCGATGGCCGCCGGTGTAGAGGCTGCGGCCGCCCCAGGTGTTGTAGGCGTTCCAGGTGTTGGTCTCGAGGACGAGCAGCGCCCGCTCCCGCCCTGCTGATGCTGAAGCGGCCCGGACGACGAACCCGGCATGGGCGACGTCGCGTCCGCTCGGAGCGTCGTGTGCCGTGAGCGTGACGAGATGGAAGCCGGAGCGCCAGTCCTCGCCCACCGGGACCTCGACCGAGACCGGCCAACCGCAGCCGTTGGCGTCGGCGTCGTGGGGTGGCGGCGTGTGCACGCCCGGGAGGTCGCCTGCGCTCCACACGACCTCCCGCTCCGCCCCCCAGCGCTCGACGGTGACGTCGAACCGGTCGGCGGTCGTCGACACGTGGAGCGGCAACGGCTCACCGGGCCGACAACTCAGCGCACCGCCGTACCCCTCGATGACGTCGTGGAAGGTCTGGTCGTCGGCCACCGACGGAGTCTGCCTCGTGTCAGCTCGTCGCGGCGCTGCGCCGCCACACGACCTGGATGGCCTCACGCTCGTGGTCGGCGTCGTTGCGCGTCCCGGCGTGGAGGAGGTGGCCGGAGAACAGCACGGCGTCCCCAGCCGAGCACGTGACGGTGATCGCCTCGGGGTGCGACCCGAGCGAGCCCGACCGCCGCTGGAGATCCGGCCTGCGGTGGCTGCCCGGGAGGACGCTCGTCGCTCCGTTGCGGGGGGTGAAGTCGACCAGGGCGATGATCGCCGTCGCCACGGTCGCCGGTCCGTCGTGGAGCTTGGGCGGATCGTCGGCGTGGAGCTGCTGCCCGCCGAAGCCGGGTCGCGGTGACCGGAACTCCACCTGGCCGGGCTCGTGTCGCTCACCCAGCAGGGACCCGACGAGCTCGCGGATCGCCGGCCGATCGAGCACGCTGGCGACCAACGGCAGACGCCGGTCGAGCTCGGCGAGGTGTCGGGTGCCCGACGCCGGTTTGTCGCGGGCCTCGCGCCGTCCAGCTGGTAGCGACAGCAGCTCGTGGCAGCTGCGGCGGATGGTCGCGACCTCCTCGTCGGTGAGCAGGTGAGGGACGACGGTCCACCCGTCGTCGTCGAGCGAGGCCGTGCTCACGCTCTCCACGTGGAGACGCTGCCGCCCTGCCCGGTCATCACGGCCACCGGCTGGACGCGGAGCGCCGTCGGCTCCAGGCGAACGATGCCGAAGGCGTCCGCCATCGGGTCGGTCCAGCCCGGGATGATGGTCGGGTCGTAGCCGACCGGTTCCGGTGCCGAGGCGAACCGGTCCCAGCCGGCCCGGCGCGACACCTCGTCGAGCTCCCAGATCGCCACGCAGTCGGCGGTGCAGGTGTCGTGGCCCTGGTCCCAGTAGGTGACCGAGACCCGGGCGTCGTGAGCGAGGTGCTTCGCCTTCGGTGAGAGCGGGGAGGTGGCGACCCAACCGGTCAGCGTCGAGCCGTCCCACTCCCAGATCGGATGGAGCACGCGGGTCCGGGGTGCGCCCGATGGATCGACCGTGGCGACCGTCGCCCACACGATCTTGTGGGCGATCTCGACGAAGGCGGGTGCGGCGACGCTGAGCTCGGTCATGGGGCGGGCCTCCTCGTTTGCCACCGGACCGAACGTAGGTGGTCGACGCGAGTCCTCGCAGCGGAATTCAGTCGGCGCGATCCGAGGCGGCGACGGGCCCGATGGGTACAGACTGGCCACGTGAGTCGGACGAGGTCGGAGTATCGCCTGGCGCCGATCGTCGTGGATGGCGATGGGTTCGCTCTCGAGACCAAGCTCCTGGAGAACGAGGACCGGGAGCCGCTCGCCACCCTGATGCTCGCCGCCTATCGGGACACGATCGACGACGAGGGTGAGGTGCTCGATGACGCCCGTGAGGCGATCGACCACTACCTCGCCCACGCCATCCGCTCACACTCCTTCGTCGCGGTGGAGCAGGGCGCGCCCGTGGCGTTCTCGTTCGTCGTCGTGGTCGACGACCTCCACTACATCGACCCGGTCGTGGTGTCTCCGACCCACCAGGGGCAGGGCCTCGGCCGAGCCGCTGTCCGCTGCTCGCTCCGGTCGCTCGCCGCCAGCGGCGTGACCGAGGTCGGCGCCACGATCACGGACGGGAACGTGCCGTCGGAGCGGCTCTTCGCCCGGCTCGGCTTCGTCCGCGTGGGTGCCTGGGGCTGAGTCCGCGCTCGAGACGTGCGGCGAACAGTTGCGAGCACGGCCCGGGCGCCGCGGGCCGTCAGGCCGAGGACACCGGGAGGGGGTCGGAGCACCGAGCTCCGGGGGCTCCGGGGTCCCCGGTCGGGCAGGAACTCAGTCGTCGACGCGACGGGCGTCCTCGACGAGGTTGATCTCGTAGAGAACCTCGGCGAGGCGATGGTTGGCGCTGATCGGCGCGAAGCGCTGTGGCTGCTCGGGCGTGATGCAGCTGGCCACCGGGTCGAGGATGGTCCACGGCGTGGGGTGGCAGAACTGCACGACCGAGTAGCGGTCGCCGCTCTGGTCGGGATCGGCCACCACCCGGTGCCATCCGCTGGGGATCACGCCGTTGGTGACGTGCTCCAGCATGATCCCGGTGTTGATGATCATCGAGCCGTCCGGCGGCGTCGCGTCGACCCAGGTGCCGTCCTCGAGCCGGACCTGGAGCCCCCTCGCCGTGGCCCGGGGAAGCGCCGTGATCAAGTTGATGTCGGCGTGCTCGTCCGCCCAGACGTGTTCGGTGTCCGGTGCCGCCTCCATGGCCGGGTAGTGGATCGCCCGGGTGAGGGTCGTGCCGTCGGTGGTCATCTTGTCGAAGTAGGTCTCGTGGCAGCCGACGCCCTCGGCGATGATCCGGAGGAACCGGCGCTGGATGTCGAGCACCGAGTCGTGGAAGCGCTCGAGGACATCGGTGATGCCCGGCACCTGCGCCTCGGGGAGCACCCGTTCCGGGTAGCTGTCGGGATAGGCGGTCTGCAGCGGATGGCCCTTCGGGATCTCGCGACCCCAGTTGAGCATCTCCTTCCAGTCCGGGGTGTCGCTCACGGCGGCCGTCTCGACGAGCAGGCCGGTGTAGCCGGTCTGACCGTGGCTCCCCTCGGCCTGGGCTCCCAGCTTGTCCTCGACCGGGAGGCTGAAGAAGGTCTCGAGCATCCCGTAGGCGGTATCGAGGAGGTCCTCGCTCATGTCGTGGCTCGTGTAGACGAACCCGCTGCGGAGGCTGCGACGCACCCCGTCGACCACCGCGGCGCGCTCGGCCGCCGATCCGGTCTCGAAGGCGTGCAGATCGACGTCGAGGATCTCGCTCACACCCTGGACGCTATTCGGTCGCCGCCACGGCTTCACCCCTGGCCTGCTCGGCCTGTCGGGCCGTCGCCGTGACCAGCAGGTAGACGCCGACGATCACCAGCGCACCTCCGGCGAGCTCCACGAAGCCGAGCCGCTCGTCGCGCAGCAGCCAGCCGAAGAAGACGCCGAAGACCGGGATGAGGTAGGCGCTCGCCGAGGCCTGGGTCGGCGTCGCCCGAGCGACGACCGTGGCGAGGAGCGCGAACGTCACGGCGTTCGCCGGGATCGAGGAGTAGGCGAGGGGCACGAACAGGTCGAGCGTCCACTCGGTGTCGGCGGTGCCCTCGACGAGCAGCGCGAACGGCACGAGCATCGCGGCCGACATCACCAGCTGGACGCCGACGAGCATCACGGGACTGACCCGGCTGAAGTCGCCCCACTTCATGAACACGGTGCCGAAGGCCCAGGCGATGGCGGACAGGACCAGCGAGAGGATGCCCACGACCTCGCTCGCCCCCGACATCGAGGGGCCGGCGAGGACCGCGGTGCCGCAGAAGCCGACGGCGAGGCCGATGGCACCGAGCCGGCTGATCGGCGCAGACAGGAGGAGCAGCGACAGCACGGCGGTGAACAGCGGCATCGTGCTGGCGATCAGCGACGCGACGCCGGCCGGGACGCGGCTGACGCCGAACACGAGCAGCGCGCTCGACACGGTCGTGATGCTGAACCCGACGACGAAGATGCGAGCGAGGTCGTCCCTGCGGGTGGGCAGGCGTTCGCCGCGGAGCAGCGCGAAGGCGAGGAGGAACGAGCCCCCCACGACGGTTCGCAGGCTGGTGAGCAGCAGCGGCGTCGTGTGGTCGAGGGCGAACTTCAGCGAGGTGAAGTTGCCGCCGATCAGCATCGCCACGAGCGTCACCGTGGCGATGATCAGACGTGGGCTCACCGGTGGAGCCTGCCACGCCCGGCCACTGCCGACCTACGACGTGTCAGGCGTCACCGCACGCACGGCCACACCGATGGCCAGGGTGATCAGTCCGCCGAGGATCGCCGAGGGCGGCAGGGCTCCGACGAGCACGACGCACCCGACGAGCCCGACGATGGCGACCACCGGTGGCCAGCGTCGTTGCTCGGGGGACAGCGTGAGCGAGGCGGCGTTGGTGATGGCGTAGTACGTCAGGATCGCGACGCCCGAGACGGCGATCGCGCTCCGCAGCTCGAGCACCAGCACGAGCACGATCACCACCGAGGCGACGGTCAGCTCGGCTCGAAGTGGCAGGTTGCGGTTGCCATCGATGTGGGAGAACCAGGTCGGGAGCTCCCGGTTGCGAGCCATCGCGAGGGCGACGCGCGAGATGCCCGGGATCAGGTTCAGCAGCACACCCAGCGCAGCGATGCCCGCGCCGATGCGGACCACCCCACCGATGCCGAGGTCACCGGACTCGACCACGAGTCGGAGAGGAGCGTCGGTGGCGGCGAGCAGCTCGGTGTCGACCGTGGCGAGGGCCGTGATGCCGACGATCGCGTAGACGACGAGCACCGCGAACAGCGCGCGAGGGACCGCCTTGGGGATCGTCGTCTCGGGCTCCTTCACCTCCTCACCCAGCGTCGCGATCCGTGCGTAACCGGCGAAGGCGAAGAACATGAACCCGGCGGCCTGGAGGATGTCGTACGCGTCGCCCTCGATCGGTGTGATGCGGTCGAGGTCAGCCGCGTCGCTCGACCATCCGGCGATCACCACGGCGGCGAGCGCGGCGAGCGAGACGACGAGGAGCACCCGGGTGACGGCGACGGTGCGCGAGAGCCCGCCGATGTTCACGCCGGTGATCAGGATCACGGCGGCGACGGCGACCGCTCGCTCCTCTTCCGGCCACAGGTAGGCGCCGACGGTGAGGGCCATCGCTGCGCACGAGGCCGTCTTGCCGACGACGAAGCCCCAGCCGGCGAGGTGACCCCATCCGGCGTGGAGCTGCCGACGGCCAGAGACGTAGGTGCCGCCGGACTCGGGGTGAAGGGCCGCCAGCTGAGCGGAGGACGCGGCGTTGCAGAAGGCCACCACCGCGGCGATCGCGAGGCCGATCAGCAGCCCGGTCCCTGCGGCTCGGGAGGCGGGCGCCCAGGCGGCGAACACGCCGGCGCCGATCATCGAGCCGGCGCCCACGATCACGGCGTCACCGACGCCGAGTCGGCGTTGGAGGGACCCGGACGGGGTCATCGGCGGAGCCCGCCTGTCTGGCGGGCTGGGCTGGTGGGCATCGCGGACCGTCCAGGGTGGGGTGGCGACATCCTCGCCGACGCGGTCGACCAACGGATGAACGGTCGGTTGCCGCTGCTCGCGGGCGTCTCCACATCGGCTCCACACCCGCTCCAGGACCTTCGAGCGCCGATCCGTCATCGTCGAGCTGGTGGCCCGGACGAGAGGAGCGGTCATGGAGCACGGATCAGTCCACCGCCCGAGGCGGGCGCTGGGGTTCACGCCGATGGAGACGGACCGGGAGACGATCGTGCGCGCCGCGGTGCGGGCCGAGTCGCTCGGCTACGAGGCGGTCCTCGTGCCCGAGGGGTGGGCCCTCGATGCGACCGTCGTGCTCACCGAGATCGCCGTGCGAACGGAGCGGATCCGGCTGATCAGCGGCATCCAGTCGATCTGGGGGCGTTCGCCGGCCGCTCTGGCGATGGCGGCGGCGACGCTCGACGACGTCTCCCACGGTCGCTTCACCCTCGGGCTCGGAGCGAGCACGGCGACGCTGGCCGAGCGGCTGCACGGCGTCCGCTTCGATCGACCGGCCGACCGGCTCGCCGAGGCGGTCGGTGAGGTGCGCACGCTGCTCGACGGGGGACGAGCGAACGACGTCCACGGCCAGCCCGGCCTCCGACTCGGCCTGCCGGCTCGGCCGGGTGTGCCCCTCCTCGTGGCCGGACTGGGTCCGCGGACCGTCCGCGTCGCCGTGACCCGAGGCGACGCCTGGTACCCGGCGTTCACGCCCTTCAGCCAGCTGGCCGCGATGCGAGCGGAGATGGCCAGCGTGGCGGCTCCCGACTGCGAGCTGTTCGGCGGTCCGGCCGTGGTCGTCGACGAGGACCCCGATGAGGCCTGGCGGCGGGTGACCGACCTGACCGGTTGGTACGTCACCGGCATGGGAGCGGTCTACGGCGACCACCTCGCCCGACTCGGGTTCGCCGAGGAGGTGGCGGCGCTCCGGGCGGCCAACCCCGCTCCTCGGCCCGGACGGATCAGCTGGCCGCACGAGGCGGACCGGCTCGCCGACGAGGTCGCGGTGCACGGTTCGGCCGCCGAGGTGGCCGAGGGCCTCCGGCGCTGGGCGCCCTTCTTCGATCTCCTCGTGGTCGTGACCGGCCCGGGCGACGGCCATGCGCTCGACCGGATGATCGACGCCGCGGCTCCGAGCGACCTCAACTAGCGTCGGATCGAGGGGCATGTGGTGCTGATCTTCGATGAGTTCCGGCTCGATCCGACCGGGTTCGAGCTGCGACGGGGCGACGACCTCATCGACTTGGAACCGCAGGTGTTCGAGGTGCTCCGGTACCTGGTCGAGCACGCGGATCGGGTCGTCACCAAGACCGAGCTGCTCGACGAGGTGTGGGAGACGCGGTTCGTCTCGGAGTCGACGCTCACGTCACGGATCAAGACGGCGAGGAAGGCGCTCGGCGACGACGGACGGGCCCAGCGCTTCATCAAGACGGTCCACGGCCGCGGCTATCGATTCGTCGGCGACGTCACGTCTCGCGGCGACGCCGGCATCGATCGAGCGGAGCCCGTGCCGGAGCCCGGGGTCGCACCTGCGGGGCCGACGAACCTGCCGGCCGAGCGGACGGCGCTCTTCGGGCGCGATGCCGACATCACCGACGTGTGCGGGCTCGTCGACGAGCACCGGCTGGTGAGCCTGCTCGGCATCGGCGGCACCGGGAAGACCCGGCTCGCCATCGCGGCGGCGCGTTCGGTCGCCGCACGGTTCCCCGACGGAGTCTGCTTCGTCGACCTCGTCCCGATCCTCGACGCCCGGGGCATCGCCCTCGCGCTCGCCGAGGCCGCCGACCTGGGCCTACGGAGCGACGACCAGCCGGTCGGGCAGGTGGCGGCTCTCGTACGCGACCGGCGGATGCTCTTCGTCGTCGACAACGCCGAGCACGTCGTCGACGCCTGCGCCGACGTGCTCGACGAGCTGCTCGAGGCGACCGTGGCGCCGCGGTTCGTGGTGACCAGCCGAGTGCCCCTCGGGCTGCCCGACGAGCGTCGACGAACGGTCGACCCGCTCGATGTGGCCGCGGCGGATCGGACGCCGCCGTCGGTGGCGCTCCTGCACGCTGCGGCCCACCGCTACGGAGCGACGGTCGACATCGACGACCCGGCGCTCGTGCGGATCGCCGAGCAGCTCGACGGGCTGCCGCTGGCGCTCGAGCTCGCCGCTGCGCAGCTGCGACACCTCGATGCGACGTCGCTCGCCGAACGCCTCGACCGACGCTTCGAGGTGCTCGAGGACCGACGTCGGCGTGGCAGGGAGCGCCACGCCAGCCTGCACGCCGTGCTCTCGGACACCTGGGACCTCCTCGAGGAGGACGACCGCCACCTGCTCACGACGATGGCCGGTTTCCCGGCCGGGTTCTCGCTGGACGATCTCGCCGGTGTGATCCCCGGCGCCGCGGTCGAGTCCGGCATGGGTGAGCTGGTGGATCGGTCGCTGGTGGCCTGGGAGCCTGCGTCAGAGGGCCGGTACCGCCTGCTCGAGACCGTACGACTCTTCGCGCGACGGCAGGCCGGTGTCCACGAGCTCGCCGAGGTCGACGACCGCCACGCCGCCTGGTGCGTCGAGCAGCTCCACGCCCACGATCCGGAGCCCGGCCTCTTCTCCTTCCGCGTGTCGGACTGGTGGCACGACCACCCCGATGACGTCCGGGCCGCGGCGGTGCACCTCAACGCATCCGATCGCCCCGACGAGGCCGCCGCGCTGCTGGGGAGCTCGGCGTTGGCGATGCACGGCGACACCGGTGCCCGCGCCGCCGACGTCCTCGGCCGGATCGTGCAGCAGCTCGACCGCACCGACGACGCCGCCGTGACCGCTCGCCTGCACCAGACCGGCGTGATGTGCGGCATGGCCACGCGCTCGCCGGAGGTCATCGCCGGCCACGGTCGTCTCGGCGTCGAGGCCGCCGAGGCGTCCGGCGACCCGCTCCTCCGGAGCGCGTCGCTGGTCCTGCTCTCCTGGAGCACGGTCTTCGCCGATCCTGCGGTGGCCGTCGACCAGACCGGCCGGGGTGCCGAGCTCGGTCGGGAGGCTGATTCGCCGCACGCCACCGACTTCGCGCTCGCCTACCAGGCCTGGCACGTGGCGATGCAGCGTCGCTACGACGACGCCGCCGCGCTCGCGCAGGGCGTCGCGGATCGTCGGGATCGCAGCGACCTCAGCGGCCACCCCACCCTCGTGGCCATGGTGGCCCTCGCGGTCCTCCGGTGCTTCGACGATCCGGAGCTCGCTCGCTCACTGGTCGGCGAGGTGCTCGATCTCGAGAGCTCGCGCAGCGCCATGTGGAGCAACGAGCTCGTCGAGGCGGTGGCGCTCGCAGCGGGAGGTCCGGTCGATGCGGCGGTGGCCGCGACCGAACGGATCCTCGCCCGCCTCGCCAGAACGGGCCAGGATGCCTACCCCGACCTGCTGCTCCCGGTAGCGGCCCTCGCCCACAGGGTCGGCGACCAGCGGCGCACCGCCTCGCTGCTCGCCAGCATCCGCGGGGCCGGTCGACCCACGCAGAACTTCCAGGCGACGCTGCTCTACCGGCGACTGCGCGAGCTCGCGGGCGACGCCGACGAGCGGGACCTCGACGACCGTCCGGTCGAGGTCATCGGCGCGGCGGCCATGGCGTGGATGCGGGAGCACGCCTGACGTCTCCCGCCGTCACCACCGGCCGTGGGTTCGCCCCGTTCGGCGATCAGTCCCGGCGCTGGACGCCGGGCAGGACGCAGAGCATCTCGTAGAGGAGGTTGGCCGCGGTCAGCGCGGTCGTACCTGTGGTGTCGTAGGCCGGAGCCACCTCGACGAGGTCGCACCCGACCAGGTCCAGCCCCCAGCAACCCCGGATGATCTCCAGCGCCTGGGGCACCGTCAACCCGCCGACCTCCGGGGTCCCGGTCCCGGGAGCGAAGGCGGGATCGAGGCCGTCGATGTCGAAGCTGAGATACACCGGTCCGGCGCCGAGCTGCTCCCGAACCTCGGCCATCAGCGGGTCGAGCGACCGGTGCCAGCAGTCCTCGACCTGCACCACGCGGAAGCCCTGCTGACGAGACCAGTCGAAGTCGTCGGCGGCGTAGCCGGTGGCGCGCACGCCGATCTGGACGACCCGCTCGCCGACCAACAGACCCTCCTCGACGGCCCGTCGGAACGGCGTGCCGTGGGTGATGTGCTCGCCGAACATCGTGTCGTTGATGTCGGTGTGCGCATCGACGTGGACCAGGCCGACGGGACCGTGCGCGGCTGCGACCGCTCGCAGGATCGGCAGCACGATCGTGTGGTCGCCACCGATGCTCACGGGCACGAGGTCGTTGGCCAACAGCTCCCGGTAATGCGCCTCGATCCGTGCGACCGAGTCGTCCTTGTCGAACGGGTTGGTGGCGACGTCGCCGAGGTCGTCGATGCGCAGCGAGTCGAACGGGGCCGCTCGGGTCGCCATGTTGTAGGGCCGGATCAGCATCGACTCGTTGCGGATGCCCCGTGGGCCGAAGCGAGCGCCCGGTCGCAGGGAGGTGCCCAGATCGAACGGGACGCCGACGATGCCGACGTCGACCTCGGTGGGCTCCGACCGTCCGGGGAGCCGCATGAACGTGCCCGGCCCACCGAAGCGGGGCATCTCGTTGCCGCCGAGCGGCTGGGGGTGGTCGGTCGTCACCCCGACGACGGTAGACGTCAGGCCGGCTGGGTGAGATGGACGAGCTCGAGTCCCGGGCGATCGGGGGCATCTCGGATCTCCCGGACCGCGAAGCCGGCCGCCTCCAGCATCTTGGCGAGGCGTTCACGGGAGCGGAAGTGCAGGGTCGAGGTGGACCGCAGCGGCTCGTCGCCGTCGACCCGGATGGTCGTCCGGAACGTCACGAGCGGCAGCGAGAGGCCGATCACCTCGTGGGTGACCGTGGCGGTCCGTCCGTCGGCGAGGACGTGCCCTCGCTTCGACCGGTCGGGGGTCCAGTCCTCCCACGCCCGCCGCTCGGGGTCCCGCGTCTCGAACACGAACCAGCCGTCGGGTCGTAGGACCCGTCGGACACCGGCGAGGGTGGCGAGCCAGTCGTCGTCGGCGACGAACACCTGCGCCACGTTGCCGGTCATGACCGCGAGGTCGACCTCGATCGCGGGGAGCGAGGTCGCGTCGCCGTGGACCCAGCGGACTCGATCGGCGTGCTCCTTGACCCGGGCGACGTCCAGCGACGCTGCCGCCGGATCGACACCGACGACGTCGAGCCCGGACGCTGCGAGTCGGACGGCCAGGCTGCCGGTCCCGCACCCGACGTCGAGCACCGATCGTGCGCCGAGCTCGGCGATCAACCCTTCGTACGCGGTGAGGTCGTCCCGACCCGGGTGGAGGTCGTCGTACAGCACGGCGAGGCGCGGATCGTCGAAGAGGGCGTCGGGCACCGCGGCAGTCTCGCCGCGGCGACCGTCGCCGTCGCCCGAGTATCAGGCGGAGACGTCGACCTTCGCGACGACCGAATCGACGGTCACGCGCACCACCATCTCGGGCGGGACGGCGTTGCGGCGTCCGTAGGCCTCGGCCTGGTCGGCGCCCATGTACCGGCCACCGATCCGGGTACCCCAGGCGAGGAGCTCCTCGGGGTCGGTCGAGGTCGATGCCGTACCCCGGATCGTCACGAAGGCGAACGGTGGATCCTCGTCATCGAAGCAGAGCGCGACCCTGGGGTCGCGCAGGATCGCCTTGCCCTTGATCGTGTCCGCGCTGGTCATGAAGACGATGTCGTCGCCGTCGAGGTCGACCCAGACCGGGGCCACGTGCGGCGAACCGTCCTTGCGGACGACGGCGAGTTTGGCGGTGCGGGCCGGCAGCGTGCCGACGAACTCCTGCCACCAGCCTTCGGGTGCGTCGTTGTATCCCACGACGGGTCCAACCATCGGGAACGTCGACGGCTTCCCTCCGCACCCTGTGCGAGAGTGGCGCCATGACCGCGATCACCCTCGACGGAGAGCAGCTCGCCATCGAGCTGAAGGCCGATCTCGCCCGCCGGATCTCGGCGCTGGCCGACCGCGGCGTGGTGCCGGGCCTGGGCACGATCCTCGTCGGAGACGACGGTCCCTCGCAGAACTACGTGGCCATGAAGCACCGCGACTCCGAGGCGCTCGGCATGCACAGCCGGGAGGCCGTGCTCGCTGCGAGCGCATCCCAGGCCGAGATCGAGGCCGTCGTCGACGACTTCAACGCCGACCCGGCGGTGCACGCCTACATCATCCAGTACCCCTTCCCGAAGGGGCTCGACTACGAGGCTGCGCTCATGAACGTCCGGCCCGAGAAGGACGCCGACGGGCTGCACCCGGTCAACCTCGGCCGCCTCGTCCAGGGCATCGACGCTCCGCTCGCGTGCACGCCGCGGGGCATCCAGCTCCTCCTCGAGCGATACGACGTACCGATCGCCGGGCGGCACGTCGTGATCGTCGGCCGCGGCCTGACGATCGGACGGCCGCTCGCCAACCTGCTGTCGTTGAAGCGGCCCAACGCCAACGCCGCGGTGACGGTCGTGCACACCGGCGTCGACGACGTCGCGCCGCTCACGCGGCAGGCCGACATCCTCGTCGCCGCCGCCGGCGCGCCGAGGATGATCACCGCCGACATGGTCAAGCCGGGTGCCGCGGTCGTGGCCGCCGGCGTGAGCTTCGAGGGCAAGAAGCTGGTGTCGGACGTCGATGACGAGGTCGCCGAGGTCGCCGGCTGGCTGTCGCCCCGCATCGGCGGCGTCGGACCGATGACGAGGGCGATGCTCATGGCCAACACCGTCGCCGCCGCCGAGCTCGCCCACCCCGCGGACTGAGCGTGTGCGGCGAGACTCGCCGCGAGGACGGCCCCGGCTGCAGCCCGTCAGGGCGAGGACACGGGGCGGAGGGTGGGGCTCCGAGGCCCCACCGGGCGAACAACACAGACCCAACCTTCGATGGATGGCGCCCGGCCCGATCCCGGGTGAGCCTGTCGGTCCGATGACGAGGAGCACTCATGAGCAGGATCGCCATGATCGTGATGTCGACGGCCGCCGCCGGGAAGCGGGACGAGCTCTACGACCTCTACATGGAGCAGCTCGCGCCTCGGGCCGAGGCGAACGAGGCACAGGAGGTCGTCGTGTGGTGCGCCGACAACCAGGACGAGGACAGGTTCGCCCTGTTCGAGGTCTACGCGAACGCCGAGGCGATGGGGCAGAACGCGCAGTCGACGTGGTTCGCCGAGTACCTGGAGGACGCCATGCCGCTGCTCGCCGGCGAGCCGACCGTGATCATGGCCGAGCCCCGCTGGAGCACCGGGCTCTAGGTGGACTCGCCGGTGGTCTGCAGCCCGCCGTACCAGGCGGCGATGACCTGACTCCGGGACGAGAGGCCGGTCGTGCGCAGCACGGCGTGCATGTGGTCCTTGACGGTGGCCAGCGAGATGAAGAGCGCTGCGGCGATCTGCTGGTTCGAGTAGCCCGCGGCCGCGAGGAGCGCGACCTCGTGCTCCCGATCGCTCAGCTCGGAGAACCGGGGATCGCGTCGGGGCTGGACCCACACGACCGCTCCGTGGTCCGAGCGATCGACCGAGACGTCGTAGCCGGTGTCCCGCAGCGAGACGATCTCGGCGATGGGAAGCTGGCACGGCTCGTCGCGGACCGCCGAGAGCAGGGTCTGGACGGCGGAGCGGACCGGGGCGGGAACCACGAAGGGAACGTACCAGCGCCATGACCGACGCCGACCGAGATCCGGGCGCGACGGTGGACGCCTACTTCGCCGCGATGCGACGTGGTGCGGCGGCCGAGGAGGACATGCTCGCCCTGTTCGCCGACGACGCGGTGTACGCCGAGCCCTTCTCCGGATCGGAGGAGCCGGCGGTCGGGAAGGCTGCCGTGCGCGCCCGCCTCCGGCAGGGTTGGGAGGCCCCGCTGCCGGATCTCGAGCTCGACGTGCTGTTCGTCGACGTCACCGGCGAGACGGCCACGGCACGCTGGGAGTGCCGGTCGTCCGCCTTTCCGGCGCCGGTCCGAGGCGTCGACGAGTACGAGTTCCGCGACGGTCTCATCAGCCGCCTCACCGTTCGAATCGAGCGGGACGCCTGATCGACGATCACCGCATGGCTGCGGCGTACAGCGACTCGCCCGTGCGCGCCGCGGTCTCGGCCACCTCCACCATGCGGGGGTCGGCGAAGGGGTCCTGCGCGCGGGCTCGCCAATGGCTGACCGTCTCCAGCGCGGCGGCCTGGACGGCGTCGGTGCCGGCCGACTCGTCGAGGCCGAGCGCGGCGGGCGTCGGTCCGGAGAGCAGCAGCCGTTGGAGGTCGTACCGCTCGCGGTCGGCCACCGTGACGACGCCACTGGCGACGAGGTGGGCAGCTCGGATCTGCCCGAACTCGACGGCGCTGGCCTCGAGTTGCTCGGCATCGCGGTCGATGCCGCTCGCGAGCGCGGGATCGTGGACGCCGACGTGGCGTGCGAGCGTGCGGATCGCGGCGAGCGCCGATCGCGCCTGCAGCACCCTCGCTCTCGGCAGGAAGTGCTCCGCGATGACGCGTTGCAGCTCCGGGAGGCCGGAGTGCTCGACGAGCTTCGGCCCCAGCTGTGCCGCCGTCGTCGCCCCGCGCCGGATCTCCGCGACCGCGACGCGGATGCCGAACATGCCGAGCCGGCCGAGCAACTGGTCGCGCAGGTCCACCGTCAGCTCGGAAGCGTGCGGGTCGCGCAGCTCGTCGGCGGACAGCAGCATCCGCTCGAGGACCTCGTCAGGCGTCGCGGCGAGCGTGCGCAGGGCAGCAGCCTCCTGCTCGACGAGGGTCAGGCCGGTCTCGGCGAGCAGGCCGGTCACCGGCACGACGTCGGCGACCAGCCGCGACACGTCGGGGTCCGAGAGGTAGCGGGCCGCGATCCGTCGCGACGAGTCCATCGCATCGGATCGGCCTGCGCCGATCTCGTCGGCCCGAGACAGCACGGCGACGGCGTTCACCGGGGAGGCCGCCGTCACCGACCGGTCCATGAACGCGTCGAGGAAGGCGACGTCGGACCGGTGCAGGTGGCGCATCAGGTACACGACCGCGTCCGCGTCGGTCGGACCGTGCTCGTCCGACTCGAGGAAGTCCCGCGTGCGCCGTGAGTTCTCGTCGTTCACGGAAGCGAGACCGGGGGTGTCGATCAGGGTGAGCTCGGCGAGCGCCCTGCTCGGCCAGCGGATGTCGAGCGACGCGACGTCGGCTTCCCGCAAGCCGTCGAGCTGCACGGACAGCTCTCCGTCGTGGCGGTTGAAGGGGAGTGCGCGTCGCGTGCCATCGTGGAGCACGGCACCGACGTCGTAACCGGTACCGCGGCGGTACCAGCTCACGAGCCGGGTGCACTCGCCCGCGTCGGTCGGGGCCAGGCGCTCGCCGACGAGCGCGTTGAGCAGCGTGGACTTCCCGGCCTTCACGCGGCCGGCGATGGCGACCCGCAGCGGTCCTGAGAGTCGCTCCACGATGGCGTCCGCCTCGGCCCGATGTGGGGTCCCGCCGAGGCGGCTCCGGAGCCCCTCCGCCAGGACGAGGACCCGGTCGGCCAGGTGCGCGTTGGCGGTCATCACGATCCTCCGATGCCGTCCACCGTCTGGACGATCCGGTCCAGGGTGGCGAGTTGCTCGTCGAGTCGACCTCGGGTCGCGATCGACTCCTCCTGTGTCTGCTTGGCCTCGGCCTGGGCGGCCTGACCTGCGGCGGTGTAGGTCTGCTGCAGCTCGGCGAGGCGTCCGGTGAGCTCGTCCCGGAGCTCGCGGTGGACGTCGCGGACGAGGTTGGTGATCTCGTTGCCGACCTCGAGCTGCACGTCGTCGACGAACTGGCGAACCTGGGTGCGCGCGTTCTGTCGGCGCACGGTCACCTTTCGCTTGCGGTCCTCCATCAGCTGGAAGCCGCCGAAGAGGGCGCCCGCGCCGAGCAGGACGGGGTTGGTCGCCATGAAGGCGGCGACCGCTCCGGGCAGGAAGTTGCCCATCATCCCGAACATCAGGACGCCGCCCTGGGCGCCGCGGGCGCCGGTGAGGGCCGTGCGGAAGCTGGCCTTCGCTCCGGATTCGCTCTCGTCGATCGAGCGCTCGCGCCACAGATCCTCGACGGTGAAGCCTGCGCCGCGTCGGCCGAGTCCGTCGAGCCGGAGGTCCTCCTCTTGGATCAGCTCGACGGCCTCGGCGCGGATGGCGCGGCGTCGGTCCTCGACGAGCGCGAAGACTCGGGCGACCGTGTCGGCGACCGAGCTCTGCAGCCGACGGGCGAGGTCGTCCCACTCACCACCGTTCTTGAGGGTCTCGATCTCGAGGTCCATCTCCCGGGAGGCGTCGCGGAGGCCGGAGCGAAGTTGGTGCATCGCCGCTGTGGTGAGGTCGGCGATGCGGTCGTTGACCAGCAGCGCCCACTTGGCGCCCGGGCCGCGGAGGTGCTCGAGACGCGCGTTGGCCGCCTCGATCCGCGCGATCATCGACCTCAGCGCCTCGGGGTCGTCGGCGACGGCTCGCTGCTCACGAAGCCCGCTGGCGACGAGCGATGCGACCGAGCGCAGGTCGTCGGTCGACCTGGTGAGCGCCGCCGCTCGTGCGGGCTCGATCACCCGCTCGCCCAGTCCGGCGAGCAGCTGCGGGAAGTTGCTGGCCTCGTTGAGCGCCCGGTCCTTCCGGGCGAGCGCGGCAGCCCGCAGGTTGCTGGACACGGCGACGGTGGGGATCCGGACGCCGGCCCGTTCGAGGTGACCGCGGTTGAGCTCGACGACCCGTCGCCACTCCGGGTGCAGGTCGATCTTGGTCTGGGCGAACAGCACGGTCGGGCACAGCTCGGCCGCCCTGCGGAGGAAGTCGATCTCGGGCGCCGAGAGCTCGGCCGAGGCATCGGAGGCGAGGATCAGCCCGTCGGCGTAGGGGAGGAACGACAACGTGGCGGCAGCGTGGCCGGCGCCGAGACCGCCCATGCCGGGCGTGTCGACGATGACCAGACCGTTGGCCAGGATGGAGCTCGGGGCGACGATCTCGACCCGTTCGACGCCTCGCTCGTTGCCCGGGTTGCCGGACTCCGATACCCAGGACGCGAGATCGGCGACGTCGATGCGCTCGGCGGCGGGCTCGCCGTCGACCCGTCGGCGCACGATCGCGGCCGGCTGGTCGCCGTGGCGGAGCAGCGTGATGGCCGAGGTGGCCAGGTCGTCGTCGACCGGGCACAGCTGTTGACCGAGCAGCCCGTTCACGAGCGAGCTCTTGCCTTGCTTGAACTCACCGACCACGGCGACCACGGTGGCCGGCCGCCGGAGGCGAGCTCCGGCGGCCGTCACGCGGTCGACGAGATCGGTGCGGCCCAGCTGCTGGAGCAGCCGGGACAGCTCGGCGGCGCTGGTCGCCACCGTGGTCGCCGGGGAGTCGGCGGCCGGTGGGGTGGCCGTCGCGGTCACGTCGTCGTTCCTCTCTGTCGTCGTCTCGAGTCGATCCGGAGGTGGACCGACTCGCCGGTGCCACGGCCCGGGCGCAGGCCGTCAGGCCGAGGACACCGGGAGGGAGGCTGGGGCTCCGGGACCCCAGCCGGGCAGGTTGATCAACTGATGCCGCTGAACATGTCGTCGACGCTGGCCTCGGAGGCGTCGGCGTCGGCGAGCGAGACGTCCAGCTCGGTCGGCTGCGGATCCGCGGGCGCCTCGGCGACGACGGGCTCGACCGCCGGGGCGGCCTCGACCGCCGGGGCGGTCTCGGAGGCCGGGGTGGTCCCGATGACCTCGGGAACCACCGGGGTGGCCTCGGTCTGGTCGGCCGCGGCGGCCTCCTCGGCCTCGGGGGCGGCGGGGACCGCATCGGCCTGGCCGACCGAGGCCTCGGCGCCGACCACGAGCGGGATCATCGTCTCCCCCGCCGGGTCGTCGTTCTGCACGACCGTGAGGGCGAGCTCGGCATCGGATCCGTTCTCGGTGAGCGCGTCGGCCAGCGGCGACGGACGGTCGACGCCGGGCTCACCCTGCGGCTGCACGGCGAGGTGGTCGTCGGGGACGATGCCGCGGCCGGCGCCGGCCTGGGCCAGCGGGCTGTCCTCGGCCCCGGGCGTCGCCTCGGCGGACTCCGGCGCCGCTGCGGTGTCGGTGGCGCCGACGTCGGCGATGCCGGCGACGACCTGGAAGCCGTCCTCGGCGACGGTGTCGTCGAGCGCCTCACCGAGCTTCGCGACACCGGCCGTGGCGAGGCCGGTGGCCGGAGCCTCGACCTTGCCCCAGATCCCGGCGGCCCAGGTGCCCTCGACCTGCTCACCGATGACCTCGGTGACCATGCCGGCGACGGCCTGCGGGCCCTCCTGGATGGCGTCGACGACGTCGCCGCCGTGGTCGATCACGTCCTCGACCCAGGTGCCCTCCGCCTCGTCGGCGACCAGGCCGACGCCGGTGCTGATCAGGTCGTCGGTGCGGCCGTGCCAGACATCGGCGACGGCACCGGAGGCGGTGTCGCCGAGGGTGTCCTCGACGTAGCCCCAGCCCTTCTCCTCGACCAGCCGCTCTCCGACGTCCCAGAGCCCGGCCAATGGCGTGCCCTCGGTCTTGTCCTCGATCCAGCTCTCGGCGTCGTCGATCTCGTCCTCGATCCAGTCCTTCGCGTCACTGGCCGTCTCTTCGATCCAGTTCCACCAGCTGCTCATCGTTCTTCGTTCCTTCGTGTGTGTCGTGTAGGGATGCCGGCCTCAGGCGAGGCCGGTGAACATGTCGTCGACGCTCGCTTCGGAGGCGTCGGCGTCGGCCAGGGCGGTGTCCAGCGAGCTGGGTTCGTCCACGGCCGGGGGCGGAGGCGGCGGGGTCGCCGCCTCCGGCGGGTCGCTCGCCGAGACGAGCGCGGTCACGCCGGCCTCGGTGGGAGCGGGTCCGGCGATCGCGTCGACCGCCGGGATCTCGGGGACCTCGACCGCGGCGATCCCGGCGAGGGGATCGACGACGGTGGGGTCCGCGTTCGGGGTGGGTGGCGGATCGGTCGTCGCCAAGGGGTCCGCGTTCGGGATGGGTGCCAGCTCGGCCGTCGCCGACGGATCCTCGGGCGCGAGCTCCCCGGTCAGCGGGTCGATGGACCCCGGCTCTGCGGAGGGGAGATCGGTAGCCGAGGCCCCGGACGAGAAGCCGGCGTCGGCGTCCCACTCGCGGATCGTGCCCTGGTCGGTCGTGACCGCGACCATCTCCACCCCGGCGTCGAGGCCGGCTCCGAGCACGTCGATGTCTGCCTCGGCCTGGAAGCCCTCGATGACGGTCTCGCCGTCGTCGAGTCGCTGGTAGCCGATCGAGCCGCCGATCGTGCCCAGCCCGGGCTGGGTGTAGGAGCCCTCGAGCCCGACCACCAGTGCGCTGCCGTCGTCGTCCTCCAGGTACGTGACGTCGACGCCGCCGCGGATGACCGAGCCGTCGGGCCGGCGGAGCGTGCCGTCGGCGTCGACCGAGACACCGAAGTGCTCGTCGGTGCGGACGACGTCGACCTCTGCCGAGCCGGACACCAGCCCGTACGGCGTCGGGAACGTGCCCCGGGCCTCGACGTCGACCACCAGGTCGCCGTCCGCTCCGACCTGCACGGCGCCGGCGGCGTAGGGCAGGGGGCCCCAGTCCACTCCGGCGGCGCCCGAGGCGCTCAGGCCGTCCTGGTCGATGGCGAGTGCCATGTTCTGGTCCAGCGCGCCGGCCGTGTGGTGGATGCCGTCCTCGCCGATGCCGGCGCTGACGTTGGCGATCGGACCGAGGTGAACGCCGGCGGAGAAGTTGCCGTTCTCCCAGTCGAGGTCCACGACGCCGCCGGTCACCCGTTCGATGGGATCGAACACGTAGTCGTCGGTCAGGTCGAGCACCCCGGAGAGCGCCCCACCCGACATGCTGTCGGCGGCGTTGCCGACCACGGCGACCGCCTCGGCGGTCCCCGAGGCGAGCGCCCCGACGGTGTCGACGGCGGCGTCGGCGACCTCGGTGGCGGCGTCCCACGCGGCACCGGCCACGTCGCTCGCCTTGTCCTTGATCCAGCCCAACATCACCGGACCTCCGGTGACGGCTGGGGGTGCGTCGTCGTCATGGAGTGAACGTACGAAGCGTGCGTCTCCGGGTCGTCGGGCGTGTGCCCGAACGACCTCCCGATCGAGGAAGCCATGTCAGCGGGCTCCTCACCCGAGACCGAACCCGTCGAAGGGCTCGGTCTCGGAGACGGCGTCGAGGCCCGGCTCGGGCTCGATCGCGGTGATGGTCGGGGGATCGTCGAAGCCGAGTCCGAGCTCGGCGTCGGACCGGTCGACGGCCAGCAGCTGGGTCTCGATGAGACCGAGGTGCGTGTCGTCGGCGGCGACGAGCTCGGTATCCGCAAGCGGCAGCAGCTCGACGTCGTGCTGGGCGTCCGCTGCAGCCGGGAGCACGGGCAGCGGGGTGTCGAAGGGGTCGCCGAGCAGGTCGTCGGCGAACAGCGGGTCGTGGTCGAGTGACATCGGGTTCTCCGTTCGCATCGGTGCTCAGACGCCCAGGGGGTCGTCGAGCAGGTCGTCGGTCGCCTCGTCGACGACCGGGGTCGGGACCGCGGGCTCGTCGGCGGGGTCGTAGAACTCCCCGCCGGGGACGATCGCGGTCTGGAAGGTCTCCTCCGCCGGTGGCGGCTCTGCTCCGACGACCTCGGGGATGAGGTCGCGGGTCAGGCGGCCGTCGTCCGGGTTGGCGGCATGGGTCTCCGGTGGTGCTTCGGGCACCTCGGCCCCCGGTTCCGTGAGGATCAACGGGTCCGTCGCGTCGGAACCTTCGACCGGATCGACCGGGTCGGTGCCGAGCACGTCGTCCCCGACTTCGTCCCCGAGCTCGTCGTCCGCACTCGGCGCATCCGATCCGTCCGTCGGTGACACGGGGCCACCGACGTCGTCGATCGTGGGAGCGTCGTCCTCGCCGGCGTCCTCCACCGGCTGGGCGACGTCCTCGGTCTCGGCCGGCGCGGCCGTGTCGTCACGATCCTCGTCGCCGTCGTGCCCGTCCTCGTCCGCCTCGACGACCTCGTCGAAGACGTCGGTCGGGATCGTCGAATCGGTCGGAGCGTCGGAGCCGACTGGGTCCGGTACAGGTGGCGGATCCTCGGGCGGCTCCGCAGGGGTCTCCGGCGGCGCCTGGTCTGCCGGGACCGGTTCGTCCTCGCGCGCCTCCTCGATCAGCGCGTCGATGCGCTGGTCCTGCGCGAAGTCGCGCATCCGGTCCTCGAACTCGTACCGCAGCGCTGCGACGGCCTCGTCGACCGACTGTCCGGGCGCAGCCCGGAAGCGATCGAGCAGACCGTCGAGGTCGCGGCGGAGTCGGTCGGCGTCCTCCGGAGAGGTCCCCTCGGGCAGCTCGAGGCCGCCGAGGCGATCGCGGAGCTGGTCGCGCACGGCCTCCAGCTCGGGATCGGACAGGATCGGGGGCAGCACCGTGGACTCGGTCGCCGAGGCAGCGGCGATGTCGGGCCGAGCAGCGGTGGGGACGGCGGGCTCCTGGTTGGTCGGGTTCGGTCGTGCGGGGCGGGGCTGCCCTGCGAACGTGGCAGCGCGACTGTCGGCGGGCGCAGCCGGGGCGGCGGCCGTCGACGCCGCCGAGAACGAGGCTGGCGATCCGCCACCTCCTGCGTCATTCGTCGCGGCGGTGCCCACGTCGGCTGGGCCGGGTCCGGCATCGAACTCGTCGAGGGCGGGCGGCTCGAAGAAGGCGGCCGCGTCCTCGATCTGGTCGGCGACCGCGTCGCTGATGGCCTCCACGTCGTCAGCGCTGAGCTCGTCGTCGGCTGGGAGACCGACGTCGCCCGGGAGCTCGTCGGCCGCGAGCTGCTGCTCGTCGTCGCCGTCCCACCATCGCCGGTAGGCGAGGTAGCCGCCGACCCCGACCGCAGCCGTGGTCGCACCGGCCGCGCCGACGCTCACGAGCTTGCGGAGCGTCCGCCGACGCTCCGGATCGGTCGATCCCTCGCCGCGGGGCCGGCGCGTCGATTCGCGCCCGGGGGAGGCGGCCGCGTCGGCGACATCCTCCGCGGTGGGGGCGTCCGTCGCATCGGCGCGTGCGGCGCCCGATGCGACCGCAGCGCCGGCCGCGATGGCCAGCTCCGGGTCGGCCCCGGGGATGGTGGGCGCGCCGACGGCGGATGCCACGGCCTCGCCCACCAGGGGGATCCGTGAGGTGCCGCCGACCAGGACGACCGCCTCGAGCTCGTCCTCACCGATCCCGGCGCCGCCGACGGCCCGTCGCAGCGCGCCGACAGCGTCGTCGAGTCGGGGCCGCAGCGCGGCCTCGAGCTCGGTGCGGGCCATGCGGACCTCGGTGTCGAGACCGGGGAGACGCACCGGGATGGTGGTCTCGGTCTCCGAGCTCAGCGCCTCCTTGGCGGCCACGCAGGCGAGGCGCAGCCGGGCGACGCCGGCCCGCACATCCGGGTCGGTGGCGTCGAGCTCGCGGAGCTGGCCGTCGAGCACGGCGTCGACGTGAGCGAGGACCAGGTGGTCGACGTCCACGCCGCCGAGGCGCTCCAGCCCCTCCGGCCGACCGAGCACCTCGGCGCCGTCGGTGGTCGAGCGGACGATGGCGACGTCGACGGTTCCGCCGCCGACGTCGAACGCCGCGACGACCTGGCCCGGACGGATCCCGCCGAGCGCGAGGTGGTGCCGCACGGCAGCCACCGGCTCGGGCAGGAGGACGATCCGGTCCTCGACGTCGGCCAGCCGAGCGGCCTCCCGCAGCAGGTCGAGCTTGAACTCTCCCCAGTTGGCGGGGTGGGTCAGCGCGAGCTCCTCGACGGCCTCGCCGACCTGGGTCTCGGCCCGGTCGACGGTGTGCCGGAGCAGGTGCCCCATCAGCGCTTCTGCGCCGTACGGGGTGCCGTCCAGCACGTACGGGGCGCTGTCGCCCAGCCGTCGCTTGAACTCGCGGGCACCCGCTGCCGGGTGCTGGGCCAGGTGCGCCTCGGCGGCTTCGCCGACGAGCACCGTGCCCTGGTCGATGGCCACCACCGACGGCATGGCGATCGTCCGGTCCGCCAGCTGCACGGCCTCGGGGCCGGTGCTGGCATGAACCGCTGCTGCCGTCCAGGTGGTCCCGAGATCTACTCCGAGACGCATGTCGTCTACCTCCTCGATGAACAGCTGCGAACGTACGAAGCGAGGTCGCCGAGATCGTCGGGCGGATGCCCGAACCGGGACCGGTACCGCACCCGAGGGGCGGCCCGGTCCCGATCCGTCACGCGGACCGCTGCTCCGGCGCCGGGAGGGCCCGGTTGACGAGCGCGGCGAGCTCGGCCCGGGAGCGGATCTGGAGCTTCGGGTAGATGCGCTGGAGGTGGGAGTCCACCGTCTTCACGCTCAGGTACAGCTCGTCGGCCGCAGCCCGGTTCGTCAGGCCGCGACTCACCGCCAGGGCCACGCGGCGCTCCGCGTCGGTCAGGGGCGCCAACACGTCCGGGGTCGCCGGCCCGTCCGGCTCCTCCTCGGTGGGCTCCAACCGGTCGAGCCGCGGGATGAATCCGGCCACGCCGCTGGGGACGATGAGGCGGGCGACCTCCACCGCGGTGGATCGCACGTCGTCCCACCGACGGCTCCGGTGATGTCGGGCTGTGGCGTCGATGAGGACCTCTGCGAGCGTGAGCGCAGGACCGCGGTCCCGCAGCCGAGCGAGCATCGCCTCGATGAGGCCGTCGTCGGCGGCGAGCGTGGCGCGGGCCCGTACGAGGTCGAGCGTGGGCGTCGCTTGGCGAGACCCGTCCTCGGCCGCCTCCAGCCACGCTGTGGCGTCCTTCGCCCGGCCGCTCTCGACGAGGGCGATCACCAGGTCGGCGACCGGGCCCGTGGGGTCGAGCTGTCGAGCGCGAGCGAGGTTGCGCAGGCCCTGGTCGATGCGTCCCATCGACCACGCCAGGCACCCGGCGGTGTGACGGGCCGATGCCTCCTGGCGAGCCATGCGGAGCTGCTCGAACAGCGGGATGACCCGGTCGAGGGCGGCGACGGCGTCGCTGACGTCGGCGGTGAGGAAGCGTGCGTGCGCCTGTTCGCGGGCCACGACGGCCCGTGCGACCTGCGAGTCGCTCGGCAGGCGATCGAGCGCGGCGTCGAGCAGGCGGGTCGCAGCGACGGGCTCGGCGCGGAGACCGAGGATGCGGGCACGAAGCGCCACGGCCTCGGCCGGATCCCAGGCCGTCGCTCCGTCGACGGCACCCGGCAGCGCCCGTTCTGCGCGGTCGAGCTCGCCGTAGCGGAGGTGGACCTCGGCCCGGCGGATCGCCGCGCGCACCTCCAGCGAGTGGGCGTCGGCGCCGACGGGCTGGGTCTCGTGCTCGAGGTACGGACCGGCCTCGACCTGCCCGTTGAGGATGAGGATGGCTCCGGCCAGCTCGGCGGCCGGGCCTCGGTCCACCTGTCGGAGCACCTCGCCGGCCACGTCGACCGCCGTGCGGCCCTGGCCGCTCGCGTACGCCGCATCGGCGAAGAGCGCGTCCACGACCGGACGCTCCGCGGCCGTCGCCTGACCGGCGGCCGCTCGCAGCTCGGTGACCGCAGCGGCCTCGCCGTGGAGCCACCGCATCGCGGCGCTCCGGGCGACGCGGAGGGCGACCCCGTCGTGGAAGGGCGCGTCGAGCGCTCGACCGAGCGCAGCGACGTCCCCCTGGCCCGTCCAGGCACCGAGGGCGGCGATGGTCCGCCCGAGGCGCTCGGCCTCCTCGCTGGTGAGGTCGGCGGCCTGCGCGCTGGCGATCGCGGCCGTGGCCAGCCGACCCTGGCGGCGAGCACCCCCGGCGATCGTGTCGAGCGCGGCGGCGACGTCGTCGTCGTGCCCCTCGGCGGCCGCGGCGAGCTGCCACGTGCGGGCCTCGGCGTACCGGGGATCGGTCATGGCGGTGGCGAGCGCGTGATGCACCCGACGTCGCTCCGCCGGGCTCAGCCGGTGGTACGCGGTGCCACCGACCGCCGGATGGGCGAGGGCGACCGCGACGCCTCGGACCCGGACCAATCCGCCCTCGACGAGCTCGTCGAAGGCCGTCCGAGACCCCGTGAGGGCGGTCGACGCCGAGGTGACGACGGCGAGGTCGCTCGTGGCGTCCGCCGTCACCACGGCGAGGCCCAGCACGTGGCTCGTCGGGAGCGCAGCGACGGTCGTGGCGATTCGATCGTCGGCGTCCTCGGGCGCCTCGGCGATCGGGGTCGGGCCTCGTTCGCTCGCATCGGATGGGCCGAGGGTGAGCGCTTCGTCTGCGCCGTGGGCCAACCGGTGGTCGGTGGTGCCGGGAGCGACGATGGCGATCGAAGCCAGGCGTGCGTCGTCGATGCGGGCGAGCGCGAAGGCCAGCAGGGTGGAGCTGGCGTCGTCCACGAGCTCCGCGCCGTCGACGACCAGCACGAGCGGTCGGGCCGCCGTGGCGCCGACCAGCAGCCGCCGGAGTCCGGTCCGCGCGGCCCGCGGATCGACGTCACCCTCGCGGAGCGCAGCGGCGGCTCGCAGGCTCGCGGCCTCCTCCGCCGGGAGCTCGGCGACGTGCTCGTCGAGGTCCTCGATGAGGCTGAGCAGCGATGAGTAGGCGAGGTCGGAATCGCCGACGCGGCCGCGGACGACGACGAGCCGGGCGCCGGCCTCGGCGGTCACCGCGGCGAGGGCGTCGAGCGTGGTCCGGCGGTGCTCGCCTCCGGGCAGCTCGACCACGAGGCGGGTGGTCCGGCCGCCGATCCCGCCGAGTACGGCGTCGGCGAGGGGCTGCAGGGCGGCGGTCAGCGGTGTGGCGATCTGTGGGGTCGGCATCGTGGGCATCTCCGGGGTCATGGCCGCATCGCGACGAGGACGCGTCGGTCGTTGAGGTGGTGCGTCTCGACGTCGAAGCCCGCGACGGCCGCGGCGGCGGCGAGGCGGTCGTCGTCGAGGTCGACGAGAGCGATCGCGAGGCCGCGATCGACGAGCGAGGCTCGGCAGACGGCGAGCGTCTCGGAAGGTCGGAGCGCCAGCGGGCACGCGACGACGAGGTCGAAGGGACCGTCGGCGACGAGGCGGACCGTGGGGTGATCGTCCTCGGTCGCGGCGGACACGACGGTGGCGTCGGGATGTCGCTCACAGAGCTGTCGGGCGAGCGGTCGGCCACCGCGCCCGACGACGGCGATGCGCGCCGGCCGGTGGCCGCGTCGGAGCAGGGCCTCGGCCACGACATCGTCGAGGAGCGGATCGACGATCGGAGCGGATGGGCGGGTCATGTCGTCATCATCCGGACTCGGGTGTTCTCCCGAATCGGTGATGACTACGTACGGGTGCGCGGCGACGACTACGTAGGACTTCGCAGGCCGCTCATCTGGGGTCGAGCGCCTCCGCGAGCTCGCTGCGACCCGAGATCCCCAACTTGACGTACACGCGGGCGAGGTGGGTGTCGACGGTCCGGACCGACACCGAGAGCCGGCCGGCGATCTCCTTGCTGGCGAGCCCCTCCGCCGCGAGCAGGGCGGTCTCACGCTCTCGCGGCGTCAGGGGCACGGTGTCGCCCCGCCGCATCGGCGGGGTGCGAAGACCACCCATCTGCGCTCCGAGCCGGTCGGCGCGTTGGCCCGCAGCCGTCGCCGACCGTCCCTTGCCCTGGTCGTCGAGGAGTTGCGCCTCGAGGGAGGCGGCTTCGGCCGCCAACCACACGAAGCCCATCGACTCGAGTCGACTCCCTGCTCCAGCGATCGTGGCGTCGTCTCCATCAGCCAGCCCGGCCCCGAGGTCGGCCAGCGCACCGAGCAACGGGCTCGAGGTGTCGGCTGCCAGCTCGGCGAGCCGCGGGGCCGCCTCCCGAGCCCGACCCATGCGGACGAGGTCGTGCTGGTGGAACGCCTCGAACATCACCTTGCCGCGCTCGCTCGATACGGCCACGCTGCCCCGGAGCCGCGCCAGGGCGTCGTCCATCCGGCCGTCGGCGAGCGCCATCCACACGATGGCCTGGTCGATGTCGGGGTGGAAGAGCCCGTGCTCGCCGAAGTCGAGCTCGAGGGCGCGCTCGACCCACGGACGGGCTGCCTCTCGGTCACCTCGGAGCAGGTGGGCCTTCGCGACGATCGAGACCGACCAGCGCTCGTTCGTCCAGTGACCTGCCTCCTTCGACCACGACGCGAACTCGGCGCCGTGCTCGATGGCGACGTCGACCTCGCCGAGGTGGAACGCCACCCACGAGCGCCAGTGAGCGAACCAGAGCGCCGCGGTGCGGGCGCGACGGCGGACCGCGGAACGCATCGCCGTCTCGGCCAAGTCGGCCGCCTCGTGCGGGCGACCGTCGAACGTGAGGGCGATGATGCGGTTGTTGGTCAACCAGGACCGATGCTCGTAGCGGCCCGATCGATCGGCGTCGACGATCGCCAGACCCTCGTCGGCCGAGGCGAGCGCCTCGTCCGGTCGTCCGACCATGCTCGACGCGATCGCACGTGCACCGGCGAGCTCGACCTGGACCGACGGCGTGTCGGTCAGCACGACCCCGTCCGCCGCTTCGAGGGCCCGTCGGGGCCAGCCGATGTTGGTGAGGATCTCGACGAGGTGCGCCCGCAGTCGCTCGCGCTCGGGCGACGGTTCGAGCCGTTCGAGCGCCTGTTCGATCACGGTGGGTGCGTCGATCGAGCCCTTCCAGAAGAGCAGGTTGGTCGCCCTCAGCCGGGCGACCGTGACGAGCTGCTCCGGAGTGAGATCCCGCGCCGTGAGCTCCCGTCCGAGCGCCTCGGCATCGTCGATCTCGTTGTTCCGGCTGAGCGCGACCAGGAGGACGACCCCGGCGTCCGGATCGTCGGAGGCCGCCCACGCCGAGCGGGCCATGCGCTCCGCCCCGTCGTGATCATGCGCGGCGAGGCAGAGTCGCGCCGCCTCGACCAGAGACGGAGCTGCGACCTCGACGCCTGCATCCATCCGCCAGTCGACGATGCGCATCGGGTCCTGACGCCGCCGAGCCCCGGTTGCCTCCAACGCATCGGCCAGCTCGATCCGAAGTGCCCGGGCGCGCAGTGCCGGCAGTTGGGACCGGAGCACCTCGCTGTGGAGCGGGTGGGCGAGCCCGACCATCTGGCGGCGCCTGCTCGGCTGGATCTGGATGAGGGCACGCGCCTCGAGCCCCTCGAGGACCGTCGCTGGTGCGATGGCAGCCGCGATGCCGATGCTCAGCTGGCCGGCGACGGCGATGGCCTCCAACGCCCGTCGCTCGTGGGCGTCGAGCGTCCGCAGGCGGGACTCGACGAGGTCGGTCAGGTGATCGGAGGGACGCAACGAGCCGGTGAGGCGCCACCGGCCCTCGGTGAGGTCCAGCGTGCCGGCGGCGATCGAGGACTCGACGAGCTCGCGGATGTAGAGGGGTACGCCGCGGCTCATCTCGTAGAGACGGTCGGCGACGAGGCCCTCGCCGACCGGGCCGAGGGCCCGGCGCAACAGCTCCCGCAGGTCGTCGAAGTCGAGTGGCGCGACGGTCAGCGAGGCGAGCGCGCCGTCGCTGACCAGGCGTTCGAGGGTGCCGGTCGGCGGCACGGCTCCCCGCATCGTGGCGAGGAGCGTGATCTCGCCGCCGCGGGCGAGCTGGCCGAGGAGGGCGAGCGAGAGCTCGTCGAGCCAGTTGGCGTCATCGGCGACGATCACCGGTCGGCCACCGCCGGCGAGGGCGGTGATCTCGGCGCGCGCGAGGTGGTACATGCTGCTCTGCTCGATTCGACCGTCGACCATCGAGCGGCGGGCCACGTCGGCCGGCAGCAGGTGGCTGAGGCCGCCGAGGGGGATCGTCGAGGCCGACTGGTCTCCGGCGACGCGGGCGACGACGTTCCCGTCGGTCTCGAGTCGCTCGGCCAGCTCGCGGGCCAGTCGGGTCTTGCCGACACCCGCCTCGCCGAGGAGCAGGACGCCGGCTCCCTCCGGTCCGAGCCGGGCGAGGGACTCGTCGATCAGCGACTGCCGTCCGACGATCGGCCAGGGCTCCACGTCCTGACGTTATTCGTCCGGCGACGATCGTTGCGCGGGGGTTCGGTTGCTCAGCGGATTCGAGCGGCCATGGACGCCAGGACGGGGATGGCGGCGATCTTCGCCTCGGTCAGCTCGGCCCACCGGATCGCCGTCGCTGGTCGCTGGTCGCTGGCGCAGTCGATGATCCGGTCCGGCGTGACGATGTGGTCGAGGCGGATGTCGTGGTCGGCCAGTGGGATGGCCCCGTCCTCGACGAGCTGCGACTCGTGGACGGTCGTGACGACCACCGTGTCGGGACCGATCAACCCGGCCTCCCAGGCAATGGCGTACTCGAGGTCCGAGAAGCCACCGCCCTTGCCGAGGCGGGCGCCGTCCGCGCTCACCGCCACGCAGCCGGTCACGACGAGGTCGACCGGTTCGAGCTCGGCGACCGTGATCGTCCGAGCGCTGCGGCTCGCGCCCTTGATCGAGCTCGCCGCACGGGGCGTGTCGGCCAGCTCGTCCGGGTCGAGGAGGAAGAACGGATCGGCCTCGGCGAGGCGCGGCACGGCCATGAAGACCGTCTTGCCGTCTTCGAGCGCGCGCTGGCGCACCGGCCACTGCGGCGAGTCCGGGTTGGCCTTGATCGTTCGCGCCGCCCGCCAGGCAGGGAGCGAGCGGAGGCGCTCGGCGGCCGCCTCGGCTCCGACGAAGTTCGGGATGCGTCCCGTCGGTGCCGGGAACCGTCCGGCGCCGGCATCGACGATCGCCGCCCACGCCCGCTCGCGCAGCTCGGCCTTTGCCGCGAGGACCGCCGGATCACCGCCGGCGTCATGATCGTGGCGTCTCACACTCCCGGGCGGGGCCCCGGAGCCCCGCCCTCCTCCCGAGGTCCTCGCCCTGACGGGCTGCGGCCGGGCCGTCTCATATCCAGCGCTGGGCGTGACGGCGGGCCGCTACGCGGCTGACTTCTCCAGCACGTGCACGCCGCAGGCGGAGCCGAGGCCGATCACGTGGGCGAGCCCGACGCGGGCGCCCTCGATCTGGCGGTCACCGGCCTCGCCACGGAGGTGGTGGCACACCTCCCAGATGTTGGCGATGCCGGTGGCCGAGATGGGATGGCCCTTCGACTGCAGCCCTCCCGACACGTTGACCGGCATGCGGCCGTCTCGGCCCGGGGCGCCCGAGTCGAAGAAGTCCACAGCGCCGCCCTCCTCGCAGAGCATCAGGTTGTCGTAGTGCACGAGCTCGGCGGTGGCGAAGCAGTCGTGCAGCTCGACGAGGTCGAGGTCGTCGGGGCCGACCCCCGACTGCTCGTACGCCTGCGTCGCGGCGTTGCGGGTGAGCGTGTTGACGTCGGGCAGCACCTGGCAGGACTCGGTCCAGGGGTCGGACGTGAGCACCGAGGCGGACACCTTGACGGCACGACGCTGCTGCTCGAGCGAGAGCGTCTTGAGCTTGGCGTCGCTCACGACGACGGCGGCAGCGGCGCCATCGCAGTTGGCCGAGCACATCGGTCGGGTGTTCGGGTAGGCGATCATCACGTCGCCCATGATCTGCTCGACGCTCATCGGCTTCGTGTAGGCCGCGAGCGGGTTGAGGGTCGAGTGCCCGTGGTTCTTCTCGCTGATCCGGGCGAACAGCTCGAAGGTCGTGCCGCCGTACTTGTGGCCGTACTCCATGCCGACCTGGGCGAACACACCGGGCATCGTGGCCGTGCCGATGCGGCCGTCGGTCGGGGCCACTGCGCCGAAGCGACCGGACGGCTCCCACTGCTTGCCGTCGGACTTCTTGCTGCCGCCGCCACCGAGGAGGCCGGCGCCGGCGAGCTTCTCGACGCCGACGGCGAGGCCCATGTCGCACTCGCCGGCCTTGATGGCCATGATCACGGTGCGGAGCGCCGTGGCGCCGGTCGCGCAAGCGTTCGCCACGTTGTAGACCGGGATGCCGGTCTGACCGATCTGCTTCTGCAGCTGCTGGCCGAGGCCGCCGCCGCCCATGAGGTTCCCGGCGGCGAGCACACCCATGTCGGCCATCGTCACGGAGCCGTCGGCGAGCGCGGCCATGGAGGCCTGCGCCGCGAGGTCGACCGCATCGAGGTCGGGGTGCTTGCCGAACTTGGTCATGTTGATCCCGAGGATCCAGACGTCGTCAGCCATGTGTTCGCTCTCCTGCTCTTCCGGCCGATCTCTTCCGCTCCGGGCGAGCTTCCTCGATGCTCTGCGCCGACTTCGTCGGCCCGCCGCATCCGCTCGCTCGCCGGGCCGCTCGGGCCGATCTCTTCCGCTCTGGGCGAGCTTCCTCGATGCTCTGCGCCGACTTCGTCGGCCCGCCGCATCCGCTCGCTCGCCGGGCCGCTCGGGCCCTGGCCCTACACGGGCTCATAACCGAACGCGATCGCTTCGACGCCGTCGTCGTCGGCGCCCATGGGGTAGGTGGTCAGGCGGACCTGCATGCCCAGCGAGACGTGGTCGTCGTCGGGTTCGACGTTGACGAGGTTCGCCCGCACGCTCGTGCCGTCGCAGTCGACGACCGCTGCCACGAACGGCGTCGGGATCCCCGGCGCAGCGTGGGCAACGATGGTGAACGCTTTCACCTCACCCTCGGTCGCGACCGGCACGGTCGTGAACTCGGTGGCGAAGCACCCAGCGCAGGCGTTGCGGCGATCGAAGTACCGAGCGCCACAGCTCGTGCACTGTCGGGCCACGAGGTGTGGTTCGTCGCCCAGCACCAGGTAGTCGACCAACGGGACCTGCTCAGCCATCGATCCCCTCCTCCCCGTGCGCCATCGTGCCGTGTCGGGGGCGGGGCCGCCAGCCGAGCGCGCTCAGGCGGCCAGCGGGAGCACCATCCGCAGCGCACCTCGTACCGGGATGGCGGACGGCTCGTCGGTCGTGACGAAGCCGAAGGTGCGGTAGAGGTCCACCGCGCGGGGCATCACGGTGCCGTGGGTGTCCAAGACGACGCGTTCGGCGCCGACCCGACGAGCGTGATCGAGCGCCGCGGTCACCAGCCGGCGACCGGCGCCGGCGGCTCGCGCCGCCGGGCGAACGTAGAGCCGCGCGATCTCGACGCTCCGTGCGTCCACTAGCAGCACACCGACGACGCCCACGGCACGGGCCTCTCGTCGGGCGAGGAAGAAGGCATCGTCCGGGCCGCCGTAGACCGAGGCGAGGTTCGTGCGTTCGGCGGCCGCCTTGGGTTGGACAGCAGCGACATCGCCGACGCCGGAGGCCTGGCCGAGCCAGTCGAGATACTCGGTCACGACGGACGCGGCGAGCGACCACTCGTCCCGGGAGCGACAGGGGGTCACGGAGAGATCGGTCATGCCTCCACGCTCCACCGGGACGTGCGGCCCGGCATCGGGTAGATGCCGGGTTTCGCCCGCGTTCTCCTATCCTCCGGCGACCATGGAGCTGTTCGGCGTGATCAACGCCTCCCCGGACTCCCTGCACACCGAGTCGATCGTCGCCAACGCGGACGAGGCGGCCCGGCGAGCCGACTGGCTGCTCGACAACGGCGCGTTCGGCTTCGACGTCGGCGGGCAGGGCTCGACCTTCGCCGCAGGTGAGTCGACCGTCGACGAGGAGTGGGGCCGGCTCGAGGCCGTCCTGCCTCGCCTGCTGAGCTACGACGTCCCGATCAGCGTCGACACCTGGCGGCCCGAGACCGCGCGTCGGTCGCTCGAGCTCGGCGTGCCGTGGCTGAACGCGGCCGACGGCCTCCAGCAGCCGGAGATGATGGAGTTGGTCGCCGAGCACCGCTGCCCGGTGGTGCTGCCGTTCCTGTCCGGACCCGACCCCCTGCGAATGGAGGTGGTCGCCGAGACCGACCCGGTCGACGTGATCCTGCGGTTCTTCGAGGACCGGCTCGTCGAGGCCGATCGGTACGGGATCCGGGACCTGGTCGTCATCGACCCCGGCACCGGCTTCGCCCCGCACGACTGGCCGTGGGAGCAGCGCTTCGTCTACCAGCGGCGGGTCTACCGCGACCTCGATCGCCTCCGCGTGTTCGAGCTGCCCATCTACATCGCTCTGCCGTGGAAGGAGACCGACGATCACGCGCTGCTGCTCGATCTCGTGATCGACGGTGACCCCGAGTACGGCCGAGTCCACCACCCCGACCGGGTCCGCGTCGCCGAGGCGGCTCGGGGTCGCGCCCGCGCGGGCGGCGATGTGGTCGACTCTTGAGTCGATGACAGCCGATCAGGACGAGCGTCGGCGGCCACGGGCGCTCGGCTCGCGAGACCGCATCCCCCACGGGCGTGAGCTGCTGCTCGATCGCTTCCTCAACAAGGGGACCGCCTTTCCCGAGGACGAGCGCGACCGCTATGGCCTCCGTGGGCTGCTCCACCCCGCCTACGAGACGCTGCCGACTCAGATCGTCCGGACGCGGACGGCCTACGACGCGAAGCACACCGACCTCGAGCGGCACATCTACCTGCGGGAGCTGCAGGGTCGGAACTCGGTGCTCTTCTACCGATTCCTCGCCGAGTACCTCGAGGAGCTCCTCCCGATCATCTACACACCGACGGTGGGGCTGGCCTGTCAGGAGTTCTCGCGCACCTACCGCCGCGAGCACGGCCTGACGATCACGTGGGCCGACCGAAACCGTGTCCCGCAGCTGCTGGAGAACGCGATCGGTGACGCCGAGATCGACGTGATCGTGGTGACCGACGGCGAGCGCGTGCTCGGCCTCGGCGACCTCGGTGCCGGTGGCATGGGCATCCCGATCGGGAAGCTGGCGCTCTACACCGTCGCCGGCGGCATCGACCCGTCCCGCACGCTGCCCGTGTTGCTCGACACCGGCACCGACAACGAGGTGCTGCTGTCGGACCTGCTCTACCTCGGCTGGCGCCACAACCGCATCCGCGACGACGACTACGACCGACTGGTCGACGCCTTCGTCGATGCCGTCGCCGACCGCTGGCCGAACGTGCTGCTCCAGTGGGAGGACTTCGCGCAGCGCAACGCCCGCCGGCTCCTCGATCGACACCGTGAGCGGGTCTGCTCGTTCAACGACGACATCCAGGGCACCGCAGCCGTCACCTACGCCGCCATCCGCTCGGGGATGCTCGCCACCGGCACGCCGCTGGAGGAGCTCCGGATGGTCATCGTCGGCGCCGGTTCCGCCGGTACCGGCATCGCCGATCAGGTGGTCTGCAGCCTGACCGGTCGGGGTGTGCCGGAGGACGAGGCGGTGCGGCAGGTCTGGCTCGTCGACCGCGAGGGCCTCGTCCACGAGGACCAGGAGATCCCGCTCGAGGCTGCACGTCGATACGCCCGCCCGGTCGCGGAGCTCGAGGACCTCGGCCGCGACGCCGACGGCGACGTCACCCTCGGCGAGGTCGTGTCGTCGGTCCGGCCGCACGTGCTCGTCGGCGTGAGCGGTCAGCCGGGTCTCTTCACCGAAGAGGTGATCCGTGACATGGCCGCCGGGGTCGAGATCCCGATCGTGCTCCCCTTGTCGAACCCGACCCCGCGCATCGAGGCGTTGCCGAGCGACGTCATCGCCTGGACCGACGGTCGGTGTCTGGTGGGGACCGGTTCGCCGTTCGATGCCGTGGCCCACGGAGCCTCGACGCACCACATCGCGCAGGTCAACAACGTCCACATCTTCCCGGGCATCGGTCTCGGCGTCCGGGCGGTCGGCGCCCGCCGGATCTCCGACGGCATGATCACCGCCGCTGCCGACGCGGTCGCGGACATGTCGCCGGCCGCCGGCGGCCGTGGCAAGGGCCTCCTGCCGCCCGTGAAGGAGAGTCGCGAGGTCGCCGACGCCGTCGCGAAGGCGGTCGGCCGTCAGGCCGTCGCCGAGGGCCTCGCCGACGAGCTGTCCGCAGACGAGATCGATGCCCGCATCAGCGCGGTCGCCTGGGAGCCGATCTACCTGCCGTTGCCCTGATCGGGTCGGCCGCTGCCTGGCACACTCCGACGATGGCCGAGGGTGAGAACGTGCTGGGTCGACGGGTGAGCGCTGCACTGATCGACCTCGTTCCGCTCGGCGCCGTCGCCGTCCTGTTGGGCGACACGTCGAGCGGTGACGGCTCGTTCGACGTGCGGCTGAACGGAGGACCGCTCCTGCTGTGGATCGCGATCGTGATCGCCTACCACGGCGCCGCGGAGCTGGCGCTCGGTGGATCGCCCGGCAAGCTCGCTCTCGGTCTCCGGGTGGCGACCGTGGACGGCGGCACGCCGACCGCCGGCGGCGTGATCGTCCGCAACGTGCTCCGAGTCGTCGACGGCCTCCCGCTGCTCTATCTCGTGGGCTTCGTGACGGCGGCGGTCACCGAGCGAAACCAGCGGCTCGGTGACCTGGCCGCGAAGACGGTGGTCGTGCGCGCCGGCTGAGCGACCCAGCCGCTCGTGCGAGACTCGCCCCCGGGGTGAGGGGAGGCGATCGTGAAGCCGTTCGATCCGCACGTGTTCGATCGCGAGGAGTTCGAGGTCGATCCGTTCCCGACCTACGAACGGCTCCGCGAGGAGCTCCCGGTCTTCCGGGACCGCGTGCACAACCGGTGGATCATCAGCCGCTACGAGGATGTGCTCGCCGCCTTCCGGGACAACGAGTCCTTCGACCGGGCGCTCTACGAACCGGACGGCCTGTACGAGTTCGGGTCGGGGCATCCGTTCGGCCCCAACATCCTCGAGTACGGCAACTCCGACCGGCACCGCTGGATGCGCAACATCGTGGCCAACCAGTTCGTCGGCAAGGGGCTGAACGCCTTCATCCCGGTGATCGAGCAGATCGTGGAGGAGCTGATCGACCGTCATGGCGACTCCCGCGAGATGGAGCTCGTGAGCGAGATCTCGACGCAGTTCCCGATCCGCGTGATCTCGAACATGCTCGGCTTGCCGAGGGAGGACGAGCCGCGATTCGTCGGCTGGTATCAGGACCTGATCGCCGGACTGTCACCGAAGGCGGAGTCGGTCGCCCGGGGCATGCGGGCGCGTGACGAGATGTGGGAGTACTTCGGTCCGATCATCGACGACCGGCGTCGGAACCCGGGCGACGACCTGCTGACCCGACTCGTGGAGGCCGAGCTCGACGGCGAGTCGATGTCGGACGACGAGGTGAAGGGGTTCATCGCGCTCCTCCTCGCGGCGGGTGGCGACACCACCGACAAGGCCATCGCCGACATGTGGTTCCACATGCTCTACACCCGGCCCGACCAGTTCGAGGACGTGAAGGCCGAACCCGACCTGTGGGAGCACGTGTTCGCCGAGATGATGCGCTTCGATCCGGTGGTGCACGCGCAGACCCGCTACACGACCGAGGAGATCGAGGTCAGGGGAAAGGTGCTGCCTCGCCGCGCGATGGTGACCCTCTACCTCGCCGCCGGCAACCGGGACCCGCGCGTGTTCGCCGATCCGGACACCTTCGACATCCACCGCACCGATCTCCACATGGGCCCGGAGAACCGATCGGCGAAGTACCGCAGCGACCTGCCCGGGCACCTCGGGTTCGGCGTCGGGCAGCACTTCTGCATGGGCTACCGGATGGCCCGACAGGAGGCTGTCATCGCCTCGAAGCGGCTCGTCGAGCTGATGGGTGATCCTCGCCCCAAGTACCCCGAGCACGCCGGACTCCGAGGTGGATTCCCGGACACGGGTGGGTTCCGCGCCCCCGACGAGCTCTGGATCGAGTGGTGAGCCGTCGTATCGTGATCGACGCCGGCAGCTGCGTCATGTCAGGCGAGTGCATCTACAACCACCCCGACCACTTCGACTGGTCGGAGGACGGGTCTGTCGCCGAGGTCCTTCGCTCCGTCATCGAGGGCGAGGACGACCTCCGCCACGGTGAGCAGGCCGCCGAGGTGTGTCCGGGTGCCGCCATCTCCGTCGTGGACGGCTGACGGCGCTCAGCGCAGGACGCGACGAAGGAAGTCGTACTCCGACTCGTAGAAGGCCTTCGAGATCTCGGCATCGGGCGCGAGGAGCTCGAAGGCGTGCACCGCCCCGTCGACGACGTCGAGCGTGACCTCGACGCCGGCCGCCTCGAGGCGCTCTGCGTAGGCGACGTCCTCGTCGTGGAAGAGGTCGGCCGTCCCGACGCCGATCCACGCCGGTGCCAGGCCACTCAGGTCCTCTCGGCGGGCCGGCACCGAGTCCGTCGGCTGGTCGGCAGCACCCGGCGGGTTGGGGAGGAACGCGCCCCAGCCGGTGTGGTTGCTGGTCTTGTTCCAGACCGGGTGCTCGGTCGCCTCGATGTCGTCGCGCACGGCGGTCCGGTCGTCGAGCATCGGGTAGACGAGGAGCTGGCCGCGCAGCGGGATGCTCCGATCCCGGAGCAGCTGGGCCATCGAGGCCGCGAGACCGCCGCCGGCGCTCTGGCCGCCGACGACCATCCGCTCCGGGTCGATGCCGAAGCGGTCTGGCTCCTTCGTCAGGTGCTCGATCGAGGCGAGGAGGTCGTCGTGAGCCGCGGGGAACGGGTGCTCGGGTGCGAGACGGTAGGCCGGCGAGACGACGGTGGCGCCGGTCGCGTCGGCCAGCTTCGACAGCTGGATGTCGTCCTCGTGGGTCCCCATGATCAGCCCGCCACCATGGATCCAGGCGATCACCGGGGTAGGCGTCGGAGCGGACAGCGGTCGGTAGACACGAAGCGCGAGGTCACCGCTCGGGCCCGGGGCGGACATGTCGGCGATCGCGACGCCGTCGGCCGGCCGCTTGCCACGGACGAGGACCCTGGCGAGCGAGCCGAACACCCGGCGGTTGATCTTGATCGAACGGGGCGTGATGGGGATCTTCGGGATCCGCTTCACGGCGCGAGCGAGCTCGGGATGCACATCGACCATGACCGTCAGGCCAGCACATCGATGCGGTCATCGCCACCGGGACGGCGGCAACCGGTCAGAGCTCGAGCGCGTCCACCCGCTCGACCGCGCCGTCGACGACGTTCGCCTCCCAGCCATCGGGAAGCAGCTCGGGAGCGAGATCGGCCAGTGGGGTGAGCACGAAGCGCCGTTCCCACATCCGGGGATGGGGCACGGTGAGGTGCTCGGACTCGATCGACGCGTCGCCCCAGAGGAGCACGTCGAGGTCGAGCGTCCGGGCTCCCCAGCGAACGATGCGCTCCCGTCCGGCGCCCGCCTCGATGGCGAGGCAGGTCTCGAGGAGCTCGAAGGGGTCCTGCTCGGTCTCGAGCTTGGCGACCATGTTGAGGTACGGCCCCTGCTCGGGCCCTCCGACGGGTTCGGTCTCGAACACGCCGGACACGGCGACCACGTCGGGCAGAGCACGGACCGCGTACCGAAGGTGTGCTCGTCGGTCGCCGAGGTTGGAACCGATGGCGACGTAGGCGACGGTCGGACGCCGCGGGGCACGAGCGAGGTCGGCCCGAGTGCGCCGGATGCGCACGCCGGTCGAGGCGATGTCCTCCGGCACGGGCGGGCGAAGCTTGCGCACCACGACCTCGACCGCGTCGACCCGGGCGAGGCCGAGGATCTCCTCGGTGATGCGGGTGGCGACCCGCTCGAGGAGCAGGGTCTCTTCCTGCTCGATCACCTTCACGGCCAGAGCGATGGCGACGCCGTAGTCGACCGACTGCTCCAGGTCGTCGGTCCGGCCGGCGGACCGGGCATCGACTTCGAGGACGAGGTCGATCTCGAACGGTTGGGGGCGAGCCTGCTCCTCGGGGAGCACGCCGATGGTGCCGACCGCGCGGATGGCGCGCAGTTCGATCCGATCAGGTTGGGGGGCCACGATGGTCAGCCTATGGGCTCGTCCGACCTCGACCTGACTCCCGAACCACCCGTGATGGAGCTCTCGGAGCTGGTCGAGCGGATCAGCGAGGCCGCAGCGGGAACCGACCGCTTCCTCGTGGGCATCGCCGGTCCGCCGGGTGTCGGGAAGTCGACCGCAGCGGCCTGGCTCGCCGGCCGGCTCGACCGTGCGGTCGTCGTGCCGATGGACGGCTTCCACCTGGCCCAATCGGTCCTCGACGCCGCTGGCACCGCTGATCGGAAGGGCGCACCGCACACGTTCGACGCGGCCGGCTTCATTGCGCTCCTCCGTCGACTCCGGACGCCGAGCCCGGACGAGACCGTGTTCGCGCCTCGCTTCGACCGAGATCTGGAGGAGCCGATCGCCGGCGCGATCGACGTAGGTTCGAGCGAGCGGATCGTGGTCGTCGAGGGCAACTATCTGCTCGTGGACGACGGTCCGTGGAGTGCCGTCCGGTCGTTGCTCGACGTCGTCGTCCACCTCGATCTCGACCCGACGATCCGGGTGCAGCGCCTCGTGGACCGGCACATCGCGCACGGCCGCGACGCTGCGGCCGCCCGCCGTTGGGTCGAGCACAACGACGACCCGAACGCGACGCTCGTCGAGTCGTGCCGGAGCAGAGCCGATGCCATCGTCCCCGTCCGTTCCGCGGGCCCTGCGGAGACGCCTGAGGCGTGACTCCGTGGCCCCCACGCGGCGTGGCAGGGCCTCAACAACGCGGAGACGTCGTCCGATGCTGAACTGTGCCCCATGACGACTCGGTGGGTGTGGTCGTGACCCGACCCGCCCCGGACGATCAGGCCGGCGGTCGGGACGACGTCGACCTCCGCCTCCGGACGGACGCCGACCTGCGGGTCCGTGACGTCTGGTCGAGTCCCAGGGGATGGGAGATCCTCGGCCGACCGGTGGCCGAGCTGGTGCACGCCGACGATCGAGGTCGGTTCCGGGCCGCCGTCGAAGCCTGCCTCGACACGGCCCACGACCAGCGGCTCTCGGTCTCGCTGACCTGTGCCTCGCGACCGCTCGTGGCGATGCGGCTGTCCGCGGTCGGCTCGCGGTCGTCCCGCGTGCTCCAGATCACCGCGCTGCTGACCGGGGACCAGCGCGTCGAGGACACCGAGAGCGACGACCAGCGAAACCGGGATGCCGAGCTGGCCCGGACGTTGATGGACATCGTCCCGAACGCGATGTTCACCAAGGACCGGCGGGGGCGTTTCGTGGCCGCCAACCAGACGCTGTGCGACTTCCTCGGCGTCGAGTCCGCCGACGAGATCGTCGGCAAGTCGGACTTCGACTTCCACCCGCCCGACGAGGCGGAGCGGTACTGGCGGATCGACGATCACATCATGGCGACGGGCGAGGCCGTCCACGACCTGGAAGAGGTGCAGACACGCCGGGACGGGAGCATCGACGTCGTCCGGACGACGAAGGTTCCCATCCGCGGGGCCCACGGCGAGGTCGTCGGGCTCATGGGCTTCTCGACCGACGTCACCGAGCCGCGGCGCGTCCGCGACGCGCTGGCGATCAGCGAGCTCCGACACCTGGAGGCGGCCAGGGCGTCGCAGGACGGCATCTGGGACTTCGACGTCGCCGCCGGGACGCTCTACCTGTCCCCGCGGTGCGCCGAGCTGTTCGGCATGGAGGTCCAGCAGGAGCCGTACACGTGGGAGCAGGCGACCCGGCACATGTCCCTCGACGCGGGCGCGCTCGGGGCTGCCGAGATGGAGCTCGCTCGCCAGGATCCCGCGAGATCGTTCCGACGCGAGGTCCCCATCGACGATGGCGTCGACCGTCGCTGGCTGACGATCGCCGGTCGCGCCCACAGCGTCGACGGCCGGATCCTCCGATTCATCGGCTCGGCGGCGGACACCACCGAGGACCACCTCCGCCAGGAACGTCTCACCTACGAGGCACGTCACGACGACCTCACCGGACTCGCCAATCGACGAGCGCTCGTCGAGGCGATGGACGGCGCCCCCGGCGCCCTCATCTCGCTCGATCTCGACGCGTTCAAGGTCGTCAACGACTCGCTGGGTCACCACGCCGGTGACGAGCTGCTCGTGACGGTGGCGCGACGCCTTCGTGAAGCGGTGGGCTCCAAGGGCCTGCTCTGCCGCTTCGGAGGCGACGAGTTCGCCGTGTTCCTCGCCGGGGAGGACGGTGAAGCGGCCGAGAGCATGGCAGCGGATCTGCTCGACGCGGTGAGCCGCCCCTTCGCGGTCGCGGGGTTGGAGATCTACACGACGGCGAGCATCGGCATCGTGAGCGGTGCCGCCGCTCACGGACGCGCACAGGACGTCCTTCGCGATGCCGGCACCGCTCTCTACGAGGCCAAGGAGCGCGGGAAGGGGCAGGTCGTCCGGTTCGAGCCCGAGATGCGGGAGCTCGCCGAGGAACGGCTGGCCCTCCAGATGCGGCTCCGTCGGTCCGTCGAGGACATGGAGTTCACGCTTCTCTACCAGCCGATCCTCGAGGCAGCGAGCGGTGAGGTCGAGGGCGTCGAAGCGCTGCTGCGGTGGACGCCGCCCGGCTCGGAGGTGCTGGCCCCGAGCGTGTTCCTGCCGTACCTCGAGGAGACGGGGCTGATCGTCCCGGTCGGCGAGTGGGTCATCGAGGAGGGCTGCCGGCAGCTCGCCGAGTGGAAGGCAGCGCACCCGCGGATGGGGCGGATCGCCCTCAACCTCAACGTGTCGCGCCGTCAGCTCGGCTCGCCACAGCTCGTCCCGATCCTCGGTGCGGCCATCGATCGGCACGGGATCGACCCGAGCGACGTGGTCGTCGAGATCACCGAGACCGCTGTCGCGGACTGGTCGAGCAGCGTCGGCGACCGGCTCGCTGCCATCCGTTGCCTTGGCGTCAGGTTGGCGATCGACGACTTCGGGGTCGGCCAGTCGTCGCTCAGCGTCCTCCACCACGTCCCGGTGGACGTCCTGAAGATCGATCGGAGCTTCACCAGCCGGATCGTCGAGGGCGAGGACGAGCCCGTGACCACGGCGGTGCTGCAACTCGCCGAGTCGATGGGCCTGGCGACGGTTGCCGAGGGGATCGAGGCCGAGCACCAAGCGAGGTGGCTCGCAGGCAAGCACTGCCACTGCCTCCAAGGCTTCTTGTTCTCGAGGCCGCTGGTCCCGACGGACATCCCGCCGTTCCTGCACGGGCACCGCCGAACCGAGCGTTGACGGACTCGCCTCCAGCGCGCCGGGTTCGCTCCACCTCACCGGACGAGCGCTAGGTTCCTCGTTCGGTTCCAGGGGAGGGGCAGGGATGGAGATCCCGCACGAGTTGACCGACATCACCGCGCCGTGGATCGACGAGGCCCTCGGCGTCCCTGGGGTGACGGCGATCGAGGTGACCGACATCGGCGAGGGCACCGGCATCTTCGGGCAGCTCGCTCGGGTCTCCGTCACCGCCGATGGCGACGCACCGAGCTCGGTCGTGGTGAAGCTCGCCTGCACCGAGCCGGCCAACCTCGCCGTCGCGCAGGCGCTCGGGCTCTACCAGCGTGAGATCGCGATGTTCGAGCACATCGTCGACGACGCCCCGTTCCGCAGCCCGACGTGCCACCTCGCGCTGCAGGATCCCGAGGGACCGTTCGCCCTCGTCATGGAGGACATGTCGGTCGACTACGAGGTCGGCGACCAGGTCGTCGGCGCCACCCTCGAACAGGCCGAGACGATCGTCGATGCCGTCGCCGGGCTCCACGCCCAGTGGTGGGAGCGGCCGGAGCTGGAGGGCTTCGACTGGCTCCCGGTCCCCAACGCTCCGACGTACCTGGCCGCCGTGCCGGGCATCTACCGCGCCGGTGTCCCCGTCTTCGTGGCCGAGTGGGCGGATCGGGTGCCGGCGGCCGCGACCGACCTCGTGCTGCAGGTGGAGCCCCGGTTCGAGGAGATCCTCGACGCGACCGCTGGTGGGCCGCGGACCCTGATCCACGGAGACACCCGGCTCGACAACTTCTTCTTCCCGAAGGACGGGTCGAACGAGGTCGCCTTCATCGACTTCCAGCTCGCGCTGCAGGGCCGCGGCGCCTCCGACATCGCGTACCTGCTGATGAACTCCGTCCCGACCGAGATCGCCGCCGACCAGTGGGAGAACCTGCTGCGGCGTTGGCTGGATCGCCTCGGAGAGCTCGGCGTGAGCGGGTACGACCTCGACGACGCCATCGCCCACTACCGGACAGCTGCGCTGTACCTGCTCTCGGGTGCGATGTCGCTGATCGGCACCTTCGACTCCGGCAACGAGCGAGGTGCCGCGATGACCGAGGCGTACACCCTCCGCTCGCTCAACCACGTCGTGGACATCGACGCCGGAGCGGTGCTCTGACCGGAGACGGGCGCACCCGCACATGAGGTTCGCAGCCGGGCAGATCGTGACGTACCGGGAGTTGTGGGGCGACGCCGTCATGACGGCGATCCCGATGCGTGTGCTCGTCGATGGCGATTCGCTCAGCGTGCTCCACCTCGCCGCCGGGACGGACTTCCGGGCCGCCCGGGCACCCGACGGCGGTCCGGTGCGCGACCTGGGCGACTGGGTGTCGGTGGAGGCGACCTGGACCGGCGGCAGCCTGGTCCGGCTCCTCCCGGCAGGCGAGTGGTACTGCCTGGACGTCGAGTTCGACGGCGACCACCGGTTCGCCGGGTACTACGTGAACTTCCAGACGCCGATGGTGCGCACCGAGCTCGGTTTCGACACCGTCGACCTCGTGCTCGACCTGGTGGTCGCCCCGGACGGGACGGCGCGGACCAAGGACGCCGACGACCTCGCTCGTGCCGTCGCCGACGGCCACATCGACGAGCAGATGGCCGAGCGGGTCCGGCACGAGGAGGACCGGCTGCGAGCGGCCTTCGAGATCGGCGAGGTGCCGTTGGACGCCGAACGATGGCGAGACGCTCGGGATCGGTCATCGCTCGAGGCCCAGGTTGGTGCCTCGTGGGGCGCCGGTCGTACCGGCCGAGCTTGATATCATCTGGTGGCTCGGTTGATATCGAAGGGCGACCCGATGACGCGAACGGTGATCGACGTGGACGACGACAACCTTGCGGCCGCTGCGGAGGTCTTGGGCACCTCGACGAAGGTCGAGACGGTGAATCGCGCCCTCGCGGAGGTCGCCGCACGGAAGGCTCGTCTCGCGTTTCTCGATGATCTCGACCGGGCGGCGGCGGATCTCTCGGATGACGAGGTCATGCAGCACGCCTGGCGATGACGCCGCTCTACCTCGCTGACAAGTCGGCGCTCGAGCAGCGCCGGCACAGCAACGAGGCCCGAGACCTCCTCGCGCTGCTGCTCTCCCAGGGAGCCCTCGCATCGACCCACGTCGTCGCGCTCGAGGTCCTCTACTCAGCTCGCAACTCGCGCGACTACGAGACTCTTCGCTCGGGCATCGATGCGTTGCCGTGGCTTCCCTGCGACCAGGAGGTCATGGATCGGGCGATGGAGGTCCAACGGTTCCTGGCCGAACGAGGCCATCACCGGCTGCCGATCCCCGACCTCGTCATCGCGGCGACCGCCGAGACGTTCGGCGCCACGGTGCTCCACTACGAACACGATTACGACGTGATCAGCGAGGTGACCGGTCAGCCGACCCGCTGGATCGTGCCCCGAGGTACGGGCGGCTGATCTCCGGTGATGCGGGGGCGAACGAGGCGGGGGCGACCACCTCCGGCGCCTACCAGCCGAGGCGCTGGTCGGCGAGGCCCTTGTCGAGCTCGGCGCGGGCGTCCAGGACGCTCTGGTACTCCGAGACCTCGGGGACGCCGACCTGCCAGAACGCGCCGCCCTCGGTCCAGGTGTACTGGTCGACCTTGATGCAGATCACCGACGTGCGGTCGGCGGCCCGGGCCCGATCGACGGCCGAGCGGAGACCATCGAGGTCCTCGACCCACTCCGACCGACAGCCCATGGCAGCGGCGTGCGCGGCGAAGTCGACCGTGAACGGCTCGGGTGAGCGGCAGTCCTCGATGAGGTTGTTGAAGGGCGTGCCGCCCTGGTTGATCTGCAGGCGGTTGATGACGGCGTAGCCGGCGTTGTCGCACACGATCACGATCATCTTGTGGCCGGCGAGCGCGGCGGCGTAGAGGTCGCTGTTCATCATCAGGTACGAGCCGTCGCCGGTGAACACGAACGTGTCGCCCGGACCGTCGTGGTTGGCGATCGCCGCGCCCCAGCCGCCCGAGATCTCATACCCCATGCACGAGTAGCCGTACTCACAGTCGAACGTGGCGACGCCCTTCGACCACCAGCCGTTGTTGAGCTCACCGGGGAGCCCGCCGGCGGCAGCGACGACGTAGTCATCGGAGGTGGCGAGATCGTTCACGGCCCGCACGACCTGGGCGTAGGAGTTGGCACCGCTGTCGGTCGTCGCGTCGTCGGAGCCGATCGCGTCGAGGTACCGGAGGAAGCCGGCTTTCTCCTCGGCGGCCTGGGCGGTCCACGCGGCCGGCGTCGACCAGGCGCCGAGACGCTCCCCGAGCGCCACCAGCGTCTCCCTGGCGTCACCGACCACCGGCACGGACCGGTGCTTCACCGCGTCGAAGCGCTGGGCGTTGGCGCCGATGATGGTCACGTCGTCGTCGAACAGCGTCCACGAGGCCGTCGTGAAGTCCTGGAGGCGGCAGCCGACTGCGAGCACGACATCGGCGGCGGCGACCACGTTGTTGGCAGCGTCGCAGCCGGTGACGCCGACCGGTCCGACGTAGTTGGCGTGGTCGGCGACGAGCGACGACTTCCCGGCGACAGTCTCGACGACCGGCAGCCCGTGCTGCTCGGCGAACCCGCGCAGGGTGTCCTCGGCCAGCGAGTAGTGGACGCCGCCGCCGGCGATCACGACCGGCCGCTCCGCACTGCGCAGCACCTCGGCGGCGCGGTCGAGCTCGCTGACGTCAGCCCGCGGTCGTGGCGCCTCGTGGACGACGGTGTCGAAGAAGCGCACCGGATAGTCGTGGGCGTCGGCCTGGACGTCCTGGGGGAGTCCGATGAACGCCGGACCGCACGAGGCCGGATCGAGCATCGTGGTCAACGCAGCGGGGAGCGCGTGCACGACCTGTGCGGGGTGGGTGATCCGATCCCAGAAGCGCACCACCGGACGGAAGGCGTCGTTGACCGTGGTCGACGGCGAGTCGAAGTGCTCGACCTGCTGCAGCACGGGGTCGGGAGCCCGAGTCGTGAAGGTGTCGCCACTGAAGAGCAGTAGTGGGAGTCGGTTGGCGTGGGCGACCGCGGCGGCAGTGACCATGTTGGTGGCGCCCGGACCGACCGACGATGTGGCGATCATGATCTGCTGACGCCGCTTCGCCTTGGCGAACGCGACGGCGGCGAGCGCCATGCCCTGTTCGTTCTGACCGCGCCAGGTCGGCAGATCGTCGCCGGCGACCTCGAGGGCGTGGCCGAGACACGTGACGTTGCCATGGCCGAAGATGCCGAAGACGCCGGGGAACAGTGGCACCTCCTCGCCGTCGACGACGGTGCGCTGGGACACGAGCCAGCGGACGATGGCCTGGGCGGTGGTGAGACGAACGGTGTCCATGCTTGACCTCAGAACTCGTCGACCCGGACGGGTCGGCCTTCGGTGACGGAACGGCCGGCGGCGAGACCGAGCACGAGCGCGGCCCGGCCGTCGGCGACGGTGACTTCAGGGGTCCCGGAACGGACGCCCTCGACGACGGCGTCCCACTGGGAGAGGTACGACGGCGCGTACCGCTCGAGGAAGAAGTGCTGCATCGGCGCGGTGGAGGTGCCGGCAGCGGTCGACAACGAGGTCGAGTGGTCGTGATGGTTGTGCGACGCGGCCATGCCACCGGACCCGAAGGCCTCGACTCGCTGGTCGTAGCCGTAGACGGCTCGACGACTGTTGTCGATCGTGGTGATCGTGCCGTTCTCGTGCCGCATCACCACGACCGCGGTGTCGAGGTCGCCCGCCTCGCCGATCGCCGGATCGACCCGGACGGCGCCGTGTGCGGTGACCTCGACCACCTCGGACCCGGCCACGTATCGGGCCATGTCGAAGTCGTGCACCGTCATGTCGCAGAAGATCCCGCCCGAGGTCTCGATGTAGGAGATCGGCGGGGGACCGGGATCGCGGCTGGTGATGCGGAGCAGCTCGAGATCGCCCACCGTGCCGCCGTCGACCGCATCACGGACGGCCCGGTGCGAGGGGTCGTACCGCCGGTTGAAGCCGAGATGGACGGGGATGCCGGCATCGGCGATGGCGGCGACGGCACGGTCGGTGCGGCCGAGATCGAGCGAGACCGGCTTCTCGCAGAACACCGGCACGCCCGCCTCGGCTGCGGCGACGAGGAGGTCGACGTGGGTGTCGGTGCTCGTGCAGATCGCGACGAGGTCGACGTCGGTGAGCGCCTCGGCGACCGAGCCGGCGACCTGGACGCCCAGGCGTCCGCCGACCTCGGTGGCGGCCTCGGCGAAGACGTCGTACACCTTGGTCAGCTCGACCCCCTCGACCCGGTGGGCCAGGTAGTCGGCGTGCATGCGGCCGATGCGGCCGACACCGAGGACAGCGGTGCGAAGTTCGGTCACGGACGTGCCTCCTCGGGCTCTCCCCAGAGCAGCTGCCCGGGTGGGGGCATCGGCGCCTCGCCCGCGCCCCGCACGGACTGGTCGTAGTCGATCACGGCGCCGGTCATGAGGCCGGCGGCGTCCGAGGCGACGAAGCAGACGGTGCGGGCCAGCTCGGCGGGGTCGATCAGACGACCGAACGGCAGCCGGTCCGACGCCCGCTCGAGCCAGTCGTCCGGGGCGTCGTGCAGCTCACGCTGGACGCGATCCTCGTTCGGCGTGTCGATCCAGCCGGGTTGGACGAGGTTCACCCGGATCCGGTGGCGCATCAACGTGTAGGCCGCGTTGCGGGTCAGCGCAGCCAACGCCGCCTTCGAGGTGGAGTACGGGTACAGGAAGTCGCTGCCGCCGTGCGCGGCGACCGACCCGATGGTCACGACCGCGCCGGGCGAGCCGGCGGCGCGGAGCCGGTGAGCGACCCCCGTGATGAGCATCCCCGGCGCCCGGACGTTGGTGTGCAGCAGCCGATCCCACAGCGCGGCGTCGGTGTCCCAGACCGATCCCCGGTCCGAGAGGGCAGCCGCGTTCACGAGCACGTGGGGGACGGGGAAGGCGTCGTCCGCAGCGGCCAGCACGGCCTCGACGCCCTCGACCGACGAGAGGTCGGCGGAGACGAAGCTCACGCCGTCGCCCAGGTCGGCGGCCGCTGCATCGCCCTTGGCCTGGTCGCGGCCGACGATGAGCGCCCGCTCGAGGCCGCCGGCGAGCAACCGCTCGACGACGGCGCGGCCGACGCCCTGGCTGCCACCGGTCACGATGGCGCTCTTCCCGGCGAACTCCGGCTGTGCGCTCACTGTTGCCCCCCGGTTCGGCCCGGCCGCAGCCCGTCAGGGCGAGGACCTCGGGAGGAGGGCGGGGCTCCGGGGCCCCGGCCGGGCGTGTCAATCGAGTCCGACATCGCGGACCTCCTCCCACGACTCGGTGGCCCAGGAGCGCACCAGGGCATCCTGGACGCTGACGTACCGCAGCGCCTCGGCGAACCCGGGCTCGTGCTGGGCGCCCGAGGCGACGGCGCCGAGGAACTGGAGGGCCTCGATCACCTTGAGGTCCTCGTAGCCGATCGGGTTGGCGTCGCCGGGCACGAAGGCACCGTGGAACGGATAGCGATCGCCGGCCCGCACCGTGGTGTAGCCGTCGTGCTTCCATCGGTCGTCGACGAGGAAGACCTCGAGCTCGTTCATCGTCTCGAAGTTCCACGACACGGCGCCCTCGGTGCCGTGGACGCTGAAGGCCATCTGGCTCTGTGGGCCGATCATCGATCGCGACGACTCGAAGATGCCCCGTGCGCCACTCTCGAACCTCACGAGGCAGCTCGCGTAGTCCTCGTTGGTGACGGCACCGGTCGGGTCACCGGGTGCGCCGCGGTCGTAGTGGGTTCCCTCGCCCGGCTGCGGTAGCGGGCGCTGGGGGATGAAGGTGTGGCGGGTGCCGACGAGGCTGGTGACGTCGCCCACCAGCATCATCGCCAGGTCCATGGCGTGCGAGAGGATGTCGGACGAGACGCCGTAGCCGGCCTCGTCCTCCAGGAAGCGCCACGACAGCAGGCCGAGGGGATCACTGCCGTACATCGAGTTGAAGCGGCCTGAGTAGTTGGTGATCTCGCCCAGCGCGCCGGAGTCGATGAGCTCCTTCGCGTAGAGGACCATCGGAGCCCAGCGGTAGTTGTAGCCGACCCCGGTGATCACGCCTGCCGTGCGGGCAGCCCGCTCGATGCGGGCCGTCTGCTCCGGCGTCCCGCCGACGGGCTTCTCGCAGAACACGTGCTTGCCGGCCTCGGCGGCGGCGACGCACAGCTCCTCGTGGAGCATGTTCGGAGTGCAGACGATGACGGCATCGACATCGTCGCGGGCGATCGCCGCGTGGGCGTCGTCGGTCCACGACGCGAAGCCGAAGGAGTCGACGGCCTCCTCGCCCCGGGCGGCGACGCTGTCGACGCAGACGACGAGGCGGGGGTCGGCCGGCCGGTCGGGGAAGAGCGTGGGGATGCGCAGGTAGGACCGGCTGTGGGCCTGGCCCATCCATCCGAAACCGATGACGGCGATGCCGACGGTCGGGCGAGCGCTCATGTGAGTCCGATCCGGTCGAGGACCTGCGGGTTGCAGACGTGGTCGGGGGTGCGGCCGGCGAGCACGGCGTTCACCGCGTGGATGGCGGCCACCGACATCTTCATGCGGCCGGCGAACGTCGCCGAGGCCACGTGTGGCGTGATGATGGCGTCGTCGCGATGGAGCAGTGGGTGCTCGGGCGGGAGCGGCTCGGGATCGGTGACGTCGAGGGCGGCGACGGCGACCCGGCCATCGTCGAGCGCTGCGATGAGCGCATCGTGATCGACGAGCCCACCCCGGGCGCAGTTGACGAGGATCGTGCCCTCGGACAGCAGCGAGAGCTTCTCGGCGTCCATCAGGTGGCGGGTGTCGTCGGTGAGGGGGAGGTGGAGGCTGACCACATCGCTGCTCGCCAGCAGCTCGTCGAGCTCGGCCGTGCGGCGGTCGACCTCGGCGAACGGGTCGTGGACGACGACCTCCATCCCGATGCCCTCGGCGATCTGCGCGACGCGACGACCGATGCGGCCGTAGCCGACGAGGCCGATCGTGAGGCCCGCCAGCTCGATGGCCGGGCTCCGGCCGGTGTAATCGCCGGTGGCGGCGCGGAGGTCGGCCTGGGTGCGATCGATCCGCTTGGCCGCCGCGAAGAGCAGGCCGATCGCGTGCTCGGCGGTCGAGATCGTCGGTCCGTCCGGTGTGTTGCACACCACGACGCCTCGCTCCGTCGCGGCGTCGAGGTCGACGGCGTCGACGCCGATGCCGGTTCGAGCGACGATGCGCAGGTCCGGTGCCAGGTCCATGTGCGGACCGTCGTAGCGGACCGGTCCGGCGATGGCGGCGTGGGCGGTCGGCCACTCGGCCTGGTCCGGCCCGGTCACCTCGTGGGCGTCGTCGAGCTCCGGCAATGCCTCCGGGAGCGGCGCTCGATCGAAGAACACGCGCATCAGCCCTCCTTCGCTTCGATGGCGGTGATGAGCAGATCAGCGGCCGCGCCGACCGCACCCGCGACGTCGCCGTCGGGTGGGTACAGCAGTGACCGGCCGATCACGTACCCCCGCACGTGGGGGACGGCGAGCGCTCGGGCCCAAGCCCGGCGGTCCGCCTCCGGGTCGGGCCCCGGCGCGCCGCCGAGCAACAGCGTGGGCATGGACGTCGTCGCCATGACCCGTTCGACGTCGGCGGTCGCCGGCAGCTTCATCCAGGTGTGGGCCGTGCTGGTGCCCAGCGCAGATGCGACCCCGATCGCCCGGATGAGCGCGTCTTCCGAGGGGTCGAGCTTCGCCCTGCCGTCGACGCGGCGGTAGGGCAGGGGCTCGAGCATCGCCATGAGCCCGGCGGCAGCCAGCTCGCTCACGGCGGCGGCGCAGGCCTCGAGCGTGGGCAGCGTGCCGGCATCGTCGTCGTCGATCCGCAGCAGCATCTTGCCGCCCTCGAAGCCGGCTGCGACGAGCGACTCGGTGTCGTAGCCGGTCATGCGGTCGTCGAGCTCCCACACCGACCCGAGGAGCCCGCCACGATTCATCGAGCCGACCACGATGCGACCATCAAGGGCACCCAGCACGGCGAGATCGTCGATGACGTCGGGGCTGGCCATGACCCCGTCGACCCTCGGGTTCTCGAGGGCGACGAGGATCCGATCCAGCAACGAGCGACGGTCGGCCATCGCCGTCGCGTCGTCGCGGACCGAGAGCGCGCCGCGGGCCGGGTGGTCGGCCGCCACCAGGAAGAGGTGGCCGTCGTCGCCGAGGAGGGGTCGGCGACGACGCGCGGCGATCTGTTGGCGGATCCGCTCGGGGTGGCGGAGCCGCGTGTCGAGCAGGTCGTTCCATCGCTCGTCGGTGAGCAGGATGCTGGTCATCTCGGGCACCTCGGGGCGCGCTGCACGAGGACGAGCACGCGGGGTCGTTCTCCGAAGGGAGGGTGATCAGTCGATGCGAGCCGTCTCGAGCTCGTGCGTCAGCTGATCGAGCTCGGCGCCGCCGGCCATCATCCGCACCAACTCGTCGCGGGGCAGCTCCTCCTTCGCGAAGTTGCCCATGCTGCGGCCGCGGTTCAGGATCATGAACCGGTCGCCCACCGGATAGGCGTGGTGCGGGTTGTGGGTGATGAAGATCACGCCGAGGCCGCGGTCGCGGGCGGCGATGATGTACTTCAGCACCACGCCGGACTGCTTCACGCCCAGCGCCGAGGTGGGCTCGTCGAGGATCAGCACCTTGGCGCCGAAGTACACCGCACGAGCGATGGCCACCGACTGCCGCTCACCGCCGGAGAGCGTGCCCACCGGCTGCTCGGTGTCGCGGATGTCGATGCCCATCTTCGCCATCTCGGCCTTGGCCGTCTCCTTGGCGGCCTTCTTGTCGATGCGGAGACCCTTGGTGGGCTCCGAGCCGAGGAAGAAGTTCCGCCACACCGACATGAGCGGCACCATGGCGAGGTCCTGGTAGACGGTGGCGATCCCGGCATCGAGGGCGTCGCGAGGCGAGGTGAAGCTGACCTCGTCGCCCTGCATCCGGATCGTGCCCTCTGACGGCTGGTGGACGCCGGCCAGGGTCTTGATGAAGGTCGACTTGCCCGCACCGTTGTCGCCGAGGACGCAGGTGACCTCACCGGCCGCCACCGAGGTGGTGACGTCCTTGAGGGCGATGATGTTGCCGTAGTACTTCGAGATCTGATCGAGCTCGAGGAGTGGGGCGTCGCTGTTCATCGTCGAATCCCTTCGGCGCGCAGGCGGATGAAGCGGTTGGAGACCACGGCGAGCAGCAGGATCACGCCGAGGAGGAGGAAGCGCCAGTCGCTGTTCCAGCGGGCGCTCGAGATGCCGATCAGTGGCATGGCCATGATGCAGGCGCCGATGGCGCCGCCGAAGGCCGTGCCGTAGCCGCCGGTCAGCAACGTGCCGCCGACGACGGCGGCGATGATGTACTCGAACTCCTCGCCATCGCCGGTGTTGGCCTGGATCGAGTTGATCCGGAAGGCGATCAGGATGCCGACCAGCCAGGCCGCGAAGGCCACCAGCATGAAGAGCTGGGTCTTGGTCCGAGCCGCAGGCACGCCGACCTGTCGAGCGGCCTCCTTGTTGCCGCCGACGGCGAACACCCAACTGCCGAACTTGGTGTTGGCGAGAACCCAGACCATCACCGAGGTGAACAGGACGAACCAGAACACACGGATGGAGGTCTTGGCCGGCGGGATCCCGGCCAGGATCTCGTCTTCGACGGTGAAGAGCAGCCGGAACGCCATGCCGATGCCCACCGCGACGACGCCGGCGATGATGACGCGGTTGCCGAGACGGTCGGCGGCCCGGTCGACGAAGCGTCGCTCGGTGAAGCGAGAGGACACCACCGCCCAGCCGAAGAGCAACACGGCGATCGCGAGCAGGACCGAGAAGAGCCCGCCGCGGAACTTGGTGTCCGCGGAGTCGAGGAAGACCGTGGCGGCGACGATGGCCATGCCCAGCGCCATGGATGCCGTGACGACGAACTTGGTGGCCGCGTTGACCGACAGCGCCTTCTGGGAGGCCATCGCCAGCGCGGTCATGCCGGCGGCGCAGATCCCGACGAACAGCATCGCCCGGACGCCCTGGGTGGTGAAGGGGAAGAAGAGCTCGCCGTCCGATGACGAGTCGATGAGCATCGCGATCGCTGAACCGACCACGACCAGGCCGAGACCGAGGCCGACGCGACGCCGCATGGCGGGATCGAGCTGCATCGTGCCCGGCTCGGCGACCGGCTCGTAGCGCCAGCGTGCGAAGCCGTGCAGGGCGGCGAGGCCGCCGACCGAGATCAGGGCGGCGATGGCGACGTTGGCGCCGACGCCGTCGGTGGCATGGAGCAGGATCACCCCGACCACGGCGACCGCGGTCCCGCCGAGGAACTGCGCGAGACCGCCGGGCTCGAGCGTGTCGCGACGCTGGAACCACAGCTCGCAGACGGCGAGCACGATCAGTGCCAGCCCGAGCAGGACGAACGCGGTGTAGAAGACGTCCCGCGCCTCGAACTGGTGGTCGTTGCGCTGCCACTCCGCAGCGAAGAACGGACGGAAGAAGTCGTAGTCCGACGCCTCGTCGGTCGTGCCCATCTGGATCTGGTCGACGGCCCGCTTCGAGAGACCGAGCTTCAGACCTCGGAGTGCGAAGAACGTCGCGAGGGTGATGATGAAGCTGGGTTGGCCGGTGCGTTCGACCATGAAGCCGTTCAGGTACCCGATGCCCAACGCCACGGCGAGCGAGAGCGGCAGGGCGAGGGCCAGGGGGATGCCGAGGCCGCCGAGCTCGCCGGTGTCCTTGACGATGTAGATGATCAGGATGCCCATCGCACCGGTCATGGCACCGGAGGACAGATCGAACTCGCCGCCGATCATCAGCATCGAGACGGCGACCGCCATGATGCCGAGGGAGGCGGCGATGTCGAGCCAGCCGAACGTCTGACCGACGGTGCCGAACGTGTTCGAGACGGCCCAGAAGACGGTCCAGATGCCGATCGCGCCGATCATGGCGCTCACCTCGGGCCGAACGAACAATCGCTGGAAGACCGAGCGGTAGGCCAATCGCTCGTCGGCGGGCGGCGCCGCAGCCGCCGGGCGTTCTTCGGTGGTCGACGTCGAGTCCGACGCCGTCGTATCGCTCACAGGTCCCCCCTCGGACGAGTGTGGTGGGTCAGTTGGGTGTGACCGCGGTGCGGCCACCGTGGTCTCGGAGGGGCCGGCGCCCCGGCCCCTCCGAGCTCACGAACGATCCCGAAGGATCAGCGGGTGCCGGCCTCGCTGAGGGCGAGGACCTCACCGGCGTTGTCGGGCGTCACGAAGCCCGGGCCGGTGAGGATCGGCAGACCGCCACCAAGGGTGTTCTGGTTGGTGACGTTGAGGAACAGGAGCAGCACGGGCATGTAGCCCTGCAGGTACTGCTGCTGGTCCACGGTGAAGGCGATGTCGCCTGCCTCGATGGCGCCGAGGAGCTCCGGCGTCAGGTCGAAGCCACCGATGGTGATGTCGCGGCCGAGGTCCTGGGCGGCGCGAAGCGCCGACAGGGTCACGACCGGACCCACGCCGAGCACGCCGTCGATGTCGGGATCGGCGGCCAGCGCGGCGTTGATGGTGTTCTGCTGCTCGGTGGTGTCGGCGTCGAGGCCGACGAACTCGATGATGGTCTCACCGCCGAAGGTCTCGGCGAGACCGTTGCAGCGCTCTTCGAGTCCGACGTTGCCCTGCTCCTGCTGGGCGCAGAGCACCTTGGTCGCGCCGGCCTCGTTGAAGCGCTCACCAGCGCCGTTGCCGGCGATGTCCTCGGTCTGGCCGACGTGGGTCAGCGCACCGATGTTCTGGTAGTCGTTCGAGCCCGAGTTGAGCGTGATCACCGGGACGCCGGCGCCGACCGCGCCCTGGAGCGGCCCGACGAGTGCATCGGGGTCGGGCAGTGATGCGGCGATGCCGTTCGAACCCTCGGCCACGGCGGCCTCGATGTCCTGCACCATCACCTGGGCGTCGTTGTTGCCCGGCCGCCAGACCAGGGTCACGCCGAGGTCGGCAGCCGCCTGATCGGCACCCCGCTTCACGACCGACCAGAACGGACCGTCGTCGGAGTGGGTGATCATGTGGAACGTGAGGTCGCCGCCCTGGTCGAGGGCCACGTCGTCATCGCCGCCGTCGTCGCCACCGGCCTCGACGTCCTCACCGTCGTCGCCGGCGTCATCGCCACCGTCATCACCGTCGTCGCCACCCTCGTCACCGCCACCGGCGGTCTCTTCGGTGGTGTCGCCGCCGTCATCGCCGCCGTCGTCGTCGTCACTGTCGCCGCAGGCCGCGGCGATGAGCGTGAACGCCAGCAGGATGCCGAGCAACGCTCGCCAATTCCTCATGGGTTTCCTCCCTCTCGGAGTGTGAGGCACGAGCTCCCCAGCTCGTGCGGTTGCAACCTCGGCTCGCTCGGGACGCTCATGCGTCGAGCGAGCGGAGGAAGTCGACGCTTCTCCGGACGTCGATCTGTGGTCCCCCGTCGAGCGGGGGATCGCCCTCGGTGAGGGCGCAGTCCTGTTCGAGCACGTACCAGCCGTCGTATCCACGCTCGCGCAGCGCGCGGATCGACTCGGCGATGGGGAGGTCGCCGTCGCCGAGAGCGGGGAACACGCCCTCGCGCACGGCGTCGAACAGCGTGACCTCACCGGCGGCGAGCCGACGACCGACCTCCATGACCACCTCCTTGAGGTGGACGAGGCCGATGCGGTCGGCACGGCGGTCGACGAAGTCGAGCAGGTCGACGCCGCCGATGGCGAGGTGGCCGGTGTCGAAGACGATGCCGTGGTCGCCGAGGTCGAGGAAGCGCTCGATCTCCTCGGCGGTCTCGATGACGGTGTCGACGTGCGGGTGGACGACCTGTTCCAGGCCGGCGGCCCGCACGATCACCTCGACCTCGTCGAGCATCTGACCCATGTGCGCCCAGGCGGCGTCGTCGAGTGGCTGGCGCGGGCCCCAGTCCCAGGTCGTGACGGCGGCGCTGTTGAAGTACGACGCGCCGGCACCGGCCAGCGAGTCGGCCGAGCGCTTCGCGGCGGCGATCGTCTCCTCACGCTCGGTCGGATCGTGGAGCACCAGCGGCACGAACCCGGCCAGGATGCGGAGTCCGTGCGGCTCGAGCATCGGCAGGAGCGCGTCCTGTTCCCCGGGCAGCCACCCGATCGAGCCCATCTCGGTCGCCGGCAGTCCGATGGCACCCATCTCGGCGAGGACGCGCTCGGGCGCGAGCTGGTGACCCCAGCCCGGGACCTCGCAGACGCCCCACGAGATGGGGGCGCCGGCGACCTTGTCGAGCGACATCATGCGGAGCGGTCCTCCGTCGGATCGTGTGGCGGTGCGCGAGGGCGCGACCGTCCGGCTACGCCCGGATCGACGGTCCCTCCCGCTTAGAGCGCTCCAATGGCTACTCCGGCGTGTTCGAGGTGTCAAGGGATTCGCGTGACGGCCGTCACGGTCCCTCATTGCGTTGGAGCGCTCCAATCACTACGGTCCAGCTCATGGCCGGGCGTTCGGGGGCACCCACGATGGAGGACGTCGCCGCGCGCGCCGGCGTCTCCCGGGCCCTGGTGTCGCTGGTCATGCGGGGCTCGCCGAAGGTCAGCGATCAGCGCCGCGAGGCCGTGCTCGCCGCCGCGGAGGAGCTCGGCTACCGACCCCACGCCGCGGCCCGCTCGCTTGCCCAACGACGCTCCAACACGGTCGGCGTGGTCGTCAACGACCTCCACAACACCTTCTTCGCCGACGTCGCCGACGGCGTCCACGAGCACGCCTCTGCCCACGGCTTTCGGCTGCTGTTGAACGCCGTCTGGCGGCGCGACGAGGACGAGGAGGAGGCGATCGAGTCACTCCTCGAGCACCGAGCCGACGCCATCGTGCTGCTCGGCCCCCGCGTGGACGAGGCGGTGCTGGTCGAGGCGGCAGCCTCGGTGCCGATCGCCGTGGTCGGTCGCCATCTCGACCTCGAGGACATCGACGTCGTCATCAACGACGACGTGTGCGGCGCCGAGCTCGCGGTCGAGCACCTCGTCGGGCTCGGCCACCGCGACATCGTCCACGTCGACGGCGGTCGAGGTGCCGGTGCTCGGTTCCGGCGGGAGGGGTTCGAGCGTCGGATGGTCGGGCACGGACTCGAACCCCGCGTGCTCGCCGCCGACTACGACGAGGCGTCCGGGGTCAACGCCGTCGCCCAGCTCATCGAGCACGATGCGCTCCCGACCGCGATCTTCTGCGCCAACGACCTGTCGGCGGTCGGTGCGCTCGATCGTCTCGAGGGCCACGGCCTCACCCTGCCCGACGACATCTCGCTCGTCGGCTACGACAACACCTCGATCGCCGGGCTTCGTCATGTCTCGCTGACGACCATCCACCAGCCCCGGCGCGAGATGGGCGCCAGAGCGATGCAGATGGTTCTCGAGCGGATCCAGGGGTCCCGCTCCGAGGCGGCACGCGACGTCATCGAGCCGGAGCTGATCGAGCGCTCGACCTCCGGCCCCGTTCCCACGAAGAGGGTCCCATCGTGAAGCAACTCACCCACTGGATCGACGGCAAGCGCGTCGCCGGCGACGGCGAACGGACCAGCCCGGTCTTCGACCCCGCCACCGGCGAGGTCACCGGTCAGGTCCGCCTCGCCGAGCGGTCCGACGTCGATCGCACCGTCGCGTCCGCTGTCGCCGCCGCTCGAGCATGGGCCGATCAGTCGCTGTCGAAGCGGGCGAACGTGATGTTCGCCTTCCGGCAGCTGCTCGATTCCCACCGCCTCGAGCTGGCCGAGATGATCTCCTCCGAGCACGGCAAGGTGCGCGCCGACGCCCTCGGCGAGGTCCAGCGCGGCCTCGAGGTCGTCGAGTTCGCCTGCGGACTCCCCCACCTGATGAAGGGGGAATCGTCGACCGACGTCTCGACCGGCGTCGACCTGCACAGCATCCGTCAGCCGCTCGGCGTGGTGGCCGGCATCACCCCGTTCAACTTCCCGGTGATGGTCCCGCTGTGGATGCTCCCGATGGCGGTAGCCGCGGGCAACGCCTTCATCCTCAAGCCCTCCGAGCGAGATCCGTCTCCGTCGCTGCGGATGGCCGAGCTGCTCGCCGAGGCGGGGCTGCCCGACGGCGTCGTCAACGTGCTGCAGGGTGATGCTGTGGCCGTCAACGCGCTCCTCGAGCATCCGGACGTCGCGGCGGTCTCCTTCGTCGGCTCCACCCCGATCGCGAAGCACGTCTACGAGACCGGCACCCGCAACGGCAAGCGGATCCAGGCCCTCGGAGGGGCGAAGAACCACATGGTCGTGCTGCCGGACGCCGACGTCGGTCAAGCCGCGGACGCGGCGGTCAGCGCGGGCTACGGCTCCGCCGGCGAGCGCTGCATGGCCATCTCGGTCGTCGTGGCCGTCGGCGACGTCGGCGACCGACTCGTACCGGCCATCTCCGAGCGGATCGACGGGTTGGCGATCGGCCCCGGTCTCGCCGACGAGCCCATGGACATGGGCCCCCTCGTCACCGGCGTCCACCGTGACCGCGTCTCGGGCTTCGTCGACCAGGGCGTCGCCGATGGCGCCGACCTCGTCGTCGACGGCCGCAGCCTCGCCGTCGAGGGCCACGACGGTGGGTTCTGGCTCGGCCCCTGCCTCTTCGACCAGGTGACGCCGGAGATGGAGGTCTACCGCAACGAGATCTTCGGGCCGGTGCTCTGCGTCGTGCGGGTCGACACCTTCGACGAGGCGATCGAGCTCGTGAACGCCAACCCGTACGGCAACGGCACGGCCATCTTCACCAACGACGGCGGCGCCGCCCGGGCCTACCAGCGCGACATCCAGGTGGGGATGGTCGGCGTGAACGTGCCGATCCCGGTGCCGATGTCGTACTACTCCTTCGGTGGCTGGAAGGACTCGCTGTTCGGTGACCTGCACGTGCACGGTGCGGACGGCATCCGCTTCTACACGCGAGGCAAGGCGGTCACGGTCCGCTGGCCCGACCCCAGCGAACGTGGCGTCGACCTCGGCTTCCCGACGCAGAGCTGAACGTTCGCGCCGACGGGCGCTCGTCGTCGCGGTCGCGCTCGCAGCGACAGCGCTGGTGGGCTGCGGGGCCGATCGACCCGAGTCGGCACCCGAGGATGCCGTCTTCGGTGTCGTGCTCGAGCAGTGCCGTGCCCTGACGTCGGCCAGGGGGACCGCCGTCGCCGTCGGGACCTACGCAGCGGTGACGGTCGCCCACTCCTTCGAGGACGTCGCCTCGTTCGAGCTCGTCGATCGACACGGCGTGGTCTGGCCGGCCGACGTCGTCCTCGTCGACCCGGGGGTCGACTTGGCCGTGCTCCAGCTCCGCGCTCCCCATCCCGCACCCCTCGAGTTGGTCGACATCGAGCTGGGCACCGACGGCCGGATGATCTCGTTCGCCGACGCCGCGGGGCAGCGCATCGAGCCGGTGGAGATCCGTCGGCGGGTGAACGCGACGCTCGACGGTGCCGATCCGCGTCGGGCGCTGGAGGTCGGCGTGTCGGCTCGACGCGGTGACTCCGGTGCGCCGGTGCTCGACGCGCTCGACCGCGTCGGTGGCATCCACTTCGCGTCGTCCCGACGGGCCGAGCGTGGATGGGCGATCGACGTCAGCGAGGTGCGAGCGGTGCTCGAACGGGCCGATGCCTCGGCGGGCTCGGTCGAGCTCGGGTGTGGCTGATCCGTACCGAACGGGTGCTCAGGCGTCGAGGCTGCTGAGGTCGGGAGGCACGTCGACGGCGTGCTCCCGCAGAGCCTCCAGCGGCACCACGTCGAGCGCGCGCTGGTTGGTGGAGGCCAGGACGACCGGTGCGGCCACGCCGTCTCGGTGGGCCCGGAGCCAGTTGACCGCCGTCACGCACCATCGGTCCCCCGGTCGCAGTCCCGGGAAGCGGTACTGCGGCATCGGCGTGCTGAGGTCGTTGCCGATGCTGCGCTGGTGCTCGAGGAACTCGTCGGTCACGACCGCGCAGATCGTGTGGCTCCCGACGTCCTGTGGCCCGGTGCTGCAGCATCCATCCCGGTAGAAGCCGGTCATCGGTTCGGTGCCGCAGGGCTCCAGTTCGCCGCCGAGCACGTTCAGTTCGTCCACATCGGTCAGTATCGCGGCCGGGATCGACGGCAACGTCATCGTCGCGTCTCGCGGTCCGCGGTCGCCTCAGGACGCCATGGACAGCTCCGCCGTCGGGGCCGCGACGACGACCTCGACGATGTCGATGCTCGCCCCGGGCCACAGCACCTCGGTGAAGCGCTGGGCGATCGGCAGCAGCTCGACGTCTCCCCGGCTGGGTGCCCGGCGACGGAATCGGACGGCGCAGCCGTCGACGTCGACCACCCGGTCGGGTGTCGTGGGCGCTGCCCAACCGGCCCGCATCTGCGCGGACAGCTCGGTGAGCACGGTGCGGGCCAGCGGTTCGGCCGCGCCGACGATCATCAGCTCGGGCAGCGTGTGCACGGCGGCGTGGCCGACGGTGTGGAGCAACGGCAGGTCCACATCGGCGACCGCGACGTGCACACCGTGCTCGGCGATGTCGCGCTGGATGCGGGCGAGGCGGTGGCGGTCGGGGAGTGAGGTCATGACGCCGAGCATCGACGCGGGGTGTGTCATCGATGCACGAACAGGTGTTCGGTCACCACTTCGAGGCAAGCTCCTCCTCTCGTTCGGGCGACGGGCCGACCCGGAGGAGGAACCGGACCCAACGCGACGGATCCGTGGGAACGACGTCGATGCCGAGCTCGACCGATGCCTGGTCGAGGAGGTCCTCGAGGCACTGGTCGTGGAGCGGGCGGACGACGAGGGGCCACAGCAGTCGCATCGGTCCGACCGGCCGGGCGCTGATCGTGTGGCGCAGCCCGGGTCCGTCGACGCCCGCGTAGCGGGTGAGCTCGTGGGTGCCGTCGAGGCCGAGCTCGTCCTCGAAGCGCCAGACGACCCGTACGCCGGGCGAGTGGTCGACGGTGTGGTATCGGACGAGTCCGTGGCCGCCTGCGGGCAGGTCGGTGAGGGGGCCGTCGAGGACCATCGGCGGCCACCGGCCGTTCTTCGGCCAGACGCGATCGTCGGCCTGTCCGGCGGAGTCGAGGAGCGCGCCCACGGCGTCGGGATCGGCGCCGGAGAAGGTCCGGGCGTGGATGTTCGTGATCATGCATCAAGTGTCACTCGGTGCCACGTTCAGGGCAAGAGATATCTGTCACTCAGTGCCAATCGGCTCAGCACGGCTACGCTGGATCGGATGCCCACCCGAGCCGAGCATCGACGAGCGACCCTCCGTCGCCTCGGCGACGCCGCGGTCGACCTCTACGAGTCGATGGCACCGGCCGAGCCCACCGTCGACCACATCGCCAGCGAGGCGGGAGTCTCGCGACGCACGGCGTTCCGCTACATCGAGAGCAAGGAAGAGCTGCTCTTCACCCACCCGGTCCTCTGGTTCGAGATCTTCGACGCTGCGATCGCCGAGCGAGCCGACGCCCCGATCGGCGATCGCCTCCGGCATGCCTCCGACGCCATCAGCCGGGTGATCGACGCCGACCCCGAGCCCGTGCTGCGGTCGTTCCGGGTCAGCCGGGGCGTGCCGGGCGCGGCCGCCAGCTACGCCGTGGTCAACCACCGGTGGATCGATCGGGTGGAGGCCGAGATCGCCCGGGACAGCGAGGGCGACCGCTTCCGCGATCGGGTCCTCGCGGCGGCGGTGATGGGCGTGATCGACGCCGCCCTCGAGGAGTGGGCCGGCGACGAGGGCGCCACGCCACTCGTCGACCTCGTCGATCGGGGCCTCCGACTCCTCTCGCCGCTCTTCGCCGATGCCGGTGGTCAGGTGGGCGACGCGGCGCGAGGCTGAGGCCATGACGCGACGCACGATCCACGACATGGTCCGCGAGGCGAAGGCCGAGATCGAGGAGCTCTCGGTCGACGAGCTCCAGGCCGAGATGACCGCCGGGTCGTGCACCGTGATCGACATCCGTGACATCCGCGAGCGGGTCGAGATGGGCTCGATCCCCGGTGCCGTGTCACACCCCCGCGGGATGCTCGAGTTCTGGTTCGACCCCGAGAGCCCCTACTACCGGGGCCACCAGTTCGACGACCGCTTCGTCTTCTACTGCGCCGGCGGACTGCGCTCGGCGCTCGCCACCAAGGCGATCCAGGACCTCGGCTTCACCAACGTCGCCCACCTCGAGCCCGGCTTCGGTGGGTGGAAGGACGCCGACGCCGAGATCGAGGACGTCGCCTCGACCTCGAAGTGGGTCAAGCGGGAGGGATGAGCGGCGTGTCCGACACCCTCACCGAACGGCAGCGGGGTTGGTTCGTCGAGTGCCCACCCAACGGCTTCGTCGAGCGTCCGAGGCTCGCCGCCACGAACGACAACCGGGCCGGCATCTACGCCGACGACATCGACCCGGCGATCGAGACCACGCCCGAGCACCGCAACCTGGCCTCCGGTGACCCTCGATGCGCCGGGTGGCAGCGACGCCCGGACGATCCCCACGTCCGGGCGCTGCGGGCCGAGCTGCGTGAGCACAACGGCATCCCCGACCTCGAGGTCTGCGCGCCGCACGAGGTGCATCGGGCCGCTGCCCTCTTCCACCGGGACGGGTTCGTCGTCGTGCGCGATGCGCTCACCGGCGACCGCCTCGCCGCGCTGCAGGAGGCGACGATCCGCGTGGTCGACGAGATCCTCGACGTCGATCCGGTCGGCGCCGCCGGTGGGGGAGCGGGCGGGCTCCCGCACCGCTACTCGTTCGGCGGGACCTCTGGCTCCCGGCACCGGCTCCACGAGCAGGCCTGGGTCGACGTGATCGACCTGCCGACGACCACCCCGATCCTCACCGAGATCTTCGGCTCCGACACCTACATCTGCGGCGGTGGTGGCGGCGACGTCTCCCTGCCGGGGGCGATCGAGTACCAGGGCCTCCACAGCGACAACCTCTGGGCCGAGCCACACGACCCCGTCGGTGGGCTCACCATGCGCGAGCTCCCGGCGAGCGTCGTGACCATCAACTTCGCCATGGTGGACCTGACCTGGGAGAACGGTCCGATCCGTCAGATTCCCGGTTCGCAGCGGTGGATGGAGGCGATCCCGAACCTGGTCGACGAGCCCCGATGGATGCGGTGGTCGACCGTGTGCCCGGCACCGGCCGGCTCGGCGATCATCCGCGACAACCGCGCCTGGCACAGCGGCACGCCCAACCTCTCCGACCACGTCCGGGCGCTGCCCAACGTCGAGTACTACGCCCCCTGGTTCCGGAGCGAGAGCGTGCATCGCTGTCTGCCCTTCGACCGGTGGGAGACGCTGTCCGACCACGGACGACGGATCACCCGATACGTCGTCGCCCAGCCAGGGGAGGTGGTCATGGGCGCCGGCTTCACGCACCCCCGGCAGGCCGAGCGGGACGCCTTCCTCGAACGGCAGGCCGCCGAGGTCGGTGTGGAGGCCGCCGAGCGCTGGTGGTCGCTCCGATGAGCCGGCCGTACCGCGAGCTCGACGTCTTCGCCTCCGGACCCCTGTCGGGCAATCCGCTCGCCGTCGTCCACGACGCCGACGGGCTCAGCACCGAGGAGATGCAGCGGTTCGCCAACTGGACCAACTTCTCCGAGACCACCTTCCTCGTACCACCCACCTCGCCGGAGGCCGACTACTCGGTACGGATCTTCACGCCCGACGTCGAGCTGCCCTTCGCCGGGCACCCGACGCTCGGCACCTGTCACGCGTGGCTGGAGGCGGGCGGCGTGCCGACGGGCGAGCTCGTGATGCAGGAGTGCGGTGTCGGACTCGTCCCGATCCGCCGCACCGGAGCCGGACTGGCGTTCGCCGCACCACCCCTCATGCGGTCGGGACCGGTCGGCGAGGATGACGCCGAGCGCTTCCTCGGGATGCTCGGGCTCGATCGGGCGGACGTCGTCGACCTCGCCTGGATCGACAACGGGCCCGGCTGGGTGGGCGTGCTGCTGCCCAGCGCCGACGACGTGCTGGCCGTCGAGCTCGACCCCGGCACCGATCGTCACTTCGACATCGGCATCGTCGGCCCCCATCCGCCGGGAAGCGACGTCGCGATCGAGGTGCGGGCCTTCTTCTGCGCCGGTGGCACGCCGGCGGAGGACCCGGTGACCGGCAGCCTCCAGGCCTCCGTGGCGCAGTGGTTGCTGGGCGAGGGTCGCCTCGAAGCGCCGTACGTCGCCGCCCAGGGCACTCGGCTGGGGCGGGCCGGGCGGGCCCGGATCGACCTCGACGACGAGGGAGCGATCTGGGTCGGTGGGCAGACGGCCACCACGGTGACCGGCACGGTGGTGCTCTGAGCTGACGACACCCCACCGGTACCGTTGAGGCCCATGTCAACGAGCGGGCCGAGCCGACCGTGATCCGTCGATCCCTCGCCGCGCTCATCCTCGGGCCGTCGCTGCTGGTGGCCTCGCTGGCCTGGTCGGGCTTCGTCGCGCTGCAGACCGTGCTCGACCCCGACCGCTCCCGAGAGGTGGCCGAGGAGCTCTTCGACAACGACGAGGTCCAGGCGCAGCTGACCTCCAATCTCGCCAGCGCCATCAGCGCCGGCTTGCCCGAGGGGGCACCGGTCACCGACGAGCAGGTCGATCAGGCGGCCACGGCCGTGCTGGCCGACCCGGCCGTCGAGGCGCTGGTGCTCGACGCCCTCGGTTCGACCCACGCGGCGTTCCTCGGTGAGGGCGAGGCCCCGGAGACCCTCTCGCTGGCGCCGGTCGCCGAATCGCTACGGGCCCAGCTGGTCGAGACGGTGCCGGGGGCCGCAGCCGTCGTACCGGAGCTGCCGGCGCTCGAGTTCGACCTCCCGACCGAACGCATCCCCGACGCCTCTCCGCTCCGGACCTTCACCCAGCGGGCCGTGCCGGTCCTCGCGCTCGTCGCCGCGATCGGCGTCGTGCTCGCCCTGCTGACCACGACCGACCGGTCGTCCGTGCTCTGGCGAGCTGGCGTCTGGGCGGTCGGCGCCGCGGCCTTCTCGCTGATCATCGGGCTCGGCTTGCCGTGGGTGATCCGACGCTTCGCGCCCGATGGTGCCGAGGTGTTCGCCGCGCTCTTCTCGGCGTTGCTGAGATCGGTGATCCTGCCGGCGATCGTGCTCGCCGTCGGCGGCGTGGTGCTCATGGTCGTCGCGGCGATCGCCGGCATTTTGGCTTGCACATACCACTAGCAGGCTTACTATTGCAAGCTTTAAATTCCTATTCATAACGACGAGATTTTAAGTTTGCTACAAACCTTTAGTTTCCTCTTCTACCGCCACCGCGGGAAGATGAGCTTCTGCTTCCA
>JBCDAU010000023.1:0-82057 GCA_039185015.1 Actinomycetota bacterium
GGAGACGCCGGGGGTGTCCCAGGTCCAGCAGTCCTTCACGCTGATCTTCCTGCTCTACGGGCTCGTCGTGCCCTGCGTGACCGGGCTCTTCTTCCTCATCGTCACGTTCCAGAAGGCACCGGCGCTCACCCTGCTCCGGGCTATCGGCGCGCCCGCGGGCCGGCTCGTCAGCGCGCTCCTGATCCAGGTGCTGGTCATCGTCGGCGCCGGCCTGCTCATCGGCATCGGGCTGTACACGCCGCTGTCCCAACAGACCTTGGGCGGCCTGCCGCTGCGCTTCGAGACGGCAGCGGTCATCTTCTGGTCGGTGCTGTTGATCGTGCTCGCCGTGGGGAGCGCGCTCGTCGCCGCCCGACGGGTCTTGCGCATCGACCCGATCGAGGCCACCACCGGCGCCCAGGTGGGCCGATGAAGATCGCCCTCAAGGAGCTCGTGCGCCAACCGGGGCGGTTCGTGACCGCGACGGTGATCCTGACCCTCATCTCGGTGCTGCTGATGTTCCTGGGCGGTCTGCTCGACGGCCTGATCGCCTCGTCGACGGGCGCGATCCGGGCCCAGGAGGCCGAGGCGATCGTGTACGACGACACGGCGCAGGCGTCGTTCGTGCGGAGCCGTCTCGAGCCGGAGCTGCGGGAGACGATCGAGGCCCTCGACGGCGTCGACGAGGTCGGCGGCCTCGGCCTGGTCCAGCTCGGCGCACGGGTGCCCGGCAACGGCCCCCGCGATCTCGCCAACGTCGCCCTCTTCGGCTTCGAGCTGCCACCCGACGGGGTGCCCGACGTCCCGCGCCCGGGTCAGGCGTGGGCCGACGAGGTGCTCGAGGCCGACGGCGTCGAGCTCGGTATGACCATCCTGCTCGGCCCCGCGCGCTCGCCGATCGAGGTGATCGGCTTCGTGAGCGACACCTCGTTCAACGGTCAGGGCGGGCTGTGGGCGGCCCCGGAGACCTGGCGCGAGGTGCTCGCCGCCAACCGGCCGGACGCCCGCCTCGGCGACGGCGTCTTCCAGGCGTACGTCGTGCGGGGCGAGGCCGACGACCTGCCCGATCGCATCGATGCGGCGACCGACGGGGAGACCGACTCGTACTCCGTCGACGGTGCCGTCGATGCCATCCCCGGTGTCCAGGAGCAGCAGAGCACGTTCAGCCAGATCATCGGCGTGACGATCCTGATCGCGCTGGTCGTAATCGGCCTCTTCTTCGCCCTGCTCACCGTCGAGCGGGTCAGCCTCTACGGCGTCCTCAAGGCGCTCGGCGCCCGGTCCCGCACGATCTTCGCAGGCCTGGTGGCGCAGGCCGTCGCCGTCACCCTCGTCGCCGCTTCCATCGCCGCGATCCTCGTCGTCGGGCTCGATCTGCTCATCCCGCCCGGCTCGATCCCGCTCCAGATCGGGGTCGGCCGCATCGTGTCCAGCGTGCTCCTGCTGCTCCTCGCCGCCGTCGTCGGCTGCGCGTTCTCCCTCCGCCGGGTGCTCCGTGTCGACCCGGCCTCAGCGATCGGATAGCCGATGACCACCTCTGCGCTCGTAATGCGAGACGTCCGCAAGGTCTACGAGATGGGCGACGGCTCCGAGGTCGTCGCGCTCGACCACGCCTCGCTCGACCTCGGTGCCGACGAGATGATCGCCCTCGTCGGACCGTCCGGATCGGGCAAGACGACGCTGTGCTCCATCGCCGGCGGGATCCTGAAGGCGACCGAGGGGAGCATCGTCGTGGGCGGCGAGGACATCTCGAACCACGACGACAAGTTGCTGACCCGGTTCCGGCAGGAGTCCGTCGGGTTCGTGTTCCAGGCCGTGAACCTCGTGCCGTTCCTGAACGCCCGCGAGAACCTGCTGGTGGTCGACGAGCTCGGCCGCCGCACCGGTGCTGCCGCCCGCCAGCGTGCCGACCAGCTCCTCGAGGAGCTCGGGCTCGCCGACCGGGCCAAGAACCTCCCGTCGCAGCTGTCCGGCGGGCAGCGTCAGCGCGTCGCGATCGGTCGGGCGCTGATGAACGACCCGGCCCTGGTGCTGTTCGACGAGCCGACGTCCGCGCTCGACACCGAGCTCGGCGAGCAGGTGATGGAGCTCATCCGCACCGAGATGAAGCGACGGGGAACCGCCGCGATCGTCGTCACCCACGACGAGCGGATCACCGAGTACTGCGACCGGACGGTCCGCATCATCGACGGCCGACTCGCCGCCTGATCCCGGACTCCGGTGCGGGAGCTCCGAGTCAGCCGGCCTTGAGCCCGGCGATGCAGAAGCGGATCGCGGCCTCGGCCATCTCGTCGGGATCGACGCCGCGGTGTCGCAGCACGCCGCGGGTCAGCCGGAGCGACGCTCCGAGCACCGCCTCGGCTCGGACCGACGGGTGGCCCGGCGGGATCTGGCCGGCGGACACGGCCGCCCTGATGTGGCGCTCGATGTCGCTGAGCGCGACCTCGCGAGCACCCCGGAGTTGGTCGGCGAAGGCCTCGTGGTTGTCGGCCCACTCGAACAGTCGGACCAGGTCGTCGTGCTCGGCGTACCAGCGCATCGACGCCCGGACGGCCAGGCAGATCCGGTCCAGGGGATCGGTGGCGGCGGTCAGCGCGTCTCGCTGGGCGGCCCGCAGGTCGGCGAGGGCGGTGTTGAGGATCTCGACGACGAGCGCGTCCTTGGACGGGAAGTACCAGTAGAAGACGCCCTTGCCGACGCCGAGCTCGTCGATGATGCGCGCCACCGACGTCTCGCGGACCCCGTGCTCGGCGAAGAGCCGGGTGGCTGTGGCGACGAGCTGCTCGCGCCGCTCCTCGCCGCGGGACGTGAGTGACCGGTCGGATGCCACGATGCTCACTCGGCCCAGCCTCGGGACCGCTCGACGGCGCGCAGCCACTGCGCGTACGCGGCGTCGGCCGCCCGCCGGTCGCCCGCAGGGTCGACCTCGACGTCGAGCCGCCAGTTCGCCGTGATGTCGGCGGTGGAGCCCCAGACGCCCTCCGCGAGCCCGGCGAGGTAGGCCGCTCCCAGGGCCGTGGTCTCGGTCACCTCCGGCCGAGCCACCGGCACGCCGAGCTGGTCGGCCTGGAGCTGGAGGAGCAACGGCATCACCGAGGCGCCGCCGTCGACCTTGAGCGTCGAGAGCTCGACGCCGCCGGCGCTGGCCATGGCGTCGACCACGTCGCGGGTCTGGAAGACCATCGACTCGACGGTGGCCCGAGCGAGGTGGGCGCGTTCCGTGCCACGGGTCAGGCCGATGATCGTGCCGCGGGCGTACGGGTCCCACCAGGGCGAACCGAGGCCGGTGAAGGCGGGTACGAGGTAGACGCCGTCGGTGCTGTCGACCGATTCGGCGAGCGGGCCGATCTCGGCGGCCTCGTCGATGATGCCGAGCCCGTCACGAAGCCACTGGATCGCCGCACCGGTCACGAAGATCGCACCCTCGAGCATGTACGCGACCGTGCCGTCCGACAGGGTCCACGCCACCGAGGTGAGGAGCCCGTCGACCGGCTCGGGACAGGTCGGACCCACGTTCATGGCGACGAACGAGCCGGTGCCGTAGGTGTTCTTGGCCATGCCCGGTTCCAGGCACGCCTGCCCGAAGAGGGCGGCCTGCTGGTCGCCGCCGATGCCCGAGATCGGGATGCCGGCCGGGGCGCCGACGCCGTCGACGGTCGTGCCGTACCGGCCCGACGACGGCTGCACCTCGGGGAGGGCGCCCATGGGCGCGCCGAAGAGGTCGCAGAGCTCGGCGTCCCAGGAGAGCGAGTGGATGTCGTACAGCAGCGTGCGGCACGCGTTGGACGGATCGGTGACGTGGGCGGCGCCGCCCGTGAGGTTCCACACGACCCAGGAGTCGATCGTGCCGAGCGCCAGGTTCGGCCCGGCCTCGACCCCACCCTCGGTGAGCAGCCACTCGATCTTCGATCCGGAGAAGTACGGGTCGAGGACCAGCCCGGTGCGCTGGCGGATCATCGGGAGGTGCCCGGCCTCGGCCAGCGCGTCGGTGCGGGCCGCGGTGCGGCGGTCCTGCCACACGATCGCCCGGTGGAGCGGCTGACCGGTCGACCGGTCCCAGGCCACGATGGTCTCGCGCTGGTCGGTGATGCCGATCGCCGCGATCGGCTGGTCGAGTGAGGCGCACAGATCGCCGAGGGTGACCTTCACGGCCTCCCAGATCTCGGACGGGTCGTGCTCGACCCACCCGGGCTGCGGGTAGTGCTGGGTGAACTCTCGATACGACCACCCGGCGAGGCGTCCCGACTCGTCGACGGCGAGCGAGCGGACCCCCGTGGTCCCGGCATCGATGGCAACGACAACACCCATGCGGGGCGACGCTAGCGCTCTGTTCCGGTGCGTGTGACGAAGGTCCGTGGAAGCGTTTTCAGGGTGCTGACGACGGCCGAGTTCCGTGGGTACGGTGGCCCGTACATCGAGACGAGCCGCAAGGCGGCGGCGGAGGCAACGTGCGAGTCGGTGTGTTGACGGGTGGCGGTGACTGCCCGGGCCTGAACGCGGTCATCAGGGCCATCGTCCGGAAGGCGGAGCGCTACCACGAAGCGGAGGTCGTCGGCTTCCTCGACGGGTGGGCCGGCGTGGTCGAGGGCCGCACGATGCCCCTCGACATCGCCACCATGCGGGGCACGCTCCCCAAGGGCGGCACCATCCTGGGCACCTCCCGGTCGAACCCGACGCTGATCGACGAGGGCCTCCCCGGCTGCCTGAAGACCCTGGAGCAGCACGACGTCGATGCCCTCATCGTCATCGGTGGCGACGGCACCCTCGGCGTCGCCGAGCGCCTCCACCGGATGGGCGGCCCGGTCATCGGCGTCCCCAAGACCATCGACAACGACATCTCCGGCACCGAGTACACGTTCGGCTTCAACACGGCGGTCGAGATCGCCACCGACGCCATCGGGCGGCTCCACACCACGGCCGAGTCACACAACCGCGTGATGGTGGTCGAGGTGATGGGGCGCTACGTCGGCCACGTCGCCGTCCACGCCGGCCTCGCCGGCGGCGCGACCGTCACGCTGATCCCCGAGTACCCCTTCGACATCGCCGAGGTCGCCGAGCGCATCCAACGCCGTCACGAGCGGGGCAAGTTCGCGTCCATCGTGGTGGTGGCCGAAGGGGCCACGCCGAAGCCCGGCACCATGGAGCTGCCCGATCCCGGGGTCGACCCGTTCGGCAACCCGAAGCTCGGTGGCATCTCCGCCTACGTCGCCGGTGAGATCGAGCGCCGGACCGGCTTCGAGACGCGGGTGACCGTGCTCGGCCACGTGCAGCGCGGCGGCACGCCCACGGCGTTCGACCGGGTGCTGTCGTCCCGGTACGGCGTCGCCGCGATGGACGCCGCCGCCGACGGCGACTTCGGCACGATGGTCGCCCTCAACGCCAACGAGATCGTCCGGGTGCCGCTCGCCGATGTCGTCGGCCGACCCAAGCCCGTCCCGTCGAGCCTCTACGAGGACTGCGCGCAGTGGTTCTTCGCCTGAACGATCGCGCCCGGGAGCTCGTATGAAGCGGGTCATCGTCGTCGGGGCCGGCGAGGTCGGCTCGTACGTCGCCGAGCGCCTCAGCCGCGAGGGGCACGACGTGGTCGTCGTCGAGCAGCACCGACGCCGGCTGCTCGAGCTCGGCGCCCGCCTCGACGTCCTCACCGTGCTCGGGAGCGGCACCAGCCCGTCGGCCCTCTCCGAGGCCGGGCTCGAAAAGGCCGACCTCGTCGTCGCCGTCACCAACGTCGACGAGGTCAACCTCGTGGCCTGCCTCATCGCGACCCAGGCCGGCGTCGAGCGGACGGTCTGCCGGCTCCAGGCCAAGGAGCTGCGGGGCGCGGCCGGTGCCGAGGTGCGACGCCAGATCGGCGTCGACCTGGTCCTCGACCCCGACGCCGAGACCGCCGAGGAGATCCTCCAGCTCCTCGTGTATCGCGGGGCCAGCGACATCGCCGAGATGGCGGCGGGCGAGGTGATCCTCATCGGCGCGCGCCTCCAAGAGGGCGCGCCGATCGTGGGTCGGACCCTCTCCGACCTCGGGATGGAGTACGCCCCGCAGTGGGACTTCCTCTTCGGCACGATCACCCGCGGCGACCAGACGATCATCCCCCGGGGCGATCACCGGCTCGAGGCCCACGACCTGCTCCGCGTGGTCTGCAAGCGCAAGGCCAGGGGAGAGGTGCTGCAGCTCCTCGGACTCGAGCGCACGGCGCTGTCGAAGGTGATGCTGCTCGGCGGCGGCCGGACCGCCGAGCTGCTGGCCGAGCGCCTCGTCCAGCGCGGCGTTCGGGTCGTCGTGGTGGACCGCAACCCGGATCGCTGTGAGGAGTTCGCCCAGCGGCACGTCGGACCCCTCGTCATCCACGGCGACATCACCGATGCCGACCTCCTGGTCGAGGAGGACGTCGGTGGCTTCGACGCCGTCGTGGCCCTCACCGGCGAGGACGACGCCAACATCCTGGCGTGCCTGTTCGCCAAGTCGCAGGGGGCCAAGGAGACGGTCGCGGTCGTCCACCGGCTGTCGTTGCTGCCCCTCCTCGAGGAGATCGGCATCGACGCCGCCCTGTCGCCCCGCACCGCCAGCGCCAACGGCGTGCTCCGCTTCGTCCGTGGAGATGTCACCGCGGTCGCCACGTTCCTCGAGGGCGAAGCCGAGGTGCTGGAGACCGTCGTCCACGACGGCACCGAGGCCGACGGCGCCATCGTCGCCGAGCTCCGCCTCCCCAAGGACGTGCTGATCGGGGCGATCGTGCGCGACGGCAACGCCGAGATCGCTCGCGGGCGCAGCCAGCTGCGCTCCAACGACCACGTGATCGTGTTCGCGATGCCCCACGTCGTCGACGAGGTGAAGCGGGTCTTCGGTTGACCGAGACGCGTTGCGAGTCACCGGCCTCGAGCCGGTGACCGCCGGGACCGGCGCCCGGCGGCGACCGTCGTTCGCCGACGGCCACGAGGAGCGACTGGACCAGCGGCGCTCGGTCGCCGCCGTCGGCATGGCCGGCGTCGCCGGGGTGTCGGCGACGACCGCAGCGATCTGCCTCGTCGTCGAGCTGCTGACCGGCGCGGAGGAGTGGCTGTCGTTCGCCACGACCCTCGTCCTCGCGGCGGCGCTCGCCGCGGGACTCGGCCTCCGGTACCGGCTCCCTCCGGTCGCTCGCACGACGGCGCTGCTCGTCGGGGTCGTCTGGTCGAGCCTCCTGGCCTGCGGGCTCGTCGCCCTGCCCTACCTCGTCTCCGGGCTGCTCGACCCCGATGCGGCGATCTTCGAGGCCGTCGCCGGCGTCACGACGACCAGCGCCACCACGGTGCGGGACCCGGGCGAGCTCGGGCACGGCCTGCTCTTGTGGCGGGCTGCGTCGCAGTGGACCGGTGCGGCCGGCGTGGTCCTGCTCGTGGTGGTCGCACTGCCGCAGCTCGGCATCGGTGGTCTCGACCCCGGCGGTGTCGTCACCCGATCCGCCCGTCGGGTGGCCCCGCGCGCGTCGGCAGCGATCCGGCGGCTCGGCGCGGTGTACGTCGGGCTCACCGTCATCGCCGGCATCGCCTACGTGGCCGTCGGCATGCCGACCTTCGAAGCCCTCATCCATGCGCTCACGACGGCGTCGACGGGCGGCTTCTCCACGCGGGCCGGATCGCTCGGCGCGTTCGACTCCGCCGCGATCGAGATCGTCGCCATCGTCGTGATGGCGGCGGCCGGCACGAGCCTGCCGCTCGCCTGGCGGGTGGTGCGTCGGCGCGAGTTCGGTGCGCTCTGGAGCTCGGTCGAGTTCCGGATGTACTTCCTCGTGCTCGTGGTCGTCGCCGTCGTGCACCTCGCCGGCAACGGCGTCGACGACGGAGTGCCCACCGGCATCAGGCAGTCCGCGTTCGCGTCGACCTCGGCCATCAGCACCACCGGCTTCGAGATCCAGTCCCTCGCCGCCATCGATCCCGGCGCGGCGGCGATCCTCATCCTGGGGATGGGCACCGGCGCGATGGCCGCATCGCTGTCGGGGGGCTTCAAGCTGGTCCGGGTGATGGCGGTGTACGGCTTCGTGCGTCGTGAGCTCGTCCGCCAGCTGCACCCGGGTCTCAAGGCCTCCGTGCGGGTCGGACGATCGGCGCTCTCGGAGCCGATGGTCAACCGGATGATCGGGTCGATCAGCCTCTCGCTGGGTCTGCTCGTCGTCGGTGCGCTCGTGCTGTCCGCCGTCGACCCGGCGCTCGACTCGTCCACCGCGATCATCGACGCCGTCTCGATCGCGGTGACGAGCGTCGCCAACGCCGGCCCCGCCGATGTCGGAGGAGCATCACTGAGCTGGCCGGCCGGACTGGGCGTCGTCGGACGGCTCACGTCCTCCGCGCTGATGCTCGTCGGCCGGGTCGAGGTCACTCCGGTGCTGGTCGCGGCGGGCCTCACCTCAGAGCGGCTGACGGTGCTCGTGCCTCGCCGCCGCCCGAACCGGCAGCTCGACCGATGATCGATCTCGTCCTCGGACGGCGTCAGGTCCTCTCCGGCCTCGTGTGGGTGATCACCGGACTCGCCCTGTTGACCGCCGGGGTCGGGATCGCGGCGTCGGCTGCCGTGGAGGCGGTCGATGGCGGCGACGAGCTCGTCGATCTGCTCTGGCCCGCCCTGGTGGCGTTCATCCTCGGCGGCGTGCTGCTGCGCATCTCGGCGTTCCCCGGCCGGGTGTCGACGGTCGGAGCGTTCGCCGCTGTGGCCTGGTCGTGGGTGGCGGTGTCGATCGTCGGCGCGGTCCCGTTCCTGTCCACCGGCACGCTGCCCGTCTGGTACGACGCGCTGTTCGAGTCGGTCTCGGGCTTCACGTGCAGCGGATCGACCGTCCTGACCGACATCGAGGGCCAGGGCGCCGGGATCCTCTTCTGGCGATCGATGACGCAGTGGCTCGGCGGGATGGGCCTCGTCGTGCTGGCCGTCGCCGTGTTCCCGCTGCTGCGCGTGGGTGGTCTGGAGCTCATCAGCGCCGAGGCGCCTGGCCCCGAGACCGATCGGCTCTCGCCGCGCATCCGTGACACGGCCAAGCTGCTGTGGCAGGTCTACTTCGGCCTGACGGTGCTGGTGACGGTGGCTCTCCTCGTGGTCGGCATGGACCTCTTCGACGCCGTCACGCACGCGTTCGCCGCGGCCTCGACCGGCGGGTTCTCACCTCGGAGCTCGTCGATCGGCACCTACGACTCGGTGGCCATCGAGGTCGTGATCATCATCGCGATGATCATCGGCGGGGCGAGCTTCACGCTCCACTACCGCGCCGTCCAGGGAGACCTGGGGGTCTACCGCCGGGTGAGCGAGGCCCGGCTGTACCTCCAGGTGCTCGTCGGCGCCACGGCCCTGCTCACGGTGCTGCTGCTCGTCGACGGCGTCGAGGACGGTGTCGGAGGAGCGCTGCGGTCGGCGGCGTTCAACGCGGCCACGATCGTCAGCTCGTGCGGCTTCGGCACCGACGACTTCACGACGTGGGGGTCGTCGGCGCAGTTCCTGCTGCTCGTCCTCATGGTCCCGGCCGGCATGACGGGCTCGACGTCCGGTGGGATGAAGCTGCTGCGACTCCAGGTGCTCGTGCGGCACGCGCTCCGCGAGGTCGTCCGGAGTCGCCATCCTCAGGCCGTCGTGCCGGTGCGGCTCGGCAACCAGCCCGTCGCCGAGGACGTCGTCAGCCGGGTGGTCGGCTTCGCGGTGATCTACGCCACCTCGATCCTGTTCGGCGGCGTGCTCGTCACCGCCCTCGGCGTCGACCTCGTGACCGGCTTCTCCGGTGCCGTGTCCGCCATCGGCAACATCGGTCCGGCGCTGGGTGAGGCCGGCCCGGCGAGCACCTTCCTCGAGTATCCCGCCCCGGCCCGCGGCGCGCTCATGGCGTTGATGCTGCTCGGTCGGCTCGAGCTGTTCGCCGTGCTCTACATGTTCGCCGGCATCGCCCGTGCGCTGCCGCGACGCCGGCTCACCGAGCGCTGAGCGCCTCACGCAACGAACGGGGGCGGAGCCCGAGGGTCTCTGCGAGCGACGAGTCGAGCCGCACGTCCGCCGGGCGGCCGGCGTCGGCCGGCAGCGGACCGATGGTGAGATCGGCCGGCTCCACGCCCGCAGCCGAACTCAGCAGCCGCCCGAGCTCGGCCCGGTCGAGCGCGTCGGGTCCGCCGAGGTGGAGGTAGCCGGTGCGGTCACCATCGGCCAGCTCGACCAGGGCGGCGGCGATGTCGTCGGTCATCGTGGGACAGCGGATCTCGTCGGTGAACAGCGTGGCGTCGCCGCGGGCCGCCGCCCGGACGAGCTCGACCTGGGGTCCGCCGTCGGCATCGACCAACAGCGAGAGCCGCACGATCAACGTCGACGGGCGTCCGGCCAGCCCCGCTTCGGCCGCCGCCTTGGCCCGGCCGTAGTCCTGGATCGGCGCCGGACGGTCTCCCTCGGCGTAGGGCACGCCGGGGCGGCCCGGGAACACGACGTCGGTCGAGGTGAACAGGAGCCGGGCGTCGGTGGCGGCGGCGATCGTGGCCGTGCCCGCACGGGTGACCGAATCGGGGCCGTTGTCGCTCTTGTCGTAGGCCGTGTGGACCACGACCTCGGGGTCGAGGTCCCGCACCATGTCGGCGGTGGCCCGGCGATCGCGCAGATCGACCTCGACGGAACGGACGTCGGCGGATGGCGTGGACGAGCGGCGGGTCACGGTCACGTCCCAGCCGTTCGCTGCCGCGTCACGGGCGACGCGTCTCCCCAGCTCGCCCGCTCCGCCGGTGACGAGCATGCGGCGGACGGTCACTCGCCCACCACCAGCGCGTTGAAGCCGTCGAAGTCCTGGCGGGTCATGGCCCGTGGGTCGTCGGGAAGCTCGCCCGCCGAGGTCGGGATCAGCTGCGGTTGCTCCTCGGCATCGAGGAACAGCACGGCATCGAAGCGGGCGGGTGCCGTCACGGTGAACACGATCTGGGCCGCGGCGAGGCTCCGGTTCTGGCCCTCGAGCGCGTAGAACTCCTCGCTCAACGCCAGACGGAGCACGTTGCCCTCGGCGGTCTCCTCGACCTCGGTGGGCCGCTCGATGGCGACCTCGTCGGTGATCAGCGTGCGGAAGCCGGCCTCACGATCGTCGTCGGTGAGGCGCCGCAGCTCGGTGATCATCTGGGTGACGCTGTCGTCGGGGGCGAGGCGCACCGTCTGGCGCACGAGCTGGGTCTCACCGTCGACGAGGTAGACGGTGAGCGGCACGGGATCGGCGTCGACCGGCGGCTCGGTCGTGGTGGTCGGCGAGGCCTCGGGAGCCAGCGCATCGGGCAGGCGGTCGGCGGCCAGATCCCGCGGCGTGCCGTCGGTCGGGACGCCGCAGGCCGCGAGCAGACCCAGCGCGACGAGGAGGAGGGTGAGCCGCCTCACTCGGTCACCACCGGCAGGGCCACGATGAAGCGCGAGCCGCTCTCGCCGTCGGTGCGGGGTTCGACCCACACCTGGCCGCCGTGGAGGCCCACGTGCTCACTGACGAGCGCGAGGCCGAGGCCCGTGCCCCCGCCGGCGCCGCGCTGGCCGGCCGTGGTGCCGCGGGCGAAGCGCTCGAACACCCGGCCCCGTTCGTCCTCCGGGATGCCGGGGCCGTTGTCCTCGACGACGAAGTGGACCTCCTCGCCCTCCTTGACGACGAGCACCCGGGTCGCCCCGCCGGCGTAGTAGGCGGCGTTGTCGAGCAGGTTGGCGAGCACCTGGGCGATCCGGCGCTTGTCGACCTCGACGAGGAGGCCCTCGACGTCGGGGTGGATGACGACCGGAAGATCGCCGTGACCGACCGCGTCGATCGCGGCGGTGAGCATCGCGCCGGGGTCGACGAGATCGCGCCGGATCGCCACGGCGCCGGCGTCGATCTTGCTGATCTCGAGCAGATCGCCGATGAGTCGCTCGAAGCGGTCGACGTCGTCGGTGAGCAGGTCGAGCGCGTGTTGGCCCCGCTCGCTCATCTCGTCGCGGCGGCTCTGCATCACGTCGATCGAGGCTCGGAGCGTCATGAGTGGGGAGCGGAGCTCGTGGCTGACGTCGGAGGCGAAGCGGGTGTCACGATCGATCCGGTCCTGCAGCGCGGTGGCCATGCCGTTGAAGGACGAGACCAGGGCCTCGAGGTCGGGGTCCTCGACGTCGGCGAGGCGGGTGTCGAGCCGGCCACCCGCGATGGCGCCGGCCGCAGCGGAGATGTCGCCGAGCGGGCTCAACACCCGTCGGGCGGCCCAGACGCCGAACCCGCCGCCGAGCAACGTGGTGAAGATGCCGCCGGCCACGAGGCTGAGCCCGAGCAACGACAGCGACGACTGCAGCTCGTCGAGGGGGATGACCTCGAAGTACGCGATGTCGCTCGCCGGGAGCGGGATCCCGACCGCGAAGAACGTGTCGTCGCCGCTGTCGTAGCGCATCCGCGTGGCCGTGGCCTCGTTGATGACCCGCTGCAGCAGCTGGTCGGGCAGCTCGCCGGGAACGACGTCCGAACCCGAACCCTGCCACTCGCCGCCGATGTTGAGCAGCTGGGTGCCGCCCGACGGCGAGGCGAGCGAGTTGAGCACGTCGGCGACCAGCGGGTCGGCGGCCGGCCCGTCGTCGTCGACGCCGGACTCGTCGAGCCCCGTCGGCCCCAGCACCGGCGTCGAGGTGTCGCTGGTGTCGAGGCTGGCCTGGACGATGACGGCGTTGGCGATCGCCTGGTCGAGCGAGGTGCGTTCACGGGCGTTGACGAGGGTCTGCCGAGCGAGCCCATAGGTCGTGAAGGCCAGGACGGCGGACAACAGCAGCCCGCCGAGGGCGAAGAAGGCGATGATGCGGACGCGGAGGCGAGTGCTGCGTCTCGTCGCGTTGATCAGCTCGACGGCCACGGGGGCGCGTCAGGGTTGGAGCTTGTAGCCCATGCCCCGCACGGTGACGACGTGACGCGGGTGGGCGGGGTCGGTCTCGACCTTGGTCCGGAGCCGTCGGATGTGGACGTCGACCAGACGTCCGTCACCGAAGTAGCCGTACCCCCACACCCGCTCGAGGAGGTCTTCGCGGCTGAACACCTTGCCGGGTGTCGAGGCGAGCTCGCACAGCAACCGGAACTCGGTCTTGGTCAGGTGGACCTCCTCACCCGCCTTGCGCACGACGCCCTGTTCGGGGGAGACCTCGAGATCGCCGAGCCGGATGTTGGCCGTCTCGACCTCGGTGGTGCGGATCCGCCGCAGCAGGGCGCGGATCCGAGCCGAGAGCTCCTTGGGCGCGAACGGCTTGGTGAGGTAGTCGTCCGCACCCGCTTCGAGCCCGGCGACGACGTCGTGGGTGTCGTCGCGCGCGGTCACCATGACGATCGGGACGTCGCTGGCCCGACGGATCGAGCGGCAGAGCTCGAAGCCGTCCATGCCGGGCAGCATGATGTCGATCAGCACGACGTCGGCCGGGGTGGCGTGGAAGCTCGAGATGGCGTCCTCGCCGTTGCCCGCCTCCTCGACGGTCCACCCCTCGTCCTCGAGCGCGAGACGGACCGCGGTGCGGATGCGTTCGTCGTCCTCGACCGTCAGGATCCTGGTTCCCACATCCCTAGCATCGCAGCGTTCGGGGCCGGAGCGGTGTCTTTCTCGACGTTTTCGTTGCGGTCTGGTTGCGGAGCGTGGTCTCGTCAGCCCGTGACCAGGGCGAGGAGCTCCTCGACCAGGTGCGGTGGGGCGGCCAACGTGAGCTGGTCGGGAGGGCCGCCCGTGGATCCGACGACGACGAGACCGGCCTCGCGGGCGATCAGCGCTCCTGCGGCTCGGTCCCACTCGTTCAGGCCGATCTCGTAGTAGGCGTCGAGCCGGCCGGCTGCGGCGTAGCAGAGGTCGATCGCCGCCGAACCGAACCGCCGGATGTCGCGGACGTTGGGGAGGATGCGGGTCAGGGTCTGCGCCTGCTCCGCCCGGAGCTCGCTCCGGTACGAGAAGCCGGTGCCGACGAGGCACTGGGCCAGCTCGGTCGGCCGGTCCGGTTCGAGCCGGTCGTCACCGACGTGGGCGCTCCCGCCGACGGCGGCGGTGAAGCGGTCGCCGTTGACCGCGTCGAGGACGGCCCCGGCGACGACCTCGCCGTCGAGCTCGGCCGCGACCGAGACGCAAAAGGGGGGCAGGGCATACAGGTAGTTCACCGTGCCGTCGAGGGGGTCGAGGATCCAGCGGACACCGCTCGTGCCCGTGCGGTCGGCGCCCTCCTCGCCGACGACGGCGTCATCGGGTCGTGCGCCGAGCAGCACGTCGAGCAGGACGGCCTCCGACTCCGCGTCGACCACGGTGACCGGGTCCGTCGGGGACGACTTCGTGTCGGCCTCCAACCGGGTGCCGAGGTGACGACGGTGCACCGAGGCGGCCGCCTCGGCCGCCTCGATGGCGAGGGTGAGCAGCTCGTCGGGCTGGGGGGCTGACACCGGGACTCCTCCGGGACGGCGACCGGTCGCCCGTAGCGTGGCCCACCCGATCGGGCCCGTCGACCGACATCGGCACCGCACCGGACGGCACACTCGTGGGTGTGACCGCTCCGGACCGAAGCCGCGACCGCCGCCAGGGCGACGTCTACGTCGTGACCGATGCCGACCGCACAGCGTTCCAACGCGACGGCTACGTCCACCTGCCCGACGTGCTCTCCGCCGACGAGGTCGACGCCATCGACGACGTCTACGACCGCTTCCTCCGCCGCGAGATCGACGTGCCCGGCAAGGACTTCAACGACATGACCACCGGCGAGCACGGCACCGACCCGTCCGGGTACGCCATCGTCAACGTGATGGTCCCCCGCCGGTACCTCCCGGAGTGGCAGGGCAACGTCTTCGAGCGCCGGGCAGCCTCCATCGCCGAGCAGCTCTGCGGGCCGGGGATGGTGCTCGACTTCGACCAGCTCCTCGCCAAGCAGCCGGGACGGGCCGACGCCGTGTTCGGCTGGCACCAGGACCAGGCGTACTGGATCGAGACCGACGACCGCCGGACGGCGACCTGCTGGCTCGCCGTCGAGGACTCGACGCTCGACAACGGCTGCCTGCAGTTCCTCCCGGGCAGCCACCGCGAGCCGATCCGCTCCCATCGCCCGTTGCACGGCGACCGGGGTACCAGCCACACCCTCGTCACCGACCTGCGCCCCGACGACGTGATCCGGCCGGTGCCGATCCGTCGGGGTGACATCACGGTCCACAGCGAGGGAGTGCTGCACGGCTCCGGTGGCAACCGGACGGCGGACTCGTGGCGCCGGGCCTACATCGTCGCCTTCCGCACGGCGTCGACGGTCGCCGAGGAACGTCGGCGCGGATTCACCCACTCCCACAACGACGACCCGGACGTCCTCGACGCGGTCGAGGGACTGGAGGAGTAGACCGCCGACCTAGGGTCGAACCGTGGACATCACCGTCGATCTCCGGTCCGACACCGTCACCCGGCCCACCGCTGCGATGCGCAAGGCGATGGCCGAGGCCGAGGTCGGCGACGACTGCTACGGCGAGGACCCGACCACGCACCGGCTCGAGGCCGTCTTCGCCGAGCGCGTCGGCGTCGAGGACGCCATCTTCGTGCCGTCCGGGACCATGGCGAACCAGGCGGCGCTGCGAGCCCTCACGACGCCGGGCGACCTCGTCGTGGCCGGTGCCCGGCAGCACGTCGTCCGCTTCGAAGCCGGTGCGGCTGCCCGGAACGCCGGCGTGCAGTTCCACCTCGTCGACGACGACGACGGCACGATCTCGCCCGAGGACCTCACGTGGGCCATCGAGGCCGGTCGCCACCACCAGCCGGCCCCCGTGGCCGTGTTCGTCGAGAACACCCATCTCATGGCGGGCGGGGCGATCTGGCCCGTCGACCGGCTCGACGCGATCGGTGCCCGGGGGCTCCCGGTCCACCTCGACGGCGCCCGCCTGTTCCACGCCGAGGTCGCCTCCGGTACGGCCGCCGCCCGGTTCGTCGCCCCGGTGACGACGGTCTCGTGTTGCCTGTCGAAGGCGCTCGGCGCGCCGGTCGGCTCCCTGCTCGGCGGACCCGCCGACGTGCTCGATCGGGCGCGGCTCGCCCGCAAGCGGCTCGGAGGCGCGATGCGGCAGTCCGGCATCCTCGCCGCCGCCGGCATCGTGGCCCTCGACGAGATGGTCGACCGCCTCGCCGACGACCACGCCGCAGCCCGCCGGCTCGCCGACGCCGTGGTGGAGCGGTGGCCGTCCTCCCGGCTCCGGCCCGAGGACGTCACGACCAACATCGTGATCTTCCGGCACGATCATCCGACCGTGCTGCTCGATCACCTCGCCGCCCACGGCGTCGCCGCCGGGACGGTCGCGCCGGAGACGATGCGCTTCGTGACCCACGTCGACGTGGATGACGCCGGGATCGACCGGGCCGTCGAAGCGATCGCCTCCGCCCCCTGACGGCCTGAGACGCCGCTCAGCGGCGGTCCACTGGCGCCACGTCCTTCCACTCGCTCATCGCTCGGAGCACGAGCACGGCGACGATGCCGACGCCGACCGCAGCGATCAGCGCGCCGACGATCGCTCCGCCGGCGGCGATGAGCGTGCAGTCGCCGTCGCACTGGAGGTCGGCGACGGCGTAGCCGATGAGGCCGCCGCAGCAGCCGGCGACGACGACCGCGGCGAAGGCGAGGAAGCGCGCCGCCGTGGACGGGAGGGCGTTGAGGGCGTAGCCGTCGTCGGCGGCGAGACGGGCCCGCAGCTCGTCGTCGGCTGCGCCGGGCTTCGGCGCGGGGGGCTCGTCTGGCCGGTCGTCGCTCATCGGATCTCCATCGTATTGCGATGACCCCGGCGACGGTCAGACCGGGAGGGGGTCGTCCGATGGCAGACTCGACCGATGAGGCGTTGGCGTGTGGCCGGGGGCGTGATCGACGGGCCCGATGGGGTGCTGCTCGTCCGCAACCGGCGCCGGAACGGCTCGCACGACTGGTCGACCCCCGGCGGCGTGATCGACGAGGGGGAGGAGGCGGTCGGGGCGCTCACCCGTGAGGTCGCCGAGGAGACCGGACTGGTCGTCCCCGACTGGCGCGGTCCGATCTACGACGTCGACGTCGAAGCCCCCGACCTGGGTTGGCACCTGACCGTCGAGGTGTTCTCGGCACCGTTCCCCGGCGGTGACATCGCCATCGACGATCCCGACGGCATCGTGGTCGAGGCCGGGTGGTACTCCGCCGAACGGTGCGGCCAGCTCCTGGCCGGCACGCAACGGTGGGTGTCGGAGCCCCTCGTGAGCTTCCTCGGTGAGCGCTGGGACGACCGCCGGTGGTTCCGCTACCTGGTCGAGGGCGACCGGCTCGCCGACCTCCGAGTCCACGCCGTCGAGCCATGAGCGGTCGCACCATCCTCCACGTCGACATGGACGCGTTCTACGTGTCGGTGGAGCTGCGGCGCCGTCCGGAGCTGCGGGGGCGACCGGTGATCGTCGGCGGGTCGGGGGAGCGAGGCGTGGTGGCCGCCGCCTCCTACGAGGCCAGGGCCTACGGGATCCACTCGGCGATGCCGAGCGTGCGGGCCCGCCGCCTGTGCCCGCACCTGGTGGTGCTCCCCGGCGACCACCGCCACTACGGCGAGGTCAGCGCCCAGGTGATGGCCATCTTCGGTGAGATCACGCCCGACATCGAGCCGATCGCGCTGGACGAGGCCTTCCTCGACGCCACCGCCGCCCGGCGCCGCCTCGGTGACGGGACCGCCATCGGCCACGAGGTCCGTCGCCGGATCCGCGCCGAGCTCGACCTGGGGGCCTCGGTCGGGGTGGCGACGTCGAAGCTGATCGCCAAGCTCGCGACCGAGGCCGCCAAGCCCGGTGCGGGGATCGACGGGCCGGTTCCGGGCGCCGGGGTGGTCGAGGTGGCCCCGGGGGAGGAGCTCGCGTTCCTGCACCCCCACAAGGTGGAGGCGTTGTGGGGGGTCGGTCCGGCGACGCTGCGTCGGCTGCAGGCTCTCGGCGTTCGCACGGTCGGCGACCTGTCCGAGATCCCGCTCGGGGCGCTCATCGCTTCGATCGGTGACGCCCACGGCCGTCACCTGCACGCCCTGTCGCACGCCCGGGACCCTCGACCGGTCGTGACCGACCGGGTGGCGAAGTCGATCAGCCACGAGGAGACCTTCCCCCACGACCACCACGACCACAGCACGCTCGACCCGGAGTTGGCCCAGATGGCCGACGCCGTGTCGGCCCGGCTGCGGCGCAACGGGCTGGTGTCGCGCACGGTCCAGATCAAGATCCGCTTCGGGGACTTCCGCACGATCACGCGCTCGACGACGCTCGCCGATCCGATCGACGACGGCCCGGCGCTGCTCCGAGCCGGACGGGAGCTGTTGGCCTCGGTGGATCCGACCCCGGGCGTGCGCCTCCTGGGCCTCGGCGCCGCCGGCCTGTCCGACGGCAGCACCCGGCAGATGTCGCTCGACGATCTGCTCGACGACGGCACCGGTTCGGCGGTCGGCGAGGCGGTCGACGCCATACGGGAGCGGTTCGGATCCGCGGCGATCGGCTCGGCCACCGCCGCCGGCCACCGCGGTGCTCGGGTCGACGATCGGCCGAGTTGGGGACCCGACCGATGAACGCTCCAGTCGACGTCTCGGCGGCCGATGGAACACCCATGGGGAGCACGCGAACCACGAGGGGTGGGAAGTCCTCGGCCGGTCGCGTTGTTGCCCCTGTGGAGCTGTGCGAGAATGGGCACATGCGAGCCGGACAGGGGAAGTAAGCCGTGCCGCTTTCGGAGGACGAGCAGCGAATCCTCAGCCAGATCGAGGAGCGCTTCTATCAAGACGACCCCGAGTTCGCCCGGGGTGTCGGCGAGACCACGCTCTACCGACACGCGTTCAGGAACATCCGGTGGGGCCTGCTGGGCTTCCTCGCCGGCGGCGTGCTGCTCGTGGCCGCCCTGTCGTTCTCGTATCTCGTCTCCTTCGTCGGCTTCCTCGTGATCTTCGCCTCGGCCGTGTACATCGAGCGCAACGCCCGCAAGCTGGGCAAGGCCGGTCTCGAGCAGGTGACCGGCAACTTCCGGAGCAGCGGTGGGGGCAACGGCCTCAACCAGCGGTTCCGGAAGCGGTTCCGCAACGAAGAAGAGTGATCCGTAGCGCCGTTCGGGCGCAGCGTCGATCTCCCGAGCTCCCCCTCGTCTCGCCCTCCGGTCCTCACGCGCCGGCCCGCCGCGCTCGACGCCGTCTCGTCCGGCAGTGCTCTCTGCGTCGGCGACCCGGGCGCTACTCGGCGGGGGGACTGCCCGGTCGCCGGCGAGGCCAGCTCGGCGCCAGCGGACGAGGGTCGATCGCCCGACGGAAGCGCTCCCAGCCGGTGTGACCCTTGCGCAGCTCTGCGGCGAGCGCGTCGGCCTCGTCGATCGTCGCGGTCGCCGAGCTCGACGGTGCTCGTGAGAAGCCGACCTGATCGGCCTCGCGCGCCACCCCGTCGAGCCGCGTCGACGACAGCCCGGTGTGCGCCGCGGCGCGTCCGGCGTACTCGCGACGAGTCTCGGCCTCGTGGGGGATGAGCCCGTCGAGGCTGAGCTCGGTCACCAGTGACCGCCAGGCGGCATCGACCCGTGCCCCCTCGTCGGCCGCACGACGGCGGCGCCGCTCGCGGGACCAGCCAGAGGCGAGTGGCACGAGCAGCACCCAGGCGGCACCACCGGCGAGCGCGGTGGCGCCGACGGCCAGCACCGGGCCCGGCAGGCCGCCCGAGCCGTCGCCGCCGGCCGCACCGTCCGCGCCCGTGGCGCCGGGATCGAGGGCCTCGAGATCCGGGAGCTCCGGTTCGATCGGGGTCTGCGGCGACAGGGCCTCGGCGTCGTCGGTGAGCGGGGCCTCGGTCGTCGTCGGCGTGGCGCCGATCGCTCCCTCCTGCTGCTCCGGAAGACCCGTGTAGGCGAAGCTGTTCGGGGCGCCGCGGCCGGGGGTCGGCTCGAACGGGACCCAACCGACCTCCGGGAACCAGATCTCGGGCCAGGCGTGGTAGTGCTCGCCCCGCACCGAGTAGGTGTTCTCGCCGATCAGCTCGCCCCACGTGAACCCGACCGCGACGCGAGCCGGGATCCCGAGGTGGCGGGCCATCGCAGCGAACGTGCCGGCGAACTGCTCGCAGTAGCCGCGACGCTCGGACAGGAACGTCTCGACTCGGCCGCTGTCGTGGCCGGAGGCGACGTCGATGTCGTAGGTGAAGTTGCCGATGAAGTAGTCCTGCAGCAACCGCATCTTGTCGTAGGTCGTGGCGCCGTCGGCGGTGACCCGCTCAGCCTCGGCACGAGCGACCTCGCTGAAGTCGGCGGGCAGCTCGGTGTACCGCTCGAGCAGCTCGGCGGGGATCTCCCCCTGGGCCCGCCGCAGGGTGTCGGCGTCGAACCGGGGCGAGATCGACTCCACCGTGTAGGTGAACCCCGTCTCGGTGCGGCCGTTGCCGATGAGCGTCGCCGAGTCGGCGTCGAACTGGACGTCGCCCTGGTCGATCCGCACGGGGAGGTAGGCCGCCGGGAGCCAGATGTCGGCGAGCTGGGAGACGGTGTAGGTCTGGCGGTTGGTGACCTGGGCGACCGGCGGTGGCGTGATGTCGAGCTCCCCCGAGACGACGTCGTACGCCCACTTCCCGCCCCAGACGGCGCCGTCGAAGCGGTCGAGGGCGGTGGTGCGCCAGTACGCACGCTCGTCGGCGACCACGGTGAAGACCTCGACGGGAGCCTGATCGACGAGCCGACCGCGGATGTCGACCAACGGGCTGAGCGTGACCCGGGTACCGCCACCGCTGCCGTCCAGCTCCTTCCAGTCGAAGAGCGGCTCGCTCTCCGCGCCGGGCAGGGCAGGTCCGCCGACGCCCCCGACGACGGCGGCGAGGCCCACGAGCGCCGCTCCCGTCGCGAGCTGGTGCGTCCGGCGGCGACGAGCGGCGTCGGTTCGGCGGGGTCGGCGATCGAGGCGGTAGGTGAGGAGGAAGAAGAGCGCGAGCGCCGTGTACCCGACGGCGCCGAGGATGCGTCCGTCGTCGACGCCGAGCATCCCGACGAACAGCACGAGCACGAAGCTCGGTACGAGGGCGTGCACCGGGAGCCGGGCCCGGAAGGCGGTGGTGTCGGCGCCGAACGCGACGACCCACACGCCGATCATGCCGGCGAGCACGAAGCCGGGGAGCGGCTCGGTCGGTGCCTTCACCACCCCGAAGGCGTCCCAGGCGGCGGTGAGGTCGGTGCGGGCGGCGTCGAGGGTGTCGGAGGTCGGAAGTCCGTAGGCCTGGAGGGTCGGGTAGCGCACCCATGCGGTGACGAGGACCAGCACGACGAGCTGGGCCAGCGTCGAACGGATCATCCCGAAGCCGACGCGGCGGGTGATCGAGGCGATCACGTGCGCGGCGAGGCCGGCGAGCAGGAGGTCGACCAGGACGCTGTTGTCGTCGAAGAGGCGACTGAGGCCGGCGACGGCGGCGAGCGTGACGACCGTGAGCGCCAGCTCGGCGGCGATCGGCTCGGCGGCGCGTGGCGCTGCCTGGCGGGGAGCTGCGGCGGGGGCCGCGGGCGGCGCGCTCGACGCGGCGGCCGGTCGTTCGACGGTGGCGGTCATGTGGTGGCCCTCTGCATCCGTCCTCCGGTCCGCACCGCCCGTTCCCACGCCGTCGCGAAGTCCGCGCCGCCGTGGACGGTGACGACCCCGGGCCGCTCGGGCTCGAAGTCGGGTGGTGCCGCCGGGTCCCAGGCCGACGGCCGGACGTCGATCACGTACACGGAGGCGAACGACCGACCGGTGCGGAGGAGTTCCCCGAGCTCGTCAGGGGCACCGTTGGCCGTGACCCCGACGAAGGCACCACCTCCCGAGGAGCGGAGCGAGGAGAGCACGCTGCGCAACGACCCGTGACCGCTGGGCGAGGTGGTGGCCAGGTACTCCATGATCGCATCGAGGTGGGCGTGGCCGGCCCCGAAGCCGGAGTCGCCGCCGTCGGTCGTGCGGAGACGAACGAGATCGTGGCGGGTCGACGAGGCGACGAGCAGGCTCGCCGCCGCCGAGACGGCCAGCTCGAACGACCCGGGGGTGTGGACCGAGCGGCGCAGGTCGAGCAGGAGGGTGAGCTTGCCCTGCCAGGGCAGCTCGTCCTGGCGGACCATGATCTCGCCCCGCCGGGCCGTCGTCGGCCAGTGCACTCGCCGCAGGTCGTCGCCGACCACGTAGTCGCGGAGCGCGTAGAAGTCGTCGCCGACGCGTCCGATGCCGTGGTGGGCGGCGGAGCGGTTCTGGGCGTCGTTGCCGAGGGTGGTGGCGACCGCGGTGACCGGGTGGATGCGGGGGTAGACCGTCACCTCGGCCCGAGGTGCGGCGACCATCTTCACCGAGGCCAGACCGAGTGGATCGCTGATCTCCAGCCGGAGCGGACCGATCGACAGGACGCCGCGTCGCTCCGTCGGCAGCTGGTAGGCGAGCCGGCTGGTCTGTCCGACCTTGACCGGACCGACCTCGGCGGTGGCGCCCGGCGTGCCGGTGACCGGGTCGGTGAGCTGGAGGACCGGCGTTCGGCGGCGGGCGACGTTGGTGACCGCCAGCTCGACCCGGCTGGCGTCGCCGGCGTGTACTCGGGCGGGCCGCACGGTGCGGTCGACCGAGAGGCGGATGCGAGCCATCGCCACCCAGATCGTGGCGGCGAGGAGGACGGCGCCGACCACGGCGCCGATGACGAAGAGGTCGAAGACGCCGAGGATCCGCCCTGCCGCGATCAGCACGATCGAGAGCGCGCCGGCGGCCCAGCCCGATCGGGTCAGCATCGCCGGCTCGCGCGGATCCGTGGCATCAGCGGAGTCGGCTCCGCATCGATCACGCCTCGGCGCTGGTCGGGACCGGCACGGCCCGGAGGACCTCGGTGATCACGTCCCCGGCATCGAGGCCTTGGAGCCGGGCCTCGGGCGTGAGGCCCACGCGATGGGCCAGCACCGGCACGGCCAGCTCGCGGAGGTCGTCGGGCACGACGTAGTCGCGGGAGCGTGCGGCGGCGAGCGCTCGGCCGGCCCGCTGCAGGGCGAGCGTGGCTCGCGGTGAGATGCCCAGCGCGAGCGCCGGGTGCTGCCGGGTCGCCTCGGCGATCTCGACGATGTACCGCTGGAGGCTCGGCGCGACGTGGATCGTGCGCGCGGCCTTGGTCATCGCGATGACGTCGCCCACGGACACGACCGGATCGACGGTGTGGGAGCCGGCGGAGTCGGCGCCGTGGGTCGTGAGGATCTCCAGCGCGGCGTCGCGGGACGGGTAGCCCATCGAGATGCGCATGAAGAAGCGGTCGAGCTGGGACTCGGGCAGGGGATAGGTGCCCTCGTGGTCGATCGGGTTCTGGGTGGCCACGACCATGAAGGGCGCGTCCAGCGGATAGGTGCGGCCGTCGACGGTGACCTGTCGCTCCTCCATGGCCTCCAGCAGCGCGCTCTGGGTCTTCGGTGACGCCCGGTTGACCTCGTCGGCGAGGACGAGGTTGTTGAACACCGGTCCCTGCCGGAAGCGGAACTCGTCGGTGGACCGGTCCCAGACCGACACGCCGACGACGTCGCTCGGGAGGACGTCGGGAGTGAACTGGATGCGGCCGAACGAGCCCGAGATCGAGCCGGCGAGCGCCTTCGCGAGGCTGGTCTTGCCGACACCGGGCACGTCCTCGACGAGGAGGTGGCCCTCGGCGACGAGGCACACCAGCGCCTGCTCGACGACGGTGCGCTTGCCCTGGATGACCCGCTCGACGTTGCCCACGACGCGACCGAACAACTCCGAGAAGGTCGGGCGGGGGGTCGGTGTGCCGGTCGCAGCGGGGGCTGCGGAGACGTCCTGATCGGTCACGATCCACACAGACTACGCAGGCATCTCCGTCGGGGGTATCGCGGTGACGCCGCAGATGTCGCGCCGCGCCGGCATCGCGGGTGGGCGGCGCGTGACGGAGACGGGTAACGTCGGTCGCATGCAGCCGACCTACAGCGCCGAGGCAGACGCCTACCGGGAGAAGGTGCAGGCCTTCCTCGCCGAGCACCTTCCGTCCGACTGGGCCGGCATCGGTGCCCTCGGAGACGAGGAACGTGACCAGTTCGTCGAGGACTGGCGGGCGATCCTGTCGTCCAACGGCCTCCTGGCCCCGGAGTGGCCCCAGGAGTACGGCGGTGGTGGCCTCTCGCACCTCGAGAAGGTCGTGCTCGCCGAGGAGTTCGCGAAGGCGGGCGTCCCGCCGGGCGGACCGAACGACGTCTTCGGCATCCAGATGGTCGGCAACACCATCATCCACTGGGGGACCGAGGAGCAGAAGAAGCACTTCCTGCCCCGCATCCTCTCCGGCGAGGATCGCTGGTGTCAGGGCTACTCCGAGCCGAACGCCGGCTCCGACCTCGGCAACCTCGGCTGTCGGGCCGAGCTCGACGGCGACGAGTGGGTCATCAACGGCCAGAAGATCTGGACGTCGGCCGGCCACCTGGCCAACTGGATCTTCGTGCTCACCCGCACCGACAGCGATGCGGTGAAGCACAAGGGCATCACCTTCCTGTTGGTGCCGATGGACCAGCCGGGTGTCGAGGTCCGCCCGATCCAGATGATCTCCGGCGAGTCGGAGTTCAACGAGGTCTTCTTCTCCGACGCCCGCGCGGCCAAGGAGAACGTGATCGGCGAGGTCAACGGCGGCTGGGGCGTCGCCATGACGCTGCTCGGCTTCGAGCGTGGCGAGGCCGCGGCGACCACCTCGATCGGCTACCAGGCCGAGGTCGACCGCCTGCTCGAGCTCGCCAAGGCCTCCGGACGCCTCGACGACCCGGTCATCCGCGAGCGGCTGGCCTGGTGCTACAGCAAGGTGAAGATCATGAAGTGGAACGGGCAGCGGGTGCTGACCCAGTTCCTCGCGGGCGAGTCGCCCGGGCCCGAGGCGTCGCTCTCGAAGCTCTTCTGGAGCGAGTACCACCTCAAGGTCACCGAGCTCGCCGTCGACCTGCTCGGCGCTGACGGCATGGTCCCCACCGGGACCGCCCCGGGCTCGGCGTTCGGGGCCGACAGCCCCGGCACGGACCCGACCGACGCCAAGCGCTGGGTCGACACCTTCCTCAACGCCCGGGCCGGCACGATCTACGCCGGTACCAGCCAGGTGCAGCGCAACATCATCGGTGAGATGGTGCTCGGCCTGCCCAAGGAGCCCCGCGCCGACCGCGGCGCCTGGAAGGACATCCCGAAGTAGTGGCCGACCCGGCCGACGACGCCCGATCCTGGCCTCGGGTCGTCGTCGCGGTGCTCCGGCGCCCCCGACTCTGGCCCGTCGCGATCTCCCAGGTGGTCCGGCTCCGTCGGCCCGGGTGGTGGCGTCGTCCGCCGTTCCTGCCCGTGCCCGACGCCGCGTGGCGGCGGTGGCGGCTCGTCACGGTGTACGGCGACGACCGCCCGCCGACCGCCGATGACGTCGTGACCTGGCTCGAGTGGCGCCGCCGGTGGACCGAGGTCGCGGCGTGACGCCCCGTGACAACTCGTCACCGGCGCGCGAGCGCCTTCGTTAGTCTCCACACATGGTCATGACGGCCGAGGAGCGGATCGACGACGTCGATCGGGACGCGGCCGACCAGCGCCGCCCGCTCGGCTCGTCGCGGCGGTCGCTCGTGCTCAACGCGACGTTCGAGCCGATCTCGGTCGTGAGCTGGCGTCGGGCCATCGTCCTCGTCGTCGCCGGCCGCGCCGAGTGCGTCGAGACCGACGGTGCCGCCGTCCGTTCCGAGCGCCTGACCGTCGAGGTCCCGTCGGTCGTTCGTCTCACCCGCTACGTCCGGGTGCCGCATCGTCGCCACGCCCCGCTGTCGCGCCGGGCGGTCCTGGTCCGCGACCGGTGGACCTGTCAGTACTGCGGCGCGCGCGCCGACGGCATCGACCACGTCCAGCCCCGGAGTCGCGACGGCGCGCACGCGTGGGACAACGTCGTCGCCGCCTGTCGGAGCTGCAACGCTCGCAAGGGCGACCGCCTGCTCTCCGAGACCGGGTTCCGGCTCCGCACCAGGCCCACGGCACCGCCGGCCATGTCCGCCGCGGCGCTGGCGCTTCGGTCGGTGCCCTCGACCTGGGCGTCCTACCTGCCGCCCGACCGACCGGCGCTGAGCGCATGACCATGTCGTTGCCGGTCGGGGTCAGCGGCCAGTGGACCCGTGAATGGCGTCGGGGCGAGGCCGGGGTGCTGCACTCCCGCGGCCTCCCCGATCCGGTCATCCGCGAGGTCTCCATCCTCTCGGTCCGCAACCGGGCCGTCGTGCTCGGCTCGGCGCAGCGCTTCGACGAGGTCGACCTCGAAGCGGCCGCGGCCGCAGGCGTCGAGATCGTCCAGCGCCGGGGTGGCGGGGGAGCGGTCTGGCTCGCCCCCGGTGAGCAGCTCTGGCTGGACGTCGTGGTCCCGACCGGCGACGAGCTCTGGGATGCGGACGTCGGTCGTGCCTTCCTCTGGCTGGGCGACGTCTGGGAGGCGGCGCTCGCCGACCTCGGCGTCAAGGCCGTCACCCACCGACGGGGCCTGATCCGTTCACCCCGCTCGTCGTCGATCTGCTTCGCCGGCCTCGGCCCGGGCGAGATCCACGTCGACGGAGCCAAGCTCGTCGGCATGAGCCAACGCAGGGTGCGCGACGCCTCCCGGTTCCAGTGCGTCGTCTACGACCGCTTCGACCCCGCCCCGCTCGTCGACGTGCTCGCCATGGAGCCCGATGAGCGGCCCGTCGCCGTGGGTGAGCTGCTCGCCACCTGCGTGGGCCTCCAGGACGTCGCCCCCGGCACGTCCCTGGCCGATCTCGAGTCGGCCGTCCTCCGCCGTTTGAGCTGAGTTCATGCCCGGGTGGGGCCCCGGAGCCCCACCCTCCTCCCGGTGTCCTCGCCCTGGCGGGCTGCGGCCCGGGCCGTGCTGAGTTCATGCCCGGGTGGGGCCCCGGAGCCCCACCCTCCTCCCGGTGGCGCGGTCGTCTCACGCCGTCCCACCCCGGCGCTCGCGAGACCGTCCCACCGGCTCCCACCCCGAGACAGCGTGTTTTCCTGCTTTTTCGATCATTCTGCTGATCCACTGAACGCCCATCGTGGTGAAAGGTCGCCCTCAGGTGCCCGTTTGGTGCCTTGACCGGGTCATTGTGGGGTCTTACGGTGGGAATCCGTGGGAACACGTGGGGCTCCGGACCACGGAGTGGCGGCCGAGACCGCGATGGCGGTGCGAGGGTCGGCGTTCCTGCGCGTCCGGGCCGCCGGAGCGGTGGCGTGAACGTGGAGGAGCGCGACTTCACCGGCTCCTTCGAGCACTCCCTCGACGACAAGGGTCGCCTCGTCGTCCCCCGAGACCTTCGGGACCAGCTCGCCCCGGACGAGCAGCTGTACCTGGTCCCGGGCGAGGACAACTGCCTGGAGCTCCTGCCGGCCATCGCCTACAAGGAGCGGGCCAAGCAGCGCCGCCTCAGCTCCCGCGTCGGTGGGCCGAAGGCCCGCATGGCGGCTCGTGTGTTCACCGCGTTCGCCGATCCGCTCACCATCGATCGCTCGGGACGCATCAACGTGCCCAAGCAGCTCCGGGCCTACGCCGGCCTCGACGGCCCGTGCGTCGTCAACGGTGCCGGTGAGTGGGTCGAGATCTGGTCGGAGGCGCGCTGGCTCGAGGCGCTCGACCTCGGCTCGTCGGCGCTCGCTTCGCCCGAGGACTTCGAGTGATCGGCGTGGCCTTCACGCACGCTCCCGTGCTGCTCGACGAGGTCCTCGAGCTCTTCGGTCCCGTGCCGCCCGGCATCGTGGTCGACGGGACCCTCGGCGGCGGCGGGCACAGCGCCGCGCTCCTCGACGCTCGGAGCGACCTGCGCGTCGTCGGCGTCGATCGCGATCCCGATGCCCGTGCCGCGGCGGCCGAACGGCTCGCGCCCCACGGCGACCGGGCCACGATCATCGCCACCACCTCCGACGAGGGGCTGGTGCGCGCCAGCTCGCTCGGCCCGATCAGCGGCGTCCTGTTGGACCTCGGCGTGAGCTCGCCCCAGATCGACGTGCCCGAGCGGGGCTTCAGCTACCGGCAGGACGGTCCGCTCGACATGCGGATGGATCCCGAGCGCGGACGATCCGCCGCCGAGCTGCTCGACGACCTCGAGGCCGACGAGCTGGGCAGGCTGCTGCGCCGGCTCGCCGACGAGCCGCACGCGCGCCGGATCGCCCGCGCCGTGGTCGCGGCCCGTCCGCTCACGACCACCACCGAGCTGGCCGACGTCGTGCGGGAGGCGGTGCCCGCAGCGGCCCGTCGTCGTGGTGACCCCGCCAAGCGGACGTTCCAGGCGCTGCGCATCGCCGTCAACGACGAGCTCGGCCTCCTCGACCGCACGCTCGACCGGGCCATCGACGCCGTCGCTCCGGGCGGTCGTGTCGTGGTCATCAGCTACCACAGCGGCGAGGACCGCATGGTGAAGGACCGGTTCCGTCAGGCGACCGATCCTCATCGCAACCTGCCTCGCCACCTCCCGCCGCCGCCGGGCGCCGGCCCGACCCACGTGGCGCTCACCCGCCGGGCGATCGTGCCCGGCGCCGACGAGCAGGCCCGCAACCCCCGATCCGCCAGCGCACGACTCCGTGCCATCGAACGGCTTCCCGAGGACCCATGACCGCTGTCACCGCTCCCACCCGCCGCCCCGAGCGGACCCTCGATCGGCCGGCCGCCATCGGCCTGCCCGCCGCCGTGCGCGAGCGGGCCGGCGTCGCGACCGTGCTCACCATCGCCGCGTTGCTCGTCAGCCTGCTCGGCCTGGCCGTCTTCCACGCGCAGATCACGCAGCAGTCCTATGAGCTCGACCAGCTCCAGGAGCAGATCGACGAGCGTCTGGTGCAGCTCGACGCCGCACGCATCGAGCTCGCCGCGCTCGAGTCGCCGACGCGGCTGCAGTTCCAGGCCTCGTCGCTCGGCCTCGTCCGACCGGCGGTCGTCGAGTACGTGCAGCCCTCGGAGGACGTCATCGATCACGTGTTGTCGACCCAACGCGACGAGTCCGGATGACGGCGCCCGTCCGTCGCTCGGGCTCCCGGCCCGCTCCCACCCCGCCGGTCGACGACCGGCGGGTGGCGCGCGCGGGGATGGTCGGCACGCGGCGGGTGAAGGTGCTCCGAGCTGTCCTGTTGCTGGTCGCGATGGTCTTCGCGGCCCGACTGGTGCAGGTCCAGCAGGTCGGTGCGGACCGCTTCGCCGCGGCCGGCGTCAACCAGCGCGACGGCCGGGCGGTGCTGCCCGCCGATCGGGGTCGCATCCTCGACCGCTCGGGGGAGGCGCTCGCGGTCTCGGTCGCCCGACCCACCGTCTACGTCAACCCCAGCGCCGTCACCGACGAGGTCAGCCTCGCCAACGCCGTCGCACCGCTCCTCGGCCTCGACGCCGCATCCCTCGTCAACGACATCCGCTCGGCGCGTGAGCGGGGCGGGCAGTTCCGCTACCTCGGCCGCCAGCTCGATCCCGCTGTGGCCGCCGCCGTCATGGACCTCGGCCTCGAGGCGGTCGGCGTGATCGACGAGCCGTACCGTCTCCGCCCGTCTGGACCCGACGTCGCCGGCTCGCTGCTCGGCGGGGTCGACAGCGACCACGTCGGCGTGTCGGGCCTGGAGCTCCAGTTCGACGAGGTGCTCACGGGTCTGCCCGGCGAGATCACCTTCGAGCGGGGCGCCGACGGCCGCATCATCCCGACCGGACGCACCCACATCGCCGAGGCGACGCCGGGCGGCGACCTCGTGCTCACGATCGACCGGCACCTCCAGTGGCTCACCGAGGACGTGCTCCGCGACGTCGTCGACCGCTACCAGGCCCAGGGCGCCATGGCCGTCGTGCTCCGCAGCGACACCGCCGAGGTGCTGGCCATGGCCAACGTCGTCGGGGTCGAGGACGGCCCGGCCGAGGTCGCCGGCTACAACATGAGCGTCGTCGACGTCTTCGAGCCCGGTTCGATCAGCAAGGTCTTCCCGATCTCCGCGGTCCTCGACGAGGGCATGACGTCCGCCGACGAGGTGCTCTCGGTGCCTCCGTCGCTGACCATCTACGACGCCGACCTCGGCGACGAGTTCGCCCCCGGCACGCGGGACATGACGACCTCGGAGATCCTCCAGCAGTCGTCCAACGTCGGCACGGTGCTGCTCTCGGAGCGTCTCGGTGAGGAGCTCTTCGACGACTACCTCCGTCGGTTCGGGTTCGGCTCCCGCACCGGAGCGGCCGGAGCGGCGCAGTTCCCCGGCGAGGCGTCCGGCCAGCTCCTCGACGTCGACGCCTGGAGCGGCGTCACCCTGGCGACGGTCTCGTACGGCCAGGGCATCGGCGTCACCGCGCTGCAGATGGCGGCCGCGGTCAACGTCATCGCCAACGACGGCATCTATCGGACGCCGACGATGGTCAGCGGCGCGTACGACGACGACGGCGATCTCGACAACGTCACCAACATCGTCGAGCGAGCCGTGATCTCGCCAGTGACCGCCGAGCTGATGCGCTCGATCATGCTCGGCGTCACGGACGGCCGCGGCACCGGCACCCGGGCCGCCGTGCCCGGCTACACGGTCGGGGGCAAGACGGGCACCGCCCGCAAGCCCGACCTCGAGAACGGCGGCTACCTCGAGAACTCGTGGATGTCGACCTTCGCCGGCTTCGCTCCGGCCCACGACCCGGCCGTCACGGTCGTCGTGGTGATCGACGATCCTCAGGGCGACTACTACGGCGGTCTGGTCGCCGCCCCGGTCTTCCAGGAGATCGCCGAGCACGCGATGCGGATGCTCCGCGTCTCGCCCGACGCGCCGCTCGAGCTCCAGGAATCGGCCGATGCGGACGGCTGAGCTCGTGCCGCGCATCGGCGCCGAGCTGCTCGGCGACGCGTCCGACGTCGCCATCCACGACGTCACCCACGACTCCCGGGTGGTCGGTCCCGGCTCGTTGTTCGCCTGCGTGCCCGGCGAGCGGTTCGACGGCCACGACTTCGCCTCCGCCGCGATCGATCGTGGCGCGGTCGCGCTGCTCGTCGAACGGTCGCTCGACCTGCCGGTGCCGATGCTGCGGGTGCGGTCGGTCCGGGAGGCGCTCGGTCCCGCCGCTGCCGCTGTGCACGGCGATCCGTCCATGAACCTCCAGGTGATCGGCATCACCGGGACGAACGGCAAGACCACGACCGCCGCGCTGCTCGCCTCGATCCTGCGGAGCGCCGGTCTGGCGACCGAGACCCTCGGCACGCTGAGCGGCGCCCGCACGACGCCGGAGGGCTCCGACCTGCAGCGCCGGTTCCGGTCCTGGGTCGACGAGGGTGTCGACGCCGTGGTCATGGAGGTGTCCTCCCACGCGCTGGAGCTGCACCGGGTCGATGGGACCCGGTTCGAGGTCGGCGTCTTCCTCAACCTCAGCCCCGAGCACCTGGACTTCCACGGGACGATGGAGTCCTACGAGGCCGCCAAGACACGCCTGTTCACCGAGGGCCTGGTCGACCGGGCGGTCGTGCTGGTCGACGACGAGGCGGGCGCCCGCGTGGCGGACGCCGCCACCGTGCCCGTCGAACGCTGCTCGATCGCCGACGCCGTCGACCTGGAGCTCACCGCAGACGGCAGTCGCTTCCGGTGGCGCGGGGTCGACGTCGACCTGGCGTTGCCCGGTCGCTTCAACGTGGCCAACGCCATCGCCGCCGCGACCGCGGCGGTGGCGTGCGGGATCGATCTCGCCGACATCGCCAGGGGCCTGAGCTCGTTGCCCGCCGTGCCCGGCCGCGTCCAGCCCGTCGAGACCGGTCAGCCCTTCGGCGTGCTCGTCGACTACGCCCACACGCCCGACGCGCTCGACCGGGTGCTGGCGACGACCCGCGAACTCATCGAGGACGGCAGTCGGCTCCTCGTGGTCTTCGGTGCGGGCGGTGACCGGGACCGTGACAAGCGTCCGCTGATGGGCGCTGCGGCCGCCCGGTGGGCCGACGAGATCGTCGTGACCTCGGACAACCCACGGAGCGAGGACCCGCAGGCCATCATCCAGGCGATCCTGACGGGCATCCCCACCGATCGGCGTGCGAACGTGGTGGTGGAGGCCGACCGGCGCCGGGCCATCGCCCTGGCCATCGGTCGAGCACGGCCAGGCGATCTGATCGTGATCGCCGGCAAGGGCCACGAGACCACCCAGGAGACCGCGGGTTCCGTGATCGAGTTCGACGACCGCCTCGTCGCGGCTGACGCCATCGCCGAGTTGGGACCCGACGCGTGATCGCGCTCCTCCTGGCCGGTGGCATCGCCATGCTCACCTCGCTGCTCGGCACCCGCTGGCTGATCCCCTGGCTGCAGGCGCGAGGGGTCGGCCAGAACATCCGCATCGAGGGCCCGGAGAGCCACCAGGTCAAGGCGGGCACGCCAACCATGGGCGGGATCACGATCGTCACCGGAGCCGTCCTGGGGTACGTGTTCAGCCACGTCCGCCCGGGAACCGTGTTCACCCGTGGCGGGCTGACCGTGATGTTGGTGATCGTCGGCGCCGCGACGGTCGGCCTGTTGGACGACTGGCTCGGCGTCACCCGGGCGCGGAACCTCGGTTTGTCGAAGCGGGCGAAGTCGATCGGCCTGTTGACCGTGTGCGCCACGTTCATCTTCCTCGGGCTGACCTGGGTGGACGTCCGCACCGATCTGTCGTTCACCCGGTACGACTCGCTCGGGCTCGACCTCGGCCGCGTCGGCTGGTCGATCTGGGCGGTCCTGCTCATCTACGGCTTCTCCAACGCCGTGAACCTGACCGACGGCCTCGACGGACTCGCCGCCGGGTCGGGAGCGTTCTCCTTCATGGCCTTCGTGATCGTCGCCTTCTGGGCCTTCCGTCACGAGGCGACCTACCAGGTGCCACAGGCCCTCGACCTGGCCGTGGTCGCCGCGTCCATGGCGGGTGCGTGCGTGGGGTTCCTGTGGTGGAACGCCGCGCCGGCGCGCATCTTCATGGGAGACACCGGGTCGCTGGCGCTCGGCGCCGGCCTCGCCTCGCTCTCGCTGCTCACCAACACCCACCTGCTGCTGCCGATCCTCGGTGGCGTGTACGTCCTCCAGGCGGTCTCGGTGATCCTCCAGGTCGGGGTCTTCCGGCTCTTCGGCGGCAAGCGCCTGTTCCGCATGGCACCGATCCACCACCACTTCGAGCTCGGCGGCTGGCCCGAGACCACCGTGATCATCCGGCTGTGGATCGTCGCCGGGCTCTGCACGTTCGGCGCGCTCGGGATCTACTACGCCGACTTCATCTCGACCGGGGCGATCGACTGATGCCGCCCCGTCTCGTGCCCTTCGCTGTGGGAGACCTCCGGACCGTGCTGGTGCTCGGCCTGGGTGTGACCGGTCGCGCCGTGGCGACGGCGTTCGCGGCCCGCGGCGTCGAGGTGCTGGTCGCCGATGACCGCCCCGACGTCGACGTCCCCGAGAGGACGAGCCTCGTCGGTGTCGACGAGCTCGATGACGTGCTCGGCCGGGTCGACGGCGTCCACCCGGCTCCCGGCATCGCTCGCTCTCACGAGGTCTACGCCGCCGCTGAGCGTCGCGGCGTCCCGATCGTCTCCGAGCTCGACCTCGCCTCGGCCTGGAGCGATCGCCCGGCGGTGACCGTGACGGGCACGAACGGCAAGACCACCGTCACCGCGCTCGTGCACGAGATGTGCCGAGCCGACGGTCTCGACGCCGAGCTGGTCGGCAACAACGACGAGCCCTGGGTCGCTGCGATCGACCGCCGCGGCGACGACCAGCCCGCGCTCTGGGTCGTCGAGGCATCGTCGTTCCGGCTCGACCCGATCCAGCACCACCGCGCCGCCGTGGCCGTGTGGCTGAACTTCGCCCCCGACCACCTCGACTGGCACGGGGACCTCGACGACTACGAGGCGGCCAAGGCCCGCCTCTTCGAGCTGCAGGGCGCCGACGACGTCGCGCTCGGCGACGCCGCCGACGAGACCGTCCGCCGACGTCTCGCCGCCGCTCCGGCGCGCACCGAGTTGGTCGGTGCGCCCGATGGCGACTGGCGCATCGAGGGCGACGTGCTCGTCAGCCCGTCCGGTCCGGTCGAGCTCGGTGGTTCGCCGCGACGTACCGGGCCCCACGACCTGGTCGACCTCGCCGCCGCGGCGGCGGCCGCCCACCACGCCGGCGTCGGCGTCGGTGCGGTCGTCGAGGTCATCCGCTCCTTCGAGGGGCTGCCCCACCGGCTCCAGCTCGTCGCCCGCCGGGGCGGCGTCGACTTCTATGACGACTCCAAGGCCACCGCTCCGCACGCGACGATCGCGGGCCTCCGGGGCTTCGACGGCGCCGTCCTCGTCGCCGGCGGTCGCAACAAGGGCCTCGACCTCGCCGAGCTGCGCGAGATCGCAGGCCACCTCCGAGCGGTGGTCGCCATCGGCGAGGCCGCACCGCAGATCCACGACGTCTTCGACGGCCTCGTGCCCGTCGTCGTCGCCGACTCCATGTCGGAGGCCGTCACCGCCGGTGCCGACCTCGCCGCCCCCGACGGGGCCGTCGTGCTGTCGCCGGCGTGCGCCTCGTTCGACTGGTACCGCAACTACGGCGAGCGGGGCGACGACTTCGCCCGGCTGGCCCGCGAGGTGGCCGCCTCATGACCACCCTCCGCTCCGTCCCCACCGGGCCCGACGTCACGCCGCCCACCACCCGGGACCGCACCGGCTACGCCCTGCTGTTGTCCCTCGTCGTCGGGCTCAACCTGTTCGGCCTTGTCATGGTGCTGTCGGCGAGCTCGGTCCAGGGCGCGCAGGAGGGCTCGACCTGGGGCTATTTCACCCGCCAGCTCATCTGGCTCGGCCTCGGCTGCGTCGCCCTGCTCGTCATGCTGCGGATCGACTACCGCCGCTGGCGACCGCTCGCACCGTTCCTCTACGGCACCTCGCTCGCCCTGCTCGTGATCGTGCTGCTCCCCGGGATCGGCGTCGAGGTCAACGGTGCCCAGCGCTGGATCCAGGTCGGCCCCCAGCGCTTCCAGCCGTCGGAGCTGGCCAAGCTCGGCGTCCTGTTGATGTCGGCGTCGGTCCTCGCCGCCCGCCAGAAGGTGATCAGGGACCACCGCCGCTCGCTCAACCCGGTGCTGCTGCTGTTCGCCCCGGTCGCCGGCCTCGTCCTGCTCGAGCCCGACCTCGGGACGACGATCATCATCGGCACCGTCGTCGCCAGCCTGCTCGTCGCCGCCGGCGTCCCGATGAAGCCGCTCGTGAAGGTCGGCGGGCTCGGGGCGGCCGCCGCGCTCGTCCTCGCCGTCAGCGCCGACTACCGACGGGCCCGCCTCCTCGGCTTCATCGACCCGTGGGCCGACCCGCAGGGCCAGACCTATCAGTCGCTCCAGTCCCTCATCGGCCTGGCGAGCGGCGGCGTCGACGGCGTCGGTCTCGGCGAGTCGCGCGCCAAGTGGGGCTTCCTGCCCAACGCCCACACCGACTTCATCTACGCCGTCGTCGGTGAGGAGCTCGGCCTCATCGGCACCCTCACGGTGCTGTCGCTCTTCGTGATGCTCGGGCTGCTCGGCTACCGGGCCGCCCTCGGCGCGCCCGACGCCTTCGGCACCCTCGTCGCCACCGGGGTCACGACCTGGCTGCTCGTCCAGGCGTTCGTCAACATGGGCGGCGTCGTCGGCCTGCTGCCGATCACCGGCGTCACCTTGCCGTTCGTCTCCTTCGGCGGCACGTCCCTCATCGTCAACATGGCCGCGGCAGGTCTGTTGCTCAACATCTCCCGGCAGGCGAGACGGTGAGCGGGGACACCTTCGCGGTGATCGCCGGGGGCGGGACGGCCGGCCACGTCACACCCGGCGTGGCCGTCGCCCGGGCCCTGGTCGAGCGGGGCCACGCGCCCGAGTCGCTCCACTTCGTCGGGGCGGAGCGCGGTGTCGAGGCCGACGTGGTGCCGGCCGCCGGCTTCCCGCTCACGCTGCTGCCCGGTCGAGGCATCCAGCGTCGCCTCACGCTCGCGAACGTCGGCGCCGCCGCCGGGCTCGTCGTCGCCGTGTTCCGGTCGATCGGACTGGTCCGTCGGCTCCGCCCGCAGGTCGTCCTCGCCACAGGCGGCTTCGCCTCGGTCTCGTGCGTCGTCGCCGCCGTGCTCTGGCGAGTGCCGGTCGTCGTGGCGGAGCAGAACGCCGTGCCCGGTGCGGCCAACCGGCTCGCTTCGCGCGTCGCGCGGGCCTGCGCCGTGAGCTTCGAGGGCACACCGCTGCGCAAGGCGACCCTGACCGGCAATCCCGTTCGGGCCGAGATCCTCGACGCCGTCCAGGCCACACCGCCATCGGCCGCGCCCGCGACGCCGGCCCGTGTGCTGGTGTTCGGCGGGTCGCTCGGCGCCAAGCGGATCAACGAGACCGTCCTCGCGCTGGTCGGATCGTCGGACCTGCCGATGCGCGTGCGCCACGTCATCGGACGGCGAGACTGGCCCGGCATGTCCGAACGCGCTGCCGCCCTCGCCTCGACGGCCGACTACGAGCCGCTGGCCTACGAGGACGACATGGCCTCGACCCTCGTCGCCACCGATCTCGCGGTGTGCCGGGCCGGCGCCTCGACGGTCGCCGAGCTCGCCGTCACCGGTACCCCGTCCGTGCTCATCCCGCTCCCCGGGGCGCCGGGGGACCACCAGACCGCGAACGCCAGGGGACTGGAGTCGATCGGCGCCGCGGTCGTGGTGGCCGACGCCGAGCTGGACGCCGACCGTCTCGATGCCGTGCTCGCCGAGCTCGTCGGCGACCCCGACCGCCTCCGCGAGATGGCCGGCGCCGCCCGTGGCTTCGCCCGACCCGACGCCGCCGACCGGGTGGCGGCCCTCGTCGAGGAGCACGCACGATGACCGACCTCGACCTGTCCCGTCCCCGCCGTATCCACCTCGTCGGGATCGGCGGTTCGGGCATGAACGCGATCGCCGCCGTCCTCGCCGAGATGGGCCACACCGTGACCGGGAGCGACCTCAAGCACTCCGCCGGCATCGACCGCGCCCGTGCGCTCGGCATCGACGCCGCGGTCGGCCACGAGGCGTCCCAGATCGGCGACGCCGAGCTGCTCGCGGTGTCGACCGCCATCCCGGACCACAACGTCGAGGTCGTCGCCGCGCGGGAGCGGGGCCTCGACGTCCTGCGCCGGGCCGAGATCCTCGCGGCGATCGCCGGTCACAAGCGCACGGTGGCCGTCGCCGGGACCCACGGCAAGACCACGACGTCGTCGATGCTCTCGCTGATCCTGCTCCACGCCGGCGTGCACCCGTCGTTCATCATCGGCGGTGACCTCAACGAGATCGGGTCCGGCGCGGTGTGGGACGGCGACGGCGACCTCTTCGTCGTCGAGGCCGACGAGTCCGACGGCACCTTCCTGGAGCTGCCGGCCGCAGCGGGCATCGTCACGAACGTCGACCCCGATCATCTCGACCACTACGGCACCTTCGACGAGCTCGTCGACGCCTTCGGCCGGTTCGCGACCGCGATCGACGGGCCGATCGTCGCCCCCGACCTCGGCCGCGGCGCCGAGCTCGACGGCATCACCTCCCGGTTCGGCCTGAGCGAGGCTGCCGACGTCCGGGTGGTCGAGTACCGCGGGGAACGGACGCAGAGCCACTTCGGCCTCTCGGTGCGGGGCGCGACGTCGGTGCCCGTCCGCCTCCCGGTCCCCGGGCCGCACAACGCCCTCAACGCCGCTGCCGCCGCCGCGATGGCCATCGAGCTCGGCGTCGAGCCGACCGCCGTCGCCGAGGCGCTCGGTCGCTACGCCGGCGTCGGTCGCCGGTACGAGTTCCGGGGCGAGGTCGACGGGATCACGTTCATCGACGACTACGCCCACCTGCCGGCAGAGGTGTCCTCGATCCTCGCGACGGCCGCCGACGGGGCCTTCGATCGCGTCATCTGCGTCTTCCAGCCCCACCGCTACAGCCGCACGGCAGCGGTGTGGCGCGACTTCGCGGGGGCGTTCGCCGGGGCCGACCTGCTCGTCCTCACCGACATCTACGCCGCCGGCGAGGCGGTTCAGCCGGGCATCACCGGCCGACTCGTCCTGCGCGCCGTGCTCGACGACGACCCGGCACAGCGCGTCGCCTATCTGCCCGGTCTCGCAGACGTCGAGGCGTTCCTCGACGGCGAGCTGCGGGCCGGCGACCTCTGCCTGACCCTCGGTGCCGGCGACCTCACCCTCATGCCCGACCGCCTCCTCGGCCGTCGGCGCGGCGAGCAGGTGGGGTCGTGACCGACGCGGTCGACCTCGCCGCCGAGATGCTCGGCGAGCGCGCCCGGCGGGACGACCCGCTCGGCCCGCGCACGACCTACCGGGTCGGTGGACGGGCCGCGCTCCTGGTCGAGGCGACCTCCGTGGACGACGTCCGTCTGGTCGGTGAGACCGCGGCCGCCACGGAGCTGCCCGTCGTCGTGGTCGGCAAGGGCTCCAACGTGCTCGTCGCCGACGACGGCTTCGCCGGCATCGCCCTCCTGGCAGGCGACGGGCTCGACGTCATCGAGCTCGACGGCACCTCGGTCCGAGCCGGAGCCGGCGTGTCGCTCCCCGTCCTCGCCCGCCGCACGGTGGCCGCCGGCCTGACGGGCCTCGAGTGGGCGGTCGGCGTCCCGGGCTCGGTCGGTGGGGCGGTGCGGATGAACGCCGGGGGGCACGGCTCCGACGTCGCCGCCGACATCACCTCGGCGACGGTCGTCGACCTCCGCAGCGGAGCGGTGGAGGAGTGGGGGACCGACCGGCTCGGGCTCCGCTACCGCCACTCGGCGCTCGCCCCGCACCACATCGTCACCGGCGCGACCTTCGCCCTCCGGCGGGGCGACGTGGAGCGCGGCGAGGCCGAGCTGTCCGAGATCGTGCGCTGGCGACGCGAGCACCAGCCCGGCGGCCAGAACAGCGGCTCGGTCTTCACCAACCCGCCCGGCGACGCCGCCGGACGGCTCATCGACGCCTGCGGCCTCAAGGGACATCGCATCGGGACCGCCGAGGTCTCGCCCAAGCACGCCAACTTCTTCCAGGCGGACCCCGACGGTCGGGCCGACGACGTGCTCGCCCTGGTCGCCGAGGTGCAGCGCCGGGTCGAGGCCGAGACCAGCATCCGACTGCGGCCCGAGCTCCGTCTGATCGGCTACCCCGAGGCGGTCGCTCGTTCGGTCTGTGCTGCCCGTGCCGACGCCGTGGTGGTGGGCTCGTGACCACCGTCGTCGTCGATCCCCGCCTGCGCGCCCGCCGCATCGAGGTCCTCCGTGAGCAGGGCCGACGTCGCCTCCGCTGGGTGATCGCCGTGGGCATCGTCCTCGGCGCCGCAGCGATCGTGCTCGTCGCGCTCCGCACCCCGCTCTTCGACATCGACGACGTCCGCGTGGTCGGCGCGGAGCGGACCTCCACCCGGGCGGTGCTGGCCGCCGCCGACGTCTCGACCGGGGCCCCGCTCGTCGAGCTCGACACCGGCGCCGTCGCCAGCGACGTCGAGACGTTGCCGTGGATCTCCGAGGTGCACGTCAGCAAGGACTGGCCGGGCGGCGTCGTGATCGAGGTCATCGAGCGGATGCCCGCTGCCGTCGTCGACCGCGCCGGCGACCTGCTGCTCGTCGACCAGAGCGGCTGGGTGCTCGCCGAGACGACGCGGCGACCTGCCGACCTGGCCGTCGTCGAGCTCGCCGGCGATGTCGACGACCTGGTGGCCGGCGACCTGCTCGACCCCGAGGAGCGCTCGGCCCTCGTGCTGGCGTCCCGCGCCTCCGAGGCCCTCCGCCTGGCGCCGGGGACGGTCCGGACCGACGACGGCGACCTGCTCTGGGAGGTCGAGGGCGTCGGCCGCTTCCGCTTCGGGACGCTCGCCGAGCTCGACGCGAAGTTCGTCGCTGCGGCGGCCGTGCTCGAGCGGCTCGGCGGCACCGTGGACGGCGAGCTCGATCTGCGTGAGCCGTCGGCGGTGGTCCGTCGCGTCGACGCCCCGGTCGTCATCGCCACCGAGGGCGAGCCCGGGTCGGTGGGATGACCCGTGCGACCCCCGGGGGATCGACCGTTCACGGCCCCCGACCGTTTAGTCTCGACCACAGTCCGTCGCCGACCCCGACCGGCGTGACACGAAGGAGGTGCCGGCGGTGATCGGTTCCCCACAGAACTACCTGGCAGTCATCAAGGTCGTCGGCGTCGGTGGCGCCGGCGTCAACGCCGTCAACCGCATGATCGACGCCGGTCTCAAGGGCGTCGAGTTCCTCGCGGTCAACACCGACGCGCAGGCGCTGCTGATGAGCGATGCCGACGTCAAGATCGACATCGGGCGCGAGCTCACCCGCGGCCTCGGCGCCGGCAGCGACCCCGACGTGGGCATGAACGCCGCCGAGGAGCACCGCGACGAGCTGCAGGAGGCCCTGCAGGGCAGCGACATGGTGTTCATCGCCGCCGGTGAGGGCGGCGGCACGGGCACCGGCGCCGCCCCGGTCGTCGCCGAGATCGCCAAGAGCGTCGGGGCGCTCACGATCGGCATCGTCACCCGTCCCTTCGGTTTCGAGGGTCGTCGCCGCTCGGTCGCCGCCGAGACGGGCATCCAGCGGCTCCGGGAGAAGGTCGACACCCAGATCGTCATCCCGAACGATCGGCTGCTCACCGTCGCCAACGAGCAGACCTCGGTCGTGGACGCCTTCCGGATGGCCGACGACGTCCTCCTCCACGGCGTGCAGGGCATCACGACGCTCATCACCACGCCCGGCCTCATCAACACCGACTTCGCCGACGTCCGCATGATCATGCAGAACGCCGGCGCCGCGCTCATGGGCATCGGCCAGGCCCAGGGCGACAACCGGTCGGTCAACGCCGCCCGCGCCGCCATCTCCAGCCCGCTGCTGGAAGCCTCGGTCGAGGGCGCCCGCGGCGTGCTGCTCAACATCTCCGGCGGATCGAACCTCGGCCTCTTCGAGGTCAACGAGGCCGCCGAGGTCATCCACGAGGTCGCTCACCCCGACGCCAACATCATCTTCGGAGCGGTGATCGACGAGGCCATGGGCGACGAGGTCCGCGTCACGGTCATCGCGGCCGGGTTCGACCGCTGGGAAGAGCGGCCCGAGTTCGGCGCCGAGGTGCCGCTGCCGCCGGCGACCAGCCCGTCGCCGTCCCCGTCCCCGTCGACGTCGACGCCGAGCGCGCCGCCGGCCCGTTCGACGCCCGACGTCTTCGCGACCGACGACGGTGGCGACGACGACGACGGTGGCCTCGACGTGCCGTCGTTCCTGCGCTGACGGCGTGCAGCTGCTCCATCGCCACGTCGTCGGCGACGGCGACGTGGTCAACGTCGGGGTCACCGACCGCTCCGACGGCGACCTGGCGATCGGAGCACCCGAGGTCGAACGACGCCGTCGCTCGCTCGTCGACCGGCCCTGGCGTTGGCTCCGGCAGGTCCACGGCTCCGATGTCGTCGACGGCGACGATCCGCTGACGACGCCCGGCGACGATGGGGACGCCGTCGTGACGGCCGGTTCCGACGTCGCCCTGGCCGTGCAGGCCGCCGACTGCGTACCGATGGCGTTGATCGCCGACGACGGACCCTTCGCCGTCGCCCACGCCGGCTGGCGAGGTCTGCTCGCCGGGGTGGTCGGCACGGCCGCCGGTGCCGTACGCGACCGCTCCGACGCCCCGATCCAGGCCGTCGTCGGGCCCTTCATCCGGGTCGACCGCTACGAGTTCGGCGACGAGATCGAACAGGTCGTCGACCGGTTCGGCGCCGCGGTCGTCGGGCGGACCTCCTCGGGCCGCCAGGCCCTCGACATGGCCACGGCGGTCCGGCTCGCCCTCGTCGAGCTCGACATCGAGATCGTGGCCGACGACGGTCGCTGCACCTCTGCCCCCGAGCTGTTCTCCCACCGGCTCGACGGGGACATCGCCCGCCACGCACTGGTGGCCTGGCGGGAGCGCTGAGGAGTGGACGTGAATCAGGTCGCCGAGCGCCTCGCCGGCGTCGAGGACCGCATCCGCACGGCGGGCGGCGATCCCGAGCGCATCACCGTCCTCGGCGTCACCAAGGGCCACGGCGTCGAGGCCATCGACGCGGCTGCGGCGGTCGGGCTGGACGATGTCGGTGAGAACTACGCGCAGGAGCTGGCGGCCAAGCACTCCGAACGCGCGACGCTCGACCTTCGTTGGCACATGATCGGCAACGTCCAGACCAACAAGGTCAAGCTGCTGGCGCCGATCGTCCACCTCTGGCAGACCGTCGATCGTCCCTCGCTGGTGGCCGAGCTGGGAAAGCGGGTCCCCGGCGCCCGGGTGCTCGTCCAGGTCAACGTCTCCGCGGAGCTGCAGAAGTCCGGCGTGGCCATCGACGACGCTCCGGCCCTCGTCGAGCGGGCGAGGGAGGCCGGACTCGACGTCCGCGGCTTGATGGCGATCGCCGGGGCCGGCCCTGACGAGGTGGTCGGACCCCAGCTCGCGACCCTCCGGCGGCTGGTCGACGGGCTCGACCTCGAGGAGTGCTCGATGGGCATGAGTGGTGACCTCGAGCTGGCGGTGCGCGAGGGTGCCACCATCGTGCGCGTGGGCAGCGCGTTGTTCGGTCCGCGACCGGGGTCGCCCGGCCTGCGAAACTAGGCTCGCTGTACGGCGAGCGAGAGGACCAGGAGGTCACCGGGATGTCCGTGTTCCGCCGGGCCATGCTGTACCTCGGGCTCGGAGCCGACGAGGACTACGACGAGTTCGGTCAGCCGCAACGGCCGCCCGGCGCCCAGGCTCCGATGGCCCGCCCGCGCCCGGTGCCGCCCAGCTCGGTGGAGCCGGGCGCGTCGGTCCGCACGCTGCCGCCTGAACCCGCGGTCCGTCCCGTGCCATCGCCGGCCGTCCCCCAGGGCGAGTCCGATGGCCCCGACATCGAGAGCCCGAGCTCGAGTGGAGTGCGCACCGTGCCCCCGCCCGCCCACCGGTCGCCGACCGTGATCACGCCGACCTCGTTCAACGAGGCCAAGCAGATCGGCGACCACTTCAAGTCGCGCCAGCCGGTCATCATCAACCTGCAGAACCTGTCGCCCGAGCTCGGTCACCGGCTCGTCGACTTCGCCGCCGGGCTGATCTACGCCCTCGACGGCAAGATGGAGAAGGTCGCCGACAACGTGTTCCTGTTGAAGCCCACCAACATGGAGCTCGGCGACGACGACCGTCGCCGCCTCGCCGAGCGTGGACTGGCCGACTGACCCGTGGCCATCGTCTGCTTCGTCCTCTTCCTGTACACCTTCGCCATCCTCGGAGCCATCATCCTCAGCTGGTTCCCGCTGAGCTACGACAGCCCGATGCGAGCCGTCGACGGCGGCCTCCGCGCCGTCACCGAGCCGGTGCTCGGTCCGCTGCGCCGCACGATCCCCCCGTTGCGGATCGGTGCCGTGGGCCTCGACCTGTCGCCGATCATCGTCATCCTCGGCATCTCGATCCTGCGCCGCATCCTGGGCTGTTGACGTACAGAACAACTGTTCCACCACACTGAGCGCAACCGGGACCTGCCGGTGTGGTTGAGCTAGCATCCGCGGCGTGGAACTCAGCCCTCGGTTGTTGGAAGAGAAGCAGTTCCCGCTTCGCCGGCGGGGCTACGACCCGGACGCGGTCGACGAGTTCCTGGAACGCGTCGCCCTCGCGGTCGATGAGCTGCAGCAGCGGTTGCGGGAGGCCAAGGCCTCGGGACGGGGCGCCGACGACAGCGATGTCGCTGCCGCCCGGGCCGAGGTCGAGCGGACCCTCGCCGGCGCCCGCGACCAGGCCGACGAGATCATCCGCGTCGCCACCGAAGAGGCCGAGGTCCTGCGCCGACGCGCCGTCGACCTCGAACCGGACGCCGATCTGAGCCAGCTCGCGGCGGTCGACGGCGAGGCCGCCCGCACCGAAGCCGCGTCCATCGTCGCCGATGCCCAGCGCCTCCTCGCCCGCGCCCGTGAGCGCGCTGCGGAGGTCGAGGCCAGCGCCAGCAGCGCCGACGAGGAGCTCCAGCGCGCCCGCCGCCAGGCCGACGAGGTCCGTCGTCGGGCAGAGGACGAGGCCGATGAGGTCCGGGCCCGGGCTCAGCGCGAGGCCGACGAGACCCGATCCCACGCCGACGGCGAGGCCCGTCGGTTGCGGGGCGAGGCGGTCGACCTCCGTGACGCGGCGCTCGAATTGCGCGGCGCGTCGATCCAGCTCCGCGACACCGCAGAGCGCGAGGGCATCGACCTCAAGGCGACGCTGCGTGCCGAGGCGGCGCGCGAGGCCGCCGACCTGCGCGACACGGCGCTCCGCCTCCGCGAGGAGGCCCTGTCGCTCCAGGAGGTCGGCCTCCGTGAGAGCGGCGAGCTGCGCGAGCGGGGACGGCGCGAGGCGGACGACCTCCGCGAGGCCGCCCGCCGTGAGGCGACCCACATCGTCGAGGACGCCAAGCGCGAGGCGATGGAGAGCCGGCGGACGATCCGTGAGGCCGGCGAGATCGAGGCGCAGGAGCTCCAGGACGCCGCCATGGCGCTGCGCGACGGCGCGGTCGAGCTCCACGAGTCGGCGATCGCCGAGGCCGCCGAGCTGCGCGAGCGCAGTGAGCGAGAGACGACCGACATGCGCGCCTCGATCATCGGTGAGGCCGAGCGTGAGGCCGCCGCGCTCCGCGACGTCGCCCTCGAGCTGCGGAACCAGTCCGTCGTGCTCCGCGACGCCGCCGAGCGCGAGTCGACCGAGCTCCGCCAGACCACCGAGCGAGACAGCACCGAGCTGCGCGAGCGGGCCGAGCTCGTCGCCGAGGAGCTGCGACGCTCCGCCGAGCGCGACGCCGCGGCCGAGCGCGAGACCGCTCGCCGAGAGACGACCGAGCTCCGTGACACCGCCGGGCGGGAGACGACGGCGCTGCGAGATACCGCGGAGCGTGAGGCGACGGAGCTGCGTGAGCGGTCCGAGAGCGCCGCTGCGGAGCTGCGCGGGACGGTCGACCGAGAGGTCGCCGAGCTGCGTGAGACGGCGGACCGTGAGGCGACCGAGGTGCGCGACACCGCGGCTCGTGAGGTCGCCGAGCTGCGTGAGACGACGGACCGCGAGGTGGCCGAGCTCCGCGAGACCGCCGATCGAGAGGTGACCGATCTGCGCCAGGCCGCCGATCGCGATGCCACCGAGCTCCGCCAGACCGCCGAGCGCGACGTCGCGGTGCTACGCGAGGTCGCCGATCGCGAGGTCGCCGACCTGCGCGACACGGCCACCCGCGAGACGGAGTCGCTCCGGACCACCGCCGAGGCCGAGGCGGCCGAGGTGCGGACCAGCGCCGAGCGCGACGCGGTGACGGTCCGCGAGGCCGCGGCCACGAGCGCAGCCGACACCCGGTCCGAGGCCGAGGCCGAGGCTCGGGATCTGCGTGACATCGCGGCCCGACTCCGGGCCTCGGCGGTCGAGCTCTTCGACACGACCGAGGCCGACGTCCAGCAGCGTCGTGACGAGGTGGAGCGCGAGCTGGGACAACGGATCCGCGAAGAGGTTCGTGCTGCCAAGGCCGACGCGGAGCGCGAGGCGACGGAGCTGCGGGCGCAGGCCATCGAGCTGCGGGACGCGTCGGTGCAGCTGCGAGGCGAGGCCGAGTCCGAGGCGGACAGCCTCCGGACCACTGCGACGGACCTCAAGCGGACCGCCGAGCGAGAGGCCGCCGTGGTCCGCGAGCTCGCCGACCGGGAGAGCACCGAGCAGCGTCAGACCGCTGAGCGCGAGGCGACGCTGGTGCGTGAGACGGCCGAGCGTGAGGCGACCGACCTGCGCGACACGGCCACCCGTGAGGTCGCCGAGCTCCGGGAGGCGGCTGACCGTGAGGTCGCCGAGCTGCGTGAGACGGCGGACCGCGAGGTGACGGGCCAGCGTGAGACGGCGGACCGTGAGGTCGCCGAGTTGCGGGCCATCGCCGAGCGGGAGTCTCGGACCGCCCGGGAGGCGGCGACGAACGACGCGGCCGACGCTCGGGAGGCGGCAGAGCGAGATGCCGCCGAGCTGCGTGAGACGGTCGCCCGCGAGGCCGCCGAGGTGCGACGCAACGTCCGGGGCGACGCCGAGCGCGAAGCGGCCGATCTGCGGGTGACCGCTGCTGAGCTGCGCGAGTCCGCGGTCGCGCTCCACGAGACCGCCAGCCGTGAGGCCTCCGAGCTGCGGGCCGAGGTCGAGCGGGAGACCGGTGCCGTGCGCGCCGAGGCCGCCGAGCTCCGGGCCAGCGCAGAGCGCGAGGCGGGCGAGATCCGCGCCGAGGCCGTCGAGCTGCGCGACGCCGCCGTCCGGGTGCGCAACTCGTCGCTCGATCTGCAGAAGACCGTCGAGGACGACCTCCGCAAGCGACGTCGCGAGCTGGAGGAGCGCCTGACGGCCGAGGCCAACCGCCGCATCGAGGACGACGTCGCCCTGCGGCGGGCCGAGCTCGAGCGGGTGGCCACGGCGGACCTCGACGAGCGTCGAGCGTCACTCGATGCCGAGATGACGGATCTGCTGGACCAGCGGCGAGCCGACCTCGATGTCGAGGCGCAGCGGCTCCTCGACGCCCGGGCCCGGGAGCTCGAAGCCGAGTTCGCCGATCGCCGGAACGCCCTCGAGGTCGACCTCCGGTCCCGTCCCGCCGAGCCCGATCCCGAGATCCAGGAACGGCTGCTGGAGTGGGAGCGCCAGTTGACCGAGTCGTCGAAGCGCATCGAGGAGCGGGAGCGTCGCTTCGACACCGAGACCTCGCAACGAGCGGCCCGCGAGCGGGCGGTCGACGAGCGCACCGCCGAGCTCGACGCCCGGGCCCGCGAGCTCGCGACGCAGGCCGAGCAGCAGGTCGACCGCGGTCAGCAGCTCGATCGTCGAGCCGTCGAGCTCGATGCCCGCGAGCACGGCCTGGCCGCCGACCGAGCCGAGGCCCGAGCCGGGCTCGATCGTGAGATCGCCGCCGAGCGGCAGCGGCTCCGCGCGGCCCTCGACCAGGAGGTCGCCGGCGAACGGGATCGCCTCCGCGAGGAGCTGGAGCGCCAGCTCGACGCCGAGCGGCAGCGGGTCGAAGCCGACTTCGCCGTCCAGCGCGAGCGCTTGCAGAGCGATCTCGACCGAACGGTGGCGGCGACGCCCGCTCCGGACCCGGTCGTCGAGCCGGCCCTCGGGGCCGACGACGCCGACGCCGACCGCATCCGTCGTGCGGCCGTGGAGGCGGCGAGCCGCCGTGCGGCCGAGATCCGTGCGTCGGTGGCCGATGAGATCGCCGAGCTGGAGGCCGAGCGCGACCGCCTGCGCGACGAGCTCCACGGCGGCCCGATCAGCTGACCGGCCGGGATCGGCCCGACCCGATCCGGCGCGATTCGATGCAAACGCAGGTCACGCCGGTATCCTGCCCGCTTTCGTCGGTCTGTTCCGGCGGGGAGGCGAGGGGCTGTGGCGACCAGAGGTGGAGCGAAGAAGTCGGCGAGCAAGAAGCGCGCCGCTTCCAAGAAGGCCGCCGCCAAGAAGACGACGGCCAAGAAGGCTGCCGCCAAGAAGAAGGCCGCGGCCACCACCGCCACGGCTGCCGAGCAGGGCTACCCGGTGGTCGTGCCCAAGGGCTCGCCGTTCTCCAAGGCCTTTCTCACCGCCCAGCGCGATGCGCTCGTCGAGGAGCGCGAGTCCTACACCCGTTCCGCGGCTCGTCTGAAGGCCGAGGCCGACGAGCTCGCCGCCGAGCGAGAGCCGGGTGACGTCCAGTTCGACGAGGAGTCCGGCGAGGGCGACACCATCGCCGTCGAGCGGGAGCGTGACCTCGCTCTGTCGGCCCAGGCGCTGGAGACGATCAGCGAGATCGACGCCGCGCTCGAGCGACTCGCGGAAGGCACCTACGGCATCTGCGAGGTGAGCGGCGAGCCGATCCCCGAGGAGCGCCTCGAGGCCATCCCGTACGCCCGCGTGAAGGTCGAGTACAAGGCCTCCCGGCTCGGTTCCTGAGCCGCCTGACGTCGGTAGCATCGGCGCGGTGAACCTGACGTCGGTGCTCGGGCGACGCCGCCTCGTGCTGGCCGTCGCCGTGGTGATCGTGGTCATCGACCAGCTCTCCAAGTGGTGGGCGCTGGAGCGACTCGACGATGGCCGCACGATCGACGTCGTCTGGACGTTCCGGTTCAAGCTCGCCTTCAACAGCGGTACCGCCTTCTCACAGGGCGAGGGCCTCGGCTGGCTCATCGGCATCGTCGCGCTGGCGATGTCGGTCGTGTTGCTCGTCTGGGGCGGCCGGGTGGCCAGCGTGGCGCAACGCATCGCGATCGGCGGTGTGCTCGGCGGCGCCGTCGGCAACCTCCTCGATCGGGCCGTCCGCGGTGACGACGGACTGCTCTCCGGTGCGGTCGTCGACTTCTTCGATCTCCAGTGGTGGCCGATCTTCAACGTCGCGGACATCGGCATCACCGTGGGCGTCGTCGTCCTCGTCGTGCTCCTCGCTCGCGAGGACGTGCAGGCGAGCCGAGCGGCAGCAGCCGCGGGCCCGACCGACGGTGACGAGCCGCCGGCCGCGGATCCGGCCGGACCGGACGAGCTGGCCGACCCATCGGTGGACGCGGAGCCTGCGGTCACCGAACCGAGCGCCGGTGGGGTGACCGAGGAACCCCGGTGAGCCAGACCCGCCGCATCTCCGTTCCGGAGGCCGCGGCCGGTGAGCGCATCGACCGACTGTTGTCCCTCGAGCTCGACCGGAGCCGCAGCGAGGTCGCCCGGCTCCTGGGGGACGGTCTCGTCACCGTCGACGGCGCCGTCGTCACCACCCGCTCCCGGCGCCTCGCCGCCGGGGAGGTGCTGGTCGCCGAGGTCCCCGATCCGGTCGACCCCCGCCCGGTCGCCGATGCCGCCGTGCCGGTCGAGGTGGTCCACGAGGACGACCACCTCATCGTGATCGACAAGCCGGCCGGGCTGGTCGTGCACCCGGGAGCCGGCCACCCCGACGGCACCCTCGTCAACGGGCTCCTGGCGAGGTATCCGGAGCTGGCCGAGGTCGGCGACGAGCTCCGGCCGGGCATCGTGCACCGGCTCGATCGGGACACGACGGGCCTGCTCGCTGTCGCTCGGAGCCAGGAGGCCTACGAGGCCCTCGTCGACGCTCTGGCGGCCCGGTCGGTGGGTCGGGTGTACCGGGTGCTGGTCCAGGGTGTGCCTGAGGCGCCCCAGGGCCGCATCGACGCCCCGATCGGACGGAGCCCGCGAGACCCCACACGGATGACCGTCCTCGCCGACGGTCGGGAGGCGATCACGGACTACGAGGTGCTGGAGACGATGTCCGGGCTCCCCGGCGCCCGTCTCGAGTGCCGGCTGCACACGGGGCGAACGCACCAGATCCGTGTCCACCTCCGGGCCGTCCACCTCCCCGTGCTCGGCGACGACCGCTACGGCCGGATGGGCCTCGGTGCGAAGCGGCCCATGCTCCACGCGCACCGGCTCCAGCTGCGCCATCCGATCGACGGTCGTGCGATCGAGCTCGAGTCGCCCGAGCCCGACGACTTCACCTCCGTCGCCGACAAGCTCCGGCGGATGCCCTGAGGCGCTATTCGGTCGACGGCCAGGCGGCCTCGCCGCGCGACATCATCGCGATCTCCGCGAGCGTGTAGCTCTCGAGGTGCTTGCGCACCTCCTCACCGAGGAAGCTCCAGATCGCCAGCAGCACGCACTGCCCCTCGTGATCACAGGCCCCGTCGGTGTGCGGCTCACCGAAGTCGCCCATCGTGATCGGGCCGTCGACCGCCGACACGATCTGGGACAGCGTGATCTCCGACGGCGAGCGAGCGAGCACGTACCCACCGCCCACGCCCCGCTTCGAGCGCACGAGACCAGCGCCCTTCAGCGCCAGGAGGATCTGCTCGAGGTACGGCTGCGGGAGCCCGGTCCGCTCCGCGATGTCGCGCACCGCCGTCGGCCGTCCTTCCTCGGCGTGCAGCGCGAGGGAGAGCAGAGCCCGGCTGGCGTAGTCGCCGCGGGTGGACACTCGCATGGGGTGAGGATAGGCGGCGCGGTCGTCCCGGCGGCGCTGGGCGGTCGATCCCGCGCGCAGGATCCACCGTGGGGCTGGCTGGGCGACCCGTCGTCGGTGTGAGAACGTGGTGTGATGCCACCACAGCCGGTGGTCCCCGACTACGGCGGGCCGTGTCTGTCCAACCTGCTCCACGCCCTCACGGCGCCGGACCCGCCGCCGTGGCTCCCGTCGCAGGCCCGCGGCGCCCGGGCCCACGTGCTCCTGCTGCTCGACGGACTCGGGTGGAAGCAATTCATGGACCGCAAGCACCTGATGCCCACGCTGGCGTCGCTCGAGGGCGCACCGATCCATTCCGTCACCCCGACGACGACGGCCACCGCGCTCACGTCGATCACCACGGGCCTCCCACCGGCCGAGCACGGCCTGATCGGTTACCGCATCCTCGTCGACGACGAGGTGCTCAACGTGCTGCGTTGGCAGCTCGACGGCCAGGACGCCCGCACGATCCTGCCCCCGGACCACATGCAGGCCGTGCAGCCGTTCCTCGGGATGCGACCTCCCGTGGTCACGAAGGCCGAGTTCGGGAGGACCGGCTTCACCCAGGCCCACCTCCGGACCGCCAGGTTGGTCGGGTGGCGGGTGCCGTCCAGCATCGGCGTCGAGATCGCCGGACTGGTCGACGAGGGCGAGCCGCTCGTCTACGGCTACTACGACGCCATCGACAAGATCGCCCACGCCGAGGGGCTCGGGTCCCACTACGAGGCCGAGCTCACCTGCGTCGACGATCTCGTCTCGCGACTGCTCGACCGGTTGCCCGACGACGTCGCCCTCCTCGTCACCGCCGATCACGGTCAGGTGCACGTCGGCGACCGGACCCGGCAGCTCCCGGACGATCTGCTCGACCTCGTCGACGTGCAGTCCGGTGAGGGCCGCTTCCGCTGGCTCCACGCCCGGCCAGGGGCCGAGACCGACCTGGCCGACGCGGCGACCGAGTTCGCGGCGCACGAAGCCTGGGTCCCCACGCGCCAGCAGGTGCTCGACGAGCGCTGGTTCGGCCCGGTCCCGACCGATGCGCTGCGGCGGCTCGGCGACGTGGCTCTGGTGCCCTTCGAGCCCGTCGCCTACCTCGAGCCCGACGACTCCGGACCCTTCGAGCTGATCGGCCGGCACGGTTCGCTCACCGAGGACGAGGTCCTGGTGCCACTGCTGTGTGGCCGCGGTCGCCGCTGAGCGATCTACCCTCCATCCCCATGGACGCCCCCGAGACCGAGACCGACGCAGCCGCCGACGGCGACGCCGTGGTCGATGCGACCGAGGTGACCGCCGAGGTCGACGGACCGGAGATGCCCGAGGTCGTCGACGAGCCGGTCGCCGAGGACGACGAGCACCAGCCGGCCATCAGGGAACCGGCCCGGGTCATGCGGATCGGGGCGATGATCCGTCAGCTCCGCGACGAGGTCCACGAGGCACCCCTCGACGAGCCGAGCCGAGAGCGGCTCCGCGAGATCTACGAGACCTCGGTGCGCGAGCTCAGCTCCGCGCTGTCGCCCGACCTCGTCGACGAGCTCGAGCGCATGACCTCGCCGTTCGCCAGTGACGCTCCCTCCGAGTCCGAGCTCCGCATCGCCCAGGCTCAGCTCGTCGGCTGGCTCGAAGGACTGTTCCAGGGGATGCAGGCGATGCTGTTCGCGCAGCAGATGGCGGCCCAGGCCCAGCTGCAGGAGATGCGCCAGGGGCAGGGCCAGCTCCCGCCCGGCGCCGTCGGACCCGGCCCCGAACGCCCCGGCGTCTACCTCTGACCCTCCCGGCTGGGGCCCCGGAGCCCCAGCCTCCTCCCCAGGTCCTCGCCGCTGGCGCGGCTGCGGCGGGGCCGTCGACCCTCCCGGCTGGGGCTCCGGGCCCCCGACCGGGAAACAACGCTGAGCGGTCGCGCCGGCACGGCGTCGCGCGAGGTACGTTCGGAGGTTCGCGGCTCACTCGACGAGGAGGGCGACGCCACCGATGGGCCAGGGCTCGTTCGTCCACCTGCACACCCACACCGAGTTCTCGATGCTCGACGGCGCGGCGCGCGTCCCCGACATCGTGGCGAAGGTGGCGGCCGATGGACAGCCGGCGGTGGCCATCACCGATCACGGCAACATGTACGGGGTCCTCGACTTCTACCGGGCGGCGCGCGACGCCGACGTGAAGCCGATCCTCGGCACGGAGGCCTACATGGCCTTCGGGAGTCGCAAGGAGCGTCCGAGCCGGCGGGGCCGGGTCGACGACTCCGGCGGTGATGCCGAGGGTGGACAGAAGCTCTACTACCACCTCACCCTGCTGGCCGAGTCGCAGGAGGGGTACCGGAACCTGATCAAGGCGTCGAGCCGCGCGTTCCTCGAGGGCTACTACTACAAGCCCCGGCTCGACTGGGAGATCCTCGAGGAGCACGCCCCGGGGCTGATCGCGACCACCGGCTGCCTCGGCGGGCTCGTCCTCCAGGACCTGCTCCGCGACGACTACGAGGGCGCCTGCGACAAGGCGGGCCGCCTGCAGGACATCTTCGGCAAGGACTCGCTGTTCGTCGAGATCCAGGACCACGGCATCCCCGAGCAGCACCGCACCAACCCGATGCTGCTGCGGCTGGCCAAGCGCCTCCAGGCGCCGCTGGTGGCCACCAACGACAGCCACTACACCCACCAGCACGACCACGTCTCCCACGACGCGCTGCTGTGCGTGCAGACCGGGTCGTTGATGAGCGACCCGCATCGCTTCAAGTTCCACGGCGACCAGCACTACGTGAAGACGGCCGCCGAGATGCGCCACCTGTTCAGCGAGATCCCCGAGGCGTGCGACAACACGCTGTGGATCGCCGAGCGCTGCGACGTCGAGATCGAGTTCGGCAAGCCGAAGCTCCCGAACTTCCCGCTGCCGGAGGGCTTCGACAACGACGCCGCCTACCTGCGGCACCTGACCTTCGAGGGCGCGAAGAAGCGCTGGGGTGACCCGCTGCCCGACGCCGTGGTCGAGCGGTTGGCCTACGAGCTCTCGGTCATCGACGAGATGGGCTTCCCGTCGTACTTCCTCATCACGTGGGACCTCATCCGTCACGCCCGCGACCACGGGATCCGCGTCGGCCCGGGTCGCGGCAGCGCCGCCGGATGCGCCGTGGCCTACACGCTCTGGATCACCGATCTCGATCCGATCAAGTACGACCTGCTGTTCGAGCGGTTCCTCAACCCGTCACGCATCTCCATGCCCGACATCGACATGGACTTCGACGATCGCTACCGGGACGAGATGATCCGCTACACCGCCGAGCGGTACGGGCGCGAGCACGTCGCCCAGATCGTCACGTTCTCGACGATCAAGGCGCGAGCCGCCGTCCGGGACGCCGCCCGGGTGCTCGGGCACCCCTACGCCCTCGGTGACCGGGTCGCCAAGGCGATGCCGCCGCTGGTGATGGGACGCGACACGCCGCTGTTCGCCTGCTTCGAGGAGCACCCCAAGTACGCCGACGGGTACGCCGCTGCCGCCGAGCTGCGCGACATGTACAACGCCGACCCCGACGTCCAGGAGGTCGTCGACGTCGCCAGGGGTCTCGAGGGCATGCGGCGCCAGGACGGCATCCACGCCGCCGCGGTGGTGATCACCGACGAGCCGCTCACGGACCTGCTGCCGATCCAGCGCAAGCCCGAGTCCGGTCACGACATCGAGGACGCCCCGATCGTCACCCAGTACGAGATGCACGGGGTCGAGGACCTCGGCCTGCTCAAGATGGACTACCTCGGGCTGCGCAACCTCTCGGTGATCGAGGACGCGCTCGAGCTGATCGACGCGGTCCACGGTGTCCGTCCCGACATCGACGACGTCGACCTCGACGACGACCTGACGCTGCAGTTGCTGCGCGACGGCAAGTCGATCGGCGTGTTCCAGCTGGAGGGCGGACCGATGCGGGCGCTCATGCGCTCCCTGGCGCCCACCAGCTTCGACGACGTCGCCGCCCTCGTGGCGCTGTATCGGCCCGGGCCGATGGCGGCGAACATGCACAACGACTACGCCGACCGGAAGAACGGCCGGAAGCCGATCGAGTACCTGCACCCCGATCTCGAGGAGCTGCTCGCCGACACCTACGGGCTGATGATCTATCAGGAGTCCGTGATGCGGGTGGCGCAGAAGTTCGCCGGCTACTCGCTCGCCGAGGCCGACAACCTCCGCAAGGCCTGCGGCAAGAAGATCCGTGAGCTCATCGCCAAGGAGCGCGTGAAGTTCGTGGAGGGCTGCGACGCCGCCGGCTACGGGTCCGACATCGGCACGCAGCTGTTCGACATCATCGAGCCCTTCGCCGACTACGCCTTCAACAAGAGCCACTCCTACGGCTACGGCTTCGTCAGCTACCAGACCGCCTGGTTGAAGGCCCACTACCCGGTCGAGTACTTCGCCGCGCTGCTCACGAGCGTGAAGTCGAACCTCGACAAGGCGGCGATCTACCTCAACGAGTGCCGGATCATGGGCATCACCGTGCGGGTGCCCGACGTGAACGTCTCGCTCAGCAACTTCGGTTCACTCGATGGCGACATCACCTTCGGCCTCTCGGCCATCCGCAACGTCGGTGAGGGGCTCGTCGCCCTGCTGATCGAGGAGCGCGAGGCCAACGGCCCCTTCTCCGACTTCTACGACCTGTGCGAGCGCGTCGACCCGAGCGTGCTGAACAAGCGCAGCATCGAGTCGCTCATCAAGGCCGGCGCCTTCGACTCGCTCGGCCATCCCCGCAAGGGCCTGCTGCGGGTGCACGACCAGATCATCGATCGGGTGCTCGCCGCCCGCCGCGAGCGCGACATGGGCGTGATGACCCTGTTCGGCGAGGCGAGCGGCGACGACGAGATCTTCAACGACCGCATCGACATCCCCGACGTCGAGTTCGACAAGCGCGAGCGGCTCGCGTTCGAAAAGGAGATGCTCGGTCTCTACATCTCCGATCATCCGCTCATGGGGGCCGAGGCGGCGCTGCGCCGCCGGACCGACGCCAACCTCACCGACCTCGTCGAGGCCGGCGACGGAGCGATGCGCACCGTCGGTGGCGTCGTCACCAGCCTGCAGCGCAAGTACACCCGCAAGGGGGAGCTGATGGCGGTGTTCACGCTGGAGGACCTCCAGTCCTCGATGGAGGTGATGGTCTTCCCGCGGACCATGCGGGAGTGCGGCCACGTGCTGGTCGACGACCAGGTCGTGTGCCTGACCGCCCGACTGGACGCCCGCGACGACACGCCGAAGCTGATCGCCAACGACGTGGTCGCGTTCGAGCCCGTCACCGACGGTGCGCCTCCGGTGCGGGTGCGGCTGCCGGCCGTGTCGACCCGGCCCGAGGTGCTCGATCGTCTCAAGGACCTCATCCAGCGTCACCCCGGTGAGTCGCAGGTCCTCCTGCACCTGGGGGAGGGCAAGGTCCTGCGACTGACCGACGACTTCTGCGTCGAGTCCCGCAACGGTTTCGTCGGCGAGCTGCGCGAGTTGCTCGGTCCGGAGGCCCTCGTCTCCTGATCGCGCTGTGCGTGGTTCGGTGAGCGCGTCGCGTCCGTAGCGATCCGTTCATCGTCAGGGTTTTGCACGCAGCGCCGAAAGCGACTGCAATTGGCGGTTCGCGGCAGAGCCGATGACACCACTCGGGGGAACGATGGCCATCGACGTAGACACCAAGGACTGCACGGCGTTGTCAGACGCCGAGCTCGAGGAGATGGCCGATCTGGCCGGCGATGAGCCCGTGCTCTTCGACATCGGTGTCCTGTCCAAGGAACGCGACTCGTGGGTGCTCATCACCACGGCCCGCTCCGGAGCGAGCCTCCAGGGCTTCGCCTTCTGCACCCTGGAGCGCATCGGTGGGACGCCGAGCGTGCTGGTCGGGCTCGGGGCCATCAAGACGACCTCGCGTCGCGACACCGTCCTGCGGGCGCTGATGGGCGACATGCTGCGCCGTGCCGTGCTGGCCTTCCCCGACGAGGACGTCCTCATCGGCTTCCGGATGGGCCGTCCCGACTCCTTCGAGGCGCTCCAGGCCCTCCACGACGTGCGCCCGTCGTCCAGCGAACGGGCGAGCGGCGAGGACCGAGCCTGGGGCCGTCGCCTCGTGAAGCGGTACGGGCTCGACGGCAAGTACGACGATCGTGCCTTCACGCTCGCCGGCGCCGGCACCCGCGTCCCGGTCTTCGACCACGAGTCGCTGAAGCCGGAGAAGCTCAACGGCGTGGTCGAGCTGTTCGACGGCGTCGAGGCGGCGAACGGCGATTGCGTCATCTCGTTCGGCTGGGCGATGGCGGAGGACCTCGCCAAGCTCGCCGAGTAGGGGTGGACGTCGGGGAGGCGATCCGCGCCCGACGGATGACCCGGTCGTTCGCCGAGCGGCCGATCGACCACGACGACCTCCTCACGGTGCTCGACGCGGCGCGCCGAGCACCGAGCGCCGGCAACTCCCAGGGCCTCGACCTGCTCGTCCTCCGCGGCGCCGAGACCGCCCGCTACTGGGACCGCACCCTCCCGTCCCCCAGGAGGGAGCGGTTCCGCTGGCAGGGACTCCTGCGAGCTCCCGTGTTGATCGTCGCCTGGACCCAGCCGGAGGCGTGGGTCCGTCGGTACGCCGAGGACGACAAGGCCCGCACGGGCCTCGGTGCCGGCGTCGACCAGTGGCCGGTGCCCTACTGGTGGGTCGACGGCGGACAGGCGCTCGCCCAGCTCCAGCTGGCCGCGATCGGCCTGGGTCTCGGCGTCTGCCTGTTCGGCCTCTTCGATCACGAGGACGCCGTCAGGGAGGAGTTCGGCGTGCCCATCGACCGTCGAGCGCTGGGCGCCGTCGCGCTCGGTCATCCTGATGGCGGCGACGCCCCGGGTCGCTCCGCGGACCGGCCCCGCCGCGAGATCGACCACGTCGCCCATTTCGGTGGGTGGTGATGGCGACGTAGCCTGTGGCGGGGAATCAGGAGGGGTAATGACGCTGGCCGACGACACCACCAAGCCGTTCCATCTCAACGGGAACTTCGCTCCCGTGATGGACGAGATCACCGCCCACGACCTCGAGGTCATCGGGGCGCTGCCACCGGAGCTCGACGGGCTCTACGTCCGCAACGGCGCGAACCCGCCGAACGCCGACACCATCCATTGGTTCCTTGGTCAGGGGATGTTGCACGGCGTCCGCATCGAGGGCGGCCGGGCCTCCTGGTACCGCAATCGCTACGTCCGCACCGCGCTGCTCGAACAGCCGGAGACGCCGCGGATCACCGAGGACATGTCGTTCGATCGGACGATCTCGCTGGCCAACACCCACGTGATCCGTCACGCCGGCAAGATCCTCGCCCTCGAGGAGGGCTCGTTCCCGTGGGTCGTGGACGACCAGCTGGACACCGTCGGCAGCCACGACTTCGACGGCAAGCTCGACACCGCGATGACCGCGCACCCGAAGGAGTGCCCCGAGACCGGTGAGCTGCACTTCTTCGGGTACGGCCAGCTGCCGCCGTACCTGACGTACCACGTGGCCGACGCCGAGGGCCGGATCATCCGGAGCATGGAGATCCCGGTCAACGGTCCGACGATGATCCACGACTTCGGGGTCAGCCGACGCCACGGGCTCTTCATGGACCTGCCGGTCGTGTTCGACATGGAAGCGGCCATGCTCGGCCAGATGCCGTTCCACTGGAGCGACGACTACCCGGCCCGCGTCGGTGTGCTGCCCCGCGACACCGACGACATCGGTGAGCTGCGGTGGTTCGAGGTCGACCCCTGCTACGTCTTCCATCCGCTCAACGCCTTCGACGACGGCGACGACGTCGTGTTCGACGTCTGCCGCATCTCGGAGCTGTGGCGTACCGCCGGCGAGTTCGACACCGACGGCACCACCACGCTGCACCGGTGGCGCTTCGACATGTCGACCGGCACCACCAAGGAGGAGACCCTGCACGAGCGCCCGCAGGACTTCCCGCGGGTGCCCGACGCGCTCACTGGTCTGCAGCATCGCTACGGCTACTGCACGGCGACGGGCGGGATGGAGATCCTCGGCGCCACCGAGCTGTTCCAGCACGACCTGGTCACCGGGTCGGTCACGTCGCACAACTTCGGTGCCGGCCGCCACCCCGGCGAGGGCGTGTTCGTGCCGGCCGCGAACGCGACCTCGGAGAACGACGGGTGGGTCATGACCTATGTCCACGACGACGCCGAGGGCGCCTCGGAGTTCGTCGTGCTCGATGCCACCGACTTCGCCGCCGCGCCGGTCGCCCGCGTCCCGCTCCCGCAGCGGGTGCCCTACGGCTTCCACGGGTCCTGGCTCTCGAGTTCGTAACCCCGGCTGGGGCCCCGGAGCCCCAGCCTCCTCCGCAGGTCCTCGCCGCTGGAGCGGCTGCGGCGCGGCCGTGCTCCTGATCCGGCCCGAGTATCAGCTCAACCGATCACGGGCGTGAGATCGACGATCGGATCGGGGAGCGGCTCATCGCCCAGGCCGCCGAGGACCGGGCCCTCGGTGAAGTTGAAGACGCCGCCGTCCTCGGCGACGAGGACGTAGCCGTCGGCGACCGCTGCGGCAGCGACCAATGGTGAGTTGAGCTCGGTGTCGGCGAGCGATCCCGCGAAGCGCGCCTCGAAGGCGAAGACGCCGCCGTCGGCGGTGACGACCCAGTAGCCGGTGCCGTCGGGGTCGGTGATGACATCGACCACGCCGCCGGCCGCCTGCTCGGCGGTGAGCGAGCCGGCGAACCGGGCCGAGCCGTAGGTGAAGATGCCGCCGTCGGCGGACACGAGGACGTAGCCCTGGCCGTCGGGCGCCATGGCTCCGGCGACGACCGGGGCGGCGAGCTGCTCGCCGGAGGCGTCCCCGAACGACGAGGCCGCGCCCCGCGTGATGATGCGTCCGAAGCTGGTCACGACCCACGCCCGACGGGCATCGACCCCGGTGAGCAGGTCGACGACCGCCTCACCCGGCGCGAGGTCGAGCGAGAAGCTGGGGGTGGCCAACGCACCCGTCGGTTCGAAGCCCCGGGCCCAGATGACGGCATCGGAGGTCAGCACGAGGGCGGCGTTGACCCCGGGCAGCGCCGAGATGGCGACGACCTGGCCGCCCGTCGTGATGCCGAGGTCGTCGAGGTCCGGTGCGCCGCCGAACGAGGAGATCCCGCCGTCGTCGTCCACGAGCACGTAGCCGACCGCCGACGGGGAGGCGACGATCGGCCCCGTCTCGAGGACGGGCCCCTGGCCGTTGTCGTTCTCGGCGACCAGGCGGAGCGCGTAGGGCACTCCCTCGTCGAGTCCGGTGACCCGTACGGTCCTCGCCTCCTGGTCGATCTCGGGCACGCCGGCAGTGGGGAGGATCTGGACGCTCACCTCGGTGGGCAGGCCGCCGTCGTCGGCGAGCACCCAGGACGCGGAGAGCTCGCCGGACGCGCTGCCCAGCTCCGACAAGGTGAGCTCGCCCGGGGCGGTGGACGGCAGCGCGGTCAGGGTGGTCGCCGGCCCGGCGCCGGGCACCGAGAGGCCGCGCACCTCCACCTCGTACGCGGTCCCGTTGGTGAGGCCGGTGATGGCCGCGGTGGTGCCGTCGACGACGATCTGGCCCTCGCTCGGTACCACGATGACCTCGTAATCGTCGGCCTCGATCGGCTCCCACGCCAGGTCGATGCGTCCGTCACCCACCTGCGACTCGATCCCGGTCACCTCGGCCGGGACGCCCCGATCGACGAGGAAGACCCGCCCGGAGCGCTGGTCCGGTCCCGGTGCCGTGACGACCAGTCGGTCGCCGTCGTCGGCCAGCACGGCGTTGGCACCGACCGGGAGGTCGGCATCGATCGAGACGGTCTGGCCCAGCACGACGTCGACGACCGACACCGTGCCGCCCGAGGCGTCGTCGTCGACCGAGAAGGCGACGATGCGCCCGTCGGCGGAGATCGACGGCCGGGTCCCGTCGTCGTTCACGATCGTGGTGGCGATCATGTCGTCGGTGAGCTCGTGGAGCAGGATCTCGGCCGGGCCGCCCTCGGCGACGCGGGAGGTGACGACCACCGCGGACCCGTCGGCGGACAGGGCGGGGTTGGCCGTGATCCAGCCCGGGGCGTCGCCGCTGCCGCTCGGGACCCGTCGTACCGTCCCGTCGTCGAGATCTCGGACGAACACGTCGACCGCAGCGTCGACGTCGTCATCGGTGAGGTCGTTGGCCGCCGACTCGAAGGCCACGACCGTTCCGTCACCCGAGATGACCGGATCGAGGCTGGCGGCGTTGGCCGGGCCACCGTTGACGTCGGTCGACACGAGCGTGGTCTCGCCGGTGTCGAGGTCGTGGACGAAGACGTCGGCGATGACGCCGTTGTCGTCGATCGAGGTCAGGTTCGAGGCGAACGAGGTGAAGGCGACCCGTCGGCCGTCGGCGGACAGCGACGGGCTGATGCTGCCGGCGTTGGCCGACGAGCCGTCGAGTGCTCGGGACACCAGCTGGATCTCGCCGGTGTCGAGGTCGTGCACGAACACGTTGAGCTCGTCGTTGTCGTCGTCGTCCTCACCGTCGACCTCCCGGGCGCGGGTGACGAACGCGACCACGCTGCCGTCGGCGGAGATCGACGGTGCCGAGCTGGCCCTCGGTTGCTCGTCGTCGCCGGCGCTGACGAGGACGACCTCTCCGGCGACCGGGTCGATCCGGTACACGTCGGCGAGCTCATCGGTGTCGTCGGCGAGGAGGCGGGCCGTCGTCACGAAGGCGATGTAGCGCCCGTCGGCGGAGACGTCTGCGGTGCTCGTCCCGTCGGCGCTGGCGGTGATCAGCTCGACCGGGCTCCAGGTCGCGGAGAGGGAGACGTCGCCGGCTCGTGGCGTCGTCTCACCGACATGGCTGTACAGGTAGCCCGCGACGGCGATGTGGTAGCGCTCGCCGCCCTCGACGGCGATGGACACCTCGGAGTGGAGGTCGCCCTCGAGGAAGTCGACGTCGTCGGACCAGGCGAGGAGCTCGAGCTCGCCCGGCTCCCCGCGCCAGACCGACAGCACGGTGTCGAAGTCGCTGCCGTCGGTCGACACGGTGAGGGTGCCGACCGACGACGGTGCATCCCAGGCCCACCAGACGGCACCGCCGCTGAACACCGGTGGGAACGGTTCGCCGTCGGTCGCGGCGTCGACCGTCGATCCGGCGCCGAGCGCGACGGTCGCGCCGTTGGGTGTCGCTTCGGGCACGAGGAGGAGAGCGGCGGCGGGGTCGTCGTTGCCCGACTGCGCGCCGAGCGGACCCGCGATGGCCAGGAGGCCGAACGCGAGCCCGGCGATGCCCGCGGCGATGAGCGGTCGCACTCGTCGATCCTCCCCGATCGACCTCCGACGCTAGAGCACCGGTGATGCTCCCGAGGCTGATGGGCCACAGAACGTGGCCGGGATCACCAGGTGCCGCTGACGTAGCTCTGGAGGTCGGCGGTGAGGCCTTCGAGCTCGCTGACCCGGTGCTTCACGATGTCACCGATCGAGACGATGCCACTCAGCCGGCCGTCGACCTCGACGGGCAGGTGGCGGAAGCGACCGGCGGTCATCGTCGACATCAGCTGATCCACGGAGTCGTCGAGGCCGGCGGTCTGCACGGTCTGGGTGCAGATCAGGCGGACCTCGTCGTTCAGTAACGATGCGCCGGTGGCGGCGAGCGAGCGGACGACGTCCCGTTCGGAGAGGATGCCGTCGATGCTCGTGCCATCGGTGGAGACGACGAGGGCGCCGATGCCCCGCTCACCGAGCACGGCGATCGCCTCGCGCACCGTCTCGTCGGGCCGAATCGTCGTGACCTCGGTCCCCTTGGCCTTCAGGATCCCCCGAACGTCCATCACACACCACCCCCTGCTCGGTGCCCGCCTTCGACAGTGTGGCACGTGACGCAGGTCACTCGCGTGGGTCCTGTCGGGGGGCTCCGCGGATCGCGGGGCCCGGACCGGGCGGCGACTACGGTCGCTCGCATGATCGAACAGTCCTTGGAGGGGAAGGTCGCCGTCGTGACCGGAGGGTCGCGCGGCATCGGGAAGGGGATCGCCACGGCGTTCGCCGAGGCCGGTGCGACGGTGATGATCACCAGCCGCAAGGCCGAGTCCTGTGAGGAGGCAGCGGCCGAGATCGGCCACGGCTGCGAGTGGATCGCGGCCCACGCCGGCCGACCCGAGGCGATCGACGAGGTCCTCGACGGGACGATCGAACGGCTGGGCGGGCTCGACATCCTCGTCAACAACGCGGCGACGAACCCGTACGCCGGGCCGACGATCGACGTCGACCGGACCCGATGGGACAAGACCATCGACCTCAACCTGACCGCACCGATGTTCTGGACCCAGGCGGCGTGGAACAAGCGGATGTCCGAGCACGGCGGCGTCGTCATCAACATCTCGTCCGTCGGCGGCCTGTCGACCAGCCCGATCCTCGGCGTGTACGACGTGACGAAGTCGGCCCTGATCCACCTGACCAAGCAGCTCGGCGCCGAGCTCGGTCCGAAGGTCCGGGTCAACGCCATCGCGCCCGGGCTCATCAAGACCGACTTCGCCCGCGCCCTGTGGGAGGGCGAGGGTGGTGACCAGGTCGCGGCCGCCTACCCGCTCGGTCGCCTCGGTGAGGTCGAGGACGTCGCCGCAGCGGCGCTGTTCCTCGCCGCTGACACGGGCAGCTGGATCACGGGTCAGACCGTCGTCCTCGACGGCGGCGGCCTCGTGTCGTTCAGCGACGTCGGTTGACCTGGCGCAGCCCGGCGCGAGGCTTCGGTGCATGGTGGAACCGAACCCGAACGATCCGAAGGACGTGTTGCGTCGCTACCTGACGGCTGGTGTGGTCGCGCTTCGCTGGAAGGTCGACGGGTTGTCCGAGTACGACGTGCGACGACCGCTCACCCCCACCGGCACGAACCTGCTCGGACTTCTCAAGCACGTCGCCTACGTCGCGCTCGGCTACTTCGGCGACACCTTCGATCGGCCCCATGGGGAGGATCTCCGGGACATCGGCTCAGGTGCCGAGCCCAACGCCGACCTCTGGGCCGCCGAGGACGAGTCCTTCGATGACGTCATCGGGCTCTGGGTGCGAGCGTGGGCCCACAGCGACGCGACGATCGTCGAGCTCGAGCTCGATGCCGTGGGACGGGTGCCGTGGTGGCCGCCCGAGCACGCCGAGGTGACGCTGCAGCGGATCCTCGTCCACATGGCCACCGAGGTGCATCGCCACGCCGGCCACGCCGACGTCCTCCGCGAACAGCTCGACGGGACCGCGGGACTCCGCGACGACAACGACAACCTCTGGATCCCGGAGAACGGGTGGGAAGCGCACCGAGCTCGGCTCCAGGCCCTGGCGGACCGCTTCAGCTGACCTCGACCCTCGCCGCAGCGGCCGCGGTGGCGGCCTCGACCTCGCGAGTGGTCAGGACGGGAGCAGCGATGGTCGCTGCGACGAGGAGCACCACGCCGCCCACCCAGAACGGCGCGGCGAGCCCGAAGGAGTCGGCGATCAGCCCGCCGATCAGCGCGCCGATCGGCATCCCTCCCCAGCCGAGGAACCGGTAGACGCTGTTCACGCGGCCGAGGAGCTCGTCGGGGATGATCGTCTGTCGCAGCGAGACCGTGACGACGTTCCACACGACGACGGCAGCTCCGCTGATAGCGAGCGCGACACCGACCAACCACGGGTTGGAGAGCGGAGCGATGACCAGCAGCGTCAACGCGATGGTGAAGGAACCGAACCACAGCAGCGGGCCCGGCCCCCACCGGTCGTGCAGGCGGCCGGCGAGCACGCCGCCCACGACGCTCCCGATGGCGAGCGTGGTGCCGAGAAGGCCGAAGCCGAGCTCGTCGAGTCCGAGGATGTCCTGGGCGAAGAGGACGAGGATGGACATCGCCGCGGCGAACCAGAGGTTCATGAGCCCGAGCAGGAGCGCGAGCGTGCGGAGCAGCCGGTGCGCAGCGAGCCATCGCACCCCCTCGGCGATCTCCGAACGGAGCCGCCGCGGCGCATCGGCCCGGGGCGCGGCTCGGTAGCTCCCGGGAATCGAGGCGACCAACGCCGACGCAGCGAGGAACGACGCGGCGTTGATCCAGAACGGCACGGACACGGCCAGGGCAACGAGGAGGCCGCCGAGCGGCGGTCCGACGAAGTTGTTGGCCACGTTCTCGGCTACCTGCAGCCGTCCGTTGGCGCGAGGGAGCTGGTCGGGGTCGTCGATCAGCGACGGGAGCAGGGTCTGGCTCGCGTTGTCGAAGAAGGTCTCGGCGACGCCGAGGGCGAAGCCGAGCACGTAGAGCATCGCCATCGAGTGCTGATCGAGCAGCACTGCGAGAGCGAGCACGGCGACCAGGCCGGATCGCACCACGTCGGCGATCCACATCACGCGCCGCCGGTCCCACCGGTCGACGAGCGCGCCGGCCGTGAGGGCGAACAGCAGCCACGGCAGGCGCAGGGCCACCGAGACGGCGGCGACCGCCGTCGGGTCGCGGGTCAGGTCGGCGGCGACGAGGGGGAGAGCGATGAAGAAGATGCCGTCGCCGAGGTTCGAGATCGTCGAGGCGGCGAAGAGGCGGTGGAAGCGGGTGCCGAGGCTCACGGGTCCTCCGGGTCGGGCAGGTGCGGGCGGTCGGTGGGGAAGAGGCCGATGAGCAGGCCGTAGACCGTGTCGCCGGACGATTCGCCCTCGGTGAAGTCCCGCGCCAGCTCCGTCAGCCGATCGGCGAACTCCTTCGCCCGGTCGTGCGGGATCCGAGCGAAGCGAACGCTCGTCAGGCCGTGCTCGCCTTCGCGCTGGGGGCGGGCGTGCTCGACGGCGTCGGCCACCATCCAGCGCTCGCCCAGGTGCTCGGCGGTGTCGGAGTCGAGCCAGAAGATGTCGGCGGTCCGACCGTAGGTGCGCTCCTCGACGGCGCGCACCTTGCGGGTGCTCACCACCTCCACGAGCCCAACCTCGACGAGGACATCGATGTGGTGGGCGATCGTGCCCTTGGCCTTGCCGATGGTCGCCGCCAGCTCGCTGACCGTCGCCGGTCGTTCGGTGAGGAGGTCGATGACGGTGCGGCGGGTGTCGTCGCCGAGAGCGCGCAGGGCTGCGCCCCCGATGTGCTTGGACGTTCGTCCGGCGTCGTCTCGTTCAACGTCCGACACTGATCGGATGTTCGATGAACATCGGACGTTTGTCAAGGGATCGGCTACGTTGCGGCGATGACCGATGAGCTCGTCGCCCTCCTGTGCGATCCGTCCGCCGTCAGCGAGTGGATCGGCGGCCAGCTCCCCGGCAGCGGGCCCTTCGAGGTGCGCCGGGTCACCGCCGGCATGTCGAACGAGCTGTTCAGGCTGGAGCGATCGGGTCGGGCGTGGATCCTCCGCCGCCCGCCGCGGGTGCCCATCTCGCCGAGTGCTCACGACGTTCGCCGGGAGTACCGGGTGCTCTCTGCGTTGAGCACGACCGACGTCCCCCACGCCCACGCTCATCTGCTCTGCGAGGACGAGGACGTGATCGGTGCCCCGTTCTACGTGATGGACGAGGTCCATGGGCGGGCGCTGGCCGGCGAGCTCGGACCCTTCGCCGACACCGCCGGTCGGCGAGCGGTGGGGTTCGCCCTCGTCGATGCGCTGGCCCGCCTCCATCGTCTCGACTGGGAGGCGCTCGGGCTGCAGGGCTTCGGTCGTCCCGACGGGTACACCGCCCGCCAGGTCGACCGGTGGACCGGCCAGCTGGACCGCTACCGAATCCGCGAGCTCCCCGACCTGGACGCCGCGGCCGCCTGGCTGCAGGACAACGTCCCCGAGATGACGAGGGCGTCGCTGATCCACGGCGACTTCGGGATCCACAACGTGCTCTTCCGGCCCGACCCGCCGGCCGAGCTGCTGGCGATCGTCGACTGGGAGACGGCCACGATCGGCGACCCGCTCGCAGACCTCGGCTACTTCCTCGGCTACTGGGCCGACGCCGGGGAGGATCGGTTCCTCGACCTCCGCCTCGACGGCTCGCCGGGCGAGTGGCCGACCCGGGACGAGCTGGTCGCCCGCTACGAGGAGCTCACGGGCATCGAGACCGCGGCCACCATCGACTGGTACCGGTCCCTGGGCCAGCTCAAGATCGCCGTGATCCTCGAGGGCTCCTACGTCCGGCACGTGAACGGACAGGCCGACGTCCCCGCCTTCGCCGAGTTCGAGCACCGCGTGCCCCACCTGGCGGCCCACGCCCTGGCGATCGCGCTCGGGGACGCCTGATTCGGGCGCACTTCGGGTGGACGCCCGATGTGCGGCGACCGCAGGGCACGCAGTGTCGTGGCATGGCCGACACGACCACGACCGAGACCATCGATGACGCCCCTGCGGAGCCCGATCTGGACGAGCGGGCGAGCCTCGCCCGCTTCGTGCAGGCGGTGTCCGATCAGTACGGCGACCGCTTCGAGTACGGCGCCGAGGTGGACCTCGACGATCCCGACCCCGACGCCTTCGACTCCTCCGAGCTGGTCGAGTGGGCCGCCCACCAGGCCGGTGCCGACCTGCCCGACGGGTCGTGGCGCCAGTACAAGCATCTCGCCGGAGATGGTCACGGCGTCTCGGTGGACGAGGCGGCCAACACACCGGGTGCGCTGCTGTTCTGGTTCTCCGACGATCCCTTCGAGGTCGAGGGCCGTCCCCGGATCTCTCACGTCGCCGTGAGCCTCGGCGAGGGCGTCCTGGTCGAAGCGACCACGGGCACGGACCGCACCGTGCGGATCGAGAGCCTGCAGGGTCGGTTCACCCATGCGGCCGTGATCCCGGAGTTCGAGGGACAGACCCTGACCGACGATCAGGTCAACCGCCTCCTCGAGGGGCAGTCGTGGCAGCAGGTCGACCACGAGGTGATGACGGCGGTCGACACCACGGACCCGCTGCCACCGGAGGAGCCCGCCTTCATCGACACCGATGGCGACGGCCTGTCGGACGCCCACGAGGAAGCGCGCGACGGGGACCCCACGAAGTTCGACAGCGACGGTGACGGCCTGTCCGACGGCGTCGAGACGATGCTGCGGGCCGCCTCCGGCGAGCAGCGCCAACGCCTCGACACCGATGGCGACGGGCTGTGGGACGAGGCCGAGCGTCGACACGGCACCGATCTGACGAACGCCGACACCGACGGCGACGGCATGCTCGACTCTCTCGAGGTGCTCCTCGGCACCGACCCGCTGGTGGTCGAGCATCCGGACCGGCCCGTCCCCGAGGGAGGCTCCGAGCACGGCAGCGAGGCGATGCATCGGGGGTTCGAGGCGATGGGCGGCGTCGTCCGGGACCGCATCGCCGAGCTCGACGCCCGGGACCAGCTGCTCGAGGAGTTCGAGGAGGACGAGCCCTCCGCCGAGGACCCGGCATCGGCGGTCGAGGACGCCCCGGACCAGGAGGCCGGCGCCCCGCCCGACCGCGTGGAAGACGCCGCCCCGCAGCCCGCCGCCGCGCTCGTCATCCCCGAGGTCGAGCCGGCCGACGATCCGGTCTCCAGCGAGCTCGCACGAGTTGCGGAGCCGGTCTCGAGCGAGCTCGCACCGGTTGTCGAGCAGGTGGCTCCGGTCGATCCGGTGCCGGAGTTCGCATCCGACGAGGCGGTCGCTGAGCTGTTCGAGGACCTGGCCCAGCCCGCCGACGGGCTCACGTAGCTCGGCTCAGCGGTCGCGGAGCCGATCCCGCCGCACCTTGCCGAGGGACGTGGTGGGGAGCGACTCGACCAGGTCCAGCTGCTTCGGGGCCGACCAGGTGGGCTGCGTCTCGCGCACCCAGTCGCGGAGCGCATCGAGCGACGGTGGCGACGATGCGTCGGTCGGGACGACGACGGCGACGACCCGCTGGCCCCACTCGGAGTCGGGTCGCCCGATGACCGCGGCCCGTTCCACCGCGGGGTGGGCCTCGAGGCGTCGTTCGACGGCCTCAGGCCAGACGTTCTCGCCGCCGGTGATGATCATGTCGCCCCGCCGGCCCCGCACCGACAGCTTGCCGTCAGCGGCGAGCTCACCCTCGTCACCCGTCGCCAACCAGCCGTCGGCGGTCAGCGGGGACGTGCCGTCCCGATAGGTGCGGAGCAGCATCGGGCCGCGGATCTGCACCTCGCCGGCGACGATGCGGAGCTCGACGCCCTCGAGTGGCCACCCGTCGTAGACGACCCCGCTCCCGGTCTCGGTGAGGCCGTACGTGGCGACGGCGTGGGCCGGACGATCCGGCGGCGGCGCACCGCCGCCGAGCAGGATGCGTCGCCAACGGCTGACATCGACCCGTCGCAGCGCGGTGCCCACGAGCGAGACGAGCGTCGCGTCGCTGCGATCGACCGCATCGGCGTCGAACTCGTCGAGCACGTCGACCCCGGTGCCGGTGACGAGCGCACGCGTCACGACGGACAGCCCACCGACGTGGGCGAGTGGCAGGCACGCCAGCCATCGGTCGGCGGCCGGGTCGACCCCGAGTGCGGTCGAGGTGGCTCGTGCGGATGCGGCGAGCGCGTCGTGGGTGAGCACGACGCCTTTCGGTTCGCCCGTCGTGCCGCTCGTGGCGACGACGATGGCATCGCCGTCCTCGACCTCGTCGCCGTCGGCTGCGTGACGGGTGCCGTCGTCGCCGATCACGACGGTCGGCCGCATCGTCTTCAGCAGGAGCTCACGGGCGTCGTCGGGCAGGCGAGGGTCGACCGGCAGCACGGCGTGCCCGGCCTCCCATGCCTCCAGCATCCGCTCGACGAACCAACGGCCCCGGGCGGGAGCGGCGACGAGATCGGGCACGGAGCCGAGGGTACGCACCGGTTCGTCGTCGGGAGGAGTCCGGATGAGATGATCGATGCATCACCTCGCCGACACCCCCCTCCGGCCTGGCGCTGTGGATCGCCGGCTCCCGTCCCCGGACGCTGCCCGCTGCGGTCGTCCCCGTCGCGATCGGCACGGCGGCGGCGGTCGGCGAGGGCGGCATCGTCTGGTGGCGTGTGGTCGCCGCGCTCGTCGTGTCGTTGGCCATCCAGGTCGCGACGAACTTCGCCAACGACTACTCCGACGGCATCCGGGGCACCGACGACGATCGCGTCGGCCCGCTCCGCCTCACGGGATCAGGGCTGGTCGAGCCGCGGCGGGTGAAGCTCGCCGCGTTCGCATCGTTCGCGGTCGCCGGTGTCGCCGGACTGACGCTCGCCGCGGCCGTCGGCTGGGAGCTGCTCGTCGTCGGTGCGGTGAGCTTCGTCGCCGGGTGGACCTACACGGGGGGTCCGAAGCCCTACGGCTACCTCGGCCTCGGAGAGGTGTTCGTGTTCGTGTTCTTCGGCTTGGTCGCCACGCTCGGCTCCACCTGGGTGCAGGTCGAGCAGCTCACCGCTGTCGCCTGGGGCGGCGCCGTCGTCGCCGGCTTGCTCTCGACCGCGCTGCTCGTGACCAACAACCTGCGCGACATCCCGACCGACGCGGCGACCGGCAAGCGGACCCTGGCCGTGCGCATGGGCGACCGTGCGACGCGGTGGTTGTTCGTGGCGATGATGGTCGCCGTCGGGGTCACCGTCGCCTTGGTCGCGGTCGAACGCCCCGCCGCCCTCCTCGCCCTCGTCGGACTCCCGCTCGCCGTGCGGCCGATCCGCACCGTGCTCGGTGGAGCGACCGGGATGGCCCTGGTGCCCGTGCTCGGCGACACCGGTCGCGTGCAGCTGGTCGTCGGCATGCTGCTCGCGCTCGGACTGGCGCTCAGCGGATAGCGGTCCCTGTCGGCCGGGTCTCGCCGACGACGAAGAGGAACAGGCCGGCGGTGGCCAGCCCCAGGATGCCCAATGCGATCGCCGACCAGTCGATGCCGAGCTGATCGGCGGCGACCCCGACGATCAGTGGTCCGGCGATCCGGCCCAGGTCCCGGACGATGCCGAGCGCGGCGAGGAACGGTCCTGCACCGTGGTCGGGGGCGAGATCGGTCGAGACGGTGAGCATCGTCCCGGAGCCGATGCCGTTGCCCAGGCCGTAGAGGACGCCGGCCACGATCAGCCCGGCCGTGCCGTCGGTCGCAGCGACGACGAACATCGCTGCCGCCATGATCGTGAAGGCGGGCACGACGGCGAACAGACGTCCATGTCGATCCATCAGGATCCCGGAGACGGGGAACACCACCAGATCGACGAGCGCGGAGAGGCTCACGACCAGACCGACCTCCCCGGTGTCGAGGCCGATGGAGGCGCCGTACAGCGGGAACAGCGCTTGCCGTCCGAAGCGGATGGCCATCGACCCGAGCTGGCCGGCGCCGGCACCGACCAGGGCGCCGGCGTGGGACCGCACGATCCGTGCGAGTGATGGCTCATCGGCCGGCGTGGGCTCGGCGCCGACCGGGACCGGCTCCAGGGATCGCCGGCTGGCCATCGCCGGGATCAGCCCGAGCGCCGAGAGCGCAGCGGCGACGAGGAAGGTCGATTCGGCTCCGACGGCGTCGGCGAGCAACCCACCCGCCGCCGGTCCGACCAGGAGCGAGATGCGGAGGCTGCCACCGATGAAGGACATCGCCCGGCCGCGGATCTCGGGCGAGGTCGTCCGGAGGATGCGGGTCTGGCGCGACAGGATCAGCACCACCCCGCCGGCGCCCGTGACGGCCTGGGCGAGGATGAGCGGGACGGCCCGGTCGACGACGGCCAGCGCGGCGATCGAGACCGTCATGAGAACGAGTGCGACGAGCAGCGCGAGGTCGGTGCGATCGCGCTCGACCAGCCGACCTGTCGGCGGGTTGGCGAGCAGGCCACCGAGGCCCGTTGCGCCGAGGACCAGGGTCACGAGGGTGAAGTCGTAGCCGAGGTCTCGCAGGTGCAGCGGCAGCACGGGGACGAGCATCCCCAGGCCCGTCTGGCTGGCCAGGATCGGGAGGTAGACGGCGGCGACGAGGGTGCGCAGCTCGGCGCGTGCGCTCACGGGTCGCTTCGGCGCAGATCGGTACCCGGGCTCATGCGGCGCGTGCGCTCACGGGTCGCTTCGGCGCAGATCGGTACCCGGGCTCATGCGGCGCGTGCGCTCACGGGTCGCTTCGGCGCAGATCGGTACCCGGGCTCATGCGGCGACGCGGCTGAGCTCGTCGATGATGGCAGCGACCGCCGCTGGGTCCTCCAGGTGAGCGGCGTGCCCGGCTCCTGCGACGGTTCGGACCCGCGATGGCCCACCCCAGGCGTCGTCGAGTCGTTGCGCGAGCGCGGCGAACTTCTCGTCCAGCCCGCCGACCACGAACGCAGCGGGGGCCTCGGCGCCGCGGAGGTCGCCCCACATCGGAGCCTGCGTCCCGGTGCCGGCCACGACGAGGCTGGACGCCAGGCCCTCGACGGTGTTGCCGAGGCGCTCGTCCCGGTGGGCGGCCTCGGGTGGGAGGCCGGCGAAGAGCGGCAGCCGCATCCACTCGTCGAGGAAGTCCGCCACGCCCTGCACGATCAGCGCCGAGGCCCGCTGCGCGTCGAGCGCACGTCGCGCCGCCCGCTCTGCCTCGGTCTCGATCCCGGCGGTCGCGCCGATGGTGACCAGGCCCTCGACGACCTCCGGATGGTCGACGGCGACTCGCAACGCATGACGGCCACCCATCGAGTACCCGACCCAGATCGCAGCGCCGACCTCATCGGCGAGGAGGTCGGCGGTCTCCTCCAGCGGCCGGCCGACCGGGCCCGCCTCGCCGTGCCCGGGCAGGTCGACCCGGACGACCTCATGTGACTGCGACAGCAACTCGTCGAGACCGTTCCAACACCGGCGGGTCTGCGTGAACCCGTGCAGGAGCGCCACCCGTCGCCCGGATCCCAAGGTGTCGCTGGCCAGCACTCGGCCACGGTGGCACGGTCGACGTGCGCCGGGCCAGCCCCGTCCTCGTGCGTCACCTGGGCTGCGTGGGCCTGCCACCATGCATCGGAGATGGATGCCATGCGACCCCAGGACGTGCAGGCGACGTTCTGCGCGACCCTCGCCGACGAGCTGGTGCGCAGCGGCGTCGAGCACGTCGTGATCGCACCGGGATCGCGCTCGACACCGATCGCGCTCGCCGTCGCCGCGCACGATGGGCTCCGGTGTCACGTGCACCTGGACGAGCGCTCTGCCGCCTTCCTCGCGCTCGGGATCGGGCGGGCGACGGGTCGGCCGGCGGCGGTCGTGACGACGAGCGGGACCGCCGCGGTCGAGTTGCACCCGGCGGTGGTCGAGGCGCATCAGGGCCGCGTCCCGCTCCTGGTGCTCACCGCCGACCGCCCCGCCGAGCTGCGGGGCGTCGATGCGCCGCAGACCGTCGACCAGAACGGCCTGTTCGGCGCGTCGACCCGCTGGGCCCACGACCCTGGTGTGCCCGAGGCGGTCGCGGCGGGCTCGTGGCGCTCGATGGTGGCCCGAGGCGTCGCGGAGGCGATGGGTCGGCCACCCGGCCCCGTGCACCTGAACCTGCCGTTCCGGGAGCCGCTGGTCGGTGAGGCCGGCGAACTGCCGGGCGCCCGACCGGGCGGCGACGGGTGGGCGCGCCGCCGACGCCCCGTGCGGTCCGACGACGGGCTCGTGGACGAGCTCGTGAACCGGATCGGCGGGCGTCGCGGCGTGCTCGTGAGCGACGGGGGAGCGCCCGCCGCGATCGTCCGGCTCGCCGCTGCGCTCGGGTGGCCGCTGTTCGCCGGGCCCCGAGCACCGTTCCCCGGCCCACGCGTGGTCACCGCGTTCGATGCCATCCTCCGCCATGCCCCGACCGCCGACCGACTCCGACCCGAGGTCGTGGTCCGCATCGGTGAGGCGCCGGCGTCCCGCTTCCTCGCCGAGTGGACGGCGGAGGTCGGCGAGCGGATCCAGCTCGGTGGCTCGCCCTGGTCGGATCCGGCCCACGATGCTGCGCTCCTCGTCGAGTCTCCAGTCGACGACCTGGTCGGCCGCCTGGCCGACGAGGTGCCGGGGACCGCCTCGACCGAGTGGCTCGACGCCTGGATGACGGTCGAGCGAGCCGCGCGTGAGGCGATGGGCGGTGTGCTGGCCGACCGTCCTCGCTCGGAGCCGGCCGTGGCCGCCACCGTCCTGCAGGAGGTTCCCGGCGGGTCGCAGGTCGTCGTCTCGTCATCGATGCCCATCCGCGACGTCGAGTGGTACGGCGGCCGTCGTCGGGCCGATCTCGTCGTGCACGCCAACCGGGGCGCGAACGGGATCGACGGTGTGATCTCGACCGGTGTGGGCGTCGCGATCGGGAGCGCAGCGCCCACCGTCGTGCTCATCGGTGACGTGGCGACGGTGCACGACACGAACGGACTCGCCGGGTTGGCCGCCCGAGACATCGACCTCACGGTCGTCGTCGTCGACAACGACGGCGGCGGCATCTTCTCCTTCCTGCCCCAGCAGCGGCTCCTCGAGCGCGAGACCTTCGAGTCGCTCTTCGGTACGCCTCACGGCACGGACCTTCTCGGTCTCGCCCGAGCTCACGGCATCGAGGCGATCGAGGTGCCCGACGCGCTGGAGCTGCGCCGGCTGCTGGCGGCACCCGACGGGACACGACTCATCGTCATCCGCACCGAACGATCGACGAACGTCGACGTGCACGCCGAGCTCCACGAGGCGGCGGCCCGAGCGCTGGACGCCATCGCCCCGCACTAGCCTCGGCGGCTCGCCCGACGGGGAGGGATCACGTGGACGACGAGGAGCTGTCGGCCCGCAGCCGTGCGCTGCGCGACGCGCTGGAGCCCGTCGTGGGTTCGGTCTACTTCTCTCCCGAATGCCACGCCGAGTACGCCCACCTCGGGTTCGATCACAGCCCGGGTGACGCCAACGGCGTGCAGCTCCCGGATGGGGCGGCCTACTTCTGCAGCCGGGGTGCGGCGCTCGGGCAGGCGCCCGGAACCGTCATCGCCGCCGCCTTCGGGGTGTTCAACGCCGAGGCCGTCGTGCCGCTGGTGGCGCGAGGCTGGACGCTCACCACCGCGCCGCAGATCGCCACCGCCCGCGAGCGCGGCGCGGTCGCCCAGCTCCGGCGGATCCTCGGAGAGCCCGACGAGGCCGAGCGGGTCGGACGCGTCCTCCTCCGCGGCGTCGACGCCGCCCACGGCGGTGCGCGTCCGCTGTTCTCGGGACTCCTGGCCCGCGGCCTGCTGGGTGATCCGCTCGGCGATCTGTGGCGCGCCGGCGATCTGCTGCGCGAGCTCCGCGGTGACGCCCACAACGCGGCGTGGACGACTGCGGGCATCGACCCGGTCGAGATCGGGCTGCTCACCGAGCTCTGGTGGGGACTGCCCTCGAAGAGCTACGTCCGCACGCGCGCGTGGAGCGACGAGCAGCTCGACGAAGGGCTCGTCCGTCTGCGTCACCGCGGCCTGGTCGACGCCGACGGCCTGACCAAGCAGGGCCACGCCCTCCGGGAGGACCTGGAGCAGGCGACCGATCGGCAGATGCGGCCGTCCCTGCGGGCGATCGGCGACGATCTCGACCTCGCGATCTCACACCTCCGGCGATGGTCGAGCTCGGTCGTGCAGCAGAAGGGCTACCTCAGCGGCGCCGGCGATCTCGTCCGATGAGCTAGGGGCTGACGAGGGCGTCGAGGATCGCCCGCAGCTTCGCTCTCGTCTCGGCGAGCTCGGCCAGAGGGTCGGAGTCGGCGACCACGCCGACTCCGCTCAGGACCCGGGCGCGATCACCGTCGATCTCGGCACCGCGCAGTCCCACGGCGAAGCGGCCGTTGCCGGTGCCGTCGACCCAGCCGACGGGCCCGGCGTAGGGGCCCCGCGGGATGCCCTCCAGCTCGGCGATGCGCTCGAGCGCGTCCTCCGTGGGGTGTCCGCCCACCGCCGGGGTCGGATGCAGTGATGCGACGAGCTGGAGCACCGACGGCGCCGGCTGTGACAGCCGTCCCTCGACGGTCGAGGCGAGGTGTTGCACGTTGGCGACCGAGAACACCTCGGGCTCGGTGCCGGCGTCCAGGTATGAGCACCACGGGAGCAGGCCGTCGTGCACGGCGTCGATCGTGAACTGATGCTCGTGGCGGTCCTTCGCCGAGGCGAGGAGCGCTGCAGCGAGCTGGAGATCGCGGGCCGGGTCGCCGGTCCTGGGCGTCGTGCCGGCCATCGGTTGGGCGCGCACGACGTCACCGGTGCGGCCGACCAGCAGTTCGGGGCTCGCCCCGACGAAGCCGTCGACGGCGTAGACCATGCTCGACGGGAACGCGCGGGCGAGGCGGGCGAGCACGCGGGCCCGATCGATCGGCACGTCGGTCAGGATGGTCAGCTCGCGCGCCAGCACCACCTTGTCGAGCCGGCCGTCACGGATGAGCTTGGCCGTCGCGGCCACCGCCTCGGTCCACGAGTCGGGCGACTGACGTGCGAGCAGCTCGTGCCGTGACGGCTCCGGCGAGGCCGGGACCGGCGGCTGCTCGGCCTCGACGTCATGATCGTCGACGGTCGTGATCCACCGCGTGCCGTCACGCGACCGTCCGACGACGACCCGAGGGATGACCAGCTCGGCTGCGACGTCGCGCTCGAACGGCAGCGAGGCGAACGCCACGACGCCGCTGCCGGGTCGGTCGAGCTCGTCGTCGACGTCCATCGCCTCGAGCTCTCGGGCGGCGAGCTCGACCGAGTCGGGCCAGGGAGCGGGGAGGTGGATGCGGCCCGCCACGCCGCGCCCGGCCAGGCCGTGGCCGTCGTGGAGGAACAGGTACCCGTCCCGGCCGGCGACGGCGAGGAGGTCGGCGTCGGTCTCGAGTCGGCGGGTGCGGATGGTGGCGCTCACGACCGGGTCCCGGTGAGGAGCTGTGCGGCTCCCCCGAACAGCAGTCGACGCTCGGCGTCCGGGAAGCCGGCGTCGCGGAGCATCGCCGTCAGCTCGGGACCCTCGGGGAGGTAGGCCAGCGACTTGGGCAGGTACCGGTAGGCGGAGGCCTTCGACAGGGTCGCGCCGATGCGGGGGACCACCGTGCCGAAGTAGATGCCGTGCCCGAAGCGCAACACCCGGTTCTCGGGCTCGGCGGCGTCCAGCAGGGCCACGCGGCCGCGGGGCCGGATCACCCGAGCGCACTCGGCGAAGAACGCCGACAGATCCGTGAAGTTGCGCAGGGCGAAGCCGCAGATGACGCCGTCGACGCCGCCGTCGGGCACCGGGAGCCCGAGCGCATCGGCCTGCGCGAGGGGTTCGGAGGTTCGCGCGTTGGAGAGCATGCCGAAGGAGAAGTCCATGCCGATCGGCACGTGCCCGCCGGCGCGGAGGTCGTCGCAGAGGTCACCCGTACCGCAGGCGAGGTCGAGCACCGTCGAGCCCGGCGGCAGTTGGAGGTCGAGCACCGCCCGACGCCGCCATCGCGTGTCCAGGCGGAAGGTCATGACCCGGTTGACGAGGTCGTAGCGGGGCGCGATGTCGTCGAACATCTGGCGCACCTGGCGCGCCTTCTCCTCGCCGGTGGGGAGGACGCTCCCGTCGAGCTCGCGATCGGTGTTGCTCACGGACTCGACGGTACCGAGCCGGAGTCGGACGGCAGCAGTCCCGCCGGTCGGCCGAGGGTCACATCACGGCCGTGCGGGCGGGCGGCTCAGCGGAACCAGATGCGCTGGTAGTCGCGGCTCATCGGGTGGAGGAGCAGCGCGAGCAGGGCGCCGTCGAAGAGGAGCTGGATGAGCACCTCGTACTCGCCCTGGACCAGGAAGCGGATCTCGTAGAGCACGGGGACGGCGGCGACGACGAGGCCGACGATGTAGCCCCATCGCTTCTCGTTGGCGATGCCGAGTGCACCGGCGACGAGCCCGATGATGAGCGGGAGGACCAGCGCCGCCGGCACGAAGAGCACCCGGGCCCCGAGCAGGGAGAAGATCGCCCTGAAGTACATCAGGAAGACGGCGATCTGGAGGGTCTGGGGCTGGTTGGGGGACGTCCACCGGAAGGCGGTCATGGGTCGACAGTCTGCCAGGCCGCAGGCGCGGAACCACCGTCGCGGGAGGACCGGCGTCGCGTGGGACCGAGGGACACCTCGTGGCCGGCGCGGAGCTGTCCGCACGCAGCGTCGATCGAGGTCCCGCGGTTGCGTCGGATCGTGGCGTTGACGCCCCGGCTGACCAGCTCGTCACGGAAGCGCTCGATCGTCTCGGCGGAGGATCCGGTGGTGGGCCAGCCCGGTGTCGGGTTCAGCGGGATCAGGTTGACGTGGGCTCGCAGTGGCCGTGCGTACTCGGCGAGGGCGACGGCGTCGTCGCGGGTGTCGTTGACGCCGTCGATCATCGCCCACTCGAACGAGAGCCGCCGGTGCTGGGCCTCCATCCACGTGCGGCACGCATCGGCCAGGTCGCGGAGGGGGTAGCGCCTGTTGATCGGCACGAGCTCGTCGCGCTTCGCATCGGTGGCGGCGTGGAGCGACACGGCCAACCCGACCTGGAGTCCTTCCTCGGCCAGGCGGCGGATCCCGGGCACGATCCCGACGGTCGAGATCGTCAGGTGGCGGGCCCCGAGACCGAGGTCGGTGTTGATGCGTCGGACCGCGGTCAGGACGGCGTCGTAGTTGGCCATCGGCTCGCCCATGCCCATGAACACGACGTTCGAGAGCCGTCGTGGCTTGGCGGTGCGAGCCGCCTCGACGACCTGCTCGACGATCTCGCCCACGGTCAGTTGCCGGTCGAACCCGGCCTGACCGGTGGCGCAGAAGCCGCAGGCCATGGCGCAGCCCGCCTGTGACGAGATGCAGACCGTCGTGCGATCGGGGTAGTGCATCAGGACGGTCTCGACGAGGGTGCCGTCGTGGAGCTCCCACAACTCCTTCACCGTGTCGCCGCCGTCGGAGACCGAGCTGGTGACCCGGCGCAACGCGGCCGGCAGCTCGTCGGCGAGGCGGGCCCGCAACACCTTGGGCAGGTTGGTCTGGTCCTCCGGTGGAGCGAGCTGCTCGTACAGCCCCTTCCACACCTGGTCGACCCGATACCGGGGCTCACCGTCGAGGAGCGCGGCGAGCTCGTCGGGACCGGGGTCATAGCGGGACCTCACCGGGTGAAGGCTACGGTGACCGCGTGGCCGATCGCGACCTCCTCCACGATCCCGAGGACGTCCAGCACGATCACCGCAGCATCACGGGCGGCGAGGCGCGGGCCGCCGTCTTCGGCGCGAGCGACGGCCTCGTCTCCAACGTCTCCCTCGTCCTCGGGGTCGCCGGCGCCGACATCGGTGCCGACGCCGTGCAGGTCACCGGACTCGCGGGCCTCGTCGCCGGCGCCATCTCGATGGCCGCCGGTGAGTGGGTGTCGATGCGGGCCCAGCAGGAGCTGCTCGAACGGGAGCTCGACATCGAACGGCGAGAGCTCGAACGCCACCCCGAGACCGAGGCTGCCGAACTGGCGGCGCTCTACCGCTCCCGAGGTCTCGACGACGACAGCGCCCGGCGCCTGGCCGAGGCCGTCGCCGCGGACGTCGACGTCGCCCTCGACGTGCACGCCCGCGAGGAGTTGGGTGTCGACCCCGGGTCCCTCGGGGCACCGGTGCGTGCCGCTGCATCGTCGTTCCTCGCGTTCGCCGTCGGGGCGTCGTTGCCGGTGCTGCCGTGGTTCGTGACCGAAGGCGTCGCCGCGACGGCGGCATCCCTCGTGCTGGCCCTGGTCGGTGCCGTCGTGCTCGGCAGCCTGCTCGCCCACTACACCGGTCGTGGGTACGTCCGATCGGCGTTCCGGCAGGCCCTGATCGTCTGCGTGGCCTCCGGGCTGACCTATCTCATCGGTGCTGCGGTCGGGGTGTCCGTCGCGTAGCTGGGGTGTCGCTCACGTCGCCAGGGTGAGCCGCGGTCGGACGTCGGTCTCGAAACGGCGGAGCTGCTCGATCGTGGGTCCGAACGGCACCAGCACCAGCGAGTCGACGCCGACGTCGATGACGCCCTGGAGCAGGGTCGCCATCTCGTCGGCGTCCTCGCTGACGGCCGCCCAGCCGCCTTCCGGGCCGTCGGTCGGTGGGGGAGGCAGGTCGTCCTCGGCTCCGAGGAAGTACCCGACGTACTGCGTGAACCGGTGCTCGGCGGGAGCGCCGTCCTCCGAGCGTCCTGCGACGATGCGTCCCCTGGCCGCCGCGATCTGCCCGGCGTCGTGTCCTTCGCAGAGCAGCGTCCCGTCGGCGACGGCGCCGCTCAGTTCCAGCGACCTCGGACCGATCACGCCGGCGAGCACCGGCGGCACGATCTCGGGCGGGAACCGGAGGTCGATCGCTTCCAGGTGCACGTAGCGGCCGTCGTAGCTGACCTCTCCGCCCCGCAGGATCGCCCGGACGCTCTCGATCGTCTCGCGGAGCAGCGTGAGCGGCGACTCGACGGACCCGCCGATCCGCCCCATCCATCCAGGGACGCCGTGGCCGATGCCGGCGTGCAGCCGCGCCGGGTACATCCGGGCGAGCGAGGCCCACTCCATCGCCAGCGCCGCAGGGTTGCGGAACGGTGCGGGCGCGACCCCGTGACCGACCACCGGGCGACCCGAGGTGTCGTCGTCGGTGGCCTCGAGCACCGCAGCGAGCTGGGCCACACCGCCCGGCCAGTCGAGATCCTCGACGATCCACAGCTCGTCGAGCAGCGGGGCGATCGCCCGCGCCGTCTCGATCAGTTCCTCGGGCGGAAGGTCGCGCCGCAGCATCGCCCCGATCGCGGTCATGGCCGGAACGTAGTCCGGCGTCGGTCTCCGTGCCGTGGGTCGTGGGGTCCGTCCGCTCGGTGGGTCCTGTCGCCGGCGCACCTGGTCGTGGGGTCCGTCCGCTCGGTGGGTCCTGTCACCGAGGCACCCCGTCGGGGCCCGAGCGGCCCGTCGAGCGAGCGGATGCGGAGGGTCGACGGAGTCGGCCCGGAGCATCGAGGAAGCGAGACCCGAGCGGGAGAGGTCGTCCTCGCTTCGCTGCGGGCGTCTCGGGGCCCCGCCTCGGCGCCACCCACCGGGCTCTGTGGTCGGCGCGTGGGCCCACGGGGCCGGACTGGGTCTTGGCGCGCAGCTTCGCCCGGCGGCGCCGGGTTGGTCGTCGCTGTCGGTGTGCGCCCGTTCGATGAGTCCGTGCGGGCCGAGGTGGGGTCAGGTGGGTGGGGTCATTCGAGTGGTGGGGTGATGCCGGCTCGTTCGAGCCATTCGTGGTCCCAGCCTGGTGGTGGGTGGAAGTGGAGTTCGGTGTCGGGGGTGCCTGATGTGGTCCAGCCGGATTCGTGGAGGAACCGGTGGTGGTGGCGGCAGAGGTGGACCAGGTTGTCGAGTCGGTGTTGGCCGCCGTGGGTCTGGTGGTGGAGGTGGTGGATGTCGCAGCGGTGGGCGGTGACGGTGCAGCCGGGGAAGACACACACGGGGTCGCGTACGAGCAGTGCGCGTCGTTGGCCGGTCGTGACGGTCGGTGTTGCTTCTGTGACGTCGAGGATGCTGCGGCCGTCTCGTAGTACTCGGGTGACCGAGGAGCCGCAGGCGAGGCGTTCGAGGGTGACCCCGGGGATCGGGACACCGTTGCTCTCCGCGCGTGCTGCGATCGCCGGGGCGTCGGTCGCGAGGTCGTGGTCGATCACGACCGTGACCGACACCGCTTCGTCGCCGGTGGCCAGCGCGACGAGCGCATCGGCGTTGCGTTGGGCCAGGGTGCGTGGTGGTCCGCCAGCCGGGTTGGGGGTGTTGCGGTGGGCGGTGATCGCCGCGGAGAGAGCAGCGGCGCCGTCGGGGTCGAGGCGGCCGGTGAGTCCGACGCCGCCGAACAGGTCGGGTCGCATCAGGAACCGGCGGTCGTCCCACACCTCCTCGGCGTCCTGGCGAGCGAGTTCGCGGTCGCAGTGTTGGCGCCAGGTGGTGATGGTGCGTTCCCAGGTCGGTGGTGCTTCGTTTCGTGCGGCGTCGAGTAGTGCGGTCTCGTCTCGTTGTGCGCACTCGGCCCGCCGGTCGCCGATGGCTCGGGCCAACACATCGAGGTGAGCGCCGGCGATCTCACCGGCCCGGTAGGCCCGAGCGAACTCCGGCAGCAGGCCGCAGACCCGTGCCCGTTCGGTCAACCGGCGTGCCTCGGCGCCGTCCAACTGGGCGAACAGACCGAGCCAGTCCTCGGCGCTGCGGGAGCCGTCGAAGCGCCACCACTCGGTCCCCAGCCAGGACTCCAACCGGGCAGCCACGTCGGCTTGGGTGGCACGCAACCGGTCGCAGGCGGCGAGCAGGTCACGGGTCTCGGCCCGCACCGCTTCGACGTCCACGACGGTTGCCATGTACGTGACAGTACGAACGGGGTGTGGCACCGAACGATCATCGGTCCGGCTGCAATCCGGTGTGCCTACGCTCGAGCGGTGCACGCCAACGAAGCCCTCATCCGCGACGGCTACGCCGCAATGGCTCGAGGGGATGGCCGGCCGCTGGCGGCGCTGCTGACGCCGCAGACCCAGTGGATCATCTGCGGCAGCGGCCATCTCGCCGGGACGTACACCGGTCCGGACGAGATCTTCGGGCTGTGGAAGGCCATCGCGGCCCAGACCGGCGGAGGACTCGACCTGGAGATCCGCGATGTCCTCGCCAACGACGAGCGAGCCGTCGTGCTGGTGACCGCACGAGGAGAGCGGTCGGGCCGGATCCTGGAGGAGCGGCAGATCGCGGTCTTCGAGCTCGCCCACGACTCGACGGTCAGCTCGGCGACCTTCGTCTACGAGCACCCCGACGCCTACGACGCGTTCTGGGAGGACTGATCCGGTCGCTGGGTCGAGTCGAGGCGCACCCGGGTCGCAGGTCGGATCAGCCCACGACCTGCACGTCGCAGCAACCAGCCCAGCTGTCGTCGGCCGCTTCCGCGGCCGACCCGGTCGTCGCCGACGCTCGCTGCGATGGGACCCCGCCGAGCGAGCCACCACACCTCCCCCTGACGTCGCACCTCGAACGGCTCCACGAACTCCTCGTACCGGAGCAGCCCGTGGGCACGGATCTGCTGCACGATCACACCCCGTACCAGGCCGTCGGCGCGCTCGTCGATCCGGTAGCCGAAGCGGTAGAGCCCGAAGCCACCTCGATCCTCGGGGGCCACCGCGAGGCCGGCGAGCAACTCCTCCGGATCGCTCGCAGCGAAGGGATGCTCGGCGTCGATCTCGCCGACGGGCTCCCTGATCGACACCGTCGTGCCGGACAACTCGAAGACGTCCGCGTCCCGGCCGGTTGGTGGATCGTCGACCTCCTCCTCCCACGCGAGCATCTGGTCCTCGCAATCGACGAAGCGCGCCACGGGTTCGAGGCCCGACCCGCACAGCGCCGCCTCGGCGTCGAGCGCGTCGGCGCGACTCGTCGGGCGGGTGGGCGCCTGGGGTCCGCGCAGGATGCTCGGGGCGTCGGCAGGCCCGGAGAGGAGGAACCACCCGGGATCGATCCCGTCGACGGTCGCGATGTCGGTCATGGGGGTGACGCCGGGTGATACCTCGATGCCACGGGCCACCGGCTGTGGTGCCGGTCCGATCAGCACGTACCCGTCGCCGGCC
>JBCDAU010000024.1:0-81721 GCA_039185015.1 Actinomycetota bacterium
CCCCGGTCGTTCACCTGATCGGACGCGATCGCGCCGCCGACGGCGGTGTCGTAGAGGTAGGCGGTGCCGCCGTTGACCTGTACCCACCACGAGTCGTCACCCGACGTGGGCGAGAGGACGGTCGCGTCGATGGTGTAGTCGCCTGCGCTCGCGACCGTGATGCACACCGACACCGTCCCGATCGGCGCTCCGGCCGACGAGAAGTCGTCACCGGACCCGTTGACGCTCCCGGCCAGCTGCCCGCCCGACGCACCAGCATCTGCGATCGCACCCACCGTCCCCGACAGCAGGCCGGCTTCGGCCTCGGCGGGGCCGGCAGCGCAGGTGAGTGAGGGGATGGCGACGAGGTCGATGGTGTCGAGGGCGGCGCCGTCTTCGCGCACGGCGAAGGTGAGGGTGTGGTCGCCGGCCGGCAGCGTCAGCACGACGGGGTCGGCGTTGCCGCGATCGTTGACCTGGTCGGCGGTGATGGTCCCGCTGACCACCGTGTCGTAGAGGTAGGCGGTGCCGCCGTTGACCTGTACCCACCACGAGTCGTCCACCTGGGTCGGCGACAGGACCGAGGTGTCGATCGTGTAGTCACCGGCGCTCGCGACCGTGATGCAGACGGTCACGGTGCCGATCGGGATGCCGGCCGAGGAGTAGTCGTTGCCGCTGCCGTTGGTGCTCCCGGCCAGCTGTCCGCCGGAGGCGTTGGCGTCGGCGATCGTGCCCACCGTTCCGGTGAACACCCCGGACTCCGGTTCTGCCGGGCCGGCCACGCACGATGCCGGCCGATCGATCGTCACCGACACCGTCGCCGGCGTCGTGTCCACGTTGCCCGAGGCGTCCGTGGCGAAGGCCCGGATCGTGACGCTGCCGTTGCTGATGCCCGTGACGTCGACGGTCCAGTTCGGGTCGACGAACGCGGTCGGGATGACCGTGTTGGGATCGGTGACCCAGGCGGCGCCATCCCAGTAGTTGCCGGCGCCGTCGTCGATCTGCACCGACACGGAGGCCACCGCGTCGTTGTCGGTCGCCGTGCCGGCGATGGTCAGCGGCAGGGCGGTGATCGTCGCCGCATCTGTCGGGGTGGCGATGACCGTGTCGGGCTCGACGAGATCGGCGGAGCCGACGGTGTCGACCGTGAGCTCCAGATCGAAGGAGATGTCGCTGTTGGCGATGTCGAAGTTGTGGACCTCGGCCGCCACGACGTTGCTGCCGACTCGCAGTGCGTGGGCCGGCACGGTCACCTGCACGAAGTCGGCCTCGTTGGCGATGCCGCCCAGTGCCTCGGTATCGGTGCCCGCCCCTGCGGGGAGGTTCTCCCGGTAGACCTCGGTACCGTTCACGTACACCGCGATGCCGTCGTCCCGCTTCACGCGAAGGGTCGCGTCGCCCGCCGGGGGCACCGTGAGGTTCAGGTCCCGACGGAATCGGTAGGCGAGACGGCCGCTCGTCACCGTGGTGGTCTCGTCACCGTCGCCGAACCCGAGCTCGGCAGCGCCGACCGACCAGAGCGAGTCGTCGAAGGTGCTCGGACGCCAGGTCCGACCCAGGAACTCGCGCTCGTCGAGGTATCGCCACGTCGAGCCGCTGACGACGAGGTCGCTGGTGACGAGGGCGTCGGTCCCGGCGGCGGTGGTGACGGCCAGCGCGGTGGCCGGCGAGGAGTTCGCCGCGCTGTCGACCGCGGTCACCGTGTAGTCGTAGAGCGTGGCGGCGCTCAGGCCGTAGTCGGTGAAGGTCGTCTCGGTGACGGTGCCGACGAGCACCGTGTCACGGCGGATCTCGTACTCGATGCCGAGGCTCGAGTCGACGAGCGGATCCCACGAGAGCGAGGCCGTCGAAGCGCTCACCGCGTCGAGCGTGAACCCGGCGGGGGCGTTCGGCGCTGCGGCATCGACCGGGAAGAACGCGAAGCCCCGGGTGTCGACGCCCTCTGCTGCGGTGAACTCGCCGCCCACGTAGAGCCCGTCCTCGTCGGCGACGATGTCCCACACGCCGAAGAACGAGTCGAGGCCGGGGCGGAACTCGTCGATGACGACACCCGTCGCGAGGTCGGCTCCGAGCAGGCGCACGTCCATGTCGCCGCCGAAGCCCTCGTGGAAGCCGAACCACACGACACCGTCGTGCACGGCGACCGCCTGATGGTCGCCCATCGCCACGTTCGTCCACTCTCGGACGCCGGTGGCGACCGTCCACGCAGCCGCGTAGTTGCCGAACCCGGCGACCGCACCGACGACCGAGGCGGAGTCGGCGCTCACGTCGAGAGCCCAGACCTCCCAGTCGTTGCCGGTGAAGGTCGTGGTCGTCGCGCCGGTCGCCGGGTCGACGCCGGCGAGGTACTGGTCGGTCACGCCGTTGAGCTGGGTGAAGTCTCCGCCGAGGTACACGGGGTTGCCAGTGGGGTCCGCAGCGATGGCCCGGACGATGTGGCTCGCGTTGGCGGTGAACGCCGCGTCGAGGGCTCCGGTCGCGCCGTCGACCTTCGCGATGCGGTTGCGAGCCACCCCGCCGATGGTCGTGTACTCGCCACCGGCGTAGAGGGACGTACCGACGACCTCGAGCGAGTGCACGGAGTCGTTCGTGTCCGCCGAGAAGCCGGCGACGACGGCGCCGGTCGCGCCGGCGACGGCGGCGAGGCGGGCTCGGGCCGTGCCGTTGACCGTGCTGAAGTCGCCGCCGATCCACACCGTCGTGGCGTCGGCCTCGAGCGCCAGGACGTCGGCGTCGGTGTCGGCGACGAAGGGCAGCAGGCCGTTGGTCGCGAGGTCGAAGGCGGCGACGTTGGCGCGGCTGACGCTGGTGCCGTCGGGGCCGACAGCGGTCGAGAAGTCGCCGCCGACGTACACGGTGTCGCCGACCACGGCCACGGCGTAGACGAACCCGTTGGTCGACCAGCCGTCCACCGGGATCTCGCTCACCGGATCGGCCCCACCGCCCTGCGCCCCGACCGCAGAGGTCAGCCCGACGAGCGCGGCCGCGGCCGCAAGCGCGACCAGGGTCGCCCACCGCATGAACTTGGTTGCCACCACGTGTTGCTCCCACGACTGCCACAGCGCACGGCGCTGCCGCCGGGCCGCCCGCCCGGGTTGAGGGCAGACCCTACCCGGGGACGAACAACACCGTCACTCAGAGTGACGATGGAGGCGCGCAGTGCCGGTCCCAGGACGGACCCGCCGTGCGGGGAGCGGATCAGTCGCCGGCGGTGGGTGTCATGTCGGTGGCCTGCACCGACGAGTAGCGCTCGGCCTCGCCGTTGCGGATGGCCTCGACGAGGTGGATCGAGATGTCGGCGACGCGGACCTCGTCCTCGTCGTGGCCCATCCCCTTCACCCCGTCGTCGATCATGATGTAGCAGAAGGGGCAGGCGGTCGCGACCCGCGACGCGCCGGTGGCGACGAGCTCACGGGAGCGCTCGTCGTTGACCTTCGTGCCGATCGACTCCTCCATCCACATGCGGGCGCCGCCGGCGCCGCAGCACATGCCCTTGGTGCCGTTGCGGGGCGCCTCGACGATCTCGACGCCGCCGAGCTGGCCGATGACCTTGCGGGGCGCCAGGTAGACGTCGTTGTGGCGACCGAGGTAGCAGGAGTCGTGGTAGACGATCCGGTCCTCGAGCCGGGCGGTGGACAGGTCGAGCTTGCCGGTCTCGACCAGCCACTCGAGGAACTGCGAGTGGTGCAGCACCTCGTAGCTGCCGCCGAGCTGCGGGTACTCGTTCTGCAGCGTGTTGAAGCAGTGCGGGCACTGGGTGATGATCTTCTTCACGCCCATGCCGTCCATCGTCTCGATGTTCTGCATCGCCAGCATCTGGAAGACGTACTCGTTGCCCGAGCGGCGGGCCGAGTCCCCGGTGCACATCTCGTTCGGGCCGAGGATGGCGAAGTCGATGTCCGCCCGTTGGAGCAGCTCGGCGGTGGCCTGGGAGACCTTGCGGTTCTTGTCGTCGAACGAACCGGCGCAGCCGACCCAGTAGAGGTACTCGTGGTCGAGTGGATCGCCCGGCTCGATGATCGGCACGTCGAGGCCATCGGCCCAGTCGGCCCGCTCGCCCTGCGACATGTTCCACGGGTTGGCGTTGTTCTCCATGCCGCGGAAGGCGTTGCCGAGCTCGGTCGGGAACTCCGACTCCATCAGCGTCAGGTAGCGACGCATGTCGAGGATCTTGTCGAGGATCTCGATGTTGACCGGGCAGATCTCGTCGCAGGCCTTGCACGAGGTGCAGGCCCAGACCTCGTCGTGGCTGACTCGCTCGAAGATGTTGTCGGCCTCGATGGTGATGTCGGGGACCGTCCCGAGCGGAGGGGAGACCTGGGGCGTGCCGGTGGCGGCCATGACCTCACCGGTCTTCAGCACGATCTCGCGTGGGTCGAGCGGCTTGCCCGTCGCATGGGCCGGGCAGACGCTGGTGCACCGGCCGCACATCGTGCAGGCATCGGTGTCGAGCAACTGCTTCCAGGTGAAGTCCTCGATCGCGGTGGCACCGAAGGTCTCGAGCTCGGTCTCCTCGAGGTTCGGCATCGCCCGCATCGCGCCCTTCGGGCGCTCTCGGTCCCGCAGGTACATGTTGAGCGGCGAGGTGAAGATGTGGCGCAGCATCGTGATCGGGAGGATCACGAGGAACACCACGAAGGTCAGGGCGTGGGCGATCCACCAGAACTGGTGCCAGCCCGCCACGTTCGACCAGTCCTCGACGAGCCCGGACAGCGGATAGCCGATCACGCTCCATCGCTCGTACTCGGGACGGCCCTCGACGGCGATGCGGAACATCTCGGCGCCGAAGCCGGTGACGCCGATGGCGAGCAGGGTGCCGAGGATGACGGCGTGCTCCGGCTTGGACTTGATGCGGATGCGGTACGGCCGCCAGTTGCGAGGGCCGTAGCGGCGGACGATCGCCCACACGACCGAGGCGACGAAGACGGCGCCGGCCACGTCGCCGACCAGGGCATAGCCGCGATACACGTCGCCGTGCAGGAACTTGAGGCCCTCGGGGAGCTGGTGGTCGACCTCGAGGGTCGTGGTCACGCCGAGCAGGACGAGGAAGCTGAAGTACATCGCCGCGTGCATGATCCCCGCTCCGGGCTCACGCACCAGCGTCTGCATGGTGGTGCCGGCGCGCAGGTCCTCGATGCGCTGCTTGATGTTCTTCGGGGTGGTCTTGCGGTTGTCGGGAGCGCCGCGCTCCCAGTTCCGCACCCGGTTGGCGAAGTTGACGGCACCCCAGACCAGGAGGATCGGGATGGTGGTGTAGAAGGCCACCTTGATCCCGCCGGGGACGTTGCCGAAGACGGTCCGGTGGACCTCGTTCTCGTTCTCCCAGCCGGTGATCTGCGGGAGGATGCCCGACATCAGGGTGAAGAGCCCGATGCCGACGCCGAGGGCCAGGACGATCTGGTGGGGGCGAAGGCGTCCCCGCGTGGTCTCGGTCGCGTGGTCGGTCGCTGCGCTCATAGCAAGCGCGACCGTACCTCCCGGAGGGTTACCCGGCGGTAACCGGTGCTAGCCGTAGGCCTTGCGGTCGAGGTCCCGCACACGGCCGGCGAGCGTGGCCAAGAGCTTCACCGCCAGCTTCGGGACCTCGTCGAGGACCCGCATGAACTCCTTGGCCGGGATCTCGAGGACCGTGAGGTCGGTGCCGGCGACGACGTAGGCGGTGCGCGGGCCCTTGTCGAGCAGCGACATCTCGCCGAACGGTGCCCCGGGCTCGAGCTCGGCGACCTTGCGCGAGCCGCGGCGAACGATGGCCGTGCCCTCGAGGATGACGAACGCCGACCGGCCCATGTCGCCCTGCTCGACGATCGTCGCGCCCTCGGGGTACTCGGCCTGCTCCCCGGCCTGCGCGATCCGTCCGAGATCGGACTTCGACAGGCCCGAGAAGAGGCCCACGTTGCCGAGGTGGTTGACGAGTTCAGTGCGCCGAGCCATGGGCGAAACCTAGACCGCCGCTCCTGTGCGTGCTCGCCCGTTGCAGGTCAGAGCAGCTGCCAGTCGGCCGTAATGCGAGGGAAACATCGCGGAAACCACGACGCGAAACGCTGGCGGCATGGAGGACGTCGTGGTCGTTCGGTGGCCGACCGAGGCGGAACGAGTCGAGAACCTGCGCGGCGGTCGGACGGCCCGGCTGCTCCTCGTCGAGCCAGCGGTGCCGCCGCCCGAGCCTGATGATCTCCTCGAGGACTGGGTCCGGCTGCCGGCGAGCGAAGCCGACGTGCGGGCCCGCATCCGTGTGCTGCAGCGCCGGGTGAGCAGCGAGCGCTCCGCTGCGCCGCTGCTCGATGACGACGGGGTGCTCCACATCGATGGCCGAGCCGTCGTGCTCCCTCCGGTCGAGGCCCGGTTGGCCTCCGAGCTCGTGAGCCGCCTCGGCTCGGTCGTGTCCCGAGACGCGCTCTCCAAGGCGGGATGGCCAGACGGCGTGCCGAACCGCAACCTGCTCGATGTCCGCATCCTCCGGCTGCGGCGTCGCCTCGAACCCGTCGGGTTGGAGGTCCGTACCGTCCGCCACCGCGGCTACCTGCTCCAGCAGGCTGTCTGACGGCGGACGACAGCTAGCTGTCAGATCCCTGACAGCGACGTGTAACACCCATCGAACCGAGCGGAAACGACCCGTCCCTACGGTGCGTCCGTTCCCCAGGGAGGTAAGACAGTGAACAGAAAGTTGTTGGTGGGAGGGTTGGCCACGGCCGCCGTCCTGATCGGGGTCGCCGGGCCTGCCGCCGCGCAGGACGCCGAGTTCGATCCCTTCAGCACCCAGGTCATCCTGGACAACATCTTCGTGTTCATCGCGGGTGTGCTGGTCTTCTTCATGCAGGCCGGCTTCGCGATGCTCGAGGCGGGCCTCACCCGGGCCAAGAGCTCGGCCGCCATCATGATGAAGAACATGATGGACATGTCCATCGGCGTGCTGCTGTTCTTGGTGCTCGGCTACCACATCGCCTACAGCGGCGAGGACCTGATCGGCTTCTCGTGGGCCTTCAGCGACTACCCGGGCGTGCCCGACGAGTCGTACACCCTCGGCGTCCCGGTCGACTTCTTCTTCCAGGCGGCCTTCGCCGCAGCGGCGGCCACGATCGTGTCCGGTGCTCTCGCCGAGCGGACCAAGTACGTCGGCTACATGGTCTACACCGCGGTCATCACCGGCCTGATCTACCCGATCGTCGTGAACTGGCACTGGGGCGGCGGCTGGATCAACCAGATGGGCTTCCACGACTTCGCCGGTTCGACCATCGTGCACTCGGTCGGTGGCTGGGCGGCCCTCATGGGCGCCATCATCATCGGCCCCCGCATCGGCAAGTACGGCCCCGACGGCTCGCCCCGTGCGATCCTCGGCCACTCGGTCCCACTCGCCATCCTGGGTGTGTTCATCCTCTTCGTCGGTTGGTTCGGGTTCAACCCGGGCTCCGAGCTCGCCGCTGACCTCGAGGTGCCCCGCATCGCCGTGACCACGCTGCTCTCGGCGGCCGGTGGCGGTCTCGCCGCCATGCTCACCATCTGGGTCATCGCCGGGAAGCCGGACGTCTCGATGGCGGGCAACGGCATCCTCGGAGGCCTGGTCTCGATCACGGCCGGCGCCTTCGTCATGAACCCGTGGATGGCCACCCTCTCGGGCATCATCGGCGGCGTCATCGTGGTGTTCTCGGTGCTCGGCATCGAGCGGGCCGGCGTCGACGATCCGGTCGGCGCGGTCTCGGTCCACGGCGTCTGCGGCGCCTGGGGCACGATCGCCGTCGGACTGTTCGCCTCGAACGATGCGCTCGTGAGCCCGGCCGACGACGCCGACGCCATCGAGGGTCTCTTCTTCGGCGGCGGCGGCGGACTGCTGGTCGACCAGATCGTCGGCGTCATCGGCGTCTTCGTGTTCGTCTGCGTCACCGCCGGTGCCCTCTTCTACGCCCTGAAGGCTGCGGGCATGCTGCGGGTGTCCCCGGAGGAGGAGGCCGCCGGCCTCGACGTCTCCGAGCACGGCGCCCCGGGCTACGGCGAGCTCGCTGCCCTCGGCAGCACCTCGCCCACCCCGACCCCCTCCGAGGGCGGCTGAGTCAGAACCGACCGGACCCGGGTGGTGGGACCCGGGTCCCGGCAGCCCCGTGATGCGGGGTACGCCGAACACCTTTCCCTGGGCACAACGGCGTGCCTCGTGCTGGGAGCCGGAGGACGATCTCGTCCTCCGGCTCCTGCCGTTTTCTGACGGCGAGCTGGCCTCCCGGTCGCCCGGATCAGGAGGAGTGGCTAGCTTCACGACCGTGCTCTCCCTCGTCACCGCCGTCGTGAAGCCCCACCAGCTCGAGCCCGTGGTCGAGGCGCTCAAGCAGGTCGACGTGCACGGTCTCACCGCCACCGAGGTCAAGGGCTTCGGGCGCCAGGGCGGCCACAGCGAGACCTATCGCGGCACCGAGTACCACCTCGACTTCATCCCCAAGGTGAAGATCGAGGTCGTGGTCGACGCGACCCGTGCCGACGACGCCGTCGAGGCGATCGCCGAGGCCGCTCGTACCGGTCGCATCGGCGACGGCAAGGTCTGGGTCACCGCCGTCAGCGACATCATGCGGATCCGGACCGGTGAGCGGGGCTCCGAGGCGCTGTAGATCCGACCAGACCTGGTCTGGTCTGGTCTGGTCGGGTGGTCAACGTCTCGGAGGCGATGGCGCAGCTCGCTCGCCTGACCGATGAGGTGCGCGGGGGTGGGTGGCCGCTCGGGTGTTGATCGGGCCACGGGGCCGACCGTCAGGGCGAGGACACGGCGAGGAGGGGTGGGGCTCCGGGGTCCCAGCCGGGGATCGGCACCGCCCCGGCTACCGTTTCGACCATGAGCCACACCCTGGTCCTCGTCCGCCACGGACAGAGCGAGTGGAACGCGAAGAACCTGTTCACCGGCTGGGTCGATGTCGGCTTGACCGACCAGGGCGAGGCCGAGGCACAGGCCGGCGGTGAGGCCCTCGCCGCGGAGGGGCTGACCTTCGACGTCGCCCACACCTCCCTGCAGCGGCGGGCCATCCGCACGCTGCACCTGATGCTCGACCGGCTCGATCTCCTCTGGCTGCCGGTCCACAAGTCGTGGCGCTTGAACGAGCGTCACTACGGGGCGCTCCAGGGCCTCGACAAGAAGGAGACCGTCGAGCGGCACGGCGCCGACCAGGTCCATCTCTGGCGCCGGGGCTACGACACGCCACCGCCGATGGTCGAGGCGGGCACCGAGTACGACGTCAGCTCCGACCCGCGCTACGCCGACCTCCCGCCCGACCTCATGCCCATGGGCGAGTGCTTGCAGGACGTCGTCGAGCGGCTGCTGCCCTACTGGCACGACGCGATCGTCCCCGACATCCGCGCCGGTCGGCGGGTGATCGTGTCGGCCCACGGCAACTCGCTCCGGGCGCTGATCAAGCACCTCGAGGGCATCTCCGACGACGAGATCGCCGACCTGAACCTCCCGACGGGCATCCCGATGGTCTACGAGCTCGACGACCACATGGTCCCGACGACCGAGCGCCGCTTCCTCGCCGACGCCGACGCGGTCGCCGCCGCCACCCACGCGGTCGCCAAGCAGACCGGCTGACGGCTCATCCGTCGCCGAGCGCGGTGGCGTCTGCAGTCCAGAACGTCGAGGCGATGGCCGCCAACGCCGACGGTGTCGTCGTCAGGCCGCTCTCGCCCGACCATCGCAAAACTTGATGCGCCTCAACTCAAGTTTTCTTGGTCCGACTGTGGGATCAGGTGCGAGCACCCGTATCCTCGACCTCACTACCCCCCGAATGAGTCCGTGAGGAGGACCCACCATGCCCAAGGCCGTCGGTATCGATCTCGGTACGACGAACTCGGTCGTCTCGGTCTTCGAGGCGGGTGAGCCGGTCGTCATCGCCAACGCCGAGGGGTCCCGCACGACCCCGTCGGTCGTCGGCTTCTCCAAGGACGGCGAGGTGCTGGTCGGCGAGGTCGCCAAGCGCCAGGCGATCACCAACCCCGATCGCACCCTCATCTCCGTCAAGCGCCACATGGGCACCGACTGGACCGTCGACATCGACGGCAAGCCCTTCACCGCGCAGGAGATCTCGGCCCGCACCCTCCAGAAGCTGAAGCGTGATGCCGAGGCCTACCTCGGCGACACCGTCACCCAGGCCGTCATCACCGTCCCGGCGTACTTCGACGACGCGCAGCGCACCGCCACCAAGGAGGCGGGCCAGATCGCCGGCCTCGAGGTGCTCCGCATCATCAACGAGCCGACGGCGGCCGCGCTCGCCTACGGCCTCGACAAGGACGAGACCGACCACACGATCCTGGTGTTCGACCTCGGTGGCGGCACCTTCGACGTGTCGGTGCTCGAGATCGGCGACGGCGTGTTCGAGGTGAAGTCCACCCACGGCGACACCCGCCTCGGCGGCGACGACTGGGACCAGGCCGTCATCGACTGGCTGATCACCTCGTTCAAGAACGATCACGGCGTCGACCTCGGTGCCGATGCGATGGCCGCCCAGCGCCTCAAGGAGGCCGCCGAGAAGGCCAAGATCGAGCTGTCGGGCACCCAGTCGACCCAGATCAACCTGCCCTTCATCACCGCCACCCAGGCCGGTCCGCTCCACCTGGACTACACGCTCAGCCGAGCCAAGTTCCAGGAGCTGACCGCCGATCTCGTCGAGCGGTGCAAGAAGCCGTTCCAGCAGGCGATCGACGACGCCGGGCTCAAGCTCGCCGACCTCGATCACGTCGTGATGGTCGGCGGTTCGACCCGCATGCCCGCGATCCAGGATCTGGTCCAGGAGCTCACCGGCAAGGAGCCCCACAAGGGCGTGAACCCCGACGAGGTCGTCGCCATCGGCGCCTCGGTCCAGGCCGGCGTGCTCAAGGGCGACGTCAAGGACGTCCTGCTCCTCGACGTCACCCCGCTGTCGCTCGGCATCGAGACCAAGGGCGGCGTGATGACCCGTCTCATCGACCGCAACACCACGATCCCGACCCGCCGCACCGAGGTGTTCACCACCGCGGAGGACATGCAGCCGTCGGTCGAGATCCACGTGCTGCAGGGCGAGCGCGAGATGGCGGGCGGCAACAAGACCCTCGGCAAGTTCCAGCTCGTCGACCTGCCCCCGGCCCCCCGTGGCGTGCCCCAGATCGAGGTGACCTTCGACATCGACGCCAACGGCATCGTCCACGTGTCCGCCAAGGACCGGGCGACCAACAAGGAGCAGTCGATCACCATCACCGGCCAGTCGTCGCTCAACTCCGACGACATCGACCGCATGGTGAAGGACGCCGAGGCCCACGCCGAGGAGGACCGCCAGCGCAAGGACGGCGTCGAGGTCCGCAACAACGCCGACTCGCTCGTGTACCAGACCGAGAAGGTGCTCCGAGAGCAGGGCGCTGACTTCAGCGGCGACGAGAAGTCGGCCGTCGAGGAGAAGCTCGCCGAGCTCAAGACCGCCCTCGAGGGCGACGACATCGACGCCATCAAGGCGGCCCAGGAGGGCCTGAGCGTGGTGTCGCAGTCCTTCGCCCAGAAGCTCTACGAGCAGGCCGCGGCCCAGCAGGCCGATGCCGGCGAGGCCACCCCGTCCGGTGACGACGACGTCGTCGACGCCGAGATCATCGAAGACGAGGACGGCAGCAAGTGAGCACCGCCGAACCGGCCCCGGAGGGGGCCGGCCCGGACGTCGAGGAGGTGCCGGTCGCCGGCGCCGAGGCGCCCGGGCCCGACGTCGAGGAGGTGGCCGTCGAGGCACCGCTCGACGTCGAGGGGCTCATCGAGCAGCTCGAGGCGGTCGCGACCGAGCGCGACGCGCTCCAGGACCAGGTCCTGCGGTCGGCGGCCGACTTCGACAACTTCCGCAAGCGCTCCCAGCGCGACCAGGCCGAGGCCGGGAAGCAGGCGGTCGGCCGGTTCGTCGACAGCCTCCTCCCGGTGCTCGACGCCTGCGACGCGGCGATGACCCAGGGTCAGGAGGGCGCCGAGCCGATCGCCAAGGCACTGCTCGCCGCACTCGAGCAGCAGGGCCTCACCTCGGTCGGGACCGTCGGCGAGCCCTTCGACCCCTCATGGCACGAGGCCGTGCTCGTCGAACCCGCGGCCGACGGCCAGGACAGCGACGTGGTGCTCGAGGTGCTCCGGACGGGGTATCGCTGGGAGGACCGGGTCCTGCGTGCTGCGATGGTGAAGGTCACGGGCTGATGTCCGGGGCCATCCAGGGAGCTGCGGGCTGAACGCACGTCGAGATCGGACGACACCGACAGGAGGTGACTGATGCAGCGTGAATGGCTCGAGACGGATTACTACGAGGCGCTCGGTGTGTCGTCGGACGCCTCCGACAAGGACATCACCAAGGCCTACCGCAAGCTCGCCCGCGAGCATCACCCCGATCAGGGGGGCGACGAGGCCCGGTTCAAGGCGGTCTCCGCCGCCTACGACGTCCTCGGCGATCCCGACAAGCGCAAGGAGTACGACGAGCTCCGTCGGCTCGGCCCGATGGCCGGCGGGTTCGCCGGCGCCCCCCGGGGAGATGGCGCCTATCAGGTCCGCATCGAGGACTTCGACAGCTTCGGTGGCATCGGCGACCTCTTCGGCAACCTGTTCGGCCGCGGCGCCGGCAATGCCGGTCCTCGGACCGGCCCGCGCCCGGCGCCGGGAGCCGATCTCGAGACCGAGGTCCACCTCGACCTCGTCGAAGCCGTCGAGGGTGCCACCACCGAGGTGTTCGTCGACGGGCAACCGGTGAAGGTCCGCATCCCCTCCGGCGTCGACCACGGCCGCCGGATCCGCGTCCGCGGGCACGGCCGACCGGGCATCGAAGGCGGCCCACCCGGTGACCTCTTCGTCGTCGTGCAGGTCCGCCAGCACCCGCTCTTCGAACGGCGGGGCGATGACCTGCACCTCACGGTGCCGGTCACCTTCGCCGAGGCCGCGCTGGGCACCAACCTCCGCGTGCCGACCCTCGACGGCGATCACGTCACCCTCCGCCTGCCCGAGGGCACGTCCTCCGGACGTCGGCTGCGGGTGCGCGGTCGCGGTGTGGAGCGCAAGGGTGGTGGTACCGGCGACCTCATGGTCACGGTCCAGATCTCGGTCCCCATCGAGCTCGACGACGAGCAGCGGGCCGCCATCGAGCGCGTCGCCGAGTTGCTCGACGAGGACCCCCGCGCCCACCTGGCCAACGGTGAGAGGAGCCCGTCATGACCCGACGCGACCCCGACCACGCCGTCTACGTCATCTCGGTCGCTGCCGAGCTGGCCGGTCTGCATGCCCAGACCCTGCGGATCTACGAGCGGAAGGGCCTCGTCGAGCCGTCGCGCACGCCGGGCGGCAGCCGCCGCTACTCCGAGCGCGACATCGAGCGGCTGTCCCGCATCACCGAGCTGACCGAGCAGGGCCTCAACCTCGCCGGGGTCCAGCGGGTGCTGGAGCTCGAGGCCGAGGTGGCCCGACTGCAGGACGAGCTGTCGCGGCTCTCCGATGTGGCACGCCGCCAGGTGGCCGAGGCCGAGCGCCGTCAGCGCCGCGACCTCGTCCCCCTGCGCCAGGACGTCATCCTCTGGTCGGATCGCCATCCCCGGCGTCCCGGCCAAAGTTGAGTGTATACGTAGCAAGTTTGTTGACTCTCTTCTAGGCTGGTTCTCATGGCACTGGACCCGAACCGCTGGACCATCAAGACCCAGGAAGCGGTGCAGACGGCCATCGAGTCCGCTCGCACCGCGGCCCATCCCGAGGTCACCCCGGATCATCTGCTGCTCGCGCTGCTCGGCCAGGCCGACGGCGTCGTGCTGCCGGTGCTCACCCGCGTCGGTGCGCAACCGATGGCGGTGCGCAACCAGGTCGAGGAGCGGCTGGCCAAGTTGGCCAAGGCCTACGGGGGCAGCGATCCCTCGATGTCTCGCGGCCTGCGCGACGCCATCGACGTCGCCGACCGGGCCCGCGAGGAGCTCCACGACGAGTACCTCTCGACCGAGCACCTGCTCCTCGCGCTCGCCGACCGGCTCGACCTCGATCGCGAGCAGCTCCTCGGCGCCCTGCGCGAGGTCCGCGGCTCCCATCGGGTCACCTCACAGAACCCCGAGGCCTCCTACCAGGCGCTGGAGCGGTTCGGCCGCGACCTCACCGACGACGCCCGCAGCGGTCGCCTCGATCCGGTCATCGGTCGCGACGAGGAGATCCGCCGGGTCATCCAGGTGCTGTCGCGCCGGACCAAGAACAACCCGGTGCTCATCGGCGATCCCGGCGTGGGCAAGACCGCCATCGTCGAGGGGCTCGCCCAGCGCATCATCGAGGGCGACGTCCCCGAGGGACTGAAGAACAAGCGGCTCATCTCGCTCGACCTCGGGATGATGGTCGCCGGCGCGAAGTACCGCGGCGAGTTCGAGGAGCGGCTCCAGGCCGTGCTGAAGGAGATCACCGACGCCGAGGGCGAGGTCATCACCTTCATCGACGAGCTGCACACCGTGGTCGGCGCCGGCAAGGCGGACGGCGCGATGGACGCCGGCAACATGCTCAAGCCGATGCTCGCCCGCGGCGAGCTCCGCATGGTCGGCGCCACGACGCTCGACGAGTACCGCAGCCACATCGAGAAGGACGCCGCGCTCGAGCGGCGCTTCCAGCAGGTCTTCGTCGGTGAACCCTCGGTCGCCGACACCGTGTCGATCCTGCGCGGCCTCAAGGAGCGGTACGAGGTCCACCACGGCGTCCGGATCCAGGACTCCGCGCTCATCGCCGCCGCCGGGCTGTCCGATCGGTATCTCAGCGACCGCCAGCTCCCCGACAAGGCCATCGACCTCATCGACGAGGCCGGGTCCCGCCTGCGCATCGAGATCGACTCGCTGCCCACCGAGATCGACGTCGTCGAGCGCCGCATCCGCCAGCTCGAGATCGAGCGCGTGGCCGTCGCCCGCGAGGCCGAGCTGGGCGACACCAACGCCGCCGAACGACTCGACGAGGTCGACGCCGAGATCGCCGGCCTCCAGGAGCGGTCGACCGGCATGAAGGCGCACTGGACGGCCGAGAAGGACGCCATCGCGGCCATCCGGTCGCTGAAGGAGGAGATCGACGACCAGAGCCGGTCGCTGGAGCGCGAGTCCGACCTCGAGCGCGCCGCCGAGGTCCGGTACGGCCTGCTCCCTGACCTCGAGCGCCGTCTCGAGGAGGCGACCGCCCACCTCGACGAGCTGCAGGCCGACCGCCGCATGCTCAAGGAGGAGGTCGACGAGGAAGACGTCGCCCAGGTCGTCTCCCGCTGGACCGGGGTTCCGGTCGCCAAGCTCATGGAGGGCGAGGCCGAGCGCCTCACCCACCTCGAGGACGAGCTCCACGAGCGCGTGATCGGCCAGGACGAGGCCGTCGTCGCGGTCGCCAACGCGATCCGTCGCAGCCGGGCCGGCCTCGCCGACCCCAACCGTCCGATCGGCAGCTTCATGTTCCTCGGCCCGACCGGCGTCGGGAAGACCGAGCTCGCCCGCGCCCTCGCCCAGGTGCTCTTCGACGACGAGCGGGCCATGGTCCGCATCGACATGAGCGAGTACATGGAGAAGCACGCGGTGAGCCGCCTCATCGGCGCACCCCCCGGCTACGTCGGCTACGACGAGGGCGGGCAGCTGACCGAGACCATCCGTCGCCGGCCGTACTCGGTGATCCTCCTCGACGAGATCGAGAAGGCTCACGCCGACGTGTTCAACGTGCTGTTGCAGGTGCTCGACGACGGTCGTCTCACCGACGGTCAGGGCCGCACGGTCGACTTCACCAACGCCGTGCTCATCATGACGTCGAACCTGTCGGGCGATCCCCTGCAGTTCTTCCGCCCGGAGTTCATCAACCGGGTCGACGACATCATCCGCTTCCGGGCGCTCACCGAAGAGGACCTCGACGACATCGTCCAGATCCAGCTCGCGATCGTTCGCGACCGCCTGGCCACCCGCAAGATCGACCTGCAGCTCACCGACGCCGCCGTCGCCCAGCTGGCGAGCGAGGGCTTCGACCCGGCGTTCGGGGCCCGGCCCCTCAAGCGGGTCATCCTACGCCACGTCGTCGACCCGCTGGCGGTCCAGCTCCTCGACGGCAAGCTGGCCGAGGGTGACGCGGTCGTGGTCGACGCCGTCGACGGCGAGCTCTCGTTCACCCCCCACCGTCTGGTGTGACGAATACGGTGCGGCGATGGCTCGCACCACCCACCAGTCGCTGCCCGACGAGCGCAACCGCGACATCCTGATCCACCTCAACGGCGAGCTCGTGCCGCGGGCGGAGGCGAAGGTGTCGGTCTTCGACAGCGGCTTCGTCGTCGGTGACGGCATCTGGGAGGGCATCCGGCTGCACGAGGGCGTGCTCGTGTTCCTCGACCGGCACCTCGACCGGCTCTTCGCGGGCCTTGCGGCGATCCACCTCGATCTCGGCCTCACCCGGGACGAGGTGGCCGAGCTGCTCTACGCCACCGTCGACGGCAATGGCATGCGCGACGGCGTGCACGTCCGCCTGATGATCACCAGGGGCGACAAGTCGACGCCGTCGCAGCACCCGGCCCTCTGCATCGGCGGGCCGAACATCGTGGCCATCGCGGAGCACAAGGTCGCCGATCCGGCGGTGGCCGATCAGGGCATCTCGCTGTTCACGGCGACGGTCCGACGCCCGGCCCCCGACGTCCTCGACCAGAAGCTGAACTGCCACTCGAAGCTCCACGAGGTCATCGCCCTCATCCAGGCGACCGAGGCCGGCGCCGACGAGGCGCTCATGCTGGACCCGACCGGAGCCGTGGCGACGTGCAACGCCACGAACTTCTTCGCCGTCCGCGACGGCACCGTGTGCACGTCGACCGGCCAGTACAACCTCAACGGCATCACCGCCGAGCTGGTCGTCGAGGTCGCCGAGGTGGCGGGCATCCCGACACGCCGGGCGCCGTTCTCCCTGACCGACGTGTACAGCGCCGAGGAGTGCTTCGTCACCGGCACCTTCGGTGGGCTCACCCCGGTGCACACCGTCGACGGCCGGACGATCGATGACGGCGCCGTGCCGGGACCGATGGTGACCCGGCTGCGCTCGCTCTACGCCGACCGGGTCGCCGAGGCGGCGAGGGCGGGTCGATGACCGTCCGCGTCCAGTGCTGGTCCGGCCCCCGGAACATCTCGACGGCGTTCATGTACTCGTGGGCCCAACGGGCCGACACGACCGTCGTCGACGAGCCGCTGTACGCGGCCTACCTCGCACGCTTCGATCGCGGCCACCCCATGACCGCGGAGGTGCTCGCCTCGCAGTCGCAGGACCCCGCAGCGGTGATCGAGGACGTGATCCTCGGCCCCGTCGGCACGCCGGTGCTGTTCTGCAAGCAGATGGCCCACCACCTCCGGGATCTCGACACCGCCTTCCTGGGCGAGACCGAGAACCTCCTCCTCACCCGTCACCCGGTGGACATGCTGCGCTCGCTGTCGGCACAGCTCCCGCACTGCGATCTCGACGACACCGGACTCCCCGAGCAGGTACAGCTCGTCGACGATGTCATCGCAGCAGGTGGACGACCGATCGTCGTCGACTCCCAGGTGCTGCTCGACGACCCACGGGGCATGCTCGCCGCGCTCTGCGAGCGGCTCGGGCTGTCCTTCGACGAGGCGATGCTCTCGTGGTCGCCCGGTCCCAAACCCTACGACGGCGTCTGGGCGGCGGTCTGGTACGCCAACGTCCACCGTTCGACCGGGTTCGGTCCACCCCGGACGCCGAACCGCGAGCCGCTCCCGGAGCACCTCGGCCCGGTCCTCGCCGCAGCCGAACCCCTCTACGAACGTCTCGCCGCCCACGCCGTCAGCGCTCCCTGACCTGCGCCGCTGACGCGGTGGCGGAGCCTTCGGGACTCGCGGGACCTCGCGACCGGGACCTAGGTCCTGGCCCCCGACCGGCGCGGATTGCGACGCTCATCGTCGTCCGAGCGACTTCGATCCGGGAGCACCTACGTCATGCCCGATGTGGCTGAGCGAGTCGACGGCGAACCGGAGCGATCCGCCGCCGCCCACGAGGAGTTCCCCGGATCGGTCGGTCGGACACCGGCGATCGATGCTGCGGCGATCGATGCCTCCCCGTCGGGGGTGTCCCTCACCGGTGGGCAGGCCTTCCTCGTCGCCGCGGCGGGGATCAGCGCGGCGCTCGCCGTCGTGGCCTGCCTCGTCGTCCTCGTGCGGATCGGCGCCGACGAGAACCGGGGTGGGGCCGCCGTCGCCGGTGCCGGCCCGGTCACCGAGCTGACGGTCGACGCCAGTGACTTCGCCTTCGACCCGGCCTCGGCCGAGCTGCTCGCCGGCGAGGAGCTCACGGTGACGATGGACAACGTCGGCTCGGTCGAGCACGAGTGGATCGTCCTCAACCAGGGCGTCCGCCTCACCGACGAGGCCGACTTCACCGAGGACATGGTCCTCGCCCGCACCGATCGCGTCGGTGGCGGCGAGACCGCGACCGTCAACTTCACCATCGACGAGAGCGGCACGTACCAGGTGGTCTGCCTCGTCGCCGGGCACCTCGCGTCCGGCATGCAGGGCACCGTGACGGTGTCGTCATGACCGCCCCCTCGGAGCACACGGAGGACTCGATGCCATCGTCCGAACACGAGCACGCCCCCAGGGGCACGCTCGCCGTGACCATGCTCTTCCTGGCGCTGTGCATCTTCATGTTCGGCTGGGCCTACATCATCCTGATCGCGCAGGGCTGACGCCGTGGAGGTCGATCGGTACGAACGCATCTGGATGACGGGCTCGGCGATCTTCGTGCTGAGCGCTGTGATCGCCGTGGTGTCCTCGGTGGTCTTCCACACCGCCGAGCTCCCCGAGCCCGCCGGCCGCATCGAGCCGGAGCTGGTCACCCAGACCGCTCCGTTCGACGAGCCCGGCCTGCACCAGCGCGACGACGGGTCCTGGGAGCTGATCTACATCGGTCAGGCCTGGGCGTGGACGCCGGCGCAGGTCACCATCCCGGCCGAGGCCCGGGGCGAGGAGATCACCATCAAGGCGGCCTCGATCGACGTGATCCACGGCATGAAGATCACCGACACCAACGTCAACATCATGCTGATCCCGGGCCACGTGTCCGAGGTCGACGTCACCTTCGACGAGTCCGGTTCCCACACCCTCGTCTGTCACGAGTACTGCGGCATCCAGCACCACGTCATGGGCGCTGAGATCGTCGTCGAGTAGGAGGAGCCGCAGTCCAGATGACCGCCACCATCGACCATCCGCAGCCGGACCAGCCTCCCGAGCCCGGACCGACCGTCACGAGGGCGAGGCGGACGTCGTTCCTCGTCGACATCCCGGGAGTCACCGCCGCCGACCTCCGTCCGATCAAGTGGCAGCTCTACCTGTCGCTCGTCGGGCTCCTGCTCGGTGCGCTCATGGGCATCCTGCAGGCACTCGAGCGGCTCGATGTCGACCTGTACGACGAGGTCCCGCTCGAGACCTACTACCAGGGCCTGACCATCCACGGCGTGGCCCTCGCCCTGGTGTTCACCTTCTGCTTCGGCAACGCCTTCTGCTCGCTCATGACGATGAAGGCGTACGGCAAGCCCCTTCCGAGCCGGGCGCTCTCGCAGGCGTCGACGTGGTTGGCGTGGGGCGGCGTGGCCCTCGCGACGTGGGCGATGCTCGCGAACAAGGCGACGGTGCTGTTCACCTTCTACGCGCCGCTGCAGGCCACGCCGGCCTTCTACATCGGTGCCGTGTTCCTGGTGCTCGCCACCTGGGCCGTGCTGATCAACCTCGTGCTCGCCCAGCGACGCTTCCGGGCCGAGCACCCGAAGGACCGGACCCCGCTGCTCGCCTACACGAGCCTGGCCACCTATGTGATGTGGTTCATCGCCTCGCTCGGCATCGCCATCGAGGTGCTGGCGTTCCTGCTGCCGTGGTCGCTCGGGCTCATCGACGAGGTCGATCCGCAGTTCACGCGGACGCTGTTCTGGTTCACCGGCCACCCGATCGTCTACTTCTGGCTGCTGCCGATCTACATCTCCTGGTACCAGCTGCTGCCCCGGCAGGTTGGGGCCCGCACGTGGTCCGACGGGCTCACCCGGATGGTGTTCCTCGCCTTCCTCTTGCTGATCCCGGTGGGCGTCCACCACCAGTTCACCGATCCCGGCATCCCCTTCACCTCGAAGGCGATCATGTGGGTCCTGACCGTGGCGATCTTCTACCCGTCCACGGTCACGCTGTTCTCGGTCGTGTCGAGCCTCGAGCAGGGCGGTCGGGCACATGGCGGCACAGGACTCCTCGGCTGGATCCTCAAACTGCCGTGGGGGAACCCGTCCGTCAGCGGTCAGCTCCTGGCCGGCATCGGCTTCATGTTCGGCGGAGCCTCCGGCTTCATCAACGCGAATTACACGACCAACCTGGTCGTCCACAACACGTCGTTCATCGTGGGCCACTTCCACCTGACCGTGGGAACGGCGGTGGCGCTGTCGATCATGGCGATCAGCTACTGGATGGTGCCGTACCTGACCGGCAACGAGCTCCAGCACCGTCGTCTCGCCGTGGCGCAGGGGTGGTTGTGGTTCGTCGGCGTGCTCACCTTCTCCCGTGGCCAGATGATGGGCGGCATCGAGGGCATGCCCCGTCGGACCCTCATCAACTCGGCGCCGTACCTCGAGGACAACCCGAGCTGGGAGATGGCGAACACCCTGACCGGCATCGGCGGGTCGGTCATGTTCCTGTCCGCCGTGCTGTTCTTCTTCGTCATCCTGCGGACCATCTTCACCAATCGGGCTGCGGTCGGCGTGATGCAGATCCCCGTCGCCGAGGTCACCCACGGACCCCGTCCGTCGTGGCGGATCCTCGATCAGCTCGGCATCTGGGCGCTGGTCGCGGTCGTGCTGTCGCTCCTCATCTACGGTGAGCTCGTCGTCCACTACTGGCCGATCAACCCGGTCTCCGGGGGCGCGACGCTCTGGTAGCTCGGGGCGCTCCCGGCGGGGGATGGTCAGAGGCGGGGTGGGCCCGGAAGTACGATGTGGGCCACCTCGGATCGGGAGCATCGTCGTGAGCGACGACCACGCGATCAGCGTCATGATCATCGACGACCACGCCGTCTTCGCTGAGAGCCTCGCTGCCGCGCTCAATCGTCAGTCCGACATCGAGGTCGTCGCGACCTCGTCGGGCGACGACAAGGTGCTCGACGTCACCGCCGAGCACCAGCCCGACGTCATCCTCCTCGACTACCGGTTGCCCGGTCAGGATGGACTCCGGTTGGCGAGCGATCTCAAGACCGCCGCCCCCGAGACCAAGCTGGTGGTGCTGACCGCGATCGTCGACGAGCGCGTCGCCCTCGATGCGGTCGAGGCCGGCTGCGTGGGGTTCATCACCAAGGACCGGGGCCTCGAGGACGTCGTCCGCTCGATCCGCTCGGTGCACGACGGCGAGGTGATGGTCTCCCCGGACATGCTGGCCCTGATCCTGCCCCGGCTCCGCGACGGCGACAGCGAGGCCGCTCCGCAGCTCACCCGCCGTGAGCACGAGGTGCTCGAGCTCGTCGCCGAGGGCTGTTCGAACCAGGCCATCGCGGACCGGCTCACGTTGAGCCTGCACACGGTGCGGAACCACGTGCAGAACATCCTGCGCAAGCTCGACGCGCACTCCAAGCTCGAGGCCGTGGCCATCGCCACGCGTCAGGGCATCCTCGCCAGCCGGCGCTGAGACCCGGTTCGACGGCTACCAGCCGGCGGCGGCCTGCAGGTGGTCGAGCGCCGTGACGGCGACGTTCGGCTCGTGGAAGCGGGGCAGGTCGTCGATGCCGACCGGCTGGCCGAGGAGGTGTCCCTGCGCCATGGGGCAGGAGATGCGTCGGAGCTCCACGAGCTGGCGCTGCCGCTCGACGCCCTTGGCGACGACCTCGATCCCGAGCTCGGCCGCCATCCGGATCAGTCCGCGGACGACCGCATCGGCCCCCCGACCACGATCGAGCTCGGCGATGAGGTTGCCGTCGAGCTTGATCGTGTCCACCGGGGCGGTCCCGAGGGTGGTGAGCGGCCCGTAGCCGGCGCCGAAGTCGTCCAGCGCGATGCGGACCCCCCGTCGGACGAGCTCGGGAACGGCGACGAGGGCGCTGTGCCGATCGAGCAGGGCGTCCTCGGTCAGCTCGAGCATGAGCCCGGTGGCATCGACCCCGCTCTCGGCGACCACGTCGTCGAGGAGCTCGAGGAAGCCGGGATCGGCCAGGTCTCGGACCGAGACGTTGACCGACAGCAGGACGCGGTTCCCGGCTCGCTGCCACGTGGCGAGCTGCTGACAGGCGTGCTGGATCACCCAGCGATCGACCAGGTTGACGGTCTCGTCGCCGGCGCCGGAGTCGAGGAACTCCTTGGCTCGGAGGATCTCGCCGCTCGGCCGTCGCCACCGCACCAACGCCTCGACGGCGATGATGCGGCCGGTGACGAGGTCGATCTGTGGCTGGTACTCGAGGAACAGCTCGTCGGCGTTGACGCCGAGCCGGAGCTGCTTGCTGAACGCCAGACGCCCGAGCTCACGCTCCCGGTCGCGAGCGGTGAAGACCTCGACCCGCGCCCGGCCGGCCGCCTTCGCCGCGTACATGGCGGTGTCGGCGTCCTGCAGCATCTCGCGGGCCGTCGTGAAGCCGTCGCTCGAGTAGCTGATCCCGATCGATGCGCCGATCGGCGAGCCGATCCGCTCGGTCGTGGCGGTGCGGAGCTGGGCGAGGATCCGGTTGGCGATCGAGGTCGCCTCGTCGACCGAGTGCAACCGCTCGGCGACGACGACGAACTCGTCACCGCCCCAGCGGCCCACCGTGTCCGACGGCCGCACCGCCCGCCGGATCGTGCGAGCGACGTCGGCGAGCAGATCGTCGGCTCGGAGGTGGCCGAGTCGGGTGTTCAGCGAGCCGAAGTCGTCGAGGTCGACGAACATCGCCGCCACCCCTTCTTCGGCCCGATCGTTGTGGGTCAAGGCGTGGTGCAGCCGGTCGAGGGTGAGCGTGCGGTTCGGCAACGCCGTGAGCGAGTCCGTGAGCATCCGCTCGGTGAGGTCGGCCTCGGCCCGCTTGCGGTCCGTGACGTCGACCGCCGAGATGACGGCCGCCACTCGATCGCTGCCGGGCACTCCCGAGATCGTGATCGCCGTCCAGTGGTCACCCACGCTCATGTCGAGGTGACGGATGGTGGCCCGCCCGGACAACACGTCGCCGAGCGCCCGATGGGCGTCGGCCAGCGACAGCTCCTCGCCGTGCTCGCCCAGCCAGGCGAGCAGATCGTCGATCTCGACGACCCGGTCGGTGAACATCGACGTCCACCCGTCGGTGCCGGACAGCACTCGCCCGCTCCGGTCGACGGTGATGGCGTGCTCGACGAGGGCGTTGACCACCGAGCCGAGACGCCCGTCGAGCAGATCGAGCTCGTCCGGTGTCAGGCGCCACACGACCAGCTCGTCGCTGATCGACCACGCCGTGAGTCGGTACCAGTGTTGGCGACCGTCTGCCGTTCGGAGGCTCACTCGGCGTTCGGCGTGCCCGGCGGGATCGACGAGCAGCGGGCCGGCGTCGACGACGACGTCGGTCGGGTCGCGACCTTCGAGCTCGGCGGGGGCCAACTGGAGCGTGCGGAGCATCGGCTCGTTGCCGGCGTGGATCACGTGGCCACCGGTGTCGGTCGCCCGCACCACCAGGACCGGTTCGGGATCGGACAGCACCGCGGCGACCGCGGCGCGTCTGCCCGGCATGCCCACCTCGTCTTCGGCGACGTCTCGATCGCCCATGGTCGCTCTCCCGACGTCCTGGTGGTCACCGTATGGCCGGTGGGTGTGCTGCGCTACCCCATCGGGCAGGTATCTGCGGCCCGGCAGAGAAGATGATCGCTACGTAGGACGCGGCCTGATGCAGCCGCGTCAGGCCGTATCGTCACCCGGCATCGCCACTACGGTGGGTCGGTCCATCGAGAGCGGGAGAGCCCGTGCCAGCGTCCGTCATCGTCGGCATGCAATGGGGAGACGAGGGGAAGGGCCGATTCGTCGACGTGCTCGCCAAGGAGCACTCGATGGTGGTTCGGTACCAGGGCGGCCACAACGCCGGCCACACCCTCGTCGTCGACGGCGAGACGTTCGTGCTGCAGCTGGTGCCGAGCGGCGTCCTGTACGACGCGGTCACGCCGGTCATCGGCAACGGCGTCGTCGTCGACCCCATCGTCCTGCTGGCGGAGATCGACCGCATCGAGGCCGCCGGCATCGACTGCAGCCGCCTGCAGCTCGCCGCCAACGCGCACCTGGTGCTGTCGTACCACCAGCAACTCGATGCGCTGTTCGAGGAGCTCCGCGGGGAGTCGGCCATCGGCACGACGCTGCGGGGCATCGGTCCGGCCTACGCCGACAAGTCGGCCCGCGACGGCGTCAGGGTGCAGGACCTGCTCGTCCCCGACGCCTTCCGTGAGCGGGTCACGCACGCCCTGCTCTCCAAGAACGTGCTGCTTCGTGGACTGGGCCGTGACCCGATCGATCCGGACTCGGTCGTCGAGACCTACCTCGGCGAGATCGCCGACCGTATCCGTCCCTACGTCACCGACACGGTCGCGACGGTCAACGATGCGTTGGAGGCCGAGCAGCAGGTGTTGTTCGAGGGTGCGCAGGCGACGTTCCTCGATCTCGACCACGGCACGTACCCGTTCGTGACCTCGTCGAACCCCATCGCCGGAGCAGCCACCGTCGGAGCCGGCGTCGGTCCCCGACACTTCGGCCGGATCATCGGCGTCGCGAAGGCCTACGTCACCCGCGTCGGTGCCGGCCCCTTCGTCACCGAGCTCGACGGCCCGCTCGCCGACCACATCATCGACACCGGCCACGAGTACGGCTCCAACACCGGGCGCCGTCGTCGTGTCGGGTGGTTCGACGTCGTCCAGGCCCGTCAGGCGGTGCGTCTGAACTCGGTCACCGAGGTGGCCGTCGCCAAGATCGACGTCCTGACCGGACTCGACGAGGTGCGCATCTGCACCCACTACGAGCTCGACGGGGTCCGCCTCCGGTACCCGCCGGCGCTGCAGACCGAGATGGAGCGGGTCCAGCCCGTGTACGTCACGATGCCGGGATGGGGCGCTGGCGATGCGCTGCCTCAGGAGGCGATGGACTTCCTCGCGCGCATCCAGGAGGAGGTCGAGCTCCCGGTCACGTTCGCGTCCGTCGGACCCGAGCGCGGGGCCGAGGTGCGCTTCGACGACGGCGTCGCTGCGTGACCGTTCCCAACGTCCTGGCCGACCGGTACGCCAGCGCCGAGATGGTGGCCGTGTGGTCGCCGGAGCACCGCATCGCCCAGGAGCGGCGGCTCTGGATCGCCGTGCTCGAAGCGCAGGTCGCACAGGGTCTGTCGGTCCCGCACGGTGCGCTCGACGACTATCGATCCGTGGTCGACGACGTCGACCTCGCATCGATCCGCCGTCGTGAGGAACGCAACCGCCACGACGTGAAGGCTCGCATCGAGGAGTTCGACGACCTCGCCGGCCACCAGCTGGTGCACGCGGGGCTCACCTCGAGGGACGTCACGGAGAACACCGAGCAGCTGCTGCTGCTCCGCTCGATGCGGCTCCTGCGTCGTCGCGCCCTCGCGCTGCTCGATCGGCTGGCTGCCCGGGCGGCGGCCGACGCCCACGTGCCGATCGCCGCTCGCACCCACAACGTGCCCGCCCAGGTCACCACCGTCGGCAAGCGGTGGGCGATGCTCGCCGAGGAGCTCCTCGGCTCGATCGAGCGGTTCGACGGCGTGATCGCCTCGTACCCGCTCCGGGGCATCAAGGGCGCCGTGGGCACCCAGCAGGACCTCGTCGACGTCCTCGACGGTGGCGACGCGGACGGGCTCGAGCGGGCCGTCGTCGCGGCGCTCGGTCACGACCGGGTCATGGGGGCCGTCGGGCAGGTGTATCCCCGCTCGCTCGACTTCGCAGTGGTGTCGGCCTTCGTCGACCTCGCCTCGGCACCGACCAACCTGGCCCGCCTCGTCCGGTTGCTCGCCGGGCACGACCTCGCCTCCGAGGAGTTCCGGCCGGGTCAGGTCGGATCGTCGGCGATGCCGCACAAGATGAACCCCCGCTCGTCGGAACGGGTCCAGGGACTGCAAGCGGTCCTGCGCGGTCACCTCGCGATGGTGACCTCCCTCGCCGGGGAGCAGTGGAACGAAGGTGACGTCAGCTGCTCGGTCACCAGGCGGGTCGTGCTCCCGGACGCCTGTCTCGCCCTCGACGGGCTGCTGCAGACCGCGCTGTCGGTGATCGACGGGGTCGGCGTGCACGAGGCCGTGATCGAGGCCGAGCTCGAGCGCTACCTCGCCTTCCTCGCCTCCGGTCGGGTGCTCGCCGCAGCGGTGCGGGCCGGCGTCGGGCGGGAGGACGCCCACGAGCTGGTCAAGGAGCACGCGGTCGCGGCGGCGCGGTCGCTGCGTGAGGGGGGTGCCGGCGGACCCGAGCTGCTGGAGCGGCTGGCCGCGGATGACCGCGTCCCGCTCGATGCCGAGGACCTGTCGGCTGCGGTGCGCGAGGTCGATGCGCTCACCGGCCGCACCGCCGACCAGGTGGCGCACCTGGTCGAACGGGCAGCGGAGGTGGTCGCCACCGATCCGGAGGCCGTCGCCTACCGCCCGGAGATGAAGGTCTGAGTCGTCACCCGGCGACGGCCTCGGTGCCCACGAGCTCGGGGCTCGTGCCCACTCCTCCGGCCTCGGGCGACACGGCCGGCGGGTGTTCGAGGAGCGCCTCGCGGCAGGTCGGAGTCGATCTCAGGCGGCGCCGCGGCCGATGCCGGCCTTCTTGAGCGTCGCTGCGGGCACGCCGAACTCCCGCCAGGTGGCGTACTCGATGCCCTTGCGATCGCCGTACTCGGCGGCCACGCCGACGAACTGCGCCTCGAGGTCGGCGAGATCGGTGCCGTCGCTGAAGTTCTCGAGCTCCCGCTGCAGGTCACGACGGCGCTGGAGCAGGTCGAGCTCCTTCGCTGGGCTCGCATCGGGGAGCTCGATCTCGATGGCGGCGAGCTGCTTCTTGATCGAATCCGGGGTCCGCTTGCGGCCCCGCTTCGGCTGATTCGCCTTCAGTGCTTCGAGGTATGCCCGTACCCGGGAACCTTGCTCCCGGCCCTTTGCAAGAGCGGCCTTGTGGTCATCGGACATCTTCTTCTTCGCCATCAATCCTCCCGAGATTGGCGTGAAAGCAACGTGATCCACCACCAGCCCAAGCTGATCACAGCTGGTAGAGCATAGACGTTTGTCCGGCCTGTGCCATTCACCCAAATCATCCCGATCCCGACCTGGTCTCGATCGGCCTCCGCGACGGGTGTGGGAGGCTGCGGCCATGTCCCCGTCCCCGGCCCTGATCGACCACCTCGAACGCCACGCCGTCCGACGCGGTGACTTCGTGCTCAAGTCGGGTCTGCGCAGCAGCTGGTTCATCGATGGCAAGCAGACCGTGTGCCGCACCGACGGCCTGCTGCTCGTGGCCGATGCGCTGCTCGAGCTCCTGCCCGAGGACTGCGACGCCATCGGCGGACTCACGATGGGCGCCGACCCGGTGGCCTTCGGCACCGCCGGTGTCGCCGCGGCCCGCGGTCGAGCGCTGCGCGCCTTCAGCGTCCGCAAGGAGGCGAAGGACCATGGTGCCGGCGGCCGCATCGCCGGCGCGCTCGAGGACGGCGACCGCGTGGTCGTGGTCGAAGACGTCGTCTCGCGGGGGACCTCGCTGATCGAGGCGGCGGACGCAATCAGGGAGGTCGGCGCCGATCCGGTCCTGCTGGTGGCCGTGGTCGACCGCGGCGGCACCGTCGAGCAGCTCGCTACGGACTCAGGGCTGAGGTTCGCGCCGCTCGTGACGGCGCCGGACCTGGGACTGCCCTACGAGGGGGGCCTCGGCTGGACCGGCAGCTGACGATCGTCGGGATCCGGTCCCGGAGGCGTGCCGCCTTCCGGGCCCGGGACGTGGTGGTCGGGACCGGCGTCGATCCGGTGACCTTCCGCTTTTCAGGCGGACGCTCTGCCAACTGAGCTACCCGACCGCGGTCCCGACGGGATTTGAACCCGCGACCTCCGGCTTGACAGGCCGGCGAACACTCCAGACTGTTCTACGGGACCAGCAGCGGATCAGTGTGTCCGGTCGGAGGCCGATTCGCAACTCGCGAGGCGCGCCGCCGCGAGGCTGGCCATCAGTCGGAGCGCTTCGTGCTCGCGTCGGCGGAACCCGCGTCCCGTGCGGCCGAGGGTGAGGGCCTGCCGTCGACCGCCGTCCGCGCCGATCGGGACGCAGACGGCGTCGTCCTCGGTGGAACCCGAGCCCGTTCGTTCGCCGTCGGCGCCGGCGAGTGAGCCGACCGCGTAGGCGTGGACCCAACCGGCACCGGGGTGGTCGCCCCGTTCGGCCAGCACGGTGCCGTCGTCGAGGTCGATCGTGACGGTCCAGTCGGCGCCATTGTCCCGGTGCGCGTGGGCCGTCAGCTCCTCGATCACCAGCTCGGCGGGGGCTTCGGCCAGGGAACAGGCGGTCTCGAGCGCCTGGAGCCGGGCGTCGGGGGGAGCGTCCTCGAGGTCGCGGACGTCCTCGACCCGGGCGCCGTCGACCTCGCCGATCTCACGGACGAGCAGGTCGGTGGTGACGCCGGGCGGGAGCTGCACGAGCAGATCGTCGACGGCTTGGCCGCCCTCTCGGTCCACGATCTCGATGCCGACGATCTCGGCGCCGACCGCACCGACCCGGCTCGCGATCGCTCCGAGCCCGCCGGGACGGTCGGGCAGCCACACCCGGACGGCGTGTCGACGGAGGACTCGATCGGACACGCCGTGACGCTACCGACGCCGTGTGTCGTCGAGATGAACGGTGCTCATGCCCGGCGTGGGTCCCGGAGCCCACGCCTCCTCCCCGTGTCCTCGCCCTGGCGGGCTGCGGCCGGGGCCGTGCTCATGCCCGGCGTGGGTCCCGGAGCCCACGCCCGCTCAGGTCGCCGTGGCGGTGAGCTTGACCCGGCGGTCGACGCAGCGGGACAGGAGGCTGGTCCGCTGCCCGGCGGTGTAGAGATCGAGCTCGACGTCGCTGTCGGGCTCGTATCGGCAGCTGACGCGGAGTCGTTTGGCATCCCACTCGGCGCCGATCGACCGGATCGCCTGCTGGCGGGACCGGTCGAGCGAGACCGCCACCCGCAGGATCCCGGCCAGGACCCGCACCACGTGCTGGTCCGCCTCGCTCAGCTGCGCGAACGGCTCGTGGGTCTGCTTCGGGGCGCTCTTGCGGTGGTAGCGGGCGACGAGCGCGATCAGCTCGACCTCGTCGTCGGTGAAACCGGACAGTCGGTCGGAGTTCCGGATGACGTAGTACGAGTGGTGGTGGTGCCGGTCGTGGGAGACGACCAGGCCGACGTTGGCGAGCAGCGCTCCCGCTTCGAGCAGCTCGCGTTCCCGGCCGCCGAGACCGTGGAGGTCCGCCGTCGCGTCGAACAGGTCGATGGCGAGCGCTCCGACGTGACGAGCGTGCGCCGGGTCGTCGTCGCAGTCGACGAGGAGGTGTTCGACGCTGCGCCGCCGGAGGTCGGCGAGGTGGTCGAGGGTGCCACCTTCGGTCCGGAGGACCGTGTCGAGGAGGACGCCTTCCCGCAGCGCCGTGTCCGACACGGTCATCTCGTCGACCTCGAGCGCATCGAGCACGCCCTGGAGGACGACCGCTCCTCCGAGGATGATGTCGGCCCGCTTCTCCTCGAGCCCGTCGAGCTCGGCCACCACCCCGGCCCGGGCTGCCGCCTCGAGGCGACCCACGGTCTCGGCGAGCCCAGCGCTCGTGAGGCGCTGGTTGCCCATCGTGCGGGGAAGGGCCTCCCCCGTGCGAGCCAGCTCGATCGCGGCGAGCGCCTCGATCGTGCCCGACGACCCGATCGCCAGGTCGAACTCCTCGTCACGAGCGGCGTTCAGGAACGGGGTCAGTGAGGCCCGCACGTGGCGGCGAGCCGCGTCCATCGCGCCGGGATGCAGGATCGTGCCCCCGAAGAACCTCGTGGTCATGCGGATGGCACCGAGCTTGAGGCTCCGGGCGACCCGGAGGTCGTCTCCGTCGGCGATGACGAGCTCGGTGCTGCCGCCCCCGATGTCGACCACGAGCATGCGCCGGTCGTAGGCGGGCACCGATTGCAGGACGCCGAGGTGGATCAGGCGGGCCTCCTCGGCGCCGGTGATCACCTCGACGCGAACGCCCGCTTCCTCGGCCCGGTCGAGGAGCTCGTCCCGGTTGAGCGCCTCCCTCACGGCGCTCGTGGCGACGACGCGCAGCTCGGCGCGTTCCCCGGCCGCGATCGCCCGACAGCGAGCGAGCGCGGCGACGGCTCGGTCGATCGCTTCGGTCGACAGCTCCTTCATGTCGCCGGCGCCGGCGCCGAGTCGGACCATCTCCTTGGAGCGGGTCAGGATCTCGAAGTGGACGTCGGTGTCGTGGCCGTGGACGCGGGCGACGACGACATGCACCGAGTTGGTGCCGACGTCGACGGCGGCGAGCGTCCGACTCTCCATCGGACGTCATGGTGGCCGAGGTCCGCACCGCAGCAGCGGACCCGACGCCTATCCCTCTCGGATGGCGGGACTGCCGAGGCCGGCGATCGTGGTGGCCTCGATGCCCTGATCGTCGGCTGATGCTGCGGGCCCGGCCCCGCCGAGCGGCACGTTCCAGGTGTAGCCGGGCCGGAGCATCGCCGCGGTGTGCTCCGGTGCCTGCGGGTGCGCGAACAGCGCGCCGGTCGCCCGGGGGCACATGAGCTGGAGCACGAAGGCGAGGTGCGTGTGGTTGTCGACCTCGGTCGCGACGACGTCGAGGCCGAGGTGCCTGCTCATCGACACGATGCCGACGAGCGCACGGGCGGCGCGGTTGTCCGAGCCGAGCCGGCGGGCGAAGTGCCCGTCGAGGAAGACGGAGTCGATCGGCAGGTCCTGCAGCACGTCGGGACCGATGCCGACGCCGCGGTAGCCGTCCAGACCGAACCGGTAGCCGTGCTCGGTGAGGCGGGCCATCACCTCGCCGAGCTCGACCGGTTGCTTGGCGACGGACGCCTCGCTGATCCGGAACCCGATCGGCCGATGGGTCAGACCGTGCTGCTCGGCGACCTCGATCGCCCGGCGGGCGAAGCGGGCCTGCATGAGCTGGCGTCGGGCGACCGGCAGCCAGATGGTGGTTCCCTGGTGCCCGGCCCGCCGCCAGCGGTCGTGGAGCTCGACGGCGCCCATCAGGACCCGATCCTCGATCCGCTCACCGAGCCCGACGTCCTCGGCCAGCATCAACCACTCGGAGGCGGGCAGCTGACCGCGCTCCGGGTGGGTCCACTGGAGGTCGCCGAGGAAGCCGTGCACCTCGCCGCTGCCGAGGCTCACCATCGGGGCGTAGAGGCAGCCGATCTCGTCGGACTCGAGCGCGTGGCCGAGTCGTTGCCTGAGGTCCTCGCGGTCGTCGGCCACCGAGCGCACGAGGTCGCTGTAGAGCTGGACCGCTCCCTTGCCGGATGCCTTGACGTGGTACATCGCGGCGTCGGCGTCGGCGAGCAGGTGGTTCGGGTCGTGCTCGGGGCTCGCCGCCATGGCGATGCCGACCGAGACACCGATCGTCGCCTGGCCGGCCGAGAGCGCCCACGGGACGGCCACGGCATCGACGAGCTTGGCGCCGATGGCCACCGCCTCCTCCTCGCCCTTCACCCCGTCGAGGATGACGACGAACTCGTCGCCACCGACGCGGGCGACCACATCGGTCGCGCGGACGGTCTCGCCGAGGCGGGCGCTCACGGCGACGAGCAGCTCGTCGCCGGCGTCGTGGCCCAGCCGGTCGTTGACGGCCTTGAAGCCGTCGAGGTCGACGTAGCACACACCGACGCGGCCGGCCCCGCGCCGCATGCGGTCGAGCGAGCGGCCGAGCAGGTCCATCATCAGCGTGCGCGTCGGGAGGTCGGTCAGCGGGTCGTGGGTCGCCTGGTGGCGCAGCACCTCGGTGGCGTCGTGCTCGTCGGTGATGTCGCGCTGCGACACGACGACCCCACCGACATCGGCATCGTCGCGCTGGTCGACGAAGGTGGCCTGGATCTTCCGCCAGCCGCCCTCGAGCGAGCCGAGCCGGAGCTCGACGGTGCGGTCGGCCTCCTGGATGGCCGTCGCCGCGGACTCGGTGTCATCGGGGTGGACGCGCTCGAGGTAGTCGTCGCCCTCGTCGAGGCCGAGTGCCATCGTCGCCGCCGGGCTGGCCCAGACGACGACGTCCTCCTCGCCGATCACGACGAGCAGATCCTCGGAGTCCCGGAGGATCTTCGCCGTCACGGCGCGGGCCGAGTCGATCTCTCGTCGCGCCGCGGCGATCTCGCGGGCCTCGATCTCGTTGAGGAGCTCCTCCCGCACCGCGCCGACGAGCAGGTCCCATCGTCCGGCGGGCACGATCCGGCGGGCGCCGGCTCGGAGGAGCTGGGCGCCGGTGGCGACATCGTCGACGGTGGCGATCACGCGGACCGCCGGGGCGACGTCCCGCAGCTCGCTGACGTGGACGAGCGCATCGGCGTCACGACCGTTGAGGACGACGGCGGGCCAGGCCCGTGCCGCGGTCTCGATGGCGATCTCGCCGGCGGTCATCGTCAGGGTGTCGACGTCGAGCCAGTCGGTCTCGTCGCCGTGGTCGCCCTGCCGGAGGGCTGCCAGGGAGATCGTGAAGGGTTCGCCGCGAGCGGTCGTCGCTTCGTGAGCCACGCTCATCCATCGGCATCGTCAGCGGCTTGCTGAGCGGTCGTGGACGGGAAGTGTCGCCGTCGTCGGCAGTTTCGCCGGGGTCAGCGGCCGCCGGCCGGTCGGCCGGCCCTCGACGGGTCGACGATGCGCACGCCCTCGGCGCCGGCGTCGAGCTCGTCATCGGTGGGCGGCCGCATCAGCAGGTCGATCGCCAACCAGAGGGTCCGCGAGATCGGGAAGAACGCGGCGGGGAACACGATCGCGATGGCGAGCGTGACGCCGATGATCGGACCGACGGCCACGTCGGGGGCCGTGGCGAACACGCCGATGATCGTGGCGAAGAACAGCAGCGTGAAGGTGATCATCGTGTTGATGCCGAGCGAGCCGACCCACTGCCCGTCGATCCGCTCGAAGAGCAGGTTGCAGCGAGGGCAGCGATCCCGCATCCGGAAGTGAGCGCGGAAGAGCCCGCCGGCCCCGCAGGCGGGGCAACGGCGGGCCAGTCCACGACGGAGGGTCAGCAGGGGGACGAGCTTGAGCTCCCGTGCCATCCCATCAGTCTGCCGGATCTCGGGTCTCCCTCGGCGGGGTGGTCGAGTGCCACGACGACCCGGGCGCAGCAGGCGGCGAACACGGCCAGACCGCAGCCCGTCAGGGCGAGGACCTCGGGAGGAGGGTGGGGCTCCGGGGCCCCACCCCGGGGATGAGCTACCCGAGGGCCTTGTTGACGGCCTCGATGACGCGCTCGCCCTGGAAGGGCTTGACGACGAAGTCACGGGCGCCGGAGGTGATGGCCTCGACCACGAGGGACTCCTGGCCCATGGCCGAGCACATCACGATGCAGCTCGCCGGGTCCTTGCCTCGGATCTGCTTCAGGGCCTCGATGCCGTCCATGTTCGGCATGGTGATGTCCATCGTGACCAGGTCGGGCTTGACCTCGTCGTACTTCTGGACGGCGTCTGCGCCATCGACGGCCTCGGCCGCGACCTCGTGCCCGCCCTGTGTGAGGATGTGCTTGAGGTTGTTGCGCATGAACGCTGCATCGTCCACGACCATGATCCGAGCCATCGTCTCTCCTACCGTGCTCGTCCGGAATGGGTTTCCTCGTCGGCGTCGTCGCCGGCGACTTGAGTGGTGCCGGGGCCCCGGCGGGGCCGCCGTCTGCGTCAGAGGATCGCTCGAAGGAGACCGAGCGCCGTCGGAGTCGGCAGGTAGACCAACTCGGCGGCAGCCTCGATCCCGTCGATGCGGAGCTTCGTCACCAGCCCGGTGAAGGGTTGTTCCGACACGTTGCTCGCCACCAGCGCGGCGAGCGCCGCGGTGTCGACGTGGTGGACGGTCGGCGGGGTGACCTCGGCGAAGATGTCGGCGAGCTCACCGATGGCGATCAGGAAGCGAGCGCACAAGATGTTGCCGATCTCGGCGAAGGCCGAGTCGAGATCCGGGCCCGAGACGCCGAGGGTCGACTCGTAGACCTCGGTGGCGCCGTAGAGGAGCAGCAGCTGCCCGTCAATCTGGCCGGTGACGCCGACGAGCGTGGTGGCGATGTCGCCGTGCTCGGCGCCACGTGAGGCCGCGTAGTCCTCGGCAGAGATCGTGACCGTCTGCGGCAGGCCCATGTGGACCTGGGTCATGAGCAGCTCCGACATCGCCGTGGCTGCGTTGCCGCCACCGACGTTGGTCACCTCGGTGAGGATGTCGTGCTCGGCGCTCGTCGTCATGGCGTCCTCCGTCCGTCCCGGGTTCCATCGGGTCGGACGCAGATGACTTGAGGAGCGAATTCTCGCGGGGGTCGGCTACTCCCCGAGGAGCTGGTCGCGCAGGTCGCGCTTGACGATCTTGCCGGCGGCGTTGCGTGGGAGCTGCTCGTCGACGATCCAGATGCGGCTGGGGATCTTGAACCCGGCGAGGTGGCCGGCGAGGTGGTCGGTGATCGAGTCGGCGGTGAGGCTGCGGCCGGGCTTCGGGAGGATGGCGGCCGCCAGCTCCTCGCCCAGTCGGTCGTGTGGGGTGCCGAAGACCGCCACCTCCATCACGTCGGGGTGGTCGTGGACGGCGGCCTCGACCTCCACGGTGGAGATGTTCTCGCCGCCTCTGATGACGATGTCCTTGGCCCGGTCCACGAGGTAGACGAAGCCCTCGTCGTCGATGCGGGCGATGTCACCCGACCGGAACCAACCACCCTCGACGAAGGACTCGGCGGTGGCCTCGGGCTTGCCCCAGTAGCCGCGGACGACGTTGGAGCCCTTGATCCACAGCTCCCCGGGTCCGCCGGGGGTCACGTCGTCACCCGCGTCGTCGACGACCCGGAGCTCGACGACCGGCAGCGCCTTGCCGACGCTGTCCGGGTGCTCGACGTAGTCGGCGCCGCCGTTCATGGTCGACACCGAGGAGGTCTCGGTCAGCCCGTAGCCGTTGCCCGGGTTGGCCCGAGGGAAGAGCTCGGCCATGCGAGCGACCAGTCCGGGCGGGGTGGGGGCACCGCCGGCGCCGACCGAGCGCAGGGAGGACGTGTCGCGTCGCTCGAAGTCCTCGTGCTCGATGATCTCCTTGACCATCGTCGGCACGCCGGTGAAGGCGGTGATCTGTTCCCGCTCGATCAGCTCGAGCGCCCGACCGGCGTCCCACCGGTACATCATCACGACCTTCTGGCCGGTGAAGATCGACGGGACCATCACGCTGTGGCAGCCGGTCGCGTGGAACAGCGGCACGGTGAGCAGGATCGCGTTCTGATCGGGCCGGGGCCCGGTGTCCGGCTTCGATTCCCCGGCTCCCATCCGTTGCCGTGCGGTCGCGGAGATGAGCAGGTTCCACAGGTTCGTGGTCATGTTCCGGTGCGTGCCGACCACGCCCTTCGGGAAGCCGGTCGTGCCCGAGGTGTAGAAGATCGTCGCGTCGTCGTCGGGTGAGACGACGGCCTCGGGCAGGTCGTCGCGAGGGTCGACCAGGTCGCTGTAGTGGTCGACGCCGGGGAGGTCGCGGCTCGAGCGGACGGCGACGGTCCGACCGACCAGCGCCAGCCGACCGAGCTCGCCCTCGAGGCGGTCGAGCCGCTGGTCGTCGACGACGAGGACCGATGCGCCGCTGTCCGAGAGGCCGTACGCGAGCTCGTCGGTCTGCCACCAGCCGTTGAGCGGGACCGCGATCGCACCGATCGAGACCGCCCCCCAGAAGGCGGTCACCCACTCGGGGTAGTTGCGGACGGCGATGGCGACGCGGTCGCCGTGACCCACGCCGTACCGGTCCGCGAGGACGTGGGCGAAGCCGGCGGCATGACGGCGGACGTCGGTGAAGCTCCATCGCTCGTCCTCGTAGACGAGGTAGGCGGCGTCGCCGTGGCGTTCGGACCGGCCCAACAGCGCCCGGAGGTGCTCCGGTGCCGTCTTGTAGATCTTCGTGCTCACGCCCCGGACGGTGTCGCCCGTGACCTCGAACCGCTCGCCGGGAGCGGTGAGCTCGGCGTAGGCCTCTTCGATGGTCGTCATCGGACTGGATGGTCGCACGACAACCTCCCCGGGTACCACCTCGGTGCCCGTTCGAGTGGACGGTCGTTGGCGCGCTCAGTGCCGATGCGGCGCCGTCAGGTCGTCGATCGAGACCTGACGGGCAGGGTTCGCCGCCTGGTGGAGCTTCACGATGGTGACGACGGAGTCGGCACCGGCCCGCAGACAGGCCTCGTGCGCCTCCCGGACGACCGCCCAGCATTCGTCGGCCGGACCCTCGACGGTCGTGCCCAGGGCACCGACCTCGTAGCGTAGGCCCGACGCGGCGATCACGCCGATCGCGGCGTCGATGTGGCGGTAGGGCGCATCGGGGTCCCCGGGAGGTGACGGCAGGACCTGGATCTCGGTGAGCACGCGGTCGCTCCCTCCCCTCAACCGTTGGGGTTGGGTACCGGGGCCTGCACCCTGGGTGCAGCTGATCCCGGAGGGGCTCCCCCTGCGGCGTCGATGTGGCACGGGCAGCCTCCCACGGATCGTCGGTGACCACGCACCGACGCGACGCGCGAGGTCCGACCACGCCGCGCGCCGACCGCCTTGACTTCTCGTTGAAATCACAGCCGTGTGGTTCACAGGCGCGCGGGAGTGAGTTACACCGTTGTGATATGCCGCACCGTCTGGTCATCGGCAGTCGCCTCGGGGCGCAGCACCGCGAGGTCGAGCTGGCCGGCCTGGCTCGGGCGTCGGGCCATCCGGTCCGGACGATCGAGATCCACGACCTCGTCCACCTCGAGGGCGAGCTCGACGACGTCGAGCTCGACCGCCTGGCCCGGTTGCTGCTCGTCGACGCGGTCCACGAGGTCGTGGCGCCGTCGTCGACCGACGAGCGCCTGGTCGTCGAGACCGGGCTGCGGCCCGGCGTCACCGACGTCGCCGCCGAGGAGCTCGTGGGCGCCGCCCACCGCCTGGGCATCGCCGGCCTGCGCCGAGCGACCTCGGGCCGTCGGTACGTCATCGACGCCGACGTCGACCTCGACACCGAGGCGCTCAGCACCGACCTGCTGATGAACCCGGTGATCGAGCGCTGGGCCGAAGGGGAGCTGGAGCCGTCGTTCGTCGAGGCACCGCCCGTCGAGCCGGGCATCGACCGCATCGACGTGACCCTGCTCGACGACGACGCCCTCCTCGACCTCGACGGCGAGCGCGGCCTCTCGCTCTCGCTGCCCGAGCTGCGGGCGGTGCGGGCTCACTTCGTCTCCGTGGGGCGCGAGCCGACCGATGCCGAGCTCGAGGCCATCGCCCAGACCTGGTCCGAGCACTGCTGCCACAAGACCTTCCGGGCGCTCATCGCCTACCCGGACGGCACCGTCGTCGACGGTCTGCTCGACGCCCTCCGGGGCGCCACCGACCGCCTCGACCGATCCTGGGTCGTGAGCGCCTTCGAGGGTGACGCCGGGGTGATCGTGCTCGACGACGACGTCGAGATCGCCGTGAAGGTCGAGACCCACAACCACCCGAGCGCGGTGGAGCCCTTCGGTGGGGCCAACACGGGCGTCGGTGGGGTCGTGCGCGACGTCGTCGCCTCTAGCTCCAAGCCGATCGCCCTCACCGACGTCCTCTGCTTCGGACCGACGGACCTCGATCACGCCGACGTGCCGCCCGGGGTCCTGCACCCGGCGCGGGTCCGCTCGGGCGTGGTCGACGGGGTGGGCGACTACGGCAACAAGATCGGCGTACCCAACGTCGCCGGTGCCGTGATCCACGACCCCGGGTACATCACGACCCCGCTGGTGTTCTGCGGCTGCATCGGCGCCCGGCCCCGCGGCACCGTCGACGGCGTGATCCCGGCCGACGGCGACGCGATCGTCGTGCTCGGTGGCGCCGTCGGCCGCGACGGCGTCGGCGGTGCGACCTTCTCGTCCCGTGCGATGGGCGCCGACACGGTCGAGACGGCCGGGTCCTCGGTGCAGATCGGCGCTCCGATCGTCGAGAAGGGCGTCATCGACGTCATCGTCGCTGCCGGGGAGGCCGGCTGGTACCGCTCGATCACCGACTGCGGCGCCGGTGGGCTGTCGAGCTCGGTCGGCGAGCTCGCCGAGGGCGTCGGCGCCACCGTCGACCTCGACCTGGTGCCCCGCAAGTACGCGGGCCTCGCGCCCTGGGAGGTCTGGCTGTCCGAGGCGCAGGAACGCGTCGTGTGCGCCGTGCCGCCACAGCACGTCGACGCCGTCCGTGCCCTCGCCGCCGACCACGAGGTCGACGCCAGCGTCATCGGTACCTTCGGCGGCGAGCGGCTGGTGGTCACCGCGGGCGACCTCCCGGTCATCGACCTCGATCTCGGCTTCCTCCACGGTGGGCGGCCTCGCACCGAGCTGACCGCCCACCACCCCTCCACCGATCGACCCGTTCGTCGATCGCTGCCCGAGCTCGACCCCGAGCGGGCGCTCCTCGACCTCCTGGCCCACCCCAGCCTGCGATCGGTCGAGGACGTGGTGCGGACCTACGACCACGAGGTGCTCGGAGGGACCGTCGTGCGGCCCACGACGGGCGTGCACCTCGATGCGCCGGCCGACGGCACGGTCGTGGTCCCACCCGGATCGACGAGCGGGCGAGGCGTCGCCATCGGCGTCGGCGTCAACGCCGTCTGGGGACGCCTCGATGCGCAGGCGATGGCCGAGTGCGTCGTCGACGAGGCCATCCGCAACGCGGTCGCCGCCGGGGCCGACCCCGAGCGCATCGCCCTCCTCGACAACTTCTCGTGGGGCAACCCGCGGGACCCCGAGGAGCTCGGCCGCCTCGTGGCCGCTGTCGACGGCTGCGTCGCCGGCTCCCTGGCCCACGAGGCACCGTTCATCTGCGGGAAGGACTCACTCAACAACGTGTACGTCCATCCGGACGGCACAGCGGATCCGGTTCCGCCGACGTTGGTCATCACCGCCGTCGGCGTCGTCCCCGACGTCGAGCGCACCACGAGCTCCGACCCCACCGGCGCCGGGCGCCTGCTCTACCTCGTCGGCTCGGCCGATCCCGTGCTCGGCGGATCGCACCTCGACCTCGTGCTCGGCACCGACCACGGTGGCGACGTCCCGACGGCCGATCCGTCGGCCCCGGCCAGCTACCGGGCGCTGCACGGAGCGATCGCCGGCGGCCTCGTCGACGCCTGCCACGACCTGAGCGAGGGTGGGGTCGCCGTGGCGGCCGCCGAGATGGCGGTGGGCGGTGACCTCGGCGTCGAGGTGGCCGTCGCCGACCCGGGCGATCCCGTCGCGGCGCTGTTCGGTGAGGCCTGCGGCCGCCTGCTCGTGGCGGTCGCGGTCGAGCACGCCGAGCGCTTCGAGGACGCCCTGCCCGACGCCCAGCTGGTCGGGCGCACCTCCGACGACCGTCGAGTGCGGCTCGCCGTCGACGGGCACGACCTGATCGATCTCCCCCTCGACGCCGTGCGGATGGCACGGCAAGGACGGCGCCCGTGAACACCACGTCGACCCGCCCCCGGGTGCTCGTGCTCTCGGCTCGGGGCACCAACCGCGACCTCGAGCTCGCCGCTGCGTTCGAGCTCGTCGGCGCCGACGCCGAGATCCGCCTCGTCACCCAGCTCCGACGGGACGAGGGCGACTGGAGCGGGTACCAGCTCGTCGCCGTGCCCGGCGGGTTCAGCCACGGCGACGCGCTCGGTGCGGGTCGCCTGCTGGGGCTGGATCTCGCCACGTGGTTCGGTGATCGGCTGCGCGGCCACATCGAGCGGGGTCGCCCGGTCATCGGCATCTGCAACGGCTTCCAGGCCCTCGTCCGCGCCGGGTTCCTGCCCGGCGGCCCCGCTGGTGGCTGCGAGGAGCCCGCGGTCCTGACCCACAACGAGTCCGGCCGGTTCGAGTGCCGCTGGGTCGACCTCCTGCCCGAGCCGATCAGTCCGTGGACGGCCTCGCTCGACGGGCCGCTGCGCTGCCCGGTCGCCCACGGCGAGGGTCGGTGGGTCGGCCCGGTCGACCGGGTCGCCCTCCGCTACGCCGAGCCGAAGGGCAACGGTCCCGCCGGCGGTGCGTACCCGGCCAACCCCAACGGTTCGATCGACGACGTCGCCGGAGTCGTCGATGCCACCGGTCTCGTCCTCGGCCTGATGCCCCACCCCGAGGACCACGTGCTCGCCCGCCATGATCCCCACCGACGACGAGGGAGCGCCCGGCAGGGGTCCTGCCTCCCGTTGTTCGAGGCGGGCGTCGCCCACGCCGCCCACACCTGAGAGGAACCCGATGGACACCCCGACCATCACGTCGCTGGACCTGCCACTGGCCCGGCGGTCGTCCGGCAAGGTCCGCGAGAGCTGGCCACTGCCACGGGGGCAGCGGCTCCTCGCCACCACCGACCGCTTCTCCGCGATGGACCGGGTGGTGGGCGCGGTGGCCCACAAGGGGCAGGTCCTCAACCGCCTCGCCGCCTGGTGGTTCGGGCGGTCGGCCGACCTCGTCGACCACCACCTCGTCGACGTGCCCGATCCGAACTGCTCGATCGTCCGGAACGTCACCCCCCTGCCGGTGGAGGTCGTGGTCCGAGGTCACATCACGGGTTCGACCTCCACGTCGTTGTGGACGATGTACGAGCGCGGTGCCCGCCACCTCTACGGCCATCACCTGCCCGACGGCCTCCATCAGCACGAGCAGCTCGCCGCTCCGCTGATCACGCCGACCACCAAGGCGGGCGGTGGGGCCCACGACGAGCCGATCACGGTCAACGACGTCGTCGCCTTCGGGCTGGTCGACCCGCTCACCTGGGAGCGCGTGCTCGACGTGGCGCTGCGGCTCTTCGAGCGGGGCACCAAGCTCGCCGAGGAGGTCGGCCTCATCCTCGCCGACACGAAGTACGAGTTCGGGCTCGACGCCCAGGGCCGGCTCCTGCTGATCGACGAGGTCCACACGCCCGACTCCTCCCGCTACTGGGTCGCCGACAGCTTCGAGCGGCGCCTCGCCGCCGGCGAGCAACCGGAGAGCCACGACAAGGAGCCGGTGCGGCTGGCGCTGCGAGCCGCGGGCTTCACCGGCGACGGCGAGGTGCCCGAGTTGCCGGCCGAGCTGTGGGCCGAGACCAGCCGCCGCTACGTCGAGCTGTTCGAGTCGCTCACCGGCGAGTCGATCGAACCGGTCACCACGTCGATCGAGGACCGGATCACCACCAACCTCGCGGCGGCGGGCCTCCTCGCCGTCGCCACCACCGATCAGCAAGGAGCTTCGTGAGCGGCCCACGGGAAGAGTGCGGCGTCCTCGGCGTCGCCACGTCCGGGTCCGAAGCGGCCCGGATGGGGTTCTTCGGTCTGTACGCCCTCCAGCACCGGGGGCAGGAGGCCGCCGGCCTCGCCGTCTCCGACGGGCGCGCCGCCACCATCCACAAGGGCGTCGGACTCGTCGGCCAGGTCTTCGGCACCGGCACCCTCGACCCCCTCGTCGGCCCGTTCGCCATCGGCCACACCCGGTACTCGACGACGGGTGACTCCTCCGAACGGAACGCTCAGCCCTACGTCGTCGAGACGCTCCACGGTCCGCTCGGCGTCGCGCACAACGGCAACCTCGTCAACGCCGACGAGCTCCGATCCGAGCTGCTCGGGCGGGGTGCCGGCCTGCAGTCGACCAGCGACACCGAGGTCATCGCGCTGCACCTGGCAGCCGCCGACGGCTCCACCTGGGAGGACCGCCTGGCCAACCTCCTTCCCCGGCTGCTGGGTGCTGTCTCCCTCGTCGTGCTGACGGCCGACCGCGTGCTCGCCGCCCGCGACCCGTGGGGCTTCCGCCCCCTCTCGATGGGTCGCCTCCCCGACGGCGGTCACGTGGTGGCCTCCGAGAGCGGAGCGCTGCGGACGCTCGGCTGCGTCGACGAGCGCGAGATCGAGCCCGGCGAGATCGTGACCCTCAACGGCACGCTCGCCCGCTCTCGCCAGGCCGTCGATCCCGTCGAGCCCGGCGCTCGGTGCACGTTCGAGCACATCTACTTCTCCCGCCCCGACGCGGTGTGGGACGGGCGTCTCGTCCACGAGGTGCGCCAGCAACTCGGCGCCCAGCTCGCCCGTGAGCACGCGGTCGATGCCGACGTCGTCATCCCGGTGCCCGACTCCTCGATGCCCGCCGCCATCGGCTTCAGCCAGGTGTCGGGCGTGCCCTACAACGAGGGCTTCGTGAAGAACCGCTACATCGGACGGACCTTCATCGAGCCGACCGACCAGCTCCGTCGCCAGGGTGTCGCCCTCAAGTTCAACACCCTGCGGCCCAACCTCGAGGGCCGCCGGGTCGTGATGATCGACGACTCGGTCGTGCGGGGCACGACCGCAGGCCAGCTCGTCCGCCTGGTCCGCGATGCCGGCGCCTCCGAGGTCCATCTCCGGGTGACGTGCCCGCCGATCGCCCACCCGTGCTTCTTCGGTGTGGCGATGGGAACCTACGACGAGCTCATCAGCCACCACCTCACCGTGCCCGAGCTGAACGACCACCTCGGTGCCGACTCGCTCGGGTTCCTGTCGGTCGAGGGCCTGATGAAGGCGATCGGCCGCGACGACGGCTACTGCAACGCCTGCTTCACCGGCGAGTACCCGGTCCCCGTGCCGGAGATCCGATCCAAGTCCCGTTTCGAGGGGGTCCTGTCGTGAGCGAGCCTGCAGGTCACCGACGGGTGCTCCTCGTCGGCGGGGGCGGACGCGAGCACGCGCTCGCCGAGGCGTTGTCCCGGTCCCCGCGGCTCGAGCGTCTCGTGGTCGCACCGGGCAACGCCGGCACGGCCGAGTGGAACGTCGAGCTCGATGTCGCCGACCACGCTGCCGTCGTGGCCTACTGCGCAGCGGAAGCCATCGACCTCGTCGTCGTCGGGCCCGAGGCGCCGCTCGTCGCGGGGCTCGTCGACGATCTCGCCGCTGCGGGCGTGGCCGCCTTCGGTCCATCCGCCCGTGCGGCCACCCTCGAGGGCTCCAAGGCCCGTACCCGGGAGTTCGCCGACCGGTGGTCGATCCCGTCGCCCCGATCGGCGAGCTTCCTCGACGTCGTCGCCGCCGAGGATCACGTCCGCACCTGCGGCTACCCGGTCGTGGTGAAGGCCGACGGCCTCGCCGCCGGCAAGGGCGTGATCGTCCCCGACGACGAGGCCGAGGCGCTCGCCGCGGTCCGTTCGATCATGCACGACCGGTCGGTTGGTGACGCCGGCGCTCGGGTCGTGCTCGAGGAGCGCCTCGCCGGCCCGGAGGTCTCCCTGATCGGGCTGTGCGACGGCGCCCGCGTCGTGGCCATGCCCCCGGCTCAGGATCACAAGCGGGCCCTCGATGGCGATCGGGGGCCCAACACCGGCGGCATGGGTGCCTTCGCCCCGACACCGACCTGCTCGCCCGAGCTGGCCGCCGAGCTCACGGAGGTGTTCCTGCAGCGGGCGGTCGACGGCCTCGCCGCCGAGGGCACCCCGTACGTCGGTGCCCTCTACGCCGGGCTGATGCTGACCGACGACGGTCCCCGCCTCCTCGAGTACAACTGCCGCTTCGGTGACCCCGAGGCCCAGGTGCTGCTGCCACTGGTGGACACACCCTTGCTCGACGTCGTCGAGGCCTGCGTCACCGGATCGCTCGACCCGTCGTCGGTCGAGGTCAGCGCCGGTGCCGCCGCGACGGTCGTGGTTGCCTCGGGCGGCTATCCGGGTCCGATCGAGACCGGACGCCCGATCACCGGCATCGACGAGGCCGACGAGATCGCCGCCGTCTTCCACGCCGGCACGGTCGAGCGCGGCGGGCAGGTCGTGACCTCCGGCGGGCGGGTGCTCGCGGTGACCGGGGTCGGCGGTGACCTCGGCGATGCGCTCGACCGGGCCTATGCCGGGGTCGAGCGCATCGGGTTCGAGGGCGCCCAGCACCGCACCGACATCGGTGCCGCCGCTCGCCGCCACCGCGCTGCGTCGCCCACCACCGCCCCTCCCGTCGGCGGTGATCCCTACGCCGCCGCCGGGGTCGACATCGCCGCCGGGGAGGAGGCCGTCGATCGGATCGCTCGACGCGTCGCCGCCACCCATGACCATCGGGTGCTGCGGGGCATCGGCTCCTTCGGTGGTGCGATGTCGCTCGCCGCTGCCGCCGAGCTGGACGACCCGGTGCTCGTGGCCTCGACCGACGGCGTCGGCACCAAGACCCTCCTCGCTGCGGCCCACGATCGCTGGGAGGTCGTCGGCGCCGACATCGTCCACCACGGTGTCGACGACGTGCTGGTGCAGGGCGCCCGTCCCCTCGCCTTCCTCGACACCGTCGCCGCCGGACGGCTCGACCCCGCCGTGGTCGAGCGCATCGTGGGCGGCATGGCCGATGCCTGCCTCGGCGTCGGGTGCGTCCTGCTCGGCGGCGAGACCGCCGAGATGCCGGGCGTCCTCGAACCCGGCGCCGTCGACGTCGCCGGCACGATGCTCGGTCTCGTGGACCGCGGCGAGTTGCTGCCCCGATCGACCCTCGGAGCCGGTCACGTCCTGGTCGGCCTCGCCGCCGACGGCCTCCACACCAACGGCTGGTCCCTGGTCCGCCGACTGCTCGCGGATCGAGACCTCACCGAACCCCGCCCTGGCGGCGACATCGCGCTGGTCGACGAGCTGCTCGTCTCCCACCGGTCCTACCTCGCGCCGCTCGACAAGGCGCTCGGCGCCGGTCTGATCGATGGGCTCGCCCACATCACCGGCGGTGGCATCCCCGGCAACCTGAGTCGGGTGCTGACCGACGGTGTGGGCGCCGAGGTCGACCTGTCCACCTGGGAGATCCCGGCGCTCCAGCGGTGGTTGATCGACGAGGCGGACATCTCGATCGACGACGCCTCGACGATCTGGAACCTCGGCATCGGCATGATCGCCGTCGTCCACCCCGAACGGCTCGACGAGCTGCTCTCCGCGATCGACGAGCCGGTCGCCGTCGTCGGCGAGCTGACGGCCGGTGCAGGTGTGCGGCTGCGGCACGGGAGCGTCTGATGCAGCGTCCCCGGCTGGTCGTGCTCGCCTCCGGTGGTGGCTCCAACCTCGGTGCCGTCCTGGCCGCCTGCCGATGCGGGGGGCTCGAGGCCGACGTCATCGCCGTCGTGTCCGACCGGGCGGGGGCCGGTGCGCTCGACCGGGCCCGTGCCGCGGGCGTCCCCCGGCACCACCTCCCCGCAGCCGGGCGGGAGCGATCCGACTACGACGCCGAGCTCGCCCGCCTCGTCGCCAGCTACTCGCCCGACTGGGTGGTGCTCGCCGGTTGGATGCGCATCCTCACGATGTCGTTCCTGGCCCGGTTCCCGGACCGGGTCGTCAACCTCCACCCGGCGCTGCCCGGTGAGCTGCCCGGGGTCCGGGCCATCGAACGGGCGTGGGACGAAGCGCAGTCCGGTCAGCGCGATCGCACAGGGATCATGGTGCACCTGGTCCCCGACGAGGAGGTCGATGCCGGCCCCGTCCTCGGTACCGTCGAGGTGGAGATCCGACCCAGCGACACCCTCGACGATCTCGCCACCCGGATGCACGCCGCCGAGCATCGGTTGCTCGTCGACGTCCTCCGCCAACTCACCTCCCCCGCACCGACAGGAGCCCAGCCATGAACGACGAGCTGTTCGCTGCCTTCGAGGCCCTCACGTTCGACGACGTCCTGGTCGTCCCCGGCTGGAGTGACGTGCTGCCCGACGAGGTCGAGGTGTCGACCTCGCTCGCCGGACTCGATCTCAAGACCCCGGTGCTGTCGGCGGCGATGGACACCGTCACCGAAGCACCGCTGGCGGTCGCGCTCGCTCGTGAGGGTGGCATCGGCGTCCTGCACCGCAACCTCACCGTCGACGAGCAGGCGACCGAGGTCGAGCGGGTGAAGCGCGCGCAGTCCGGGCTCATCGACGCGCCGATCTCGCTCCCGCCCGATGCCAGCCTCATCGAGGCCGAGGAGATGATGGGCCGGGTCCGCATCTCGGGCGTGCCGATCGTCGACGACGGCGGTCGACTGGTCGGGATCCTCACGAACCGCGACATCCGGTTCGTCGATGGCGACGACTGGTCCCGGTCCATCGACCAGTTCATGACCCCCGCCGATCGGTTGGTGACCGCCCCGATGGGCACCACCCTCGAGCAGGCCCGCGACATCCTCCACGAGCACCGCATCGAGAAGCTGCCGCTGGTCGACAGCGACGGGATGCTCCAGGGGCTCATCACGGTGAAGGACATCGTGAAGCGGCTCCAGAAGCCCGACGCGACCCTCGACGACAACGGTCGCCTCCGTGTCGGTGCCGCCGTCGGGGTCACCGACACCAAGGAGCGGGTCGATGCGCTCTACAGCGCCGGCGTGGATCTCGTCGTCGTCGACACCGCCCACGGGCACACGTCCGGGGTGCTCGGTGCCGTGCGCGAGATCCGGGCCAACTGGCCCGATCTGCGGATCGTCGCCGGCAACGTCGTCACCGCCGAGGGCGTGCGCGCGCTCGTCGACGCAGGTGCCGACGTCGTGAAGGTCGGAGTGGGCGCCGGTTCGATCTGCACCACCCGCGTGGTCGCCGGCGCCGGCATGCCGCAGCTCACCGCCATCCACGAGTGCGCCCGAGAGGCGGCGTCGACCGGGACCCCGATCATCGCCGACGGTGGCCTCACCACCTCGGGCGACGTGGTGAAGGCCTTCGTCGCCGGTGCGAACGCCGTGATGGTCGGCAACCTGCTCGCCGGCACCGACGAGGCTCCCGGCGACCTCGAGCTCGTCGAGGGCGCGATGTGGAAGGTCTACCGGGGCATGGGCTCGGCGGGCGCGATGCGGGGTCGGGCGGCCGATCGGTACCAGTCGGGTGCCGGCGGCGGGACGACGGGCACCGGGAAGCACGTCGCCGAGGGCGTCGAGGCCCGGGTGCGGTACGCCGGCGCCCTCGCCGACCTGCTCGGTCAACTCGTGGGCGGGTTGAAGTCGGGCATGGGCTACGCCGGGGCGGCATCGCTGGCCGACCTGCGCGAGCGCACGCGGTTGGTGCGCATCACCGGCGCCGGGCTGCGCGAATCGCATCCTCACGACGTCGACGTCGTTCGCGACGGCCTCCCGCGGTGAGCCGGGGGCGGGTGGAATCCGCCCCCGCCCCAGCCGGTTGACCACACATGTCTCGCCGGGCCCTCGTCGTCGCCATGGTGGCGATCGCGGCGGTCGCCGCCGTCGTCTTCGGCATCGTCGGGGATGGCAGCGACGAGGACGAGACCGTCCTGCCGGTCAGCGACGGGCCATCACCGACCAACCCGCCCCTGCCGCCTGCGCCCATCTCGCCGACCGGACCGGTCAGCGAGGAGGTCCGAGCTGCCCTCGACTCGCTCGTCTCCGATCCCCTCGGCGTCCGCCTCACCGAGTTCGAGACGCTCGGTGCGTCCGGGGATCCTCGCATCGCCTGGCAGCTCGTCGACCACATGCGCATCACGATCGGGTTCCCGGGTGAGACGTTCTCGAGCAATGCCGTCGCCGACCTGCTGGGTCTGAGCCGGATCGAGGCCCGCCTGCTCCGCGACCCGGACGCCGACCCCGATGCGGTCGGTCTGGCGTGGGCCGACTGGACCGACCTGCTCCTCGCCTGGGACGTGCCCACGACCCAGGACTACGTCGACGACAAGCGCGAGCTGCTCGCCCAGGTCGATCCGGGCTTTGCCGTGTTCGTGACCGACGACGACGCTCTCGACTGGCGGCGCGTCACGTGGGGTGGGGTCGAGCGCGACGGCATCCCGACCCTCGTCGATCCGATCGTGACCGCCGCCGAGGAGGCCGCCTGGTTGCCCGATGACGAGATGATCCTCGGGCTCGTCGTCGACGGCGAGGCACGCGCGTACCCCCAGCGTCACCTCGACGTCCACGAGATCGCCGAGGACACCCTCGGCGATCGGCGCGTGCACGTCACCCTCTGCACCCTCTGTGGCTCGGCGGTGGCCTTCGACACGACCGACGTGCCCGGTGTCGGTCCGCTGCGGTTGCGGACCTCGGGGCTGCTCGAGTCATCGAACAAGCTGATGTTCGATCCCGAGACGGAGTCGCTCCTCCGGCAGTTCTCCGGCGACGCGGTGACCGGCGAGCTGCTCGACGCAGGGATCGAGCTGCCGATCCTGGCGCTCACGGTCACTTCCCGGAGCGACTGGCGTGAGGCACACCCCGACACGACCGTTCTCGCCGAGGACCCCGGCACCGGTCGGGGCTACACGCCCGGTGTCCTCGAGGCCCGAGACGGCGACGGCCCGATCTTCCCGGTCGGCGACATCGACGGCCGGCTCCCGTCCAACCTCGACGTGCTCGGCGTCGACGGACCCGAGGGGCCCGTGGCCTTCGAGCCCGAGGCCCTCGACGCCGTCCTCGCCGACGGACCGGTCCTCGTCGCCGGCATCCGGATCGACGCCGCCGATGGCCGCCCACGCTTCATGACGGTCGATGGAGACGAGCTGACACCGCTGTCGACCCGATGGTTCGCCTGGGCGCAGCGCAGCCCCGACACGGCGATCTGGCCGGCCGAGGCTGCAGCATCGTGATCCGGGCCGCGTAGCCTCACGGGCGTGGACGACGTCACGGACGACCCGGAAGACGACCGGGAGCTCGAGAGCGCCCCTCCGCCCCCGAAGCCGTCCATGGGTCGGCGTGCCGGTGCGAGGGTGCTCGACGCGATCATCGTCGTCGGCGTCTCGATCGCGATCGGCCTGCCCTTCACCGAGGAGGTCGAGGTCGACGGCGAGACCCAGCTCCGTCTGCCGGTCGGCATCATCGTCGCCGGGTTCCTCCTCGCCCTGATCTATGAGGTCGGGTGCGTCGCATGGCGGGGGCAGACCCCCGGCAAGATCACGCTCGGCCTGCGGGTCGTCGACGTGCACACCGGGGAGAAGCCGACCTGGGGTCAAGCGTTCCGGCGGTGGGCCCTGCCCGGCATCCTCAGCTACGCGTTCGCTGCTCAGCTCGGGCTGATCATCTCGGCGGTGATCTACGCGACGGGCTTCTTCGATCCCGAAGGGCGCAACTGGCCCGACAAGATCGCCCGCACCCGCGTGGTCGACGTCAACCGGAGCTGAGCCTGGTCAGGCCGGCCCGGAGCCCGTGGAGGACGGTGGCCAGGGCGACGTAGGCCACGACGAGCCCGAGCGCCAACCCCACCCGTCCGTTCGCACCGGCTTCGACCCAGCGCACGGACAACGGATCCTGGAGGTCGCGCCAGGCGAAGCTCGCCCCGAGGACGGCGAGCACCGCACCTCCGGCACCGATCCAGGGCGTCGCCCTCGCCCGCCTGGCCCCGACCTGACCGAGCGGGACCGACGGTGCCCGGAGTGCCCGATCGAGGTCGTCGAGCACCATCCCCACGAGCACGGCGTTGCCCAAGGGGACGAACCACGCTCCGATCGCGAACCCGCTGGGGAGGCGCAGTCCCGTCGCCCCGTGTCGTCGGACGATCGCGTCGATCCGGTGCAGGGCGGCGGCCGCGGTGATGACAGCGATGAGGCCGCCGATCCCGAGGACGACGAGCCCGGACGACCAGGTCGCCTCCGCCCGGTCGAGCCGCTCGATCGTCGTCCGGATGGAGCGGAAGGCCACCAGGTCCCCGACGAGACGCCGTTGGGTGACACCGAACCAGAGCATGGTGACCGAGAGTCCGGCGACGGCCCATGCCATGGCCTCAGCGAGACCGATCAGGCGGAGCAGTCGCGGCGACGGGTCCAGGTGATCCGGCACGGGTGGGTGCTCGACGTCGAGCTCGGTGCCGCAGTGGCCGCAGAAGGTCGCGGTCAGCGACGTCGGCCGGTCGCAGGCCGGGCATCGTCGTTCGACCCGGTCGTTTCGTCGCCGGAGCGGAAGGCGCACGGGTCGCCTCAGCCGGCCCAGGTCCCGATCGTCGGCTCGGCGGGAGGTGCCGGCTCCGGCGGAGCGAGGAGCTGCCGCCGCAGCCTCACGGTGAAGACCACGACGATCGTCGCCGCAGCGATGTCGATCACGGCGAGCGCCAGCCGACCGTTCACGATCGTGGACAGCGCGTCGAAGTCGCCGAGTCCCACCGTGTCGGGGAGGGACAAGATGACGAAGCGGGACAGGACCCACGTGCTCGCCCAGACCGCCGGGAGCTTGCTCGAGCGTTGCTCCTTCCAGCCGTGCCCGATCGGCCGCCTCCGAGTGCGGGCCGCCCGTTCGAGATCGTCGAGGATCCGGGGCACGAGGAACAGGTTCGCGAACGGGATGAACCACCCCCCGATCGCGAAGCCGCGTCGGTGACGGAAGTCCTGTGCCCCGATGTCGGTGAGGCGGCCGTAGAGCTGGTAGGTCCAGGTGATCGTGAGCGCCAGCGCGGCCAGGAGCGCGATGAGCGACATCAGCTCCGTGGTCTGCCAGGTGTCCTCTGCGGTGACGAGCGCGTCGAGGGCAGCGGCGGAGCCGGTTCGCTCGACCTCGTCGAGCTCGGACCGCTGGCGCGTCACGAAGTAGAGCGAAGCGACGGCGAGCGCTCCGGACGCGCCGTGCAGCCAGGCCGAGGCGCTCAGCAGGGTCGGGACCGCTCCGAACACGTCATCACTCTCGGAGGAGCAGTCGTCGCACCGAGCGGTCTCGTGCGTCGTCCGGCTCCCGCAGTTGGTGCAGTACGCCATGGCGTTCCTGTCGGACGGACCGGTACGCGGTGAAGAGCCGATCAGGCCTCGGCCGTGCTCGCCGGTTCCGCCATCGCCGTGACCGTGTCGAGCTGGCGTCGCACCCGGCGGACGTAGAGCGCCAGGGCCGTCATGGCGAGGAGCGTCACGAAGCCCAGCGCGACTCGTCCGTTCGCCAGGTTCTCGGCGTCGGACTGGCTGAGGATGCCCTCGTCGTCGCTGGTCGATGCGCCGATGGCGGCGTAGACGAAGATCGCCGACGCGGTCCAGAGCCAGACCATCCAGGCCGTCCGCCGTTGCTTCCACGCAGAGCCGATCGGGACCCCGTTCGCCCGCGATGCCCGCTCGACGTCGGAGAGGATCAGGTTCAGGAGCACCACGTTGGCGACCGGGATGAACCAGCCACCGATGGTGAAGCCCCGCGCGAGGCGAAGCCCCGTCGCGCCCAGCGAGCGCACCTGACCGTCGGCCCGGTACAGCCAGATGACCATGAGCACGAACGAGGCGATGCCGATGAAGACACCGAACGCGATCAGACCGGCCCAGGTGTCCTCGGCGTCGACGAGGTCCTGGAGCAGATCGAAGTCGGTGACGAACTGACCGAGCTCGTCGACCAGTTGCCGTTGTCGAACGGCGAAGAAGATCGTCGGAAGCTGGATGAGCGCCATCGCCCAGGTGATGCCCTCGGCCCACCCGCCGAGGGTGCGGAGCCCACCGCGACCGAACGAGGCGCGAGGTGTCGCGGCATCGGCCGGCGCCGGTGCGCCCGGCGGCGTCGGCTGCTCGGTCGGGGGGACGCCGGGGATCCGGACCGTCGCCGACGGATCGGCCGGCCGGGTCGACGACGCCGGCGCACCACAACTCCCGCAGAACTGCCAATCGGGTTCGAGCTCCCGCCCGCAGGCGGTGCAGTAGACGTCAGCCACGCAGCACAGGATGGACGATCGCCACCCGTGCGTGCGTCACCCCTTCGCGCGGGACGTGAAGCCGAAGAGCTTCCCGGCGACCTTCCTGATCTGGATCTCCTCGGAGCCCTCGGTGATCCGGTAGCGGCGATGGTGCCGGTAGATGTGCTCGAACGGCAGGTTCCGGCTGTACCCGTTGCCGCCGCAGGTCTGCATCGCCCGGTCGGCCGCTTCACAGCAGAACCGGTTGGCCCGGTAGTTGCACATGGCGACCTTGTCCGTGATCTCCATGTGATCGATGCCCTCGTCCATCTCCCAGGCGGTCTTCCAGATGAGCGACCGGAGCATCTCGGCCTCGGTGGCGAGCTCGGCGAGCGGCCACTGGATCGCCTGGTTCGACGACAACCGCTTGCCGAACACGTTGCGCTCGTTGGCGTAGTCGACGGCGAGGTCGATGCAGTGCAGACCGGCGCCGAGGCTGGACGCCGCCTGCCGGATCCGGTTCTCGTGGACGAAGAGCTGGGCGACCTCGAGGCCCCGGCCCTCCTCGCCGAGGATGTCGGCGTCGTTGACCCGCACGTCGGTGAGCTTCACGTGGGCGTGGTCGGTCGGCATGTTGAACGTCCACATGAAGTCGAGGACCTCGAAGCCCTCGGCGGACGTCGGCGTGATGAAGCAGGTGATGCCCCGCCCCTCGCCGGGCTGTCCCGACGTGCGGGCGAAGATGTAGTCGTGGGTCGCCTCGTGGACCCCGGTGTTCCAGTACTTCTCGCCGTTGATGATCCACTCGTCGCCGTCGCGGACGGCGGCGGTCTCCATCCAGGTCGCATCGGAGCCGTGCTTGGGCTCGGTCAGCCCGAAGCCGATGCGAGCCTCGCCGGCCAGCATCTTCGGGATCCACTCCGCTTGCTGCGCCTCGGAGCCGTGGTGCTCCATCATCAGCACCGTCACGAGGTTGCCGACGATGCTGCTCTCGTTCTGCAGGTCGTTGTGGAGGCCGAGGCCACGACGGGCGAGATGCTCACGGACGATCGCCATGCCCAGGTTGGTGCCGTCACGGCCGCCGAAGCGGGCGGGCAGGTGATAGCGATAGAGCCCGGCGGCGTCGGCCCGACGGCGCATCTCCTTGAGGAGCGCCTCCCACTCGTGGTTCGGCAGTCCGTCGCGGTCCCAGTCGGTGCGGGAGTCCTCGCGGCGGTGATCGAAGAAGCGTTCGTTGTCGTCCTGGGCCTGCAGCGGGACGATCTCGCGCTCGATGAAGTCGTCGCACTCGTCGAGTAGCTGCTGCACGTCCTTCGGGATCGTGAAGTCCACGGTTCCCACTCCCCTCTGCGTCGGATCGCCCCTGCGCCGGGACGCTACCCGCGAGGCGCCGCCAGGCCCTGATCGAGCACGCCCGATTCGAGGGGCGAGGCGGTACGGCCGCTGGTGAGAGCCGGAGCCCGGTTCGGCCCGGACACGGGCTCAGACGCTGACGTCGTCGAGGGCTCGGAGCAGCTGCAGCAGTCGAGCCGTCTGCGCGTCGTCGAGCTCGAGCTGCTCCAACCGCTCGACCATGGCCTCGATCTCGTACCAGGCGGCGCTCTCGGTGGAGGCACCGTCGGCGAGCCGTTCCGCCGAGCGCAGCAACCGTTCGGCGCGGTCGACCCGGAGATCGATCGGGCGGCCGGGTGCCCTCGGCGGCATCGGTGCTGGTTCGATGCGCAGTGGTGTCGCCGGTGCGGACCCGTCCCGGCTCCGGGACGCTGCCGCCGTGGTGACGTCCGGCTGCTCGCCGTCGCCGGAGGTCGGGTCGGTCGTCGGCCGGTCGTCGGTGCCCGTCGGGGCCGCCGCCGGCGTGGGCTCGCGTCGGTCGGTCGGCTCCGAGGTCCCCGTCGGGGTCGGTTGCCGTCGCCGGACCTCGGGCAGGGGCGAGGCGACATCGAGCCGACTGGTCGCCCGGCGGAGCACGGCGCCCACGTCCTGGCGGATGGGCGCGGAGACGGGTACCCGATCCCACACGTCGGACAGGAGCGCGACCGCCCGGTGCGTCTGGCCGTCGACGAGCAACAGGTCGCACAGCTGCAACGCTCGCTCGGCGGCCTGCTCGTGGACTCCGGCGGCGAGCTGGTGGGCGATGGCGTCCTCGGCGTCGTCGAGTCCCACGCCGGCGCGGTCGGCGCTGTGGTACGCCGCGGCCATGCGGAGGTGGCGTGTCCTGGCGGTCATCTCGTTGCTCTCGAGGGTCCGGATGCCCGAAGCCGTCCACGAGTCCAGCAACCACTGGTCTCGCCCGGTGGCGAGCAGCATGCCGATCGCGGCGAGCTGGCGAGCGACCTCGCCGACGTGGTCCCGAGCGGTCGTCCCGAGGGCGTCGGCCAGCGTCGAGGTCATGATCGGTCGGTTGGCGAGCGCGGCGTGGGCGAGGAGCTCCCAGGCCCGGTCGTCGAGACGGTCCACGATGATCCGCAGCAACCGGTCGCGCACCATCGTCGGCGCGAGGTCGATCTCCTGGCCGAGCTCGTTGCGCAGGCGTCGCCGCGTCGGTCGGCCGAGCCGGATCGCGGCGTCGGTCAGCTCGGTGAGCCGTGGATATCCGGCGATCACCTGTCGGGTGGCGAAGTTCAGGTCGGTGAGCAGCGAGCGGACCTGCGGCCAGCTGGCGAGCAGCTCCTCGAGGTCGTTGCCGGCGAGCGGGGTGACCGGGAGCACGGGCAGCAGGCCGGTGAGATCGTCGACCGGACCGCGGGTCGTGACGAGGATCCGGCCGGCGCCGACCTCCGCCGCCTGAGCGAGGCGCATCACGAGCTCCTGGGTGCCGCGGTCCCGGAGCTTGCCCGAGGTCGATGCGACATGCCGGTCCAGGCCGTCGAGCACGAGGATCAGCGGCTCGTCGCACATCACGGCGGCGAGGCGACGGATCCGTTCGGCGTCATCGGTGGCGCGCCGCAGCCAGGCCGCCCGAGCGGGCAGCGCACGTGCGACGCGGGCGACGACGAGGGACGCGTTCAGCCGCCGTTCGACGACGGCGCACGGCCGATCGTCGGCGTGGAGCTCGGCGACGAGTCGCCGGGCGATGGTGGTCTTGCCGATGCCACCCGGGCCGGTGATCTGGACACCGCGGGCGTGATCGGAGCCGAGGAGGAGTCCTCGGGCGGCATCGAGCTCGGCGGTGCGACCCGAGGGGAGACGGCGTGCGGTCGGAGCGGGCACGCTGCCCGACGGTACCGCGAATCAGTCACCCTTCGGGGTCACGACGCCACTTTGAGCGATCCTCGGTCGATGGTGCTCCCCATCGACCCTCGGCCACCTCAGGTGGGCGGCTCGTTCCCGGCGAGCAGCGACCGGATCGCGGCCAGCAGCCGCTCAGGATCCTGCGACGCGTGCGCGAGGAGCTGGGTCGTCGAACCGTCGGTGAACCGCAGCGTGAGGTCGGTGTTGCCGACCCCCTGGCCCGGGCGCTCGTCGACGTCGGAGAGCTCGGCGGCGGTGAACTCGGCGTCGAGATCGCGGGTCGGCCACCCCCAGCGGCCCTGTCGCAACCACGCGACCCGGCTCGTCGTGACGACGAGGTAGCCGTTGCGTCTCGGCACCCGATCGGCGAGCAGGCCGGCATCGCTGTCGTCGAGCTTGGCCGCGACGGCGTCGGCCATGGCCGAACCGAGGCGACCGCGCTCGTTCAGCCCTCGGCTGACCGATCCCTTGGGTTGGACCACCCCGGCGACCACGAACTCCTCATCCGGTCGGAGGTGCGCCGTGAACCTCTTCTGCGCTCGCTTGGAGAAGTCAGGCACCTGGAGTCGTGTCGAAGCCCCCGAGCTTCGCGTGGCCCCGGTTGATCGCCGAGGCGATCGCCCGGAGGGAGGCGGTCACGATGCTCTTGTGCATGCCGACGCCCCAGACGGGGTCGCCGCCGGTCGAGACCAGCTCGACGTAGGCGACGGCGTTCGCATCCGCCCCGCCGCCAACCGCGTGCTCGGCGTAGTCGGCGAGGCGGAACTCCAGGCCGAGGTCCCGGCGCAGCGCGTTGCAGAAGGCCTCGATCGGGCCGGAACCCGAGGCCGAGATCTCCCGCTCGGTTCCGCCGGAGACGATGTCGGCGGTGAGGGTGGTGTCCTCCTCGTCGCCGGACACGGTCGTCGCCCGGTGGCGGAGGAACTGCAGCGGGGCCGTGGTCGCCAGGTAGGTCTTCTCGAACGTCTCCCAGATCTCCACCGGCTTGATCTCGGCGCCGGAGTCGTCGGTGATCGACTGGACGACCTGCGAGAACTCGATCTGGCAACGGCGAGGCAGGTCGAGGCCGTACTCGCTCTTCAGGATGTAGGCGACGCCGCCCTTGCCCGACTGCGAGTTGACCCGGATGATCGCCTCGTACGAGCGACCGACGTGAGCCGGATCGATCGGCAGGTACGGGACCTCCCACGCCTCGTAGTCGTCTGGCAGGTCCTCCATGCCCTTCTTGATCGCGTCCTGGTGGGAGCCCGAGAAGGCGGTGTAGACGAGGTCGCCCACGTAGGGGTGCCGGGGGTTGATCGGCAGGCGGTTGGCGTACTCGGTCACCCGACGGATCTCGTCGATGTCGGAGAAGTCCAGCATCGGGTCGACGCCCTGGCTGAACAGGTTGAGCGCCAGCGTCGGGATGCAGACGTTGCCGGTGCGCTCGCCGTTGCCGAACAGGGTGCCCTCGATCCGGTCGGCGCCGGCCATGACGCCCAGCTCGGCGGCGGCGACGGCGGTGCCGCGGTCGTTGTGGGGGTGCAGCGAGAGGATCACGGCGTCACGACGTGACAGGTTCCGGTGCATCCACTCGATCTGGTCGGCGTAGATGTTCGGCGTGGCCATCTCGACGGTCGCCGGGAGGTTGACCACCGCCTTGCGGTCCTTGGTCGGCTCCCAGACATCGAGCACCGCCTCGGTCACCTCGAGGGCCACCTCGAGCTCGGTCCCGGTGAAGCTCTCGGGTGAGTACTGCAGGCGCACGTCCTCGACGTCGCGCATCTGGTCGATGTTGGCCCGCACGAGGTCGGCGCCGCGCACGGCGATGTCCTTGATGCCGGCGACATCGGTGCGGAACACGACCCGGCGCTGGAGGGTGGACGTTGAGTTGTAGAGGTGCACGATCGAGCGGGGGATGCCCCGGATGGCGGAGAAGGTCTTCTCGATCAGCTCGGGACGGGCCTGGACGAGCACCTGGCAGGTGACGTCGTCGGGGACCAGATCCTGCTCGGCGAGCACGCGGGCGAAGTCGAAGTCGGGCTGGGAGGCCGACGGGAAGCCGATCTCGATCTCCTTGAACCCGATCTCGACGAGCGTCGTGAACATCCGCACCTTGCGCTCGACGTCCATCGGCTCGATGAGGGCCTGGTTGCCGTCACGAAGGTCGACCGAGCACCACATCGGAGCCTCGGTGATCACCGCACCCGGCCAGGTGCGGTCGTCGAGGCCGATGGGTGCGAAGGGCCGGTATCGCTCGAACGGCATCTTCTCAGCCATGTCGGTCTTCCTCGTTGGTGGTGGATCGTTGAGTGGTCGATGAACCGGGGCACCGGCCCCGAAAAGCAAGAAACCCCCTGGGCCCGGTGGGGCGCAGGAGGCACGGCGAGCGGCGTATGTGGCGGCGCTCGCCTACATGAGCAGAAGGAGGAGGGTGGCCCGGGTCATCGTCTCCAGTATGCACGTCGACCCCTCCCAGGTCGAGCGAATGGTCGCCGGCGCTCAGGCGGGGCGGACCACCGGACGCTCGAACACCAGCACCGATCCGTCGTCCGCCGCACAGGACGCGTCGGACGCCCGCCTCCCGATCTCGGTGAACCCGGCGCGCCGCGCAGCCCGGATCGACGCCTCGTTGTCCGGGTGGATGTCCAGCACGGCGACGGTGGCGCTGGTCGTCGGGAGCCACTCGAGGACGGTCTCGAGCGCATCGCCGAGCAGGCCGCGACCACGGGCGGCGGGAGCGAGCCAGTACGCGATCGTCACCATCTCGCCGCGTTGGATCACCGGGAGGTTCCCGACCGGTGCGCCCGTCGCCGGGTCGACGATCGCGAAGGGGTAGGTGACCTGGTCCTCGATCGCCGCCCCGATCGCGGCCCTGGCGACGGCGACGGTCAGGTCGGCTTCCTCGGTCGTCCACCGGATGATCTCGGCGTCCCGGGACGAGACGTAGCGCTCGGCCTCGTCAGGGCTCCAGGCGCGGAGGAGGGTTCGCTCGCCGGTGAGGGTGGGGCAGCGCATCGACCGGTCCTCCTCGGACGGAGCGGCAAGTCTGGCATTCGGCGCACCTCCTCTCGGGTCGACTTCGGTGCCGTGCTGCTGTCCGGTCGGCTCACGCCCGATGGCACAGTGGGCCGGTGGTCCCCGCCCCCCGTGGACCGTTGCGGCCCGCGGAGCTGGCCGAGGCGGTCGTCCTCGCCGACCTCGCCGTGCTCGCGCTCTTCATCGGCCGGCTCACGCCGTTCTCCGCGCTCAGCCCGGCGTTCGCCGCCGTCCCGATCGCCGTGCTGGCGGCGCGTCGACGGAATCGGGCGGTCGCGGTGGCCGGGTGGGTCACGGTCGTGCTGGCCTTCCTGCTCGCCAGCTTCGGTACGGCGCAGTCGGCGATCGTCGCCGTCCTGTGGGGTCTCGTCGCCGGCTGGGGCCACCGGGCCGGATGGGGGTTGGTGCGGACCGTCGCCGTGACCCTCGTCGTCGGGTGGACCGTGGTCGCCGCCGCCACCCTGACGGTGCTCGGGGTGTTCACCGAGTTCCGGCGTCTCGCGCTCGAACAGGTCACGGTGCAGTGGGGTGGGCTCAGCGAGTCGCTGTCAGCGATCGGTCTCGACCCGGTCGCCGACGTCGGCGACGACGTCGTCAGCACCGCCGTGCGGGGCTGGTGGTGGTCCGTCCCGATCTTCCAGTTGGGCGTCTCGATCGTGCTCGCCCTGTTCCTCCGCCGGCTGGCCCGCCCCGTCCTCCGACGGGTCGATCGAAGCCTCGGTGAGCCGCCGCCGGCGAGGGAGCCCGAGTCCGATGACGGCGGCCCGATCGCCCCGGTCCCGCTGCGACTGCGGAACGTCTCGATCGAGCGCGAAGGCCGGCCCGTCCTCGCCGGCGTCGACCTCGTGATCGAGCCGGGCACGCTCACGGTCCTCGTCGGGCACAACGGCGCGGGGAAGTCCTCGCTGCTGGCGTTGCTCGCCGGGACCCGCTCGGCCGAGGCGGGTTCCGTGGAGCGACCCGCCACCGCAGGACTCGGCCGCCCCGGCGGTGTGGCCGTGGTCGCACAGCGTCCCGAGACACAGGTGATCGGTGCCCGGGTTCGAGACGACCTCGCGTGGGGCTTGCGGCGTCCTCCCACCGAGCTGGAGATCGCCGAGGCGCTCGCGGTCGTCGGGCTGCCCGAGGCTGCGGACCGGCCGACGGCCGAGCTGTCCGGCGGGGAGCTGCAGCGAGTCGCGCTCGCCGCGGCGCTCGTCCGCCGCCCGGCGCTCCTGCTCTCCGACGAGAGCACGGCGATGATCGACCCGCCAGGCCGTGATGCGATCCGGTCGGCACTGCGAGCGGCCGCCGATGCCGGTGTCGCCGTCGTCCACGCGTCCCACCTGATCGACGACGTGGCCGTCGCCGATCGGGTGTTCCGCCTCCAGGCGGGCACGCTGACCGAGCTCGACCCGGGCGGTGTCGTGTGATCGAGCTCCGCGACGTCGGTCACGTCCACGCCGCCGGCAGCCCGTGGGCCCGTCGAGCCCTGCAGCACGTCGAGCTCGACGTCGCCATCGGCGAGCGCATCGCCGTCGTCGGGCACAACGGTGCCGGCAAGTCGACACTCGCCGAGATCCTGGCAGGGGTCCTGGTGCCGACCGAGGGCCTCGCATCGCTCGACGGCACGCCGCTCGACGAGGTGGACGGCCGCCTCGCGCTCGTGCTCCAACAGGCTCGCCTCCAGCTGCTCCGGCCCCTCGTCCGTCACGAGCTGGAGGTCGGGGCCGCGTCGCGTCAGGTGCGCGAGCTCACCGGTCGCCTGGGCGTCTCGCACCTGTTCGAGCGGCCCGTCGATCAGCTCTCCGGCGGACAGCAGCGGCTCGTCGCGCTCGCCGGCGCCCTGCTCAGGGGACGCGACGTCCTGGTCCTGGACGAGCCCTTCGCCGGGCTCGATGGCGAAGCGTCAGCCCAGCTCGTCCGCATCCTCGACGAGATCGACGGCACCGTCATCGTGGTGACCCACGACCTGGCACCGTTGGCCCCGCTCGCGCCCCGGGTGGTGCGCCTCGATCGGGGAGGGGTGTCGTGAGCCGACGCTCTCGCGACCTCGCCGACCTCACGGTGCTCCGCTACGTCCCCGGTGATTCGGTCGTCCACCGCGCCGGGGCACTGGCGAAGATCCTCGTGCTCGTCGCCATGACCATCGCCCTCGCCGCACGGGCGTCATGGCCGGCGATCGCCACCGCTGGCGGCCTGGCGGTGGTCGGCTTCGTCGCCGCCGGGCTGCCGCTCGGGGTGCTGCCGAGGCCGCCACGGTTGCTCTGGTGGGGGCTGGGACTCTCGGCGACGTTGGCGGTCATCGCCGGTGGCGAGCCCGAGATCGTCGTGGCAGGCACGAGCTTCGAGGTCGGTGGGCTGGAGGCGTTCCTCCGGTTCTTCGCCCTCACGATCGTCGTGCTCGGCACCGCCGGGCTCGTGGGGTGGACGACACCGGCGGCCGATCTCACCCCGGCGATCGCCGCCATCCTCCGGCCGCTCCGACCGTTGCGCGTGCCCGTCGACGAGCTGGTCTCTGCACTTGCGCTCTCCGTCCGGGTGCTGCCCTTGCTGATCGACGAGATGCGCACGGTCGCGCTCGTGCTCCGGACGCGCGAGCCGAAGGACGACCGGAAGCTGTCGTCGCTCGTCCTCGACGTGATGGCGACGGTGGTCGCCACCTCGGTTCGACGTGCGGTCGAGCTCGGGGACGCCCTGATGACCCGAGGGGGGAGTCGGGTGCCGGCCAGCTCGACGCCCTTCGGGGTCCTCGACGGGTTGATCGTGGTCCTCGGCGTCGGTCTCGCCGTCGTGATGGTCGTCGCCGGTTAGGTCAGCGCTCGCGGCGTGCGTCGTCGAGATGCGCGGCGACCGACGCATCGAACGCGTCCGGCGCGGCAGCGGTGGCCGCGGCCTCCTCCGGTGGGACCGGGCGCGAGAACAAGAACCCCTGCGCCTGATCGCAGCCGTACTCCAGGAGCAGTGAGAGCTGCTCGACCGACTCGACCCCCTCGGCCACGATCCGGCGCCCGATGCGGTGCGCCAGCGACACGATGCCCTCGACGAGGGCCGTCTCGCCGCGGCGGCGCCCGAGCTCGGACATGAAGCTGCGGTCGATCTTGACCTCGTCGAACGGGAGGCGCCGGAGCAGCGACAGGCTCGAGAACCCGGTACCGAAGTCGTCGAGCGACACCATCGCTCCGGCGTCGCGCAGCGCGCCCAGGTGGGTCGAGGCCCCGATCAGGTCGTCGAGCACGGCGGTCTCGGTCAGCTCCAGGGTCAGTCGAGCCGGGTCGATCGCGGCGTTGGCGGTCGCGCGAGCGACCACGGCGGCGACGTCGTCGAGGGCGAGCTGGCGGGCGGACAGGTTCACTGACACCTGCATCTCCGGCGAGGCGCCGGCGCGATCCCAGGCGGCGAGGTCGTCAACCGCTCGCTCGATGGCCCAGCGACCGAACGGCACGATGGCCTCGCTCTCCTCGAGCAGCGGCACGAAGACCGCAGGTGAGCGCATTCGCCCGACGTCATCGGGCCACCGGGCGAGTGCCTCGAAGCCGACGACTCGGGCCGTGTGCAGATCGATCTTCGGCTGGTACCAGAGTCGGAGCTGGTCGTCGGCGATCGCCTCGGGGAGGTCGCGCCGGTACTGCCGAGCCTCGGTCCGACTCGCCCGATCGTCGGCGTGGAGGACGTGGACGTGGTCGTGGCGGCTGCGGGCGTCGTCGGTCGCACCGGCGAGGTCGGCGAGCAGCTCCAGCGGATCGTCGCCGGCCCCGAGCGCCCCGACAGCGACACCGAGCTGAGATCGCAGGAGCGTCGTCGGGGTGCCGTCGGCGGCCACGATGGCGGCCACGAGCTCGCCGGCGTCCGAGCCCAGGGTCTCGTCGACGTCGACCGGGCTGGGCCGGACGACGAGCACCGTGCCGGCCTCCGGTTGGATGACGAGGTCGTCGGCGGCCGCGCAGGCACGAACCCGATCGCTCATCTCGCTCAGCATGCCGTCGGTGGCGGCCCAGCCGATGCGATGTCGTAGGTCGTGCAAGCCACCGATGCTGACCAGCAGCACCGTCGCCGGCGCCGCGTCGGTCAGCGTCCGAAGCAGGCCGCCCACCAGGCCAGCGTCGTCCGAGGACATGACGGCGCAGGGTACCCAAGCTCGGCGCGACCAGGGCGAACTCGATCGTCGGGTTCCCTCGGTACCGTGTCGCGCGTGCGCGCCCTCCACACCTTCACCGTCGCGACCGAGCTCCCCGATGCCCTCCAGCCGCTCAGCGCTCTGGCCCGGAACCTGGGTTGGGTCCAGCACGACCGGGTCCGAGAGCTGTTCGCCCGGGTCGACCCCTCCTCGGTGGTCGACGGCTTCGAGCCCGTCAGCGTCCTCGCCTCGGCGGACCCCGACCACCTCGCCGCTCTCGCCGACGACCCCGACTTCGTGGCACGGGCCAAGAACGTCCTCGACGAGCTCCAGCGGGACCTCGACCGGCCGCGCTGGTTCCAGCTCCAGCGGCCGGAGTCCGGTCTCCGGTCGGTCGCGTACTTCTCGCCCGAGTTCGGCATCGCCGAATCGCTGCCCCAGTACTCCGGAGGTCTGGGCATCCTCGCCGGCGATCACCTCAAGGCCGCGAACGACCTCGGCATCCCCCTCACCGGCATCGGGCTCTTCTACCGGCACGGGTACTTCCGGCAGTCGCTCGATCGACACGGGTGGCAGCACGAGGCCTACCCACGCCTCGAGCCCCGCCAGATGGCGCTGTCCGACACGGGCGTCATGGTCGAGGTCGATCTCGCCGGCGTCCGGGTGCGCGTCAGGGTGTGGAAGGCCGAGGTCGGCACGGTCGAGCTCTACCTGCTCGACACCGACGTCGACGGCAACGATGAGGCCGGCTCGACCATCACCGACCGCCTCTACGGCGGCAGCTCCGAGCAGCGGATCCGCCAGGAGATCATCCTCGGCATCGGCGGGGTTCGGGCGTTGCGTGCGCTCGGCCACGACACCCAGGTGTTCCACATGAACGAGGGCCACGCTGGTTTCCTGGGTCTGGAGCGGATCCGGGAGCACGTGACCGGTCAGGGGATGAGCTTCGGTGAGGCGATCGAGGCGGCCCGGTCCGGGACGATCTTCACGACGCACACCCCGGTGCCGGCCGGCATCGATCGCTTCGGTCGTGATCTGGTCGAGCGGTACTTCGGTGGATGGGCTGCGGAGTGCGGGGTGAGCATCGAGGATCTCCTCGCCCTCGGGCACGAGCCCGGCACCGCTCACGGAGAGGTCTTCAACCTGGCCTGCATGGGCCTCCGCCTCTCCGAGCGGTCCAACGGCGTCGCCAAGCTCCACGGAGCGGTGAGCCGGGAGATGTTCAGCGGGGTCTGGCCGGACGTGCCGGTCGACGAGGTGCCGATCGGGCACGTCACCAACGGCGTGCACGCCCGGTCGTGGACCTCGGGCGAGATGTCCGACCTGCTCGACCGGCGGATCGGCTCGAACTGGCCGAGCGCTGAGCCGGACCGATGGGACGAGCTGGAGCAGGTCAGCGACGCCGAGCTGTGGGCGGCCCGGCGCGCCGCCCGACAGCGGCTGGTCACCTACGCACGGCGCCACGTGCGGGAGGCCCTCGTCAAGCGAGGCCACTCTCCGGCCGAGGCGGCGTGGGCCGACACGATCCTCGATCCCGACGCGCTGACGATCGGCTTCGCGCGCCGCTTCGCGACGTACAAGCGGGCGTCGCTGCTGCTGTCGGACAAGGACCGGCTCCGGCGTCTCCTGCTCGACCGGGAGCGGCCGGTGCAGTTCCTGTTCGCCGGCAAGGCGCATCCGGCCGACGAGCACGGCAAGCGGCTCCTGCAGCTGATCTTCGAGGCGGCGGCCGATCCTGATCTCCGCCATCGCATCGTGCTGCTCGACGACTACGACATCGCCGTCGGCCGAGCGATGTACCACGGGGTCGACGTGTGGCTGAACACGCCTCGTCGCCCGATGGAAGCGTGCGGCACCAGCGGCATGAAGGTCGTCTTCAACGGCGCGCTGAACCTGTCGATCCTCGACGGGTGGTGGGACGAGATGTACGAGCCGCGCGTCGGTTGGGCCATCCCGTCGTTCGACGACGTCGAGGACGTCGACGCCCGAGATCTGCTCGAGTCGCAGTCGCTGCTGGCCATGCTCGAGGACGATGTCGTCCCGTCCTTCTACGCCCGCGGCGTCGACGGCAACCCGGGTGGCTGGCTCACCAGGGTCCGCGACTCCATCCGGATCCTCGGGCCGAAGGTGACGGCCTCCCGGATGCTGCGCGACTACGTCGACGACCTCTACGTCCCGGCCGCCAACCGAGTCGATCCGCTCCTCGCCGACGGTGCCCAACGGGCCCGTGACCTCGCCGGGTGGAAGCGGCGGGTGCTCGGAGCCTGGTCGGATGTCGCCGTGCGGTCGGTGTGGGTGGAGCCGTCCGGTTCACGCGAGCAGCAGGTCGGCGCCGAGGTCGCCCTGGGCGGCCTCGATCCGGCCGACGTGCGCGTCCAGGTGCTGGTCGGGCGGGTCGACGCCGACGACGAGATCGTCGAGGCCGCCGGCATGGACATGACCCACGATGGCGATGGCGACGGCGTGCACGGCTACCGCGGTGACGTGGGCGTCGACCAGACCGGCACCTTCGGACTGACCGTGCGGGTCGTGCCCGCCCATCCCGACCTGGCCGGGTGGAGCGAGCTGGGTCGGGCCCGCTTCGCCCAGGGCGAGTCGATCGGTTGACCACGGCGGCCGAGGTGTGGGCCGGGCTCGACGAGCCCTGGCACGCCGCCTTCGATGAGGCGTGGACCTCGTGGACCGAGGGCAACTTCGGCATCGGTGCCGTCCTGTTCGATCCGGTCGCCCGACGAATCGTCACCCGGGGCCGCAACCGGGTGACCGAGCCGAAGCCGGGCGAGCGGCAGCTCGGCGGCAACATGCTCGCCCACGCCGAGATGAACGCCTTCGCCGGGATGGAGTCGTGGGACGCACGAGGGCTGCATCTCTACACGACGCTGGAACCGTGCCTGATGTGCGCTGCGACGGCCACCCAGCTTCGGGTCGAGCACGTCCACCTGGCCGTCGACGACGAGTTCTACGACGGCCTCCACGAGGTCTGGGCGGAGCATCCCTTCACCGCCAAGCGCACGCCGTCCCGTACGGGCCCGTTCGCCGGTGGCGCTGCTCGTCTCGCTTCGTTCGCCCGGTTGCTCCCGCTGACCTTCACGCACGATCGGTTGTCTGGTCAGAACGCCTGGGCCGAGGCCCGCAGACGGGTTCCCGCTCTGGCTGCGCTGGCCGGCGACCAGGATGTGCGTCACCGCCTCCGAGCCTGCGACTCCGCCGAGGCCGGGCTGACCGAACTCTGGGACGAGCTTCCTCACTGATGGCCGCAGAACCGGAGAGCCCGGGATCAGGGAGGTCGGTCCTGAACCGTGACGCGATGGTGCGTATCGGCGGGGCCATCTCGGCATGTGTCTCGACGGTCGTCGTCAGGCAGATGACGACGGCTCACCTTGTCGTGAACCTGACTCTGCTCGGCATCACCTGCTGGACGCTGTGGTTCATCGTGTCGAAGGCGCTGCAGCGACAACGCGCGTTGTGGCCCTACGTCTTGGGTATCACCGTGCCGACGTGGTGGCTCTGGGCGTGGGGACTGAACGGTCAACGTGAGGGTGACCCGGAGCTGGTTGGGGGCCTGTACGCGATGGGACTCGTCGGTTGCCAGGTCGTGGTGTGTGGTGCTGTGGCGTGGGTCTTCGGCAGATCATGAGCCGGTCGGACTCACCTCTCGCTTCCCGTGTCGACGATCGAGTCCCATGCGACCGGGAACCCCCACAGCTGAGGAGGGGCGACGAGCATCGCGGTGGTGCAGGCTGCAGGCCGCGATCATCCGCCCCGAAGAGCGGGTTGGTCGGCCCGTACGCTGGTCGACATGGCCATGGTTGAGCTGCCCGATGAGACGATGTGTCGCCTCGAGGCCGCCGCCCTTCGGCGCGGCGTTCGGGTCGAGACGTTGATCGAGGAGTTCGCTGCGGCGCTGCCGAGCGATGTTCCGGGGTCCGGCCCGCGCCGGTTGGCGTTCGGGGCGATCGGAGAAACCGAGCACGGCATCACCGATCGGATCGATGATCTGCTCGCTGACGGCTTCGGACGCAGCTGAGTCCTGCTCGTCGTCGACACCGGGCCACTCGTCGCAGCGGCTGATCGTCGCGACCGACACCACGCCGCTTGTCTCGAGTCGACTGGCGACGCTGGACCGTCGCCACTTCAGCGTGGTCCGACCATCGCATGTCGAAGCCTTGGATCTGCTGCCGTGATCGGCCGCCCTGACCGAGCTCTGGGACGACCTGCCGGGCTAGCGGTCGTCGAGGAGCATCACGAGCGACATCGGTGGCAGGTCGAGCACGACCGACGCCGGGCGCCCGTGGGAGGGCACCGATGACGACTCAACGCCCACGGCGGGCCAGTAGCCGGATCCGCCATAGGTCGGGTCGTCGGAGTTGGCGACGACGGTCCACGACATGCCGCCCGGCACACCGACCCGGTACTCGGGTCGCGGCACCGGGGTGGCGTTGAGCACGGCGAGCAGTGGGTGGCCGTGGTGGTCGCGGCGGAGCAGCGCGAAGACGCTGTTCTCCCGGTCGTCGGCCACGACCCAGTCGAGCCCGTCGCCCTCGCAGTCACGCTCGTGGAGCGCGGGCACCGACTGGTGGAGTCGGTTGAGGTGGCCGACCCACGCGAGCATCCCGGCGTGCAGCTCGTCGTCGAGCAGGTGCCAGTCGAGCGAGCGCTCGTGGCTCCACTCCTGGACCTGGCCGAACTCGCCGCCCATGAAGAGCAGCTTCTTGCCGGGCTGCGCGTGCTGCCAGCCGTAGAGGAGGCGGAGGTTGGCGAACTGCTGCCACCGGTCGCCGGGCATCTTGCCGAGCAGCGAGCCCTTGCCGTGGACGACCTCGTCGTGCGAGAGCGGGAGCACGTAGTTCTCGCTCGCCACGTAGAGGCTGCGGAAGGTCAGCTGGTCGTGGTGGAACCGGCGGTGGATGGGGTCCTTCGACAGGAAGTCGAGGGTGTCGTGCATCCACCCCATGTCCCACTTGAAGCCGAAGCCGAGACCGCCGACGTCGGGCGGCCGCGACACCATCGGCCAGGCGGTCGACTCCTCGGCGATCGTGACGATGTCGGGGTACGCCTCGTACAGCGCGGCGTTGCACTGACGGAGGAACGCGATGGCGTCGAGGTCCTCCTTGCCGCCGTAGGCGTTGGGGGACCACTCGCCGTCCTTGCGGGAGTAGTCGAGGTAGAGCATCGATGCGACGGCATCGACCCGCAGCCCGTCGACGTGGTAGCGCTCGATCCAGTTCCGGCCCGAGGACAGCAGGAACGAGCGCACCTCGTTGCGGCCGTAGTTGAACGACAGCGAGCCCCAGTCGGGATGGATCCGGCGGCGGGGATCGAGGTGCTCGTAGAGGTACGTGCCGTCGAAGTAGCCGAGGCCGTGCTCGTCGGACGGGAAGTGCGACGGCACCCAGTCGACGATGACCCCGATGCCGTGCTGGTGCAGGTGGTCGACCATCCAGCAGAAGTCGTCGGGGGTGCCGAAGCGGGAGGTCGGGGCGAAGAAGCCGGTGCCCTGGTACCCCCACGAGCCGTCGAAGGGGAACTCGGCGACGGGGAGCACCTCGACGTGCGTGAAGCCGTGCGCCGTGCAGTGGTCGGCCAGCTCGACGCCGAGCTCCCGGTAGGTCAGCCACCGGTCGCCGTCCTCGACCTTGCGCTTCCACGAGCCGAGGTGGACCTCGTAGATCGACATCGGCCGGTCCCGAGCCTGCCGCTCGCCTCGGGAGGCGAGCCAGTCGGCGTCGTTCCACTCGTGGCCGAGCTCCCACACGACCGACGCCGTGCGCGGTGGGGTCTCGGCGAAGGCTGCGACGGGGTCCGCCTTGTCGACCACGTAGCCGTGCTTCGACCGGACGCGGAGCTTGTAGATCGCGCCCGAGCCGACACCCGGGATGAAGCTCTCCCACAGCCCGGTCGAATCCACAGCACCGAGGTGGTCCGCGTCGCCGTTCCAGCCGTTGAAGTCACCGACCACCGACACGGCGTCGGCGTCGGGCGCCCAGACCCGGAACACGGTGCCGCCGTCGACCGGCAGCGCCCCGAGGCGATCGAAGAGCCGGGTGTGCGTGCCCTCGTTGAAGAGGTGGAGATCGTGATCGCCGAGGACGGCGACGTCCGGGACGGGGGCCATGGCGCCACAGGCTCGCCGGGGAGGTGGGGGAGGTCAAGCGCCGGCGCGGCGAAGTGGCATCGTTGGCGGCGTGCGTGTGCTGATGGCGACGGCGGAGTTGACCCCGCTCGCTTCGACGGGGGGCCTCGGAGCAGCGGTGTCGGGTCTGGTGCGGGCCCTGCGCTCCCGGGGTGACCTCGAGGTCGAGCTGGTGCTGCCCGACTACGGCGGCGTCGAGCTCGGGGGTGAGACGGTGCTCGACCTGAGCGTGCCGAGCTGGGCGGGTTGGGCCCGCGCCCGCTCGGGCACGCATCCGACCAACGACGCGCTCCACCTCGTGTCGGTTCCGGCGATGGCCAGACCCCATCCGTACGTCGACCCGGTCACGGGTGTCGCCTGGGCCGACAACGACCGGCGCTTCTTCTCCTACTGCGCCGGTGTCGCCGCGCTGGCCGAGGAGCTCGACGTCGACGTCGTCCACATCAACGACTGGCACACCGCCGCGGTCCTCCCGCTCCTGGCCGAGCCCCGGCCGTCGGTGCTCACGATCCACAACCTCGCCTACCAGGGCAACGCCGACGCCATGTGGCTCGACCTGCTCGGACCCCGATCGGTGCCCTACCGCCGGTACGACCACACGATCCCGCTGGCCGGGGCGATCGCCAGCGCCGACCGTGTCATCGCCGTCAGCCCCAACTACGCCAACGAGATCCGGACCCCCGAGGGTGGGATGGGGCTGTACGAGGACCTCGTCGCCCGCGGCGACGACCTCGTCGGCATCCGCAACGGCATCGACGTCGAGATGTGGGATCCGTCGACCGACACCGACCTGCCGACCACCTACGACCGAGGGAGCCTCGGCGACCGGCCCACCAACACCGCAGCGTTGCGCCGTCAGCTCGGCCTCGCGGAGTCGAGCGGCCCGCTGATCGGGACCGTCACCCGCTTCACCCACCAGAAGGGCGTCGACCGAGTGCTCGCGCTCACCCCGTACCTGGCGGGCATGGACGCTCAGCTCGTCATCCTCGGGAGTGGGGACCCCGACCTGGCTGCTGCAGGCGCCGCAGCGGCGGCCGCCGATCCCGCCCGGGTCGCGCTGATCGACGACTACGACCCGGTGCTCGCCCATCGCATCTTCGGTGCGGCAGACCTGTTCGCCATGCCGTCACGCTTCGAGCCGTGCGGTCTCGCTCAGATGCAGGCGATGCAGTACGGCTGCCTCCCCGTCGTCACCGACGTTGGCGGGCTCCACGACACCGTGATCGATCTCGACGCCGACGACGATGCCGGGACCGGCTTCGTCGCCGTCACCAACGACGACCTCGGCTGGCTCGATGCCGTGCATCGGGCGGTTCGGGGCTGGTGCGATCTCGATCGGCGTCGTCGTGCCCAACGCAACGGCATGTCCGACGACTGGTCGTGGGACGAGCCGGCCGCCGAGCACGTGGCGATCTACCGAGAGATCACCGGGTCGCTCGAGGCTTGATGCCCGGCCCGGGTCTTACTCCACCCCGAGCTCGTCGAAGGCCCGATCGATCCGGTCGAAGCGTCGACGGATGATCTCCTGCGACGTTCGGTGCGTGTGGACGTACAGCACGTTCTGCTGCACGGCCCGCACGATCAGGTCGGCCGCGTCGTCGGCCGTGATCTGGTCGCCGGCGAAGGTCTCCTCGGGCGGCGGCTCCGCCGGTCCCCGGCCTGCCACCTCGCCGCCGTAGTCGGTCTGCCGGTTTCGATGGGAGCCGTCGATGTCGGTCATCACCCGCATCGGGCAGACCACCGAGACGCCGATGTCGTGGGGCTTCATCTCGAAGCGGAGGCACTCCGACAGCGCGACCACGCCGTACTTGGCGACGCAGTAGGCCCCGAGCCCGTGGTTCGGCACCAGGCCGGCGAAGGAGGCCGTGTTGATCACGTGCCCACCCTGGCCCTGCTCGACCATGCGGGGGACGAACACCTCCACGCCGTGGATCGGGCCCCACAGGTCGACGTCGATCACCCAGCGCCAGTCGTCGTGGCTCATGTCTCGCATCTCGCCGAACACGGCCACGCCCGCGTTGTTGAACAGCACGTGGCAGCCGCCGAACGCGGCCCAGGTCGCGTCGGCGAGCGCGACGACCGAGTCTCGCTCGGCGACGTCGCAGACCGTGCCGTCGACCTCGGCCCCCGCCTCGGTCAGCTCGGCGACGGCGACGGCGAGTCGCTCGGCCTCGACATCGGCCAGCATGATCCGCATGCCCTGGGCGGCCAGCCGTCGCGCCGTCGCCAACCCGATCCCGCTCGCCCCGCCCGTGACGACGGCGACCTTGCCCTCGAGTTCCTCCACGGCGCACCTCCTCGTCGAGGCGGACCGTAGCCGCCAGCCCGTCGCCGTCGCCGGGCCGGCGGCCGTGGTCACTACGGGACGAGGACGACCTTGCCCTTCGTGTGGGCGGTCCGCACGTGGGAGATCGCCGCCGGAGCGTCCACGAGCGACCAGGTCCGCTCGACGAAGGGCGTCAGCACGCCCTCGTCGGCGAGGCGCACCAACAGCTCCATATCCTCTCGGTCTGCGCCTGCGCTGAGCATCGTGACCCGGTAGCGCCGGGTGAGCATCGACCGGAGCCGACCGCCCAGCAGTCGCGGCAGCGGACCGAGCACGCGTCCGCCGCCCTCACCCGAGCTCTCGACGACCACCCCGCCGCGGCGCAACGCCCTCGCTGCCGTGCTCGCCGACGCCGACCCACCGAGGTGCAGCACCACGTCGTGGTCGCCGCCGGTCGCCCACGCCTCGGCGGTGTGATCGATCACTCGGTGCGCACCGACGGAGCGGACGCGCTCGACGCTGTCCGGACCGCACACGCCGGTGACGAGCTCGGCGCCGAGGTGCCGGGCGAGGGGCACGGCGAAGCTGCCGACCCCGCCCGACGCACCGACGATCAGCACCCGGCTCCCCTCGGTCACCCCGCCGACCCGGAGGCCCTGGAGCGCGGTCACCCCGGCGAGGGGGAGCCCGGCTGCCTCCTCGTCGGACCATGTCTGCGGTGCCCGGACGAATCGCTGTGCCGGACCGATCACCGTTTCGGCGAACGTGCCCGACCCCTGCTTCCAGAGGTAGCCGATGACCCGGTCACCGACCTGATGGCTGGTGACACCCTCGCCGACGGCCCGGACCCGGCCGGCGACATCCCAGCCGGGGATCCGTTGGCGGGGTCGCCGCAGTCCCTCGGCGAGCCGCATGAGGCCAGGCTCACCGCCCACGATGTGCCAGTCGGCGGGGTTCACCGCCGCCGCGACGGTGGTCACGGTGATCTCGCCCGGGCCGGGCTCCGGGTCGGGCAGGTCCTCCAGCCGGAGCACCTGGCCCGGGGGACCGTAGGCGTGTTGCACGATCGCCTTCATCGTCGTCGTTCCTCTCTCGTCGTTCGTTGAGCTCGTTCAGCGGTCGGCGCCGCTGAGTGCGGCTTCGCGGTCGACCTCGACCGCAGAGGCGGGGCTCCGGGGTCCCCGCCCGGGGGAGGGCTCGGCGTCGATGTCGACGTGGGGGAGCAGGCGATCGAGCCAGCCGGGCAGCCACCAGTTGGCGTCGCCCATGAGGCGCATCGTCGCCGGCACCAAGACGATGCGGACGATCGTGGCGTCGACGAGGATCGCGGTCGCCAGACCGAGGCCCATCATCTTCACGACCGGATCCTCGGAGAGCACGAAGCCACCGAAGACGCTGATCATGATCAGTGCCGCCGAGGTGATGACGCGAGCGGTGGTGCCGATGCCGGCGATCACGGACGCCTCGTTGTCCCCGGAGCGGCCGTACTCCTCGCGCACGCGGGACAGGAGGAAGACCTCGTAGTCCATCGAGAGCCCGAAGAGGATGGCGAACATGAACATCGGGATGAACGAGACGATCGGGACGGTCGTCTCGAGTCCGATGAGCTCCTTGCCCCAGCCCCACTGGAAGACCATCACCAGCACGCCGTAGGCGGCACCGATGCTCAGCAGGTTGAGCAACGCCGCCTTGAGGGCGACCACGGGTGACCGGAAGACCAGCGTGAGGAGCAGGAAGCTCAGCAGCACGACGGCGGCGATGAACACCGGCAGGCGATCGGCGACGCGATCGCCGATGTCGGCGAAGTTCGCCGTCGATCCTCCGACGTGCGCGGACACCTCGCTGTCACCGAGGACGGTAGGGAAGACCTCGCTCCGGAGGCGGTCGATCGTCTCGACCGTCGCCTCGTCCTGCGGCGCCGAGGTCGGGATCGCCACGAAGGAGGCAACGCTGCCCGTCGGGTCGACCGCGGTAGCGGCCACGTCGACGACACCGGGGTCCCGGCGCACGGCGTCGGCCAGCTCGTCGACGACGGCGGGGTCGCCGTCGGCGCTGAGGTCGACCACGACGTACAGCGGCCCGTTGGTGCCCGGACCGAAGCCGTCGGCCACGAGGTCATACGCCCGTCGGGAGGTGTGGCTCTCCGGCTGCGTCCCGTCGTCGGGGAAGCCGAGGCGGAGCGCGAGCACCGGGGCGGTGAGCGCGAGCAGCAGCGTCGTGACGCCCACCGCGTAAGCGACGGCGTGGCGGGACACGTGAGCGCCCCAGCGGTGCCAGCCGGCACCGACCCCGGTGCCGTTCGATCGGCGATGCACCCGGAACCGGTCGATGCGGTGTCCGGCCAACCCGAGGAGGGCCGGCAGGACGGTGATCGACGCGAGGACCATCACGGCGACGACGGCGGAGGTCGAGACCGCGACCGCGGTCATGAACGGCACGCCGGCGACGGCGAGGCCGAGGATCGCGATCACCACGGTGCCGCCGGCGAACACGACCGACTGACCGGCGGTGGCGGTCGCACGACCGGCCGCCTCCTCCACGGAGTGACCCTGGGAGAGCAGCTCCCGATGTCGGGTGACGAGGAACAGCGCGTAGTCGATGCCGACGCCGAGGCCGATCATGGTGGCGATGTCCGGCGCCCAGCTGGGGATCTCGATCAGGTGGCCGATGAGCCCCATCAGGCTGATGCCGAGCGCCAGTCCGGCGACCGCCAGCGCGATCGGCAGACCCATGGCGATGACCGAGCCGAACGCCACCAGCAGGATCACGACCGCGGCGGCGAGGCCGATCAGCTCGGCGGTGCTGCTCCCCGTCTCCTCGAAGGAGTCGAGGAGGTCGCCGGCGACCTCGATCTGCAGGCCGGCGTCGACCCGCACGTCGTCGAGGGCGTCGAAGAGCCGGTCGAGATCGGCCGGTTCGAGCTCCTCGAGCACCGGGTAGCGCACGTTGAGGACGGCGACCTCTCCGTCGGGTGAGACGAGACCGGCCTCGACGGCGGCCGACGGGTCGTCGGCGAGCGCCCCGGCGGGGTCGGTCACGGCGATGACGTTCGGCAGCTCGACCAGATGGTCACGCAGGACGGTGAGGTCGTCGACGAGCTCGGGGTCGGCCGTGGAGAAGGACGCCGCCTCCGCCAGCGGTGTGGTGACCACGCGGACGTCGAGCCCGGCCCGGTCGGAACCGGCCGCCTCCAGCAGCTCGATGGCTCGCTGCGAGTCGAGGCCGGGAACCTCGAAGGAGTCCTCCCGATCGGCGCCGACGGCGCCCGCGGTGGCGATGACGAGAGCGGCGATGACGGCCCAGGCCGCGATCATCCGCCCCGGATGCCGGGCGGCGGACCGCCCGAGTCGGTACAGGTGGGTGGACATGACGAGCTCCCTGTTCGCGACGGCCCTCGTGGCCGCCGGCTCGTCTCCCACGCTCCTCCTCGGCGCCCCGATCCACATCGGGCGGCCGGACGGTTCCGGGCCCGGTCGATGTACCGAGCGCGGTGCCGTCCTTTCGGCCGATGCCGGGCCGCGCCCGACTTCCTACGCTGGTCAGGTGCTGCTCGGTGCCCTTCGCTCGTTCTGGCAGGCCGAGCGCGTCACGCCGCCCGCTGCGACCCCGGGCAGGGCTCTGGTCATCGGTGCCATCGCGATGGCCGCCGTGGTCGAGACCGTCGTCCGCGACGACCTGATCTGGCCCGCGGCGTCGCTCGGGGTCCTGCTCGTCGCGTTGCCCGCCCTGTGGGTGCGGCGGGCTCATCCCGGGCCGGCCATGGCGGCCGTGTTCGGCGTGGTGGTACTGGTCGATCTCGTCGCGCTCGCCCGAGGGGTCTCCTGGGAGGGGCTCAACACGATGGTGGTCCTGTTGGCCCTGCCGTTCGCGCTCTTCCGGTGGGGTTCGGGACGCGAGGCACTCACGGTGGTGTGGTTGATGTACCTCGCCGCGACGCTGGGCGCGTTGGACGAGACCGGTGAGACCGCTGACGCCATCGGCGGCTTCGTGATCGTGACGCTCACCATCGGCGCGGGCTTGCTGGTGCGGTTCGCCGAAGAGGCTCGGGGGCAACGTCAGGAGCGGGCTCGGGCCGAGGAGCGGGAGCAGCTCGCCCGAGAGCTCCACGACACGGTCGCCCACCACGTCTCGGCGATCGCCGTCCAAGCCCAGGCAGGTCGGGCGCTGGCCGACCGACGCCCGGAGGCCGCGGTCGAGGCCCTCGAGGTGATCGAGGACGCCGCCTCCCGCACCCTCGAGGAGATGCGGGCGCTCGTCCGGGCGCTGCGGCGGGGCGACGAGGACGTCGATCTCGATCCGGGTCGCCGGATCGCCCACCTCGGCGAGCTCGCTGCGGTCGCCGGCACCCTCGAGCTGGACCTCGTCGTCGAGGGCCGGGCCGATCAGCTCCGTCCGTCGGTGCAGGCCGCGGTCTACCGCCTCGCCCAGGAGTCGATCACCAACGCCGCCAGACACGCCGATGGCGCCTCGTCGGTGTCGGTCCGCGTCGTGGTCGACGCCGAGACCGTCTCGGTGGTCGTCGCCGATGACGGGCGGCCCGCGATCGTCAGCGACGACCGCGGCTACGGGTTGATCGGGATGCGCGAGCGGGTGGAGCTCCTCGGGGGCGACTTCTCGGCCGGTCCTGGGCCGATCGGTTGGCGGGTCGAGGCCGAGCTCCCGCGCCGGGGGAACGTGGCGTGACGATCACCGTCGTCGTCGCCGACGACCAGGATCTCGTCCGGACGGGCCTGGCGATGATCCTCGATGCCGCCGACGACATCGAGGTCGTCGGTCAGGCCGCTGATGGAGCGACCGCCGTCGAGCTGGCGCAGCGGTTGCGGCCCGACGTGTGCCTGGTCGACATCCGCATGCCGATCCTCGACGGCATCGAGGCCACCCGCCAGCTCGCCGGGCCCGATGTCGCCGACCCGCTCGCGGTCGTCGTCATCACCACCTTCGACCTCGACGAGTACGTCCATGGGGCACTCAAGGCCGGTGCTCGAGGGTTCCTGCTGAAGGACGCAGGACCGGACCTGCTGATCCAGGCCGTCCGGGCCGCGGCCTCGGGCGAGGCGCTCATCGCTCCGAGCGTCACCGCCCGCCTGCTGACCGCCTTCGCCGACGTCGCTCCTGTCGTCGCTGCCGAGGAGCTCATCGATCCGCTCACCGAGCGGGAGGAGGAGGTGCTCGTCACCGTCGCACGTGGACGAACGAACGCCGAGATCGCCGAGGAGCTCCACATCAGCCTCAGCACGGTGAAGACACACCTCGCCAGCCTGATGATGAAGCTGCAGGCGCGGAACCGGGTCGAGCTGGCCATGTGGGCGCACGAGACCGGACGGCTCTGACCCAGCGCCGCCGTCCCTAGTGTTGGCGGATGTCCCGGCTCGCCGTGTTGGCCACGGTCCACCAGACGCCCGATCGGCACACCCACGAGGTCCTCGCCGACGTCGCAGTGATCGTTGACGACGGCGTGATCGTCTCGATGCTCGCCGCCGATGATCCGGGCCGGGCGGCGGCGCTCGCCGCGGCGGACGAGATCGTGGAGGTCACCGCGCCCGCCGTCCTCGTGCCCGGACTCGTCGACCTGCACATCCACGCACCGCAGTGGCCTCAGCTCGGTGCTGCGCTCGACCTGCCGCTGGAGCAGTGGTTGTTCGACCACACGTTCCCGCTCGAGGCCCGCTACGCCGACACCACCTTCGCCGTCGACGTGTGGCGGTCGCTCGTCTCCGGGTTGCTCGGCCACGGCACGACGACCGCTGTGCTCTATGGCACGGTCCACGAGGAGGCGACGGTCGAGCTCGCTCGGGCCTGCATCGATGGCGGTCTGCGTGCCTTCGTCGGACGGGTCGGCATGGACCATCCCGAGGGGACGCCGGAGTGGTACCGGGACGTCGACGCCGCTGCCGGGGTCGAGGCGAGTCACCGGTCGATCGAGGCGATCCACGCGCTCGCCGGGGTCGACGGCCTGGTGCGCCCGATCATCACACCGCGGTTCATCCCCGCCTGCACCGACGCGCTGCTCACGGGGATGGGGGAGCTGGCCCAGGACACCGGCGTGATCGTGCAGACCCACTGCTCGGAGAGCGACTGGCAGCACGGCTACGTGCTCGAGCGGATGGGGATGACCGACACCGCTGCGCTCGACGGATTCGGCCTGCTGCGCCCCTCGACGGTGCTCGCCCACGCCCCGCACGTCCTCGACGCCGACCTCGACGTGATCCGGGAGCGACGGGCGGGCATCGCCCACTGCCCGATCTCGAACTCGTACTTCGGCGATGCGGTGTTCCCGATCCGCCGGGCGCTCGACGCCGGCGTTCGCATCGGCCTGGGAACCGACATCGCCGGTGGCTACGAACCGTCGATGCTCCGGGAGTGCGGTGCCGCCGTGACGTCCTCCCGGATGCTCGAGGCCGGCGTGGACGCTCGACGCGCACCGGAGGACCGCGGCGTCGCCGACGCCCGGATCGACATCGTGACCGCCTTCTGGATGGCGACCGTCGGCGGCGCGGAGGTGCTCGACCTCCCCATCGGACTGCTGGAACCCGGCCGCCGCTTCGACGCCGTCGTGCTCGACCCGGCCGCCCACGGGACCTCGATCACGTCGTGGTCCGACCTCGACGACGACGCCCGGGTCTTCGAGCGTCTCGTCCGCCTCGGCTCGAGAGCCAACGTGCGAGAGGTCTGGGTCGACGGCCGTGCGGTGATCTGATGCGGGTTGCGACGGCTGCGGCGTGAGCAGAGCATTGCGGTCGCGTTGAGATCGGATGACGGCGATGGCAACATGGAGGGGCGCGGGCCGGACCGGGGGAGCCAGCCCATGACCGAGAAGTTGATCGACCGCACGCTCGTCGGCCGCAGTGGCGACGAGATCGGCACCATCACCGACGTGATCGCCGATCCGTCCACGCTGGAGCCCGAGTGGCTCGCGGTCCGGACCGGACGTCTCCGGCGCGAGCACCTGGTGCCGCTGTCGGCCGTGACGAGCGAGAACGGCTCGCTGGTGGTGCCCTTCGACCGCGACGCCGTGAAGCACGCCCCGTCGATGAAGACCCACATCGCCCCGACCGGTTCAGAGCGGCTGTCCCTGTACGAGCACTTCGGCCTCCAGCCGTAACCCCCCAACCCCCCATTGACGACGGGCATGGTTGGAGCAGGGTGGGTGGCGCCGATGTGGGGCCCCACGCCCGCAGCGAAGCGAGGACGAGGGGCGTCATCGGTGACAGGCCCCACCCTGCGGACGGACCCAGGAAGCTGCGTCGAACGCTCAGCGACTGACCGCAGCCAGACCAGCGAGGATCCCCTCGCAGGTCCGGGACAAGATGCGAGACGCCTCGACGACGTCGCGCGTCGACAGCGGGCTCTCACCTCGCCGCTGCCAGCGCTGGTGCAGCTCGAGCGCGAGGGCGCGCTGCTCGTCGAGGCCGACCTCGAGCTCCACGCCCAGTCGGTGGGCGACCGCGTTGCCGCCGGCGCCCAGCAGCCGTTCGGCGACCTCGATCTCCTCGGCGGAGAACCCGACCGAGCCGAGCCGGATGGCGTTGAGCAGTCGGATCTCCGCGAACTCGTGGGCTGATGCCTGGAAGCGCTCGAGCGCGGTGTCGAGTGCCTCGGACTCGGCCGGGGGTGAGCGGAGGATGAGGTCCTCCAGCGCGACGACGACCGATCGGGCCTTGAGCACGTCGGCGCGGGCCGAGAACTGCTCGGACAGCACCGACCTGAGCTCGTTGAGTCCGCTGCGCTGGGCCAGCTCGATGGCGAGCTGCGAGGCGGTCGTGACCTTGTCCTGACGGAGGAGGGCGATGCTCAAGCGCACACCGAACATGCCGAACCGGTCGAGCAGCTCGGACCGCTCGATGGGGAGCACCTCGAGGTCGGGGTAGTCGGCGACGAAGCGGTCGACGCTGAGGAGCAGCTCGTCGATGCGGTCCCGGTCGAGCGCGGCGAGCTGACGGAGCCGACGGAACTCGCTCTCGTTGAGCGTCACGGCGGTCTCGGCGAGGAGGCCGGCCACCGGGAGCACGGTCTGGCAGAGTCGCCGGACCTTGGTCTGGCCGCGGTAGCGGTGGGCGATGCGTCGGGCGGAGGCCATCGCGTCGAGACGGGCGACGCCGATCTCGTCCGCGCGTGACAGCACGGCGATGGCGTTGATCGGTGTGGCCTGTGCGACCTCTTCGTCGTGGAACGACTCGAGGAAGCGGACGTCGCCGGCGTGCAGGTGCCGCATGAGGTAGAGCACCGCATCGGCGGCGGTGGGGACGTCGTCCTCGGGTGCGAGGAACTTCTCGGCTCGGGCCGAGATGTCGGTCGACAGCGAGTCGATGCCGGGCGTGTCGATCAGGGTCATCCGGCGCAGCGAGGCCGAGGGCCACTCGACCTCGATCTCGTTGATGTCGGTGTGCGGCCGTCCGCCGAGGTCGATGTCGAGCGCCCCGTCCTCGCGACGGAACGGCGCCGGGATCGGCTCGCCCTGCATCGGGTGCAGCGTGACCCGGTAGGTCACGCCGTCGCGGTACCAGGTGACGACCCGGGTGCACTCGCTGGCGTCGGTCGGCGCGAGGCGTTCGCCCACGAGGGCGTTGAGGAGGGTCGACTTGCCGGCCTTGACCTTGCCGGCGATGGCGACCCGCAGCGGGTCGTTGAGTCGCGTCGCGAGTGCGGTGACCTCGGCCTCGGCGGGGTGACCTTGGTAGGCGACCCGGGCGTGCTCGAGGAGGTCGCGTGCGCCGTCGGCGAGGCTCACGTGTCTCGCTCCAGCAGCTCGGAGGTGGCCGTTCGGACCCGGCGGACGTGGTCGAGCGCCTTGTCGAGGTCGGCCAGGCGGGTCTTCGCCTCCTGCTGCGTGGTCTTGTAGGTCCGCTGGGCGTTGCTCAGCGCCTCGCCGGCCGTGGTCTGCAGCTCCGAGGCCCGCTCCATGTTGGTGTCGCGGATCTCTCGCTGGATGCCTCGAAGGGTGTCTCGGGAGTGCTTCGACACCCGGAACGTGACGTCGTCGATGTACTTCCGGATGCCTTGCTTGGCCTGCTGGCGCCGGAAGGTCAGCTGGCGTTGCTTCTCGTCCTTCGCTCCTTTGCGTCCCATGAGCACGCCGGCGCCGAGGCTGAGCGGACCGAAGGTCGCCATGCCGATGAAGCTGCCCAGCATGCCGAACATGAGCATGCCGCCGTAGGAGCTGCGCATGCCGGTGAGCAGGTTCTCGCCGAAGCCCGGGCGCTCGGCGATGTCGAACTCGAGGCGGCCGGCCCGCTCCAGCGCCTTGACGGGCGCAGCGATCTTGAGACCGGCCGTGAGGTCGGACTCCTCACCCGCGAAGTGCTCCTCGACCCTGGCGGCGAGCTCCTCGGCCCGTTGCGACAGGTCGGTGTAGTTCTCGGCGATGTCCTCCATCAGCCGCTGCTCGACCATCGGTGGCAGCTCCTCGGCCATGTCCGTCGGGTCGCCGGCCTCGATCGTGGCCTCGACCTCGGCGATCAGCTGACGGGTGCGGGACCGGAGGTCGTGATCGATGTCGGACGTGAGATCGCTGATGCCGTCGTTGAGGGTGGTGTGCCATCGCGAGGCGGCCGTGCGGAGCCGGTCTGCACGTTCCTTGGCCGTCTCCATCTGGCGTGTCAGCTCGGCCGCTCGATCGGGGTCGGCGAGGATCGCCCGCTCGGATTCCATGATCGACTCGAGCTGATCGACGATCGAGTAGACGTCGTTGGCCGCGGCCCGGAGGGCGGTCTTCTCGGCGTCGGAGACGACGTTCTCGCGGAGGAACTTCACGAGCTCCGGGTAGCCGCTCTCGGCGTTGAGGGTCTCGTCCGAACGCCCGATGGCCGTCTGCCGCAGACTCGACGAGACCGGGACCATCGGCAGGTCGAGGTCACGCTCGCGAAGATATTGCTGGTTCTCGTCGCGGATCCGACGCCACTCGGGGTAGAGGTCGGTCTTGGTCATCACCACAGCGACGGTGGGGCACAATCCGACCGCCTGCTCGAGGAACCCGAGCTCGCTCGCCGTGAACGCCTGCGACGAGTCGGTGAGGAAGAGCACGGCCTCGGCCATCGGGAGCGCCGCCATGGTCGACCGCCCGTGGGCCGACTCGAGGCCACCCACGCCGGGCGTGTCGACGAGCTCCAAGCCAGCGGAGAGCAGTCGGCGGGGCAGGCCGATCTTGGCGATCTGGACCTTGAGATGGTTGCCCGGGTTGGTGCTCTCCGACACCCAGCTGCCGATGTCCTCCGGGCGGATCGGTCGGTCGTGGATGACGTCGCTGTCCTCCGGGTCCTCCTGGAGGACGTTGGCGCTCGCCGGATCGGCGTAGCCGACGAGCAGCGGTACCGTCGTGGCGAGATCGTCGTCGACGGGGCTGATCTGCGCGTTGAGCAGCGAGTTCACGAGCGTGGACTTGCCCTGCTTGAACTCGCCGGCGACCACGACGGTGACGCCGGGTGCTCTCAGGCGGGCCTTCGCGGCTTCGGCTCGTTCGACCAGGTCGAGGCGGTCCCGCCGCCTGGCCGCCTCGGCGGCGGCGTCGAGAATGTCGAGACCCCGCTTGACCGCCGGTGTGTTCTCGTCGCTCATCTGCTTGTGCGCCGCCCTTCGTTCACCGGCTGAACTTAGCGAAGTGCGTCGTCCTCTGGACGCGCCGAGGGCCCGGACCGTGGTGGCCCGGGCCCTCGTCGAGGTTCAGTTGTCGGTTGTCGTCTGGATCAGTCCTCCAGCAGCTCGGCCTCGACCGGAGCGGTCTCCTCGATGTCGACGTCGCCGGACTCGGTCTCGACCTCGACCTCGACCTCGGACTCGATGTCGACGTCGGCCTCGCCGACGGCCTGGCTGTCGTCGTTGGCGACCACGCTGTCCTGCGAAGCGAGGGCGTCGCCCTCGTCGGAGATGGCGGAGCCGTCGTCGGCGAACTGCGAGTCGTTGATCGAGTTGTCGATGTCGGCGTCGATGTCGGTCTCGCTGTCGTTCACGACCTGCGTGCCACCGAGGTTGAGGTTGACGTCGCCACCCGAGTCGTCACCGGAGTTGTCCTGGTTGAAGTCGATGTTGGTCTGGGTCCCGCCGGCGTTGGCGTTGCCGTCACCCTCGGCGATGGCCTGGTTGCCGCCGCCCTGGTTGACCGGGCCGCTGTTGTCGACGGCCTGATCGCCGCCGGCGGCGTTGCCCTCGTTGGCGGTGACGTTGCCGTCGCCGGTGACGAGGTTCCCGACGTCGGAGTCGTCGACGGTGATCATGTCGCCGCCCACCGAGCCGGTGTTCACGCCGGTCAGGTCGCTGTCGTTGGCGATGACGGCGCCGTCGCCGACGTCGCCGGTCACGACACCCTCGACGTCCGAGCCCTGCACGAAGGTGCTGTCGGTGACGTCGCCGGTGTTGGCGTTGGCGTCACCCGAGACACCCTGCTGGGCCACGGCGCCGTCGCCGGTGGCGGCGTTGACGTCGCCGTCGCCCTGGTTCTGCACCGCACCGTCACCGGTGTTGAGCTGCGAGTCCTCGATCTC
>JBCDAU010000025.1:0-80151 GCA_039185015.1 Actinomycetota bacterium
CTCGCCGGCGACGAGGCCGATGCCGTCTCGGCGCTGCATCGCATCCCCGACCGCTGCAAGGTGTCTCGCACGGGCCGCAAGACGTCGTGGACCTGCGACATCGAGGACGTCCGCGCCGAGGTGATCGCCCTCGGCGCGGCGGCACGTGCCCTGGCCGACGATCGGCTCGACGCGGCCCTCTGGGCGATCGCTGCCGTCGTCGCTGGCTTCACCCTCGACGCGGCCGAGCAGCGCCGGGCGACCGGTCGGCTCGAGTTCCACGATCTCCTGGTGCGGGCCCGGCAGCTCCTCCGCGACCCCGAGGTCGGCCCCGACGTCCGCAGCGCGCTGCGCGATCGCTACCGCCATCTCCTGCTCGACGAGTTCCAGGACACCGACCCGATCCAGGTCGAGCTCGCCGTGCTGATCGGCTGCCCCGACACCGACCTCGACGGCCGGGCTTGGCAGGACCTCGAGGTCGACCCCGGGAGGCTCTTCTTCGTCGGCGACCCGAAGCAGTCGATCTACCGGTTCCGCCGGGCCGACATCGAGGTGTTCCTCGCGGCCCGTCACCGGTTCGCCGAGGATGCTCCGCACCTCGTCACCAACTTCCGGTCGTCGGAGCCGGTCATCCGGTGGGTGAACCAGGTCTTCGGTCGCCTGATCCGCTACGAGGAGGGCTCCCAGCCCGAGTTCGAACCGTTGGATGCCGCCCGCGGGGCACCGCCGATCGGGCCCGGCGTGGCCCTCCTCGGCGCCGACCCGCACACGGACGAGCTCGACGCCGCCGGGCTGCGGGCCCGAGAGGCTGACTCGGTCGCCGACACGGTGGCCACAGCGCTCGCCGACGGCTGGTCCGTCGACCGGGGCACGCCGGACGAGCCCGAGTGGGAACCGGCCCGGCCGGGCGACATCTGCATCCTGTTGCCCGCGCGGACCTCCCTCGCCGCGCTCGAGCGGGCCCTGTCGATGCGCGGCATCCCGTACCGCGCCGAGACGTCGTCGCTCGTGTACGCCACCCGCGAGATCCGTGACCTGTTGTTGGCGCTCCGGGCCATCGCCGACCCAACCGACCAGCTCGCGCTCGTCGCCGCGCTGCGCTCGCCGATCTACGGCTGCGGCGACGACGACCTCGCCCACTGGCGGCTCGGACTCGGGGCGAGGTTCACGATCGGCGACGAGCCGCCCGGCGGCGCCGACGCGCACCCGGTGGGCGACGCGATCGCCCACCTGACCGAGCTGCACCGGGCGAGTCGCTGGTCGACGCCGGCCGAGCTGCTCGACCGGCTGATCCGGGAGCGGGCGGTGATGGAGTCGGCCGTGGCCACCGGGCGCCCCCGGGACGTGTGGCGCCGGCTCCGCTTCGTGGTCGACCAGGCCCGTGCGTGGGCCGACGCCGGCGGAACGCAGCTGCGGGCCTACCTCCGGTGGGCCGCACTGCAGGGCGCGGAGAACGCCCGCGTGTCCGAGACGGTGCTGCCCGAGACCGACGACGACAGCGTTCGCATCCTGACGGTGCACGGGGCGAAGGGCCTGGAGTTCCCCATCACGGTCGTGTCCGGCATGACGACGCAGCGAGGTGGAGCACGGCGTGGCGTCGTCGCCGCCTTCCCGGGCGACGGTTCGGTCCAGCTCCGGCTCGGCAAGGCCGTCGCCTCGGAGCACTTCGAGGCGTTCCAACCGATCGACGAGCAGCTCGACGCCCATGAGCACCTCCGCCTGCTGTACGTCGCCGCCACCCGGGCTCGCGACCACCTCGTCGTGTCGATGCACCGGACCGAGGGCTCCAAGCCGACGACCGCCGCACACGTGCTCGAACCCGCTGCGCTCGACGACGGCCCGCCTGCCGCCCGGCTGACGCCACGGCCGGTCGCCGTCCGCCCGGACCGTGTCGAGACGCCCGATGTCCAGCGACCCGAGCGCGACGTCTGGGAACGGGATCGTGCGGCGGCCATCGACGCGGCGAGCCGGAGGACGGTCGTGGCGGCCACGACGCTGGCCCGTGAGGCAGCCGAGGCCGATGACCCGGGTCTGGCCAAGCGGGAGCGCGACCTCGAGCTCCCGCCGTGGAACAAGGGTCGCTACGGCACCGCCGTCGGTCGGGCGGTCCACGGCGTGCTGCAGGTGGTCGACCTGGCCGACGGAGACGGTGTCGCCGACGCGGCGCGGGCGCAGGCGGTCGCCGAAGGCGTCGCCGGTCGGACAGGCGTCGTCGAGCGGCTCGCCCGGAGCGCGCTCGACACCCGGGTGGCTCGTGAGGCGTCGGCGGCGAGAGCGTGGCGCGAGCTGTGGGTCGCGGCACCGATCGGCGACCACCTCATCGAGGGCTACGTCGACCTGCTGTATCGCTCACCGGACGGGCTCGTCATCGTCGATTGGAAGACCGATCACGTCGAGGGTGACGACGACGTCCGGCTGAAGCTCGACCGGTACCGACTGCAAGGGGCGAGCTACGCCGTGGCCGTCGAGCGGGCGACCGGTGAGTCGGTCGCCCGGGTCGTCTTCGCCTTCCTGGCCGAGGACGGTGCGGTGGAGCGGGACCTGCCCGAGCTGGCGTCGGCCATGGCCGAGGTGGCGACCTCGACGGCCCAGCTCGCCGCGCGGTCCGCGGACGCCGACCCCGAGGACTGACCCCGATGGTGCGAACGCATCAGGGACCTCGGGACCTTGGTCCCTGGAGTTTCTGACCTCGACCTGATCTCGTCGTATTTAGCAGGAACTGCGTCGTCCGCTGACCGCCAGCCCAGCCCAGGCGGACGGCGCAGGACCTGTCAGCGCCAAGAGGAGAGCCCATTCCGGTGGGCAAGCGAGCTTGGTCCGCGACGTCGGCGTCAGCCCTTCCCCACCAGCAGGTCGATGACCTGTCTCGCATCTGACGCCTCGGTGGTGATGTCCAGGCGAACGTCGTCGCCCTCGACGGTGGTCCGCAGCGTCAAGAAGCTGCAGCACGCCGCCTCCCGGCTCGCCAGGTCCTCGACCACCGGCGCCAACGCCGCCGGGAACGTGAGCGACCAGCCATCGGTCACCGGCTCGCATGTGGTCGCCCGCGCCGCGAGGCGGTCCCACTCGCCCAGCTGCGACGTTGCCGCATCCGGGCTCAAGGTGCAGGCGATGGGGCCCTCGGGATCTGCGACGTGCTCCATGCCGGTGACGGTACGACGTCGACCCCGACCGAGGTCAAGGGTCGAAACCCACCTGCCGCGACCGACCCCTGCGGCCAACCTGTCACCGTGGAGCCGACCGATCCTCGTCTCGCAGCGCTGTACGACCTCGACAACCCCGATGGGCCGGACCACGACGGGTACCGGGCGCTGGCCGACCGGATCGGCGCCGACACGATCGTCGATCTCGGGTGCGGGACCGGAATCCTCACGGTGACGCTGGCGACGGCAGGGCGCACGGTGATCGGCATCGATCCCGACGCCGGGATGCTCGATGTCGCACGACGCCGGCCGGGCGCCGAGGTGGTGCGCTGGGTCCGCGGTGACTCGGCGCAGGTCGCCGCGGCGCTCGACACTGCCGGACGCGGCCTCGCTGACCTGGCGCTGATGACCGGCAACGTCGCCATGCACATCGGGCCGGCGGACTGGCCGACGACGCTCGCCCACCTCGCTGCGGGCCTGCGGATCGGCGGAACGCTGAGCTTCGAGACCCGCAACCCGGCCGCCGAGGCGTGGCGGACCTGGACTCCAGAGCTGACCCGTGGCTCCCGGGACACCGAGTTCGGCGAGCTGACCGAGTGGCTGGAGATGGAGGGGCCCGACGCCGACGGCACCGTCGTGCTCTCCGCCCACAACCTCTGGACGGTGACCGGTGAGGACCTGGTCGTCGACGTCACGCTGACCTTCCGCTCGCTCGACGACCTCGAGACATCGCTCGGCGCCGCGGGCCTGACCGTCTCGGGGGCCGCTGGTGGCTGGTCGGGCCAACCGATCGAGCCAACCTCACCGCTGATCGTGGTGACGGCGACGAAGGACTGAGCTCAGCCGACCGCCCGGCGAAGAGACGGGGCGAGGTCGCCACGGTCGCCGACCTCCACCTCGTCGACGCCGAGGAATCCGGCCAGCTCCCGGAGCGGCGCGACGAGGTCGTCGGCGACGACATCGGGATCGGCGTGGTCCTCGGCGAAGGACCCTCGCACCATCAGCACGGAGCGTTTCCGGTCGGCCTTGATGTCGAGGCGCCCGACCAGCTCGGTGCCGGACAGCACGGGCAGCACGTAGTAGCCGTACCTCCGCTTCGCCTCGGGCACGTAGATCTCGATCCGGTACTCGAAGCCGTAGAGCCGCTCGGCCCGCGGCCGAAACCACACGACCGGATCGAAGGGGCTCAACAGCCGCGTGCCCTCGATCCGACGGGGGATCGACACCTCGGGGTGGAGATAGGCCGGGTCCTTCCATCCCTCGACATCGACCTCCTCGACGACGCCGGACGCAACGAGATCGACGAGGTGCCGGCGGACGTCGCGCACCGGCAGCCGGTACCAGTCGGCGATGTCGGCGGCGGTGCCGACGCCGGCCGCCCGGGCACCGACGACCACGAGCTCCCGGACCGCCTCCTCGGGATCGGGCGTCTCGCGAGCGCGGACCTCCGGAGGGATCACCCGCTCGGGCAGGTCGTAGTGGGTGACGAACCCGGCGTCGCGATAGGCGATGCAGAGCCGACCGGTGACGTAGAGCCACTCGAGCGCGACCTTGCCCGGCGCCCAACCCCACCACGAGCCGCCGCGCCCACCAGGGTCGTGCAGGTCGCTCACGGCGGTCGGCCCCTCGGTCTCGACCTGCTCGAACACCGCCCGCACGTAGTCGGGCCGCTCCTCCTCGAGCCGCCGTCCGCCCTGCCACCGACCGGTGTGGTGCCGGTAGCGCAGCAGCGGCTCCCGGTCGATCGGCGAGATCGAGGCCTCGTGGGCGACGTACTCGAAGCCCTTGCCCGACCGCCACAGGAACCGATCGAGCGCATCTCGGTCGTAGGGACCGAGGCGGGCCAGGACGGGGAGGAAGTGGCTGCGGCAGATGACGTTGACGGAGTCGAGCTGCAGGATCGCCATGCGATCGAGCACGCGGGCGAAGTGACGGGCGTCGACGCGGCCGGACGGACGCCGGTCGGCGAACCCCTGCGCGCCCAGCGCGAGTCGTCGGGCGCGGTCGATGGTCAGGCGGCGGGCCACGAGATGAGCATCCCACCGGGCTGTGGCAGGGTCGCGCCATGCAACACGACCGCATCGTGACGGTGACCGCCAACCCGGCACTCGACCGGGCGACGCAGGCCCCCCGGATCCAGGCCGGACCCAAGCTCCGGTGCCTCGCCCCCCGCACCGATCCCGGCGGCGGCGGCATCAACGCCGCCCGGGTCGTGCGCCTCCTCGGCGGTCACGCGACCGTGGTCGTCACGCTGGGTGGAGCGACCGGGGAGCAGCTCGCCACGCTGCTGCGCAGCGTCGGCCTCGAGCCCCGCGTCGTGCCCATCCACGGCGAGACGAGGGAGAGCCTCACCGTCGACGATGCCTCGACCGGCGAGCAGTACCGGTTCGTCCTCCCGGGGCCGACGCTGACCCCGGACGAGGCCGAGCTGTTCCTCGCCACCGCCGAAGCCCACGTCACGCCCGGCACCCTCGTGGTCGCGAGCGGGAGCCTGCCGGCCGGCGCGCCGCCGGAGACGTGGGCGGATCTGTCCCGACGTGTCGCCGCCAAGGGCGGACGAGTCGTGCTCGACACGAGCGGCGAGCCGGCGAGGGCCGCCTTCGGCACCGGGGTCGAGGTCTTCCGGTGCAACGACAGCGAGATGTCCGACCTCTGCGGCGTCGCGCTCCGGCACGATCACGAGGCCCAGGAGCGCGAGCTCCGGCGCATGATCGACGAGGGCGCCGCCAAGATCCTGATGATGGGTCTGGGCCCCGAGGGGTCGATCGTCGTCAGCGCCGACGAGGTCCACCGGATCCCCGCCCCGTCGCTCCCGAAGCGCAGTGCCGTCGGTGCGGGCGACTCGCTCGTCGGCGGACTGACGCTCGGCCTGGCTCGCGGATGGTCGCTGAAGGACGCCGCGACGCTCGGCGTGATCGCCGGGGCCGCGGCTCACGCCACCCCCGGTACCGAGCTGTGCCGCCGCGACGACGTCGAGCGGCTCTTCGAAGAGCAGACGGGCTACCCCATCCCCTCCTGATACCCGGGTGGGGGCCCGGAGCCTCACCCTCCTCCCGAGGTCCTCGCCCTGACGGGCTGCGGCCGGGCCGTGTCGTTCGCCGGGTGGGGGCCCGGAGCCCCATCGCCGGGCGTCGGCTCAGGCCTCCTCGGCCAACCACTGGGACTTGACCTTGCGCCACTCCTCGTCGGTGTGACGCCGGCGCCAGTACGGCGAGATCGAGGCGGAGCCGAGGTCGACGCCGCGGTCGGCGAGCAGCCGCCGCACCGCGCGGGTCTCGCCCGCCTCGCCGTGGACGAACACGTCGCCCTGACCGGACGGGAGCTCGAGCGCGTCGACCGCGTCGACGAGCAGCTGATCGGGCTCGGCAGCCCCCTTCCGGTGCAGCCACGTCACCTCGGTGGAGGCCGAGAGCGGCAGATCGAGCTCGCAGTCGGGACCGTCGACCACCGCGATCACGATGACGCGCTGCTCGGGAGTGGCGGCATCGATCGATGCGGCGATGGCCGGCAGCGCGCTCTCGTCGCCGACGAGGAGCATCCACTCCGAGGCGGCATCCGGGGCGAAGCCCCCGCCGGGACCACGGAACTGCAGCCGGTCGCCGGGCTCGGCGTGCTGGGCCCACCGTCCGGCGAAGCCGACGTCGCCGTGGGCGACGAAGTCGATCGTGAGGCGCTGACGCTCGGCATCCCACGCCCGCACCGTGAAACGCCGCGGCCGCGGCCGTTGGTCGTCCGGCATCTCGGAGAGGCCGCCGACGTCGAAGGGCACCTCCAGCTCGGCCGACGGCGGCGGGAAGTACGCGTTCACGTACGCGTCCGTGAACGGGACCATCTCGAACTCGTCCAACGTGCCACCGCTCAGCACGACCCGGACCATGCTCGGGCTGAGCTGCTCGACCGCCTCGACGACACCGTGATGCATCTGCCTCACCTCCGCCCTGGAGTGTAAAGGGAACCAAACACAGTTCATCCGCCGCTGACGGACGGGTCAGGTCACCTCGAACGGGAGCTGGAACCACCACGGCCGATCGGTGGGCTCGACCGAGACCACCCACTTCACCCACCACGGCCCGCGACGTCCGGGAGCGACGACGCGCACCGGGGCGCCGTGACGACGACGGAGCTCCTCGTCGCCGTACCCGACGGCGAGGTACACGCTGGTCGCGTCGCGCATCGGGAACGTGCGCTGGTAGCCGGTCGAGGAGGTCACCTGGAAGCTGCGCGCGTCGGAGGCGAGCAGGTCGGCGATCGGCACGACCAGCCACTCCTGCCGGGACCACCAGCCACCGGTGCAGTCCAGATCGGCCACGACCGGTGCAGCCCGCTGCCGGAGGGCGGCGACGTCGACCGGTCGTCCGCCCACCGACAACTCCCACGCCTCCACCGACGTGTCCGACGGCGCCGTGTCGTCGATCCAGGACACCGATGGCATCGCCGCCGGATCGAAGGAGCCGACCTCGTGGGAGCCGGTCGCGGCCCGGGACCCGCCATCGAGACCGACGACCCGGACGACGCCCTCGCTCGCGGCCACGACCGCCGCCGCCGTGAGCGTCGCCGCTCCGCCACCGATGAGCAGGCGACGGTCGAGGTCCACCGCACGTGGCCGGGACGGACGGGACCACATGTGCCAGATCAGCATCGGCAACACGACGAACGCGAGGAGCGTGTGGGTCCACAGCGCCGACCAGTAGCCGACGCCGTACCACAGGCCCGTGGCGTGCACGACGCCGAGGCCGACCGTCACGAGGACCAGCACGCCGAACGCCGCCGACACCCAGCGAGACCATCGACGGCGACGCATGCCGGGCCGGACCGAACGACGGATCTTCACCGGCGTGAGGACGACGACGAGGATGCCGGCCACGGCGTGGAGCGCCGTCCACCACCGCGCCCACTCGGTGCCGACGGCCCACGAGACGACGCCGGTGACGATCGCGACGACCACGGCGACGGCGAGCAACAGGTTGGCCTGTCGACCGGAGAGCACCCCGACCGACCGGGCCCGGTGGGAGCGCTGGCGACGATCCGTCGATGCGGGGGCGGCCACGGCGTCGAACCTACGACTCGGCGTCGGCCCCAGGTCATCGCACGGCCGGAGTTCATCGATTCGACACCACTCGGCCTCGACCACCTGCCCGAGGGGACCGTGTGGGCCGTACGCTCCATCCACGTGCTGGCCGCATCCGGACTGAGGGTCGCCCACGGCGCCCGAGCCCTCTTCGACGACCTGTCGATCCGACTCCTGTCGTCGCAGCGCACCGCGCTCGTCGGCGGCAACGGCGAGGGCAAGACGACGCTGCTCGAGGTGCTCGTCGGCCTGCGCGACTTCGACGCCGGCGAGGTCCACCGACCGAAGGACCTGCGGGTCGGCTACCTCCCCCAGGATCTCGAGACCGACGTCTCCGGGACCGTGATCGAGGAGGCGATGTCGGGAGCGACGCACCTGACCGAGCTGGCCGATGAGCTCCACCAGCTCGAGAGGCGCCTCGGCGACGTCGACGATCCCGACCATGACAAGGTCCTGGAGCGCTACGGCGAGGCGCGGTCGCGCTTCGAGCAGCTCGGCGGCTACACGCTCGAGGCCGAGGCGCACCGCATCCTCTCCGGCCTCGGCTTCCGGGCGAGCGACCACGACCGACCGGTGCGGGAGATGTCGGGTGGCTGGCGGATGCGCGTGGCCCTCGCCCGCCTCCTCGTCTCGGACCCGGACGTGCTCATCCTCGACGAGCCGACCAACCACCTCGACGTCGACAGCGTGGCCTGGCTGGAACAGCACCTCGCGACCTGGCCCGGTGCGCTGCTCTTCGTCAGCCACGACCGCGACTTCATCGACGCCATCGCCACGCGGATCATCGAGCTCGACCGGGGCAACGCGACCGAGTACGTGGGCGCCTTCGCCGAGTACGTCGTCGCCCGGGAGGCCCGCATCGCGGAGCTCGAGGCGGCGGCTCGACAGCAGGCCCGCAAGGTCGCCCAGACCGAGCGGTTCATCGAGCGCTTCCGCTACAAGGCCACCAAGGCCCGCCAGGTGCAGAGCCGGGTCAAGACGCTGGAGCGGCTCGAGCGGATCGCGGTGCCGACCCGCAAAGAGCTCGTCGCCAAGTTCGCGTTCCCCGAGCCCCAGCGGTCGTCGCGCATCATCGCCGAGCTCGACGGCGTGTCGGTCGGCTACGACGGCACGGACATCGTCACCGGCATCGACCTCGTCGTCGAGCGGGGCCGCAAGCTCGGCTTCGTCGGCCCGAACGGCGCCGGAAAGACCACCCTGATCCGGCTCCTGACCGGTGAGCTCGAACCGAGCGCCGGCACCATCGCTCGCGGCGCCAACGTCGACGTCGCCGTGTTCTCCCAGCGCCAGACCGAGAACCTCGACCTGTCCGTCACCGTGCTGGAGGAGTTCAAGCAGGCCGTCGGGGAGCGAGACGGACGCAACCTCCGCACGATGCTCGGCGCCTTCGGCTTCAGCGGCGATGCCTCGGACCGCCTCGTCGGCGAGCTGTCGGGCGGCGAGCGCACCAGGCTCGCCCTCGCCGAGACCATGGCCGACCCGGTCAACCTGCTCGTGCTCGACGAGCCGACCAACCACCTCGACCTGCCGAGCTGCGACCTGTTGGAGGACGCGCTCGTCGCCTACCCCGGCACCGTGCTCATCGTCAGCCACGACCGCCACCTCATCCGGTCGGTCGCCGACAGCCTCGTCGCGGTCCGCGACGGCACGGCGACCTACTCCGAGGGGGTCGACGAGCGGATCCTGTCCCCCGTCAGCGCCCCAGTCGAGCGGGCCGAGCCCGAGCCCAAGGCACCGCCGGCCCGAACCCAGAAGCGTCGGGACGACGCCGAGGCCCGCAAGCGGAAGAACCAGGCCACCCGCGACCTCCGCAAGCAGCTGGCCAAGGCGGAGAAGGCCTGGGAGCGGGCCGAGGCCGAGGTCGCCGACCTGCAGGCGCAGCTGGCGGATCCGTCGACCTACGAGGACTCGACCCGCATCGCCGAGCTGACGACGAAGTACGAGGCCGCCAAGGACCGCGCCGGAGAGCTCATGGAGACGTGGGAGACGGTCATGCGGCGGCTCGAGCGAGCGGAGCAGGAGTACGGCGCCACGGCGTCGTAACCTGCTCCGACGAAGAGCTGATCGGGAAGGACACCGACAACGTGCGCATCGTGGTGCTGTCGCAGAGCCGAACGGGGAACACCCGGAAGGCGGCCGAGATGATCGGCGGGTCGGCCGAGGCCGCCGGCGCCGAGGTGTCGGTGCACCCCGTGACGGAGATCGACTACGACGCGCTCGCCGCCGCCGACCTCGTCGTCGTCGGCACCTGGTGCGGCGGACTGTTCTTCTTCGGCCACCACCCGGGTGACGGCGGCGTCATCGACAAGAACCTTCCGTCGCTGCACGGCAAGCCGGTCGCCGCCTACATGACCTACGCCCACTACGCAGGCAAGGTCATGAAGCGCTACACGAAGCTCCTGGAGCGCAAGGGCGTCGACATCGTCGCCACCGAGCTGCTCCGACGGGACCTGCTCCCCCAGGGCGTCGACGCCTTCGTCGACCGGGCGATGGACGCCGTCGAGCAGCGCTCGACGACCTGATCGCCCGGGTGGGGGCCCGGGCCGTCCTCGACCCGCTGGTCCGGCGCTCGGCTGGGCGCCTGCTGGCACCGAGTCGTAGCCTGCCCTCGGGGACGCTCTGAGGGGGGCTCATCGATGGGGACCAACGGTCGGACCGACGTCGACGTCGTCGTGGTGGGAGCCGGCATGGCCGGCCTGTACCTGTTGCACCGCTTGCGAAGCATGGGCCTGTCGGCCGTGGCGCTCGAGACCGCCGACGACGTCGGCGGCACCTGGTACTGGAACCGCTACCCCGGCGCCCGGTGCGATGTCATGAGCGTCGACTACCAGTACACCTTCGACCCCGAGCTCGAGGACGAGTGGGAGTGGTCGGAGAAGTACGCGACCCAGCCCGAGATCCTCCGCTACCTCCAACACGTCGCCGACAAGCACGACCTGCGTCGCGACCTCCGCTTCGAGACCCGTGTCGAGCGGGCCGCCTGGGACGACGACTCCCGCACCTGGGCGGTCGACACCAGCGCCGGCGACACGGTCACGTGCCGCTGGTACGTCATGGCGACCGGCTGCCTCTCCGCCCCAAAGGATCCCGACATCGCCGGCGCCGACCGATTCGGAGGCGAGGTGTACTTCACCAGCCGCTGGCCCCACGAGGGTGTCGATCTGTCGGGCCAGCGGGTCGGTGTGATCGGCACGGGTTCCTCGGCGATCCAGTCGATCCCGATCATGGCGAAGGAGGCCACCGAGCTGACGGTCTTCCAGCGCACCCCGAACTACTCGATGCCGGCCAACAACGGCGCCGCACCGGCCGAGCGCCTCGCCCGCCGCACGTCCGAGCGGGAGGCCTACGTCCGGGAGGCGCGGGAGTCGCTGGCCGGCGTGCCGATGCCGGAGGCGACCGAGAGCGCGCTCGCCGTCAGCGAGGAGGAGCGCAACCGGCGCTACCAGGCGATCTGGGACGACGGCCACATCATCTCGTTCTCCGCCGAGTTCATGGACCTCCAGTTCCAGGAGGCGAACGACACGGTCGCCGACTTCTTCCGGTCGAAGATCCGCGAGACCGTCGACGACGCCGATGTCGCCGAGAGCCTCTGCCCCACCGACTATCCGGTGTTCACCAAGCGGCTCTGCGTCGACAGCGGCTACTACCAGACCTTCAACCAGCCGCACGTCCGCCTCGTCGACCTGCGCAAGGATCCGCTCGTCGAGATCACCGAGACGGGTGTGCGGACCGAGTCCGGGCTCCACGAGTTCGACGTCCTCGTCTTCGCCACCGGCTTCGACGCGATGACCGGTGCGATCGTCCGAGTCGACATCGAGGGTCGCGACGGCATCGGGCTCAAGGACCGCTGGGCCGACGGCCCGCTGACCTACCTCGGGCTGATGACCGCCGGCTTCCCCAACCTGTTCATGGTCACCGGGCCGCAGAGCCCGTCCGTGCTGTCGAACATGGCGGTGTCGATCGAACAGCACGTCGAGTGGATCACCGACACGATCGGCGACCTCCGCACCGCGGGGCTCGACACGATCGAGCCCACATCCACCGCCGAGGCCGGCTGGGTCCAGCACACGAGCGACTTCGCCGACCTCACCCTCATGGACCAGGCCAACTCCTGGTACGTGGGCGCCAACGTGCCCGGCAAGCCCCGGATCGTCATGCCCTACGTCGGCGGCGTCGGTCGCTACCGGAAGGTCTGCGACGAGGTCGTCGGCGCCGACTATCTCGGGTTCACGCGCTCGGGAGCGGACGGCGTCGAGCGCACGGTCGACGGGGTGGTGCGCCAGCTCCAGCCCGACGCCATGATCGTGCTCGAGGTGATGGCCGAGATGGGCATGCCGGCCTTCGAGACGCTCGGCGTCGATGGCGCCCGGGAGATGGTCGTCGCCACGTCGGCCGAACGGCCGCCGGGTCCCGACGTCGGCGAGATCGTCGACGGCACGCTGCCGGGTGCGGGCGGTGACCTCGCCTACCGCCTCTTCCGCCCGGCGACCGACGGCCCCCACCCGGTGGTCGTGTACTTCCACGGGGGCGGCTGGCTCTGGGGCGGCCCGGACTCCGATGAGCCGTGGTGCCGGTACCTCTGCGTGGAGAGCGATGCCGTCGTCGTCTCGGTCGACTACCGCCACGCCCCCGAGGATCCGTTCCCGGCCGCGGCCGACGATGCCCTCGCCGCCGTTCGCTGGGTCGGCGACCACGCCGCCGAGCTCGGCAGTGATCCCGCTCGTCTGATCGTCGCCGGCTGGAGCGCGGGCGGCAACCTGACCGCCGTGACGTGCCAGCGGGTCCGGGACGAGGGGGGCCCGATGATCGCCGGCCAGGTGATGATCACCCCGGTCACCGACTACGACCCGACCAGGGGGTCGATGATCGAGAACGACGGCTACCTGCTCACGCCGGCGTTGATGCAGTGGTTCTGGGACCACTACACCCACTCCTCCGAGCGCCGTGATCCCCGCTGCTCACCGCTGCGGGGCGATCTCGCCGGCCTCCCACCCGCGCTCGTGGCCACCTGCGAGTTCGACCCGCTTCGCGACGAGGGCGACGAGTACGCCGCCGCGCTCGCCGCGGCCGGGAACGAGGTGGAGCACCTGCGGTGTCGCGGCCAGATGCACACGTCGATCCCCTCGGTCGGCGTGATCCTCTCGGCCGAGGACCACCGCGCCGACATCGCTCGGGCGATCCGCCGCATGATCGGTGCGACCGTCAGCGCCTGACGCGAGATCACGGCATGGTCACGACCCGAGCTCGGCCGGTCGTGCTCTGATGGGCGGGTGAGCGAGGAGCATCACGGAGCGGCGGCCGACGACGAGCTGTCGGACCTGCTCGTCCGACTCATCCAGGTGCTGCTGGCGTTCGTGCTCGGACAGTCGCTCATCCAGAACCAGGAGATCCTCGTCGACCCGCAGGAGCGGGCGAACTGGATCGCCCTGGTCGCGCTGCTCGCCGTCGTCGTCTACGCCGCGGAATCGTGGATCGACTGGCACGTGGACGTGTCGAACCACCCCTTCATGGTCGGTGGCACCAACCGGTTCCGCCGCTGGGGCCTGACGAGGCTGTGGGCCGACCTCGCTCACGTCGCCGTCGTCTGCTACCTCGGGCTCACGGTCGACCACGTCGTCGGCGACCCGGACGCCTCGTTGACCCGTCACCTCATCGGGTACGTCGCCGTCTACGCGCTGATGACGCTCGCGATCGTCGCCCGAGACGTGACCCACGGCCGGCATCGCTCGATGCGATCGATCGCCCTGGCGACGACGGCGACGATGGCCGTCGTGGTGGGGGTCTACTTCGCCACGGTCGCGGGGACCGACGACCGCGAGCTCGGCAACATCGTCGTGCTGTTGGTGGTGATGGCGGTCAACGGCCTCCACCACGCCCGGTTCCGGTCGCTGCGGGGCCTGACCTGAGTCAGCTCCGGGGAACCTCGATCCACGGCAGGTCACGGTCGACCCGGGGCTCGCCGGGGAGGCCCAGGACCCGTTCGCCGACGATGTTGCGCTGGATCTCGGTGGTGCCGCCCTCGACCGAGTTCGCCCGACTGCGCAGGAACATCGTGCGGGAGCTCCCGGGAGGCCCGGTGTAGCCGACGTGGTCCTCCCGCCGCAGCTCGTAGTCGGCGTCGACGAGCGCCTCGGCGCCCAGCAGGTCGACGCACAGCTCGTAGATGCGCTGGTTGAGGGAACCGAAGGCCAGCTTGGCGATCGATCCCTCGGGCCCCGGGGTCCCGGCCCGTCGGGCTGCGGACGCTCGCCGGTTGGTGAGCCGCAGCACCTCGGCGTCGATCCACAGGCGCGTGAGCCGGTCACGGGCGGAGGCCGTGCGCCGGACGTTGGGCTCCTGCTGCCAGATCCGCACGGCCTCGGCGATCGCACCGGAGCCGGGGCCGCGGCTGCCACCACCCCCGCCGATCGAGGTGCGCTCGTTGGCGAGCGTGGTCATCGCCACCCGCCAGCCGTCGCCGAGATCGCCGACCCGGTCGGCATCGGGCACGCGGACGTCGGTCAGGTAGACCTCGCTGAACTCGGCCTGGCCGGTCATCTGACGCAATGGACGGACCTCGACCCCCGGTGCGTGCATGTCGAGCGCGAAGTAGGTGATGCCACGGTGCTTGGGGACGTCGGGATCGGTCCGGGCGATCAGCATCCCCCGGTCGCCGAGGTGGGCGTTGGTGTTCCAGACCTTCTGGCCGTTGATGACCCACTCGTCGCCGTCGCTCTCGGCCTTGGCGGCGAGGCCGGCCATGTCCGATCCCGATCCCGGCTCGCTGAAGAGCTGGCACCACAGCTCCTCACCGGTATAGGTGCGGCGCAGCAGCCGGTCGCGAAGCGCGGCGTCACCGTGGACGGCGAGGGTCGGCCCGGCGAGCACGAGGCCCATCGAGAGCGAGTGGTGCGCCGACGACATGCCCGCCTCGCGCAGGCGGGTGTCGATGTGGCGCTGCACCGGCGGAGCGAGTCCGAGGCCGCCTGATCCCTCGGGGAGGTGGATCCAGGCCAGTCCGAGGTCGAACACCGCGCCGCGGAACACGACCGGGTCGGTGGTGGTCGGATCGTGCGCCTCGAGCAGGCGGTCGATCCGGGCGTCGACGTCGTTCTCCTCCATCGCCGACGACCCTAGAGCCGAGCCACCAGACTGGGCACATGAGCGACGTCGGAGGGACCGAGACCGGGTTCAGCTGGGGCCGGGTGGTCCGCCTCTTCCGACCCCATCGAGGGCGGGTCCTGACCGTCGTCGCCCTCGTCTTCCTCACCTCGGCGCTCGGGATCGTCAATCCGCTCTTGATCCAGGTGGTCTTCGACGACGCCCTCTTCCCTGATGCCGGCGAACCGGACATCGGGCTCCTGGTCGCGTTGACCGTCGTGATGCTCGTGATCACCGTCGTGAACGGTGGCCTCGGCGTCGTGCAGACGATCGTCACGAATCGACTCGGACAGGACGTCCTGCGTGACCTGCGGGACCGGCTCTACGGCCACCTCCAGCAGCTGTCGTTGTCGTTCTACGCCGGCGCCCGCACCGGCGAGCTCCAGTCGCGGATCACCTCGGACGTCGGCGGCGTGCAGACCGCGGTCACGAACACGCTGTCGTCGATCCTGTCGAACCTCGTGACCTTCGCGTCGGCGTTCATCGCGATGATGCTGCTCTCGTGGCAGCTCACGTTGATCTCGCTCGCGTCGGTGCCGTTCTTCGTGCTGGCCACCCGCGCCGTCGGTCGTCGACGCGAACGCCTGACCGGCGAGGCACAGGCCGCCACCGCGGAGATGACCGTGGTCACCCAGGAGACGCTCTCGGTCTCGGGCATCGTGCTCAGCCGGGTGTTCGGCCAGCGCGATCGGGAGGTCGGCCGGTTCCGAGATGCCAATCGGAAGCTGGCCGACGTCGCCACGCGACAACAGGTGATCGGGCAGGCGTTCTTCACCACCGTCCAGGCGTTCCTCGGCGCGACGCCGGTGATCGTGTACCTGGTGGCCGGGCTCCTGATCGACGGTGGCACCGGAGTCACCGCCGGCACGATCGTCGCGATCACCACCCTCCAGAACCGCCTGTTCTTCCCGGTCGCCCGGCTGTTGGAGACGACGGTCGAGCTGCAGTCGTCGCGGGCGCTGTTCCGCCGGATCTTCGGCTACCTCGACGTCGTACCGGACATCGCCGAGTCGGATGCGCCGGTCGCCCTCGAGCGCTCCGGCGTCCGGGGCGAGATCGAGCTCGATGGCGTCGTGCTCGTCCACGACCCCGACCGCGACCCTCCCGTGCCGTCACTCGACGGCGTCGACCTCGCGGCCGACCCCGGCCGACTCATCGCCCTCGTCGGGCCGTCCGGGGCCGGGAAGTCGACGATCCTCAACCTCGTCGCCCGGCTCTACGACCCGACCGAGGGCGCGGTCCGTCTGGACGGCGTCGACCTCCGCGACCTCCGACTCGAGTCCCTGGCCGAGTGCGTCGGCTTCGTGACCCAGGAGAGCTACCTCTTCGCCGGGACGCTCCGGGACAACATCGCCTACGGCGCACCGGACGCAACCGACGACGACATCATGGGCGCGGCCATCGCCGCAGCGATCCACGAGCGCATCGCCGAGCTCCCCGACGGCTACGACACCGTCGTCGGCGAGCGCGGCACGCGTCTGTCGGGTGGCGAGCGGCAACGGGTCGCGATCGCCCGGGTGTTGCTGTCGGACCCGAAGGTGCTGCTGCTCGACGAAGCGACCTCGGCCCTCGACACCGCCTCGGAGCGGAGGATCCAGGAGGCGTTGAGCTCGCTGCTCGCCGACCGCACGACCATCGCGGTGGCCCACCGGCTCTCGACCATCCAGGCCGCCGACGTCATCCACGTGATCGAGCGCGGCCGCATCGTCGAGTCCGGTTCGCACGACGAGCTCCTCACCGCCGACGGGTCGTACCGTGCGCTCTACCGGGAGCAGTTCGGCGACGGCGAGATCGAGACCACGTGCGCCGACGGCATCGTGCTCGCCAACGGGCACTGCGTGCCCCTCGAGGAGGCGCACTCCGAGATCCACGCCCGGATCCGACGTTTGCGTGAGCGGGTGGCCTGACCGCGGCCAGCGGCAGTCACCCGACCGGCGCGTTGCTCCCGTCGTAGCCTCGCGGGTGAGCGAGAGGGGGCTCCGATGCGGAGATCACGGATGGCGCTCGCCGCGGTGGCACTGGCGGCGACGGGGTGGTTGGCCGGCTGTGGTGGCGACAGCGACGACGTCGACGACGACGACGGGCCGGTGGCGACCACGCCGATCGCGACCGAGCCCGACGCCGGCGGCGACGCAGACGGAGAATCGGGGGTCGGCGGCGGCACCGCCTCGGCAGCGCCCGGTGACCTGGTGTCCGAGATCATGATCCCGCTGTTCGGGTTCACCGTCACCGATCTCGGCTTCTCGGAAGCCGACCAAGCGTGCATGAACGACGAGCTCGCCGCCGAGTTCCCGGACGGGCTGCCCGAGGACATCGCCTCGTCCGAGGACGTCGCCGGCGCCCTCGACGCCGCCGCCGAGGCGTGCGACGTCAGCCTCCGCTGACCAGCGCTACGAGCCGACCGGCTGACAGTCGCTGCCGCATGCGCCGGCGTCGCCCTCGGCGGGTGCGTGGTCGGCTGGCCGGTGGAGCACGGCGAAGGTCGGCGTGACCACGGCGACGGCATCCTCGCCCGCGGTGCCCTCGACGACCGCATCGCCGTCGACGATGAGGGAGTAGCCGCCCTCCTCGGAGGGGGGCCACAGCAGCGAGACCGCCGGACGGTCGCCGGCGTTGCGAGCCGTCTTGCGGCCGGCCGGGACGCGGATGACCCCGTCGGCCATCTCGACCGTGGCGTGGGTGGCGTGAGGACGACCGTCGGGACCGCCCGTCAGGAAGTAGGCGACCGGCCCCCGCTCGGTGATGGTGTCGGCCAGCGCGTCGAGATCGACCGGGATGCTCATGGCACGACGCTACCGCGACGGGGTGTCGCGGCCGCCGGTGACACCTCGGCGATGATTGGGGGCGTGCCCCCGTTCGGCGAGCTGCCCATCGACGGCGTCGTGGCGACCTTCCTCACGGCGCTCGATCGAACGATGGGGATCGACCCAGCGGTGCGCCGCATGGCCGGCTCGACGCTGACGAGCTCATCGCAGCTCGCGGACAGCGGGCTCGTGATCGTCACCGCGGCGGGACGACACCGCGTGGTGTGGTGCGATCCACGGGTCGTCGAGGACTACGCCGACGTGGTCGCACCGCGGACGACGCCTGAGGTCGACGAGCTCGTCACGCAGGTGCGTGATCGGGGCGCGGAACCGATCGGTCGCTCGCTGCTCCACGTGGTGCATCGGCGGGGACTCCGGGATCCGGGTCTACCGGAGGGTGGCGTCGTCGTCGACCTCGACCAGGCGGAGGCCACGGGGCCGGTGCGCTCACTGCTCGATGCCTGCGGGGACGACGACGTCGATGTCGCCGGGTTCGGCGATGATCCTCGACCGGCGCGGGTCACCCTCGCCTCGGAGGCGGACGGGACGGCGGTCGCTGCGGTCATCCGCCGGCCGACCCTGATGAGCGACGGCGTGATCGACCTCGGTGTGCTGACGCACCCGGACCGACGTGGTGAGGGGTGGGCCGCCGGAGCGACGGCCCAGGCGGCTCGGTCGGTCTTCGCCGCCGGCGCGCTGCCGCTCTACCGGTGCGAGGCGTCGCACCGGACGTCCGTGCGGCTCGCCGCCCGCCGGGGCTTCCGGCGGGCGGCAGAGCTGCACGTCCTGCGCGTGACCTGAGCGGTCAGGCGCGGAGGTCCGAGCCACGCTCGCCTCCGCGGCGGTGGTGGTGGTGGTGACGGCTCCGACGGCGCTCGACGGCGGCGTCGAAGCGAGCGGCCTGCTCCTCGTCGAGGACGGACCGGATGATCTCCATCCGCTCGCGTCGGTGTGCCCGGAACAGCTCGCGGGCCTCGGCGCGATGTCGGCCGAGGCGCTCGCGAAGCTCCGCGACCTGCTCGTCATCGAGCTCGAGCTTGCGCTGGAGGAAACGAAGCCGGCGGCTGACTCGTCGTGAGCCGTCGGCGTGTCGTCGGTGAGTCATGGTGGTGCTCCTTGAGAGTTACGCAACACTGTGTTGCGCTACATCTTGTTGTACAGTGAGTATCGGAGAAACACAACACGATGTTGCAGAAAGGTCGGTCGATGGACCGCCGACGACGTTCGGGCACGCGGGGCCGGGGGCACCGGAGCGAGATCGATCCCCGGGTCGCGCGCACGCGTGCCACGGTGATCTCGGTGGGTCGCGAGCTCCTCGATCGAGACGGCCCCGACGCGGTCACGCACCTGCGCATCGGCGAGCTGACCGGCATCGCCCGCACCACCATCTACCGCCACTTCCCCGATCCCGAGACGCTCCTGGCCGCCGTCATGGCCGATGGCGACGAGCGGCCCGAGGAGCCGGACGGCCGCTTCGACACGGGCACGCTCGCCGGCGATCTCGACGTCTTCCTCGACCTCGTCCGCCAGCGTGCGGGTCGGGGGCGTGACGGCCATCGGCTCGGGCACCTGCTCTCCCATGCCGAGCGACACGCTCGCTTCGCCGAGATGCGCGACCGCCGCATGGACCGGCTGCTCCTACCCCTCGACGGCATCCTCCACCGCGCTCGCGAACGGGGCGAGCTCGATCACACCGTCGATCCGGCCGATGCGGCCGCGGAGCTCCTCGGGCCGCTGTTCTTCCGTCGCTTCTTCCTCGGCCAGCGGGCGGAGGCGACGCAACTGCAGAGCACCCGCGACCGCTTCCTCATGATCCACGGGATCGAGCCACCCGACACCGAGGTGTGACACCTAGGTGTAGTGGCCATGGAGGTTGTTGACGCGGGTGGGTCCGTGAAGGGGTGAGCCTCCGCGGCGAGTGTGGATGTCGCTGAACAGACCACACGACCACGGAGGCTCGGTGTCTCACCGTAACGCTCGTCTCACCCCTGCTGGCCGACGCATCCTCGTTGAACGCGTCGCTGCCGGGACCCCGCAGGCCCATGTCGCTGTGCAGATGGGTATCAGCCGGGCCACGGTGCACAAGTGGTGGCACCGCTGGCTGGTCGAAGGTGTCGCCGGGCTCGAGGACCGCTCATCTCGCCCGCATCGCTCACCGTCACGCACCCGGCCCAGCATCGAGACCAGGGTGTGCCGGCTGCGGCGGTCGCGGCGGTGGGGACCGGAGCTGATCTCGTTGCACACCGGGGTGCCGTCATCGACGGTGCACCAGATCCTGGTCCGCCATGGACTGAACCGACTCGCTGGCATTGACGGTCCCACGGGTCGGGTGGTCCGCCGCTATGAGCGCGCCCACCCGGGCGAGTTGATCCATCTCGACATCAAGAAGGCCGGCAAGATCCCACCCGGTGGGGGCTGGCGCATCCACGGACGAGGCACCAAAGCCAAGGGTCCCCGGCTCGGCTACACCTACTTCCACGTCGCCGTTGATGATCACTCCCGGGTGGCCTACGTCGAAGCCCACGACAACGAACAAGCCCGCACCCTGGTGGAGTTCTGGGACCGAGCCCAGGCCTGGTTCACCGACCGAGGCATGACCGTCGACGAAGTCCTCTCCGACAACGGCTCGAACTTCCGGTCACGCCTGTTCGCCACCCGCCTCGCCGCTGCTGGGATCAAGCACCGACGAACCCGGCCCTACCAGCCCCAGGCCAACGGCAAGGTTGAGCGGTTCAACCGGACCATGAGCACCGAGTTCCTCTACGCCCGCCGCTTCCGCTCAGAAGCCGACCGCCGCCGACGCCTTGACCGCTGGGTGCACGACTACAACCATCACCGCAACCACACCGCCATCGGCGGCCCACCCGCCACCCGCGTCCACAACGTCACCGGCTCCTACACCTAGGGCGCGGCGAACGCCTCGTCGATCCGCGCGAGCAGCAGCTGCTTTCGCTCGTGGTCGGCGAAGCTGCCCAGCGCCGCGTTGCGCTGCAACTGGCGGACCTCCTCCCGGTCGAGCTCGAAGGTGGTCGCCACCAGCGCCAGCTCGGAACTCACCGAGACCCCGGACATCAGCCGGTTGTCGGTGTTGACCGTCGCTCGGAGCCCAGCGCGGAGGAACGGACCGACCGGGTGGTCGGCGATCGTCGGCACCGCGCCGATCTGCACGTTGCAGGAGGGACACAGTTCGAGGGTCACGCCCCGGTCGCGGACGTAGCGCCCGAGTGAGCCGAGGACGATCTCGCCGTCGACGATCTCGCAGTCCTCGATGAGCCGGACGCCATGACCGATCCGTTGCGCTCCCATCTCCAGCGCGCCGGCGATCAACTCGACACCCGGCGGCTCGGAGGCGTGGATCGTCAGCCGGGCGAGCCCCCGGTGCGCGATGCCGACGGCGTCGGCATGGTCCGACGGCGGGAAGCCGGTCTCGGCACCGGCGAGGTCGAAGCCGACGACACCGCGGCCGAGCCACCGGACCGCAGCCTCGGCGACCTCGGCCGACCGGTCCTCGGTCCGCATCGCGCACACGAGGGTGTCGACCTCGATGGCTCCCCCGGTCTCGGTCACGCCCCGGGCGAAGCCGGCCGTCACCGCGTCGATGGCCTCGTCGAGCGAAGCCAAACCCGAGCCGTCCGCACCCGAGTGGAGCTCGGGGGCGAACCGCACCTCGGCGTGCACGACGCCGTCGGCCGCCAGGTCGACCGCCGCCTCGGCGGCGACCCGTTCCAGGGCCTCGGCGGTCTGCAGCAGCGGGACGGTGTGGGCGAACGTCGCGAGGTAGGCGAGGATGTCGCCGGCATCCGCGCCGGCCCGGAAGTAGGCGGTCAGCTCGTCAGGGTCGACGGTCGGGAGCTCGTGTCCGATCTCGTCGGCGAGCTCGAGGATCGTGTCGATGCGGAGCCCACCGTCGAGGTGGTCGTGGAGCAGGACCTTGGGCAACGCACGTGCCTCGTCAGGCGTCATGCCCCGAACCTAGGACGGCGGCTCAACCGGCGAGCAGTTCCTCGGCCTTCTCGCGGAGCTCGTCGGCGGAGAAGCTCGACACGAACGACTCGATCCGACCGGAGTCGTCGATGAACGCGAACGCCGGCTGGTAGAACACGTCGAACTCGGTCCAGATGGTGCCGTCCACGTCGGCGATGTGCGGCATGTTGCCCACGCCGACCTCGTCCACGAACGCCGCACGGCTGTCAGCGTTGCCGGAGCCGGCGACGCCGACGAAGTTGACCCTGCCCTCGTACTCGGCTGCGACCGCAGCCACGTCGGGACCCTCCCGACGACAGGTCGGTCACCAGGGCGCCCAGAACCAGGCGATCGTGTCGGTGCCGGCGTAGACCGAGAGGTCGATCTCGCCGCCGCCGACGACCGCCGGTCCGACGAAGGACAGCTGCGACGGCACCGGGATCGGCGCCGCCGTCGTCTCCGATGGCGCCGCCTCGACCGGCGAGGTGTCGCCCGGCGAGGCCGCCTCGTCGGCGCCGTCGGTCGACTCGAGCGGAGCGGCAGTCGCCGGGGCGGTGGTGGCCGGAGCGGCCGCGATGGTCGGCGGCGCCGTCGCGACGACCTGCCCCTCGCTGTCGCCGCCACCGCATGCTGCCGCGACGAGCGCGGCGCCGAGGACGACGGCCGGGAGCCGGCGCCTCATGTGACCGGCTCCAGCGGAACGTCGAGCCCGGCGAAGACCCGGTCGTACTCGGGGAGGTCGGCACCGTCGATCACCATCACGTAGCGGGTCGACACCCCAGCACCGGCCGGCACTTGGAGCGCCTGCTGGCCACACGTCTTCGCGAAGAGCCCCTCGAACAACTGGTCGCGCTCGCTGTCGACGGGGGCGGACTCCCACCAGCCGTCCAGGCGCGAGCAGGCGAGCGATGCGCTGACCACACCGTCGTCGACGTCGAAGGGATCGTCGTCGGAGACGTCGGCGCCGGGCTCGACCAGCGTCACGAAGCGGCCCGAGGCCTCGGCGCCGTCCGCAGGAACCTCGATCTCTCCGACCAACCAGATCACCTCGTCGCCGCTCAGGGCCCGCAACGCCTCGAACGGTGCCACACGACGATCATCGGGAGGTACTCCCAACTCGACCTGGAGCACGGAACCGTCGGGCAACACGCCTCGCCACATCGTCGCACCGGGCGCGCCGGATGTGCCGTCACCCCCGGAGCCGCCCGAGCAGGCCGCGACGACCAGGGCGACGGCCACCATCCACAGGACGCGCAGCCTCCGCACCGCGCTCAGCGTACGGCGTGCGAGTGGGTGCGCTCAGGACGCGCTCTGCGCGACCGCATCGACGCCCAGCACCACAGTGCGCCGCCGACGTCGGAAATAGAGCAGGATCGCTCGCTCGCCGATGACCAGGCGATCGAGTCGCCAGGGCCGCCGACGCGAGCCGCGGGCCAGCGTCTGTACCACCGGGTTGACCCACGAGACGCCGCGGAGCTCGACGGTGCCGTCTTCGAGTGCGATCCGAACACCGCCGTAGATGGGCGTGACCCGACCGATGCGCGAGCGGGCGGCGAGGCAGGACGCCAGCACGAGGCCGCCCTGGTCCGAGATCAGTCCGCCGGTCTTGTGGCGCGCCCCCGCGGCCAGTTCCTGACGGACGACGCGATCGAAGGTCGCCTGCATCTCCATGAGCTCGGGATGCGACTCCATGGGCCCGGCCACCTCGCCCTCCTGTCGTCCTGACGTCACCGGGTCAGGTCGTCCAGGTAGCACGGCAGTGAAGGAGAAAAGGGATGCCGCGCGGGGGCGAGGGAGCCGGGCCCGAAGGGCGGCGCCCGGGGAGAGCACGCCCGGCCGTCGCCGGGCGCTGAACCCTCCCGGGGCGCCCTGTGGCCCATCGGTCGATCCGGGGCGGTGGTACCGCTTCCGACCCGTTGCGTGATCGTGATGGTCCTGGACCGATCCCGGGCGGTGCTGTCGATGCGGTGCGGTCGTCAGGAGCAGGGGCTCCGGATGTCCGTCTCGTCGCCTCGACACCACCGAACGAGGTCGGTTGACTACATGGAACGCCTGTCGTTCGCCCAGGTCAAGCAGGAATTCTCGTTTCCACAAGCGGTCCCCGGGATTTCTTCGTCGTCCCCAACGGCTCCGGAACGGTCCCCGTGCCGTCCACAAGCCGTCCACAGGAGTCGTCGCACTCGTCCACAGGGCTACGGTCACGGTGGTGTCGGCGCCACCCCTGTTCGCCTTCGAGGACGTGTCCATCGAGACGCCGACGAACCGCATCCTCGACCACGTCGATCTCGACATCACCGACGGTGGGCGCATCACCTGCCTCCAGGGTCCGTCGGGGGCCGGCAAGTCGACCCTGCTGCGGCTCTGCAACCGGCTCGCGGTGCCGACGTCTGGCTCGGTCCGCTTCCGGGGCGAGGCGCTCGACGCCATCGACCCGCTCACGCTCCGACGGCGGGTCGGCATGGTGTTCCAGCGCCCGACGCTGTTCCCCGGCTCGGTGCGCTCCAACCTCGCCGAGGCTCGGCCCGACGCCTCGGACGCCGAGATGATCGCCGTCCTGGTACGAGCGCGAACGCCCGGCGATCTACTCGACCGCGACGGCGACGCGCTGTCCGGCGGTGAGGCGCAGCGGGTCTGCCTCGCCCGCACGCTGCTCACCGACCCGGAGGTGCTGCTGCTCGACGAGCCGACCTCCGCGCTCGACCCGGCGGCCACACGTGGGCTCGAGGAGCTGGGCCGGTCCCTGGCCGACGACGGCATGCCGATCCTCTGGGTCACCCACGACCTCGCGCAGTCGGAGCGTCTGGGCGACGACCAGGTCGTGCTGGTCGACGGTCGCGTCGCCGACCGCGACGAACTGCACCGCTATCTCGCCGGTGACCGGGAGGGGCCCGATGGCCGAGGGTGACGTCGGATGGCTGGGGCTGCTCGCCTCCCTGGTGCTGATCGCCGTCACGATCGGGCTGTCGTGGTGGCGGGGTCTGGGCCTCGAGCGGGACGTGATCGTGGCGACGGCGCGGGCGCTCGTCCAGCTGCTGATCGTCGGCTACGTGCTCACGATCGTGATCGATCCGGACCAGCCCCTGGCGCTCGCGTTCGTGTGGGTGGGGCTGATGGTGCCCTTCGCCGCCTGGACGGTCGGGCAGCGAGCGAAGGAGATCCCCGGTGCGTTCGGCATCGCCCTCGCCGCACTGACCCCGTCGACGGTGATCACGTTGTTGATCGTCTTCGCCCTCGGCGTGTTCCCGCTGGAGGCGCGCACGCTCGTCCCGGTCGCCGGGATGATGGTCGGCAACGCGATGAAGGACACGATCGTCGCCGGCCGGCGGATCATCGCCGAGCTGTCCGAGAAGCGGGCCGAGGTCGAGGCGCGGCTGGCCCTGGGACAGACGTGGAAGCAGGCATCACGACCACACGTGAGGTCGGCGGTCCGCACGGCGCTCATCTCGCAGATCGAGACGACCAAGGGCGTCGGGCTCGTGTTCCTCCCGGGCGCCATGACTGGTCTGATCCTCGCGGGCATCGATCCGGTCGACGCCGTGCTCGTCCAGGCCGCCCTGATGTTCCTGATCCTCGGCGCCGTCGCGATCAACGTGGTCGTCGTCGGTGAGGCGCTCACCCGGCGCCTCTTCACGTCCGACCACCGCCTGCTCCCCTTGACCCGGTCGGCCTGATCGACCGACCCGGGTTCGATCAGCCCATCTGGTCGAGCAGGAGGTTGATGTCGCGCACGATGGCCTCCACTCCGACGACCGTGTTGAGCGACCAGGTGAAGTACGCGCCCGCGAGGACCGGTCCGTCGGTCAGCACCGAGATCAGCTCCTGCGGGTAGGAGTCGGGCCACTCAGCGGTGACCGAGGAGGCATCGGCGGTGTTGAGGACGATCAGGGCGTCGGCATCGTGGGCGCCCAGGTTCTCGGCGGCGATCAGGGTCGCAGCCGCGTAGTCCGGCTCGATCGAGCTCTCCGGCTGCTCGACCAGCTGCGCGTCCGGCTGGGTGAGGCCGACGGCCTCGAGCGTGGTCGACGCCAGCGACGGCGTGACCATGGCCGACAGCACGTTGCTGAACGACCACAGCACCGAGACCTCGGTGCCCTGGAGGCCCATCTCCTCGACCCGAGCTGCGGTCTCGACGATCGACGCCTCGGCGGCCGCGATCCGCTCGTCGTATGCGCCCTCTCGGCCGATGGCGGCGGTGATCGCTCGGCTCCGGTCCTGCCAGCCCAGCGAGTCGTCGATCGTCACCACGCCGATCGCTTCGTCGATCTGGGCCATGGGGTCGGCCCAGAAGGCGGCGTTCGCGGTCGACGTGAGGACCAGGTCGGGCTGCAGGTCGATGACCGCCTCCACGTTGAGGACGAACGCCGGGGCGATGTTCTCGGCGGCGAGGATCGACCTCTGCTGGTCCTCGCTCAGCGGGAACTGATCGATCGTGCCGGACAGGAACTCCGGTCCGTAGCCGTTCGCCACGGGCGTGACCCCGAGCGAGGCCAGGTCGAAGGAGAAGTCGGCGATGTCCACGATGACCAGATCGTCCTCGACCTCGTCCTCGTCGGGCGCGGCGGTCGTGTCGGCGGCCGAGGGGCCCGCCGGTACCGAGGTCGTGACCTCGTCCGCGGCCGTGTCGTCAGCCTCGTCGTCGCTGTCGCCGCAGCCCGCGAGCGCGAGCAGGGCGAGAACGAGGACGAGGCCGAGCGCCAGGGGTGTCGAGCCGACGTGGCGTCCGATCCGGGGGTCGCGAGAGTGAAGCACGCCTCACACTGACACGTCATGACATGACAATTCAATGGGCGGTGTCGACTCCTGTCACCGCCGTGACCGTGTTCAGCGGGTGCGAGCGGAGCGCGGCGAGCGCGCCGAGCCCGTGGCCCATCAGCTCCGAGCCGGGGTCCGCCACCCAGCGCTGCATCGCGATCCTCCGCGCTGCGACCAGACTGGCCGCGAAGACCTCCACCTCGACGTCGTCGGCGTCGGCCCCGGTCCGCTGGGCGATCCACCGTGAGAACTCGGCGGCCAACTCGTGCTCGTAGCTCGCCCACTCCCCGACGAGCTGCGGTGAGGAGAACATCAACCGGATGCGGCGCAGGTCATCCGCCTGGGTGTCCACCGACGGCTCGGTCGCCTCGACGGCGGCGACCAAGGCATCGATCACCCCGAGCTCCGCCGGCTGGCGATACAGCGCTGCGATGAACTCGACGGTTCGGTCCCCGACGTCGCCGAGCAGGATGTCGAGCTTGGAGCCGTAGGTCCGGTAGACGGTCCGCTCGGTCACACCGGCGGTCGCTGCGATCTCCGCGACCGTCACCTCGTCATAGCTCCGCTCCTCGAAGAGGGCGAAGGCGACCTCGGCGACACGTCGACGCGAGCTCGGGCGAGGCACGACCAGACGCTACGCGGCGCGGCGCTCGGCGTCCGCCTCACACGGCCCCCGACGAGATCACGGACGGAGCGGGGATCACCCCGATTCATCGGCGACGGCCCGCTCGTACGTTCGGATCACCGACGCAGGGAGGGACCGTCATGGAGACCACGACCACCACCGAGACCACCGGGAGCGAGTCGCTCCTCGTCCGCCTCGACGAGATCTGGCACGACCTCGGCGACCAGCAGGTCGTCAGCCAGGCCCGCTACGTCGACCAGCTCCTCGACTGCTTCACCGGCACCGAGCACGGCACCGTCCGAGCGCTCCTGCGTGAGGTCCTCGCCGAGGTCTCCGGCGTGACCATGGTCGAGACCCGCCGGGTCCGCGACCACCTCGCCTGGCTCTCGGCCGCTGCGCTCATCGACTGACGATGCCGGCCCACCAGCCGGTCACCGATCCTCGTCAGCGGTTCGACCGAAGCAGGTGGAGCTCTCCCATGTTCTTCATCAGCTCGATGTTCACCCAGCCGAGGGTCTGGAGGAGCGGGCGATCGTCGCCGTAGGGCCAGGCGCTCACGTCACCTCGCACGAGTTCATCGACGGCAACGGCATCGAGGCGCTCGAGCCAACGATCGTGCAGCTCGCTGACTCGCTGGCGGGCGGCGCCCGGTCCCGGCCACGGCACGGCCACCTGCGGGAGCGGCTCCTCACCGTCCAGCGAGCGGTGGACATTGGTCCACCACCAGATGACGTGCCACTCGTGCCAGGCGATCGACGGCGTCCCGATGTCCGCGGGCTCGGGGAGCACGAGCTCCGCCTGCCACTCGCCCTCGACCGAGCGAACGGTCCACGCCCCTGGCGCGGTCGGCCGGAGCAGCTCGTCCAGCGTGAGCGGCTCGGGATCGGGGAAGCTCACGTCGACCAGCGACCAGGCCACCCGGAGCTGATGGCGGAGCGCATCGACAACCAGCCGTCCATCGAGCACACCCTCGGTCACGGGCGCACGTTACGCCGACCGCCCACGTGGTCGAACGGCCCTCGGGGTCGTCGTAGGCTCGCGCGCATGACCGACACCGAAGCAGCGAACGACGCCCCTCCGACGCCGCAGGTGTCGATGTTCGAGAACGGCCCGATCCAGGTCGCCGGCGGCGTCCCGCTGGTGCGCCGCCAGATCGTCAAGACCGAGCACGGTGAGCCGGTCGCCTATCGCACGACCGAGGAGGTCGACGCGGCCGACCCCTACTTCCTGTGCCGCTGTGGCGAGTCCGACAACAAGCCGTTCTGCGACGGCTCCCACAAGCCGGCCGGCTTCGAGAGCGACGAGCCCGACCTCGGCGAGTACGCCGGCCGCGCCGACGAGCTCGGCGGTCTCAAGATCACGATCAGCGACGACCGTGGCATCTGCGTCCATGCCGGCTTCTGCGGCAACCAGGCCACCAACGTCTGGAAGATGGTCTCCGACGTCGACGACGACACGCTCGTGCGGGCCCGGGCCATCGAGATGGTCGAGCGTTGCCCGTCCGGCGCGCTGACCTACACCCTCGAGGGCGACGGCGAGGCGAACGAGCCGTCGCTCCCGGTCGAGATCGCCATCCTCGACGACGGCCCGCTGTACCTCACCGGCGGCATCCCCGTATCCCGCTCCGACGGCGAGGAGCTCGAGACCCGCAACCGCGTCACGCTGTGCCGCTGCGGTGCGTCGGCGAAGAAGCCGCTGTGCGACGGCAGCCACGGCGACGCGGGCTTCCGCGACCCGTCCTGACCAGACTGGCCCGATGAGCGACGACATCCTCGACGGCTACCGAGCGAGCATCGACAACATCGACGCCGCGCTCGTGCACCTGCTCGCCGAGCGGTTCAAGATCACGCAGGCGGTCGGTCGCCACAAGGCCGAGGCCGGCCTGCCCCCGGCGGACCCGTCGAGGGAGCAACGCCAGATCGAGCGACTGCGGGCGTTGGCCGAGACCGCGGGGCTCGATCCGGCGTTCACGGAGAAGTTCCTGCGCTTCATCGTGGACGAGGTGATCCGGCACCACCGGCTGATCGCCGAGACCGACGCGACCGGCTGACCAGGCTTCTGGTCGCACGTGCGACGCGACCCGATATCCTTGGCTCGGGGTCGAACACCGCAGACCCCGCCCGCAGGCAACCGAGCCTGCGTCTCGACGTCGTAGCTGCGAAGTTCCGTGATCGAGGTGACCAGCGGTGCAACGGAAGCTCTTTCGAACCCCACGCATCACCTCTCGCAGACGGCAACGACGTCGCTCCTGACAGCCCATCCGTGGGGGTCGGTCGCGCCATCGTTGCTCGACACCAGAGGCGGGGCCAGGGTCCGGCAGGACTCCGAACAGAACCAATCAGGAGTGGAAATGCCCCAGGGCAAGGTCAAGTTCTTCAACGCTGAGAAGGGCTACGGATTCATCACCCAGGACGGAGGCGACGACGTCTTCGTTCACTTCTCGAACATCGATGGCTCGGGCTACCGAACCCTCGACGAGGGTCAGACCGTCGAGTTCGAGATCGGTCCGGGCCGCAAGGGCCCTGAGGCGCTCAACGTCCGCGCCCTCTAGATCACGGACCCATCGAGCACGTCGTCGGCTCCGGGATGTGGCGCATCGCCGACCGCATCCTGGAGTCGGCGGAGCTCGGCGCTGAGCTCGCCGAGCACCCCGGCCGCCGCCGGGTCTGACACGAGGTTGTCCGTCTCGAACGGATCGGCCACGAGGTCGTAGAGCTCCCACTCCGGCGGGTCAGCCGGACCGTTGGCACCGACCTGGCCCAGCGGGTCGTTGTAGAAGCAGATCAGCTTGTGCCGACGAGTGCGCACCCCGTAGTGCGCCGGCGCGAGGTGCGCCCCGTCCCGGTGCATCCAGTACCGGTAGTACATCGACTGCGGCCAATCATCCGGCCGCTCCGCCGCCAGCAGCGAGGCGAACGAACGCCCCTGCACGTGATCGGGCGCCCCGAGCCCGCAGAGCTCGAGGAACGTCGGCCCGAAGTCCACATTGACGACGATCTCGTCGCAGCTCGACCCGGCCTCGACCAGCCGCGGGTAGCGGATCAGCAGCGGCATCGACAGCGACTCCTCGTACATCAGTCGCTTGTCGAACCAGCCGTGGTCGCCGAGGAAGAAGCCCTGATCGGAGGTGTAGACGACGATCGTGTCGTCGGCGATGCCCTCGGCATCGAGCCGGTCGAGCAACCGACCGACGTTGTCGTCGATCGAGGCGACCACCCGCAGGTAGTCCTTGATGTAGCGCTGGTACCGCCACGAGATCTCCTCGTCGAGCGTGAGCCCCTCGGGGACCGTCGCCTTCAGGTCGGTGATCGGGTCGAGGTCGAGCATCCGCATGCGGGCTGCTTGCACGACCTGCGAGCGGCCGGCCAGGTCGTCCCGGAACGTCTCCGGCTCGGGGATCGTCTCGTCCTCGTACATCGTCCAGTGCTTCGCGTCGGGCTCCCACGTGCGGTGCGGTGCCTTGTGGTGACAGAGCAGCGCGAAGGGCCGATCAGGATCACGTCGGTCGAGGAAGTCGAGGCAGTCGTTCGTGATGAGGTCGGTGACGTAGCCACCACGCTCGACGACGCGACCACCCGCTTCGAGCATCACGGGGTTGTGGTAGTGCCCCTGGCCGGGCAGGACCCGCCACCAGTCGAAGCCCGTTGGGTCATGACCGGGCCCGTGGCCGAGGTGCCACTTGCCGACCATCGCGGTCTGGTAGCCCGCGGCCTGGAGCTCCTTGGGAAAGGTCCAGAGGGCGTTGTCCATGTGGGTGTCGAGCGTGGTGACGCCGTTCACGTGGTTGTACGTCCCGGCGAGGATGGCCGCCCGACTCGGGGTGCAGATCGAGTTGGTGCAGAAGGCCGCATCGAAGCGCATGCCGCCGTCGGCGAGTCGATCGAGCTGCGGCGTGCGGTTGATCCGACTGCCGTAGGCCGAGATCGCGTGGGCGGCGTGATCGTCGCTCATGATGAAGAGCAGGTTGGGACGGCGATCGCTCATCGGTGCTTGCCGGCCGTCCAGCCCTGATCGCCGAGGGTGCGCTCACCGAACGCGAAGGGCTCGTCCTCGAGCTCGGTGGCCATCGTGTCGTTCCACCGGTTGAGGAAGCCGTAGAGCGAGATGACGGCGACCAGGGCGGTGATCTGAGCATCGTCGAAGTGCTCGTGCAGCACAGCGAAGTGGTCGGCGGTCGCGGCGTTCGGGACCTGTGCAGCGTCGCGGGCGAGTCGCAGCGCAGCCCGCTCCGCGTCGTCGAATCGGTCGTCGGTCTCGAACTCCCACAGCGCCGCGACCTTCTCCTCGTCGACACCGGCCCGCTCGGCCGCGTGGCCGGTGTGGGCCTGGCAGTACCGACAGCCGGCGGCCGACGAGGCGACCTGGGCGACCATGAGGCGCAGCTGCGGCTCGACGAGGTCGTTGGCCATCACGGCCGCGCCGAGCCCCATGAACGCCTCGGGGAGCCCGGGGACGCGCGCCATCGTCAGCGTGGAGCGGGGGACGAAGCCGAGCATGGCGTTCACGCCGGCGACCGCGGCGTCGGAGAGACCGGCTTCGTCAGCGGGAAGGGGCGGGACGTGGGCCATGCAGTCGACACTACTGTCGGCCCCATGAGCGAGTCGCTGCCCCACGTGCCCGGTGCCGAGGCGTTCCTCGAGCGCGAGTGGCACCGCCTCGCAGGGCCCGGATCCTGGTTCACCGGTCCCGAGCGGGTCGCCATCGCCGCGACCACCCGAGCGGCCCGCGACGGCCGACCGGCGTCACCGCTGCTGCGGGACGAGGTCGCCGAGGCAGCGGCCCGACTCTCGGTCGACGCACCGCAGATCGACAGCACCTGGGTGGCCGACCTCGAGCGACGGGGCCTCGACGGGTTCGCCCTCGTCGAGGTGATGGGCATCGTGTCCCGACTTCGGGCCGTCGACACCTACCTCTTCGGTCTCGGGCGTCCCGAGCGACCGTTGCCCGACCCGGTCGACGGCGAGCCCGATGGTGTCCGGGTCGACGGGGCGAAGATCGACGGCGGCTTCGTCCCGACCGTCGGCGCCGCCTGGCCCGACACCGCCCTCACGGCGGTCGCCGTCGAGCAGGAGGCCTACTTCGACATCACGGCCGCGTTCTACATGACCGGTCCCGAGATGGGGCAGCTCGACATGGTCCGCGGGCTCGATCGGGCCCAGATCGAATTGGTCGCTGCGCGGACATCGTTGCTCAACGACTGCTTCTTCTGACTGTTCGCTCACGTGGGCATGCTCCGTGCGAGCAGCCAGGCACTGGGCCACGAGGTCGCCATCCGCGGCGCTGCCGACGCCACGGTCGATCCGCTCACCCCGGCAGGGCGAGCGTTGGTGGCGTTCACCGATGCGGCGGTCCTCCGGGACGTCCACGAGATCGACGGGGCCCGGGCCGAGCTCGTCTCGGCGGTCGGACCGGACGGGGCTGCCCGAGCCGCATCGGTCGCCGGCAACTTCGAGCTGATGAACCGACTCCTCGACGGCATGGGCGTCGGACCTCCGGAGCGAGCGATGCACCTCGCCGACGAGCTGGGCGTCACGCCGCACGCCCGGAGCTGACGCGCTCGGGCTGTCGTTCGATCCGGGCGAGCGCGATCAGCAGACCCGGCAGGGCGACGAGCCCGACGGCGAGGTAGGCGACGAGGGCCGGCTCGGTCCGGAGCTCCTCGACGAGGACGACCGTCGTGAGCACCTCGATCGCGGCGAGCGCGGCGACGAAGCGCACCACCGTGGACTCCCGCACCAGCGTGATGCAGAACGACCCGAGCGGCGCGCCCCACACGACGACCGGGACGGCGGCGAGCCAGAGACCGAGCAGGTCAGCTCGCTCGGCTTCCAGGTCCGCCGGTTCACCGCCGACCGACACCACCCGTTCGCCCTCGACGGCGACATGGAGCGCACCGTCGACCAGACCGAGCAGGAGCAGCCCGACGACCGACACGACCGCCATCACCGCGATGGAGGTCGGGAGCGCGACATGCGGCCGTACTCCGGCGATCATCACGAGCACGAGGAACACGGCGATGTTCGCCCCGGTGCCGGTGAGCGAGGACAGCAGGCCACCGGCGAAGGCGGCGACCAGCACGATGCCGTCCAGCCGACGGGACCACGGCACCTCGTCGACGTCGCCCCGCAGGTGACGGAGCATCATCAGGGAGGTCGTGGCGAGCACGATCGAGAACGTTGCCTTCACCCACGGCGTGCCGATCGTCGAGGGCCAGAACAGCTCGTCGGGTCGTCCCAGCACGGTGATCCCGAGCAAGAACCCGACCACCGCCGACGGCACGGCCAGCTGCAACGAGCGGGCGTGCATCGCCCGACGGTTGATCACGATCGCGGCGACGGCCATCGACATGCCGACGGCCTGGATCGACAGGCCGAACGTGCGGGCGATCGGGCCCGGAACGTCCAGCGCCTTGGTGAAGACCGGGAAGGCCACGGCACCGCCGCCCTCAGGCGAGGAGCCGGCGAGGAAGCTGCCGAACAGCATCGTCACCGTCGACTCCCAGTGGCCGGCGATCCGACCGAACATCCCTGCGGACGACACGGCGACCAACCAGACGATGGTCGCCAGGGCGCTGAGCGCCCACGCCGCCCGCGAACGGTTCACGACACGTCGCTCGGGAGGTCACCGACGTCGTCGCGCAGCCGACGGATCAGGCTCGACGTGTCCCAGCGCCCCCCGCCGACCTCCATCAGCTCGGCGTAGTACGAGTCGACCAGGCGGGCGACGGGGAGCTCGGCGCCGTTGCGATCGGCCTCGTCGAAGCAGATGCCGAGATCCTTGCGCATCCACTCGACGGCGAACCCGAAGTCGAACTCGTCGCGGGCCATGGTGCGGCCCCGGTTCTCCATCTGCCACGACCCCGCGGCGCCCTTCGAGATGACGTCGAGGACGATGTCCATGTCGAGCTCGGCCCGCAGCCCGAAGGCGATGGCCTCGGACAGCCCCTGGACGAGCCCGGCGATCGAGAGCTGGTTGACCATCTTGCAGAGCTGGCCGCTGCCGGTCGGTCCGACCAGCGTGCAGGCGCGTGAGAACGCATCGATGACGGGGGCGACCCGGTCGAAGACGTCGGCGTCGCCGCCGCACATGACGGTCAGGACCCCGTTCTCGGCGCCAGCCTGCCCGCCGCTGATCGGTGCATCGATGACACCGATCCCCGCCTGGCGGCCTGCAGCGTGCAGCTCACGGGCCAGCGTGGCCGAGGCGGTCGTGTGGTCCACGAGGGTGGTGCCCGCCGACATCCCGGCGAACGCGCCATCGTCTCCGAGCACGACCGAGCGCACGTCGTCGTCGTTGCCGACGCACGTGAACACGATGTCGGCGCCCTCGGCCGCCTCGCGGGGCGTGGGGGCGGCCCGGCCGCCGTGCTTCGCCGCCCAGGCGGACGCCTTCGCCCCGGTGCGGTTGTAGACGGTGACCTCGTGGCCGGCGGCGACGAGGTGGCCGGCCATGGGCGCACCCATGACCCCGAGCCCGATGAACGCAGTGCTGGTCATGGGCCCGATCCTCGCATCCGGGATGGAACCCGGTGGGACGACCGTTCTCGTCCCGCCGAGCTACAGCTCGTCGATGACGAAGCCGGCGTCGAGGTCGACCGCGGCCTGCCAGCCCCGCTCGAGCATCGAGTCGAGCAGTGCCTGGCCGCGCTCGTTGCCGCCGTCCAGGGCGGCGAGCTGTGGTGCCGACGCGACGTGCATCAGCATCCCGGCCCGGTAGTCGTCCCAGCATCGCTCGAAGGAGTACCCGTGCACCCCGAGGTCGACCAGTCGGTCGTGGTACCGCCGCAGGAGCGCGTCCTGGTGCTCCCGACGGAACTCGGTCGGGACGTTCTGGCCCAGGAAGTACGACAGGTCGAACGTGCCCCGGTGCCGGAGCGACAGCTGCCAGTCGAGGAGGCAGACGCCGTCGCCGTCGTCCACGCCGAAGAGGACGTTGTCGAGGCGAAGGTCGTAGTGGCAGAAGGTGAGCGGGCCGTTCGACCACCACGCGAGGTAGGCCGGGTAGCGGCCGCCGGCCAGCTGGTCGAGCCACGCCTGCGGCGTGTCGTCGAGGTCGGCTGCCTTCGCACGGAGGACGGGCACGAGAGCGGGCAACACCTCGGCGTAGGCCCGGTATGCGGCGTTGTCCATGCCAGGGAGCCAATCGAGCCGCTCGAGCTCGGGAGACTCCCACCACGACGCGTGGAGCGCGGCTACCGTGTCGACGATGGCCACGGCGTCCGCCTCGGAGCAGCCCTCCAGCTGGTCGACGGCGCGGGCCCCGGTGATCTCCTCCATCAGGATCACGAACGGCACGCCGCCCGGTGCCATCTCGGCGTGATGGCACCGAGGAACACGCACGTCGACGTCGGGCGACAGCTCCCGGTAGAAGCTCACCTCCCGCTCGTAGAAGCCGTACGCCCCGGCGACCTGCCGGTTCTCCTCGGCCGGTGAGGCCGTCTTCAGCACCAGCGTCGCCGGCACGTCCTCGCCCTCGAGGTGCAGCCGGGTCACCTCGGCCATCACGCCGACGCCCTCGCCGAGGTTCTCGGCCCGGACGGACGAGACCGGCGCCCCGAGCACCTGCGACAACCAGTCGGTGTCGACCTGGTCAGGTGTCTCCGGGAAGGCGCTCATGGGCGCCGAAGCTACTGGTCGACCAGAGTCCGGTGCTGTGCCGTCGACTAGACCTGAGTCGGCGAGGGAGGGGACCCATGACCGACGCGCCCGAGGTGAGCTTCTTCGATCCGGCCACCAACAAGTGCCCATACGACGCGTACCAGGAGCTGCGCGACGAGGCACCGGTGTGGCGGGACCCGGCGACCGGCATGTACGTCATCACCCGATACGAGGACGTGAAGGCGCTGCTGCTCGACACCGAGACGTTCAGCAACGAGCGCAAGACCGTGCGCCGGAGCGGCAAGGAGGCCCACCTCCGCTCGCTGTACGAGACCGAGGGCTGGGTCCCGGCGCCGACGCTCGCCGGGCGTGACGACCCCAACCACAAGCAGATGCGGGCGCTGTTCGACCACGCGTTCCGACCGTCGCGGATCAAGCAGCTCGACCCGGTCGTCGACCGGATCGCCCACGAGCTCATCGATGCGTTCATCGATCGAGGTCGGTGCGATGTCGTCGCCGAGTTCGCCGTGCCCCTCCCCTTGCTGATGATCGCCCAGCAGATGGGTGTCGAGGACAACGACGACATCTGGAAGATCAAGGCCTGGACCGATGCCTGGGTGCAGCGCCTCGGGATGATGCAGACCGACGAGGAGGCGGAGTGGTCGGTGCGCATGGAGATCGAGGCGCAGCACTACTTCCAGCCCATGTTCGAGCGACTCCGCGAGCAGCCCGAGGACACGCTGTTCTCCGACCTCGTCAACACGGTGATCCCCGAGTGGGGACGCCCCCTCACCGACGAGGAGCTCCACGCCGAGATGATGGCGGACACCTTCGTCGGGGGCTCCGAGACCTCCACCAACGCGCTGTCGGCTGGCGTCATGCTGCTCGTGCAGAACCCGGACGTGTGGGAGCGCCTCTGCACGGAACCGGACACCGCGATCCCTGCCTTCGCCGAGGAGGTCGTCCGCCTCGAGGGACCGGTGCAGGGACTGTTCCGCATCACGACGACCGAGATCGAGCTGCACGGGGTGACCATCCCGGCCGGCTCGATGATCAACGTCCGGTACGCAGCGGCGAACCGTGACGAGCGTCAGTTCGACGACGCCGACTCGGTCGATCTCGACCGGAAGGCGCCGAGAAGCCACATGGCCTACGGCGCGGGCATCCACTACTGCCTCGGCGCTCCGCTGGCCCGGCGGGAGCTCATCCTCGGCTTCCGTGCGCTGGTCGACCGGATCGACGAGATGAGGTTCGCCGATGGCAACGACTTCGCCATCGCCCCGAACTTCTGCCTTCGCGCGCTGAAGGAGCTCCACATCGAGTTCACGCCCCGGGGGTAGGCGACCGGTGCCGCCACTCCGGCGGTCCAGTGCCCCAGAATCGACCGGTGCCCCCCGAGCCCGACGCCCCCGACGACGCGGGCGCGCCGTCGTTCCCGACCGAGCTCCTCGCGCCGGCGGTCGCCGTCGCGATCGTGGTCGTGCTCGTGGTGGTGGCGATCGTGAGCCGAGGCGGAGACGGCGACGAGGCGACCGAGCCGACGGCCGCCGCCGGCGAACCGACCCCGACGACCGGAGGGGACGATGAGCCGGCGGAGCCGTGGTCGTTGCAAGCCCCGAACGACGCGATGACCATCGAGCCGTACGCAGGGCTCGGGGCCTGGGTCGACGTGTTCGACTTCGACCCGGCGTACCAGAACGCCGGAACGGAACCCGTCGTCACGGTGGCCGACCTCGATGTCATGGCCGCCTACGGCGTCGAGACCCTCTACCTCCAGGCCGCCCGGCTGGACGCGGAACGCACGCCGAGCGGCCTCGTCGCGCCCGAGCTCGTGGCTGAGCTGCTCGACGCCGCTCACGACCGGGGCATCGCCGTGGTCGCCTGGTACCTCCCGTTGTTCGGTGACATCGAGGCCGACCTCGAGCGCCTCGATCTCCTGCGCCGGTTCCGCACCGGGCGGGGTGATCGGTTCGACGGGGTGGCCGTCGACATCGAGGCGACGGCCACCGTCGAGGACGACGGGAACCGGTCGGCACGCCTCGTCGAGCTCAGCGAGCGGATGCTGGAGCTGGGCCTGCCGGACGACGTCTGGGGTGCCATCGTGCTCCCGCCGACACTGCTCGAGGTCGTCAACGAGGACTTCTGGCCGGGCTTCCCGTGGGCCGAGCTCGCCCCGTTGTACGACGTGTGGCTCCCGATGTCGTACTGGTCGGGCCGGACGGACGCCTCGGGCTTCCGGGACGGCCAGACCTACAACGACGACGCCGTCGCCCGTCTCCGCGCCAACCTCGGCGACGCCGATGCGCTGGTCCACTCGATCGGCGGGATCGGCGACTCCATCACCGAGGGCCAGGTCGCGGACTTCGTCGACAGCCTGGCCGCCACCGGTTCGATCGGCGGCTCGATCTACGACTACCGCACGATGAGCGCCGGCGCGTGGGCCATCCTGAGGGACCGTACCCCGGGGGCCGTCGTCGAGGTCCCGGACAATTTCTCACCGAATCGCGAACCGGATGACACGACCGCTCCGTAGTGGTCGTCGCACACACAGCTTCTGAGGGAGGCTCCCCCATGCAACGACGCTCGGCCATCGCCCTGCTCGGCCTGTTGGCGTTCGTCGCCGCGGCCTGCGGCGGCGACTCCGATGACGACAGCGCCGACACGACGCCGGCGACCGAGGCGGCCGCCGAGGCCGGAGGCGACGGCAGTGGCGCCGCCGCGCCCGCAGCCGGCGCGCTCCAGGTCACCGAGGTTCGCTTCGAGAACAGCTCGGCGACCATCACCAACACCGGCGACGAGCCCGTGAACCTCAACGGTCTGTTCATGTGCAACCGGCCGACCTACGTGCCGCTCCCCGACCAGACGCTCGCCCCCGGCGAGACGCTCGACGTCGGTCTGGCCGGCATGACGCCCGACGGTGGTGAGTTCGCGATCTACACGTCGCAGAACTTCTCGAGCGCCGACGACATCATCTCCTACGTCCACTGGGGCCCCGGCGGCGGTCGCGCCGACACGGCCATCGAGGCCGGTGTGTGGAGCGGCGACCCGGCGACGGCCGGCCCCGACGGCCTCACGCTGACCGGCGACCCCGGCTCCGCCGGCGGCTGGGGCTGATCTCGAGCAGACGGTTCGGGTCAGGGGGCGGCGCCGCTCCCTGACCCAGCCCCGGTCACCGCCCGATCGAGCAGCTCGGCCAGGGTCTCGCCGACGACGAGCAGCGGCGCGGGTTCCCGACCCGCGCGGGCCAGCACGAGCGCCCCCTCGATGGCCGACACCAGGGTCGTCCCGAGGCGAGTGGCATCGTCTGGTTCCACGCCGCGAACGGCCAGCGCATCGGCGGCGACGACCTGCCAGCTCCGGAGCACCTCGGCGCATGCGGTGGCGATGGGGTCGGAGCGGTGGGCCTGCTCGAGGACGATCGTCGCGATCGGGCAACCGTCCGACCACCCGCTCGCCTCCAGCTCGGCAGCGGCGGTCTCGGCCCACAGCCGGACCGCGGCGCCGGGCGGACCGGAGGCGAAGGCCGACGCCAGCAGCCGCTCGTAGCCGGCGCCCGAACGAGCGATCGCCTCGACGGCCAGCTCCTCCTTGCCTCCCGGGAAGTGATGGGACTGCGATCCCCATGGCGTCTCGCTGTCGGCGACCACCTGGCGCCAGCCCGTCGCCGCGTAGCCCTGTCGGCGGAAGAGCCCGGCGGCGCTGCGCACCATCCGCTTCCGGGTGTCGGTGGTCCTCGGCACGGCAGCTCAGGCTAGTGGTTCTCTTACGGTCGTCTTAGTATGACGACCGTAAGAGAACGATCGGAGACCAGATGCGCCGCCTGCTGTTCGACCGGCCCGGGAGCGTCCGTTGGGAAGAGGTCGACGCCCCGTCCCTCGACGACCCCGACGCAGCGCTCGTGCGGGCCGTCGCCGTCGCGCTGTGCGATCTCGACGTGGCCGCCCTCCAGGGCCGCTACCCCGTGCCGGGCCCCTACCCGCTCGGCCACGAGGGGGTCGCCGAGGTGGTCGAGATCGGCGACGACGTCACGGCCGTCGCGCCCGGCGACCTCGTGGTCGTCCCGTTCCAGATCTCGTGCGGGCGGTGCGAGTCGTGCCGCCGGGGACGCACCGGCAACTGCGCCGCGCACCCGATGATGTCGACCTACGGCCTCGGCCCGATGGGCGGGCTCGAGTGGGGTGGACTGCTCGGCGACCTCACCCGGGTCCCGCACGCCGACGCGATGCTCGTCCCGGTGCCGACCGGGATCGAGCCGGCCGCCATCGCGAGCGTCAGCGACAACGTCGCCGATGGGTGGCGGTGCGTCGCCCCGCAACTGTCGGCCGCACCGGGCGCGGACGTGCTCGTCGTCGGCGGACCGCACGGACCGCGCTCGATCGGCCTCTACGCCACCGGGCTGGCCGTCGCGCTCGGTGCCGGGCGGGTCGTGTACCTCGACGACGACGTCGACCGTCTCCGGATCGCCGAGGCCCTCGGTGCCGAGGTGCAGGAGGGCAGCCCACCCCGGAAGTCCGGCCGATTCGAGATCACCGTGGACGCGAGCGGGACCGAGGCCGGGCTCGGCTGCGCGCTCAACAGCACGGCGCCGGACGGGTGGTGCACCAGCCCGTCGGTGTACCTGGAGCCGCCGCACGTCCCGATGCTCGAGATGTACTCCCGCTGCTGCACGCTGCACACCGGTCGGGCACACGTCCGTCCGGCGATCCCGCCGATCCTCGGCCTCGTCACCGAGGGCTTCGATCCGTCGCTCGTGACCTCGGCGGTCGTGGACTGGGAGGATGCCGAGGCAGCGCTGGCCGACCCCCCGATGAAGTTGGTGCTGCAGCGCCCGTGACCGGACGCCCCCCGTAGGGTTGGCGACATGGCCGATCGCGATGTCGAGAAGAACGTCCCCACCGCTCAGTTCGTCGACACGATCCGTCGACTCGCCGATGCGCTGGAAGCCGGCGAGTCGTTCCGGATCCAGGTCCAGAACCGCCGTTTCACCGTCCCGGCCGATGCGGTGATCGCCATCGAGCACGAGGTCGACGACGGCGCCGAGGAGCTGGCGTTCGAGCTCCAGTGGGGCGTCTCGGACGACGGGTGAGCGTCGCACGGCTTCGCGTCGCCACGAACGGGCTTGTGCCAACACGATAGGGTCCCCGCATGCCGACGGGGGCCGATGGCAGGCAGGACGAGCACTCGGTGTGGGTCCGTCCACCCGTGCCCGACCACCCGATGATCTGCGACGCCTGCGACGTCGTCTGGGAGGCCTCGGTCGAGGCCACGTGCTGGAGCTGCGGTGGACGCGGCCGTCCGTTCGAGGGTGACCTCCGCGACGGCCTCGTCGCCTGAGCGCCGCACCGAACCCGATCCAGCCCGTCCTCACCGCGTCCTCGTGGACGGCGGCGGCGCACCTCTGGATGGGTCGACGATGACGTCGAGGCGAGGGAGGGGTCGCTGCCGGCTCCCGCCCGCGCGGAGAGCCGACAGCGACGCACCTGGTCAGACGAAGTGCGCTGCCAGGCGACGGGCCTGCACGTAGTGCGCCAGCCCGTAGAGGCGCTCGGCGCGGGGCGAACCGCCCCGGTCGGCTTCGAGCGCCATGGCGAACATCTGGTCCTCCCAGCAGCCAGCGGGGGAACCGGCGTGCTGGTCGGCGGCCTGGAGGAGCAGGACCTGCACGAGCTCGGCGTCGTCGTGATCGGCGCCCCGGAGGGCGTCGTCCACGGCCGCGATGGCCTGCTCGTAGCCGAGGTGATCGATGCCGAGCACGATCTGCTGGACCTTGAGCCCGAGCACCGTCCGCTGCTTCGCCCGTCGCATCCAGCCCATCGCTCCCGCTCCCGTGCCTCCCGGCGGGCCGTTCCCGCCGCTGGATGCATCGTCGAGCATCGCCGCAGCGAGGCCATCGGGGATCCCCCGGGTTCCCCCGGGGGTCCGATCAGGGATCGACCCGATCGGCGAGCTCGGCGGTGAGCGCGACGACCTCGGCGGGCCGGTCGCGGTGAGGCCAGTGGTCGACGCCGTCCAGCTCGTGGACCTCGACGGACCCGGCGACCCCGGCGGCGATGCGATCGAGCTGGAGCCGGGTCCCGAACCGGTCGTCGGCGCCCTGGACGGCCACGACCGGACAGGACACCGCGGCGAGCGCCTCGCCGGCGGTCCAGGGACGGAATCGGTCGGACAGCCAGACCTCGGTCCAGGCGGCGACGAGCGCGGCGGCGTCGTCGTGATGACGCTCCAGGGACCGCACGAAGGCGGAATCCGACCCGGCGTCGAGGGCGGCGATCGACGCGGTGGTGACGTCCTCGACGAGCACGTGCGCCGACAACGACACGATCGCGAGCGGGTCCGGACCGCCGGTCGGCGCGCCGTGGGCGGGATGGAGCAGCGCGATCGAGGCGCCGTCGCTGTGCCCGACGAGGATCGGCCGGTGGATGTCGTGCTCGACGAGCACGCCGGCCAACTCGACGGCCCCCCGCTCGAGGAAGTCGGCCGGCCACGGCGCCGTCGCCCCGGACGAACGGCCGTAGCCCGGACGGTCGTAGGCGAGCACCCGTCGCCCGGTGCCGTCGGCGAGGGCCTGCGGGAAGCCACGCCAGGCGGAGATCGAGCCGAGTCCCTCGTGGAGCAGCACCAACGGGGCCCGGTCGCCGGCGGCCTCGTCCCCGAACCACTCGTCGTGGATCACGACAGATCGCGGAGCCGGAAGCGTTGCACCTTGCCGGTCCCGGTCTTGGGCAGCTCGTCGAGGAAGTGGACCGACCGGGGGTACTTGTACGGGGCGATCGTCGCCTTCACGTGATCCTGCAGCGATCGGGCCAGGTCGTCGCTCGGTTCGACCTCGGCAGCGGGGACGACGAAGGCAGTGATCACCTGGCCCCGCTCGTCGTCGGCGAGCCCGACGACGCCGCACTCCGCGACCGCGGGGTGGGTCAGGAGCGCGGCCTCGACCTCGGGACCGGCGACGTTGTACCCGGAGCTGACGATCATGTCGTCGGCCCGGCTGCGGTAGTGGTACCAGCCGTCGCCGTCGAGCTCGTAGAGATCGCCGGTGCGGTTCCAGCCGTCCCGCACGTAGGTCGACTGACGCTCGTCATCGAGATAGAGGCAACCGGTCGGGCCCTGCACCTCGAGGTGGCCGATCTCGCCGGGACCCAACGGCGTCCCGTCGTCGTCGACGAGGCGGCACCGGTATCCCGGCACGTCGAGGCCCGTCGACCCGGGCCGGACGGCATCGAGTCGGTTCGACAAGAAGACGTGGAGCATCTCGGTCGATCCGATGCCGTCGAGCAACGTGATGCCGGTCGCCTCGTGGAACTGGTCCCAGGTGGAGGCGGGCAACGTCTCCCCCGCCGACGCGCCGTAGCGGACCGAGGAGAGGTCGCGACCCTCGGCCAGGGGGATCAGCGCCCGGTACGCCGTCGGTGCGGTGAAGAGCACGGTGACGCCGTGCCGCTCGATGGCGTCGAGCAGCGGGCCGGGGCCGGGCTGCTCCAGCAGCACGACGCTCGCTCCAGCCCGGAGCGGGAAGGCGAGGAACGCACCGAAGCCGTAGGCGAACGCGAGCGGCGGGGTGCCGCAGACCACGTCGTCCTCGGTGAGCGCGTAGACGTTGGCGCCGACGGTCTCACAGATCGCCGCGACGTCCCGGTGGAGCTGACAGGCGGCCTTCGGCACACCGGTCGTCCCTGAGGTGAACAGGAGCATGGCCACCTCGTCGGCAGCCGTGTCCTCGGCGCGACGGGGCACCGCCCTCGTCGTCGCAGCGTCGAGATCACCCCCGTCACCCCACGCGGCGATCGTGACCGACCGTGCCATCGCATCGACCTCGCCGCGGAGGCGATGGTCGGTGAGGACCAGGTCGGTCTCGGATCGGTCGGCGATCCGGTCGAGCTCCGCAGCCCGGAGCAGGGGCATCGTCGGGACCACGACGCCCCCCACGTGCATCACCGCGAGGATCGCTGCGACCATCTCCGGGGAGTTCAGGCCCCGTACGAGGACGCGGGTCCCCGGCAGCACGCCGTGTTGGTCGACCAGTACGGCGCCGAGACGGCCCACGCGGTCGGTGAGCTCGGCCCTGGTCCACGCCCGATCGGCCGAGCGGACGCACTCGAGATCCGCTCCGCCGTTCGCCGGATCGAGCAGGTACGAGGCCGCGTTCAGCCGGTCGGGATACGCGTCGATCCCCGGCAGCTCGGGCCACCGCTCCACAGGTGGCAGTCGGTCCTCGCAGAACCGGTCGCGTTGGCCGTCCATCGCTCCCCCTCGAGACGTGGCACGTCGGCGTCGTAGCCTGCCACGGCCGACCACGGGACGCGGTCATCGGTCCTGATGCGTTTGCGCTACGGTCGCTCGCCGTGACGGGGAACGGGGTACGACCACCGCGGCTGCGCCTGCGACTCATGGAACAGGGCGCGCTCTTCGAGATCGGCGGCCTGCTCGCCGCCTCGCCGGCGCTGCGACTGATCGGCCGGGGCGATCGCCATCCCGTGCTCGTGCTGCCGGGCTTCACGGCCAGTGATCTGTCGACCGCACCGCTGCGGGCCACGATCCGGGGCCAGGGCTACTGGGCGCACGGGTGGCGGCTCGGACGCAACATCGGACCGACATCGCGGATCGTCGATGGGCTCTTCGAGCGCCTCGAGGCCATCCACGGTCGCCACGGTCGACCGGTGAGCCTCGTCGGCTGGAGCCTCGGCGGGATCTACGCCCGCCACCTCGCCCGCACCCACCCCGAGATGGTTCGCCAGATCATCTCCCTCGGCAGCCCCTTCCGGATGGTCGAGGGCGACCGCAGCGCCGCCCAGCCGATCTGGGACTCCGTCAGCCACCTCCACGACAGCGAGCTCGACCTGCTCGCCGAGACCGAGGACGAGCGAACCCCGCTCGAGGTCCCGGCCACCGCCATCTACACCCGCACCGACGGGGTCGTGCGCTGGTACACCTGCATCGAACGGCCGGGTCGGATGTCGGAGAGCATCGAGGTGTTCGGCAGCCACAGCGGGCTCGGCGTCAACCCGGCCGTCGTCTGGGCCGTCCTCGACCGGTTGAGCCAGCCCGAGGACGGGTGGCGTCACTTCCAGGCACCCTGGTTCCTCCGCCACCTGTACCCGCTCCCCGCCGCCTGGCAGGCGAGCGGGACCCCCGCCGCGGCCTGACCCCGGGCGCATCGCGCCAGGTCACACCCCCCAGGGACCCCCGGGGACGATCGGGGTTGGCCCCGATTCCGCTCCGGCCCCCCATCCGTACGTTGCTTCCCGAGGCCCACCGACGGCGGTGGGCACCGACCGGGAAGGACGACGATGACCGCCACCGCACTCGCGACGTGCGAGACCGACGCGGCACTCGTCGACCATCCAGCGCTCGTCGATCGGCCGCTGCTCCGTGGCCGGATCCACCTGATCGCCTCGATGGCCTCGATCCCGGCGGGCTTCGAGCTCGTGGCCGCCGCCCGCCCGGACGCCCGCCTCGCCGTCGCCGTCTGCGCCGTGACCTGGACCTTGATGTTCGCGACGAGCGCGACGTACCACATCGCCGCCCGGTCGCAGCGGGCCCGCTCGGTTCTGCGCCGGGCCGACCACTCGGCGATCTTCCTCCACATCGCCGGCGCGGCGACCGCGCTGCTCTGGATGGGTCTGCCGGCCGACATCGCCGCGCCGAGCATCGTCGTGGTCTGGACGGCGGCGCTGCTCGGCGTGGTCGACAAGATCCGCCACCTCGACGACCGCGACCACGACGTCAGCTGGCTCTACCCGGTGCTGGGCGCCGCGCCGATGATCGCGACGCCGGGCCTCGTCACGACGGCCGGGCCGAGCGCGCTGGGTCTGATGGCCGCGACGCTCGCGCTCTTCGGTCTCGGCGCGGTGTGCTTCGCTCGGAAGCGGCCCGATCCGATCCCGACGATCTTCGGCTACCACGAGGTCTGGCACGTGTTCACCGTGCTCGCGGGCCTCTGCCAGTACGTGCTGGTCCTCCAGCAGGCGACCGCCTGACCAGGCCCCGGACGGCTCAACTCGTCCGGCGCCCGGACCGATGGGGGGCGTGAGGTGGGCGCACATGGCCGAGACGTTGTCTCATCAACTGGTGGTACCGGGCACTCAGCTCATCTTCGTGCCCGAAGGCTCGACCTCGGGATTCCCGGCGACGGCGATCGAGGTCGAGACCACGTCGATCAGGGCACACATCGAAGCTGATGAGCCCGCGGTCGACCGCCGAACCCACGGGTCGGTCGTGGTCATCGCCAAGGATGGTCGTTCCGCCGTGGTCGCCGCAGACGTCGCGCCATCCAGGAACCTCTACGAGGTCCTCCCCACGACGAGCGATCCTCCAGAACGCCGGGCCCACCCTCGCGTGCCGGTCTCGAACCCCGTGACGGTCACCGTCGTGGGGAGGATGGGAGCGATGGAAGGTCGGATGGTGGATCTCTCGCTGGGCGGCTGTCAGGTCCTCCGTCACAGCCGAGGCGGCGCGATGTTGAACAAGCGCTCCAAGGTCGCCATCAGGACCTCGCTCAACCGCCGACCCGTCACCTACACCGGTCGGGTCGTGAAGAGCCTCAACGCGGGCAGCGATCAGATCTTCAGCGTGCAGTTCGCCGAGATGGACATCGGGGTGCACACGCTCACCGAGCGCTTCATCGACGATCGGCTCGCTCGGGTCGCCGCGATGTCGGCGACGACTCGTCCGGTCGCCGCGAAGGTCGAGACGAACGGTCAGGTCGTCAACGCCATGTTCGATCCCCTGGACGACAGCTTCTCGACGCGGCTGACCACCTCCGCACGTGTCGTCGCTCGCTTCCGCCTCCCCTCGGTCGCACCGACCCTCGTCGCCGCCGGCATGGTGATGACCAACGAGCACGACCGGTCGATCGTCCGCTGGAACCGAACGGACCCGGTCACCCGCGTGCTGATCGAACGGGCAGCGGCGGACCGACGGGCGGTCGAGGCCGCCAAGGCCGGCTGATCCTCGCATCGTCCATCGTTCACGTGGGTGCAACACCGCGGACGACCCCGCCGCCTACGGTCGCGTACAGCGACCACGGAGCCGAGGAGGTGGGTCGTGATCAGGGTCACGAAGCGGAACGGAACCACGAGCGTGACGTTCGCGCTCCCGATCGACGAGGCGCCTCAGCCGGTGTCGGTCGTGGGCGACTTCAACGGGTGGGATCCGCTGGCCACCCCGCTGCGCAAGCGCAGCAACGGCACCCGGTCGGCGCGCGTCGACCTCACCGGCCCGATGGTGGCTCGGTTCAAGTACCTCGCCGACGGGGGCGAGTGGTTCAACGACCCCGATGCCCACGGGTTCGAGGTCAACGAGTACGGAGAGACCAACTCGGTCCTGGCGTTCGAGGTCGACTAGACCGGACGGTGTGAACGACCCCGACCGCCCATCCGCTCCGCGAGTCGAGCTGGTCTCCGAGGTCGACGGCGAACTGGCCGAGCTCCTGGCCAACGCGCTCACGATCGACGGTCGACCGCTCAACATCTTCGGGGTCCTCGCCCACCAACCCAAGCTCCTCAAGCGCTTCAACCTGATGGGCGGCTACCTGCTCAACCGGGGACAGGTGCCCGACCGCGAGCGGGAGATCGTCATCCTCCGGGTCGGATGGAACGCTCGGGCCGTCTACGAGTTCGGCCAACACACCCTCATCGGGCGCGAGGCCGGCCTCACCGACGCCGAGATCGCCGGGCTCGCCGGCGCGCCGCATGCGTGGTCCGACGAGGACGCGGCGTTGATCTCCCTGGCTGACGACCTCTGCGCTCGTGACTGCGTCAGCGAGGCGACGTGGACCGCGCTGACCGAGCGGTGGAACGAGGCCGAGTTGGTGGAGCTGGTCGTGTGCGCCGGCTTCTACCGCCTCGTGTCGGGCTTCCTCAACACCTTCGGGGTGCCGCTCGACGACGGCGTCCCCGGCTGGCCCGAGGCCACCTAGCACGCACCGGGCCGGAGCCCGACAGCTCGAGGACCTCGGGAGGGGGCACGAGCACCGAGCCCGTGCGGCTCCGGGCCCACCCGGAGATCAATACGGACCGTCGGCGGACTCGGGGGCGGCGGCGCCCTTGGCCTCGGCGAGCTCCTCGGACATCGATCGCCGCAGCGCCACGATGTCTCCGCTGACCGTGATCAGCCGGAAGCCCTGCTCGACGCGACGTGCGGTGAGCGCCCCCGAGGCGTGGATCCCCGGGACGACCCCGTTGCGTCGGCAGCCGGCGACGATCTCGGCGAGGGCGTCGTCGAAGGCAGCATCGCCGTCGTTGTTGCCCGCGGGCAGGCCCAGGGTGACGGAGAGGTCGGCCGGACCGACGTAGATCGCCTCGATGCCGCCGACGCCGAGGATCTCGTCGATCTTCTCGACGGCATCGACCGTCTCGATCATCGGGATGACCGTGGTCGACTGCCGCGCCCAGCTGACGAGATCGCCGGCGATCCGAGGCCGTTGGGCCGTCGGACCGAAGCTCCGGGACCCGTCGGGTGCGTACCGACCGGCGGTCAACGCGGCCACGGCGTCGTCGATGCTGTTGACCATCGGCACGATCACTGCTTCGGCGCCCGCATCGAGCGACTTCCCGATGATGCCGGGCTCGTTCCACGGCACGCGCACGATCGGCGTGGATCCGCCGTAGAGGATGCCCTGCAGCATCGGCACCGAGTCGGAGTAGTCCACCCATCCGTGCTGGGTGTCGACGCAGACGAAGTCGAACCCCGTCCGAGCGATCGTCTCGGCGACGAGCGGGTCGGGCACCGAGGCCCAACCGCCCAGGACGATCTGATCGTCCGCCCACTTGTCGCTCAGGGTGCCCATCGGCGTCCTCCTCGATCCCCGCAGGGTCTAGCGCACCTCGGGCCCCAGGAGGGTCGTGAACCGGTCGACGTCGACGTTCCCGCCCGACAGCGTCACGCCGACACGTCCGCCGGCCAGCTCGACCCGCCCGGCGAGCAGTGCGGCGAGGGCACACGCACCGCTCGGCTCGAGCACGACCCGGAGCCGCTCGAAGGCGAACCGCATGGCCGTTCGGATCTCGTCGTCGGAGACGAGGACGATCTCGTCGACGAGCCGGCTCATGACCGAGAAGGTCCCCAGTCCCGGCGAGGTGGTCTGCTGGCCGTCGGCGATGGTCCTCGGCGTGTCGATGGTGACGATCTCTCCGGCGGCGAGTGAGCGACGGGCGTCGTCGCCGGCCTCGGGCTCGACGCCGATGACCCGGATCGGGGCGCGCTGGGCCGCGGCGACGGTCGCACAGCCTGAGATGAGGCCGCCTCCGCCGACGCACACGACGAGCGCGTCGATCGGACCGGCGTCCGCGATCAGCTCCGCGGCGACGGTGCCCTGGCCGGCCATGACCTGTGGGTGGTCGAAGGGCGGGATGAGCGTGGCGCCGCGTTCCTCGGCGAGCGCCCCGCCGAGCGTCGTCCGCTCCTCGGCGTACCGGTCGTAGGTCACGACCTCGGCGCCGTACCCCCGGGTTGCCGCGAGCTTCGACGCGGGAGCGTCCTCCGGCATCAAGATCACGGACGGGATGTCGTGCAGGGCTGCGGCGAGCGCGACGGCCTGGGCGTGGTTGCCCGAGGAGTAGGCCGCCACGCCTCGGCTGCGCTGCTCGCCGGTCAACGAGGCCACGGTGTTGTAGGCGCCACGGAACTTGAACGAGCCCGTCCGCTGGAAGCCCTCGGCCTTCGCGAGGACGGTCGCACCGACCGCGTCGTCGAGGGTCCGGCTGGTCAGGATCGGCGTGCGATGGGCGACGCCGTCGAGGCGGTGGGCAGCGCGGTCGACGTCATCGGACGAGAGGGGCAGTTCCACGCCCCCACTCTCTCGCGAGTCGGCTCAGCCCACGCGGACACGTCGGGCCGACGATGCGGAGACGCCGAGGAGTCGGCGACGGGCCGCGGCGAAGCCGGCGGAGATCTGCGGGTGCATCCCGTAGCGCGCAGGTCGGCCGTGCCAGACGTGGAACGGCGCAGGTCGCCCGGTCGAGCGGACGGCGGCGCGGAGGCCGTTGACGGCGCTGGAGAGCTCATTGCTGCCGGGCAGGGCGTCCGGGGCGAGGCGGGAGACGTCGTCGCCGCTGAGCCGCGCTCCGGCGTGGTCGACCAGGAGGTCGAGCAGGGTGCGGGCCGCGGGACGCCGGAGCGCCGCTCGGTAGACCGCCTCGAACGCATCGACGGGAGCGTCGAGCCAGCTCCGTTGGGACTCGTCGAGCACCCAGGCGTCATCGACCGTGACGTCGACGGACTCGCCCAGCAGCTCGGGTTCGTCGAGGGACACGAACGCATCGACGAGCGCGCGGCGGATCGCTGTCGGGGTGGCGTCGGCGATGGCCTGGAGCGCGCCGGCGAGGTGCATGGCGACGAGGCCGTCGGCGATCGTGCCGGCCGCGACCGCCTCCGGCGCGGTCGTCTCCTTGGGGACCGACGGCACGAGCCCGATGGCGAGGTCGGCCGTGCCACCACCCTTGCGGAGGAGGTCGAGTGCCGCCTCGCGGCGCTCGGCTCCGAGGTCGACCAGCACGTCGGCCACCTCGGCGACCGTGCGGAGGTGGGCCGAGCCGCGACCCTCGGCCCCGAAGTCCACCTGCGCGGCCTGGACCATCGAGCGAAGATCCGCCCCGGTCCAACGGCTCCCGACATCGGCGACGAGCCGAGCTGCGATCTCGTCCGCGTCGGCACGGCTGAGGCGCGCGTCACCGATGACGTAGGCGAGCGCGTCCGCGCACGTCCACGTCCACGTCCACGAGGACAGATCGAGGTGCTCGAGGGCGTTGACCGCCCGATCCGGCAGCCCCGGTCCCCCTGCGACCTCATGTCCCATGGGAGGGAGATCGGCAGTCCCGCGCAGGCCGCTTGACACACCAACCAATCAATCGGCCGGCAACACGGTCGCTCCGCCCAGGCGGCGAGCGTTCCTCAGAGGACGATCGAGCTGCCTCGGACCCCACCTGAGAACAGCCTCGCTGCGACGTCCGAGCCGCAGCGAGGCTGCCGAGGTCACGTCAGCTCCGGCCGCTTCATCAACCGACGTCCGACGTTCCGCGCCGGGGTGCGGAGCGCTTCGAGACCGAGGTAAAAGGCCGGGAACGAGATCAACACGAGTGCGGTCGAGCTCACGAGGCCGCCGATCAGCGTGAACCCCAGCGACTCCCAGAACGGATCGCTCAGCGACAGCGGCAACAGGCCCGCCACCGTCGTGATGGTGGTGGCCACCAGCGGCCGGAACCGCCGCTCGACCGCCTCGGAGATCGCCTCGCCGGGCGACGCGCCGCGTCGCCGCGCCTGGTTGGCGGCGTCCACGAGCAGGATCGTGTTGTTGACCGCGACGCCGATCAGCGCGATGAACCCGACCGAGACCAGGAAGCTCAACGGGTTGTCCGTGACGGTCAGGATCGTGAAGACCCCGAGGAAGCTGAACGGGATCGCGAGGAAGATGAGCAGCGACTGGGCCAGCGAGCGGAACTGGATGGTGATGAGGACCAGCATCAGCGCCAGCGCCACCAGGCCGGCCACGCCGAGCGCGGCGAAGTCGTCCTGGTTGTCGGACTCGTCGCCGAAGTCGAAGCCCAGCGCGTCGCCGGCGAGGCCGCGGGCTTCGACCTCGTCGGAGCCGTAGCGGTCCTCGACGAAGGTCTGGGTCTCGTCCAGGTTGCTCGAGACCGCGTCGTCCGAGTCGTACTTGGCCCGCACCTCGACGTAGCGGCCGCCGTCGATCCGGGCGACGACGCCCTCGGTCGAGACCTGCGTGTCGACGATGGTGACGGTCTCGCCGCCCACGTCGAAGGACTGGCCGAGCAGGTCGGCGCTGATGTCCGACGCCAGCCCCTCGGCGGAGGCGAGGACGTCGGTCGAGGGTTCGGCGCCGATCTCGATCTGCGCCGCGAAGGGGAAGTCAGCCACCGGCGGACCGTTCTCGGTCTGGCTGACCGACACCCGCACGCCTTCGAGCTCGGCCACCCGTTCCTCGATCCGTTCGACGAACTGGGGCGCCGTGGTGGAACGACTGTCGATGGGCGTGAGGTCGATGAAGGTCTCGGTCACCCGCTCGTTGCCGCGCACGTACTGGGATCGCACCAGCTCGTCACCGAGCTCCTCGAGGACGATCGCGTCGATCTCGTCGGCGATGCCCTGGGCCTCCTCGATCGACGTCCCGGGCGCGAAGTCGGCGCCGACGAACATCCCCGTCGCGTCCTTGCCCGACGGGAACACGCTGAAGCCAAGGTTCCCGGCCAGGCTGCCGCCGGTCATGATGGCCACCACGGCCACGAGGGCGAGCCCGAGCCCGGCGAAGAAGCCCCGTGCTCCACGCCCTGCCGGGTAGCCCGCGAGGCGCCCGAGCGCGCGGGCCGCCTTCTTCTCCGCGGTGATGATCGGGTTCTTGGGAGCGTTGCCCCGGAGCAGGAACACCCGGGCGAACAGCGGGATGAACACGATCGAGAACAGGAACGACATCAGCAGCGTGATGATCACCGTGATCGGGATCGGCCGGATGAACTCGCCGAGGATGCCGCCCACGAAGATGATGGGCGAGAACACCACGACCGTCGTGAGCGTGCCCGCGAACGAAGCCGAGCCGACCCGGTCGATCGCGGTGCGCACCACGCCCACGGGTCGCTCGGGCTCGGACTCGTCGGGCTCGTCCCTGCTCGCATCGATCGACTCCGAGATCACGATGGCGTCGTCGACGAGCAGTCCGAGGGTCAGGATCAGACCGAAGAGCGTGATGGTGTTGAGCGTGTAGCCGACGGTCCAGAGTCCGGCCAGGGCGCCCATGATCACGAGGCCCATGAAGCCCGCGGTCACGAGTGCGACGCGCCATCCGATCAGGAGCAGCGACACGATCGCGACGGCGATCAGCCCGGTGAGCAGGTTGCTGGTCAGCGAGGAGAGCTGCTGGCGGATGCCGGTGGCGAAATCGGCGGTCACCTCGGCATCGAACTCGTCGCCCAGCGGCGCGTCGGGAGCGTCGATGAGGCGCTCGACCCGATCGGTGAACTCCAACACGTCGAGGTCGGACCCCTCGGCCCGCACGATGCCGATGGCGACGGCGTCCTGGTAGCCGGCGCTGCTCAGCGCGACACGCGTGAACCGGGTGAGGCGCACCTCGCTCTCCCCGGTCTCGGGGTCGGCCAGCTCGGTCAACAGCTCGCGGACGACGGCGCTCTCGATCTCGCCGTCGGCAGCCAGGTAGGCGCTGAGGGCCTCGGCCTGGGCCTCGAGATCGGCGGGCGAGGTGCCGTCGGGGCCGACGATCGACACCAGGAGGTCGTACTCGCCGACGAACTGCGCAGCGTTGACCGAGCGGTACACCACGATCGACTCGTCCGGGACGGGCACGTTCAGCGCCTCGATGCGGGCAGTGCCGTCCTCGGAGCTGATGTCGCTCTCGAACTCGACCACGACCACCATCTCGTTCGGCCGAGACTCGGTGGTGGTCTCGACCACACCTTCGACCTCGGCGAAGGCGGCCTCCAACGGGCGGGCCAGCTCCTCGTCGAGACGCTCGGCGTCGTCGACGAAGAACTGCCCGCTGACGACGGCGATCGGCGTGTTGATCGGCGGGAAGCCCTCACGCGCCAGGCCCGGGCCGAAGGCATACGCCCCGAGCGCCACGACCACGATCAGCAAGGCGAGGGTGCGCTGCCAACGACGTGCCGCGGCGGCGGCGATGCCGGTGATGAACGACCCCCGTCCACCCCCGGGGGCGCGGACGGGTTCCGGGGGCGCGGCGTCGCCGGGACGTTCGAGCAGATCGGTCATGGGGAGAGACCTCGGCAAGGGGGGCGAGCGGGGGCGATGGAGCGGGGACTCCATCGGGACTTTCGACCTCCAGACTGCCACCGGATGCACCACGGACGATCCACCACGTGGCATCCGTCACAGGCGCCGCCGCTAGCGTCCAACTCGTGTCGCCCGAGGAGAGCCGTTTCGCCGCCGAGACCGCCATCACCCCGTCGGGGGACGGCCGGTGGGACGCCCGACTCTCCGCGGCGTGGACGATCGCAGACGCCAGCAACGGTGGCTACGCCCTGTCCCCGGTCCTCCGCGCACTCCGGGAGCTCGCCGGCCATCCCGACCCCATCTCGGTCACGACCCACTTCCTGCGGCCCGGTCTCGGCGACACCGCGGCGACGGTCGAGGCCGAGCCGATCCGCTCCGGCCGCCGCACCGGCATCGCTCGGGGGCGGCTGGTCCAGGAAGGCTCGGTCAGGCTCGAGGTGACGGCCGCCTTCGCCGAGCTCGTCGGTGCCGGTGACGACGAGGGAAGTGCTCCGCGCATCGAGCTCCCCCCGCCGGACGTGCCCCCGCCCGAGGAGTGCGTCGACCGCTCGGAGCTCGCGCAGGGCGTGGACCTGCCGATCCTGTCGCGGGTCGAGGTCCGTCTGCGGCCGGATCTCGCCGAACCGGGAGCGGCCGGCGACGCGGTCATGGAGGGCTGGATCCGGTTCCGTGACGGTGCGGCGCCCGACACGATGTCGCTACCCCTCTTCTGCGATGCGTTCCCCCCGTCGCTGTACCCCTACGTGCGCGACATCGGCTGGGTGCCGACCGTCGAGCTCACCGTCCACCCGCGACGGCGCCCCGCTCCCGGATGGCTGCGGGCGAGCCTGCGTTGCGACGACCTGTCCGGCGGCCAGATGATCGAGAGCGGGGCGCTGTGGGACTCGACCGGGGCGCTCGTGGCCCGCAGCCGCCAGCTCGGGCTGCTGCTCTCGCAGCGTTCCTGACCCGGACGGGACCCCTGAGCCCGGTGCTCCGACCCCCTCCCGTGTCCTCGGAGCCGGCGCGCCTGCGGCCCGGCCGTGCTCGACTCGGGCTCGTCAGCGTCGTCGCCGGCCGGCGTACTCCTCGAACCAGCCCAGCGAGGACGGGTCGGCGAGCGATTCGGCGCTGGCGACCGACTCGATGTCGGCGCCCTCGAGCAACCGCTTGACGGGTACCTCGAGCTTCTTGCCCGACAGCGTGCGGGGCACGACGGGGACGACCTCGATGCGGTCCGGCACGTGCCGCGGCGAGAGGTCGGTCCGGAGCCGGGTCCGGATGGCCGTGACCAGCTCGTCGTCGATCTCGCCACCGGCCGGGGGCTGGAGGAAGAGGAGGAGCTCGTCGTCCTGCGGGAGGTGCACGACGAGGCTGTCGGCGACCCCGATGAACGCCTCGACGGCGGTGTAGAAGTCGGCGGTGCCGAGCCGGACACCGCCGCGGTTCAGGGTGGCGTCGGAGCGGCCTGAGATGACGCACGCCCCGTCGTCGAGCACCGTGATCCAGTCGCCGTGGTGCCAGTGCCCGGGAAACCGCTCGAAGTAGGACGCCCGCAACCGACTCCCGTCGTCGTCGCCCCAGAACGCGACCGGCATCGACGGCATCGGCGCCGAGAGCACGAGCTCCCCCTGCTCCCCCGGGGCGCACTCGCTGCCGTCGGGCCGCAGCGCACGGACGTCGCATCCCGGGAACGAGCCGCTGATCTCGCCTGCTCGCACCGGCAGCATCGGCGTCATGCCGACGAACGCGCTGCAGACGTCGGTCCCCCCGGAGATCGAGTTGATGAGCACGGAGCCGAGGACGTCGTGGAGCCACTCGAAGTCCTCGGCGGCGAGCGGAGCACCGGTCGAGCCGACCTGCCGGATGCGGCCCCGGGCGGGCGTGAGCTCGGCCTTGCGGCAGGCGGCCATGAACGGGGCCGACGCCCCGAACACCGTGACGTCCTCGTCGTCGGCGAGGTGCCACAAGGTCGTCAGGTCTGGGTGCCCCGGATCGCCGTCGAACAGGACCACCGTCGCGCCGACGAGCAGGCCGGAGACGAGGTAGTTCCACATCATCCAACCGGTCGTGGAGAACCAGCAGAAGCGCTCACCGGGCCCGAGGTCGTGGTGGTAGGCGAGCGACTTGGTGTGCTCGACGGTGATCCCGCCGTGCCCGTGCACGATGGCCTTCGGGATGCCCGTGGTCCCCGAGCTGAACAGGACGTAGAGCGGATGGTCGGCGGGGACGGCGTCGAAGGTCGGCTCGCCGGGCGGATCGCCCGCGAGCAGCTCGCTCCAGTCGTCGGGGCCGGTGCCGAGGTAGCGGAGCGCGACCGTCGCCCGCAGCGTCGGCAGCGCCTCGCGGATGCGCTCGACCTCGGACGTCCGGTCGATCGTCTTGTCACCGTAGCGATAGCCGTCGACGGCGAGCAGGACGGTCGGCTCGACCTGACCGAGTCGCTGCGTGACCGCACCGGTGCCGAACTCGGGAGGGCAGCTCGCCCAGACCGCGCCGATGCTGGCGGTGGCGAGGAAGGCGACGAGCGTCTCGGTGATGTTCGGTGCGTAGGCGACCACGCGGTCGCCGCGCTCGACGCCGAGGCGGCGCAGTCCCCGGGCGCACCGGGCCACCTGGTCGGCCAGCTCGGCCCATGACGTGTCGACCCCGTCCCGGGTCTGGCCCCGCTCGACGACGGCGACCTCGTCGGGAGCCACCGACGCGCGGGACAGGGCGTGCTCGGCGTAGTTCAGCTCGCCGCCGGTGAACCATCGCGCCTCGCCCGGGCGATCGCCGGTGAGGATCGAGCTCGGTGGCGCCGACCACCGGATGCCGAGCTCGTCGCAGACCGCGGCCCAGAACGCCGCGGGCTCGGCCGTCGACCACCGATGGAGCGACGCGGCGTCGGTGTGGCCGTGCCGCGCCGCGAACCGCCCGAGTCGCGACGACTCGACCTGCACGGGTTCTGGTCGCCAGAGCAGCCGGCCTCGGTTCTCGATCACGGCCATGAGCTTCGCAGGTGGCGCTCCGGCCAGCGGCGAGCCCGGCTCGGCGGACTCCGATGGGGACGTCTCCATCCCAGCTGACGGGTGCCGTGGACCCGACCGCTGACCGTGTCCATCACGTGAACGGACCACGGGCTCCGAGCATTCGCCGTGAAATTGGATAAGACTCTTTCCCCGGATCGCGCGATCTGACCCCGGATGCGGATCCGAAGCCCCATGGAGAGGGAAAGGAACAGCGAATGCTGAAGACGAAGTGGCTGCGGCTGCTCGCGCTCCTGCTGGCGCTCGGCCTCGTGGCCGCCGCGTGCGGCGACAGCGACGACGACGACGCCGGCGACGATGCCTCGGCATCGGCATCGGCCTCCGAGCCGGCCGAGACCACCGAGGCCCCCGAAGAGACCGAGGCCCCGGCCGAGACCGAGGCTCCGGCCGAGACCGAGGCCCCGGCCGAGACCACCGAGGCTCCGGCCGGCGGTGGCGGCGCCGACGGCATCCTCCGATTCGGCGGCATCCTGCCGGAGACCGGCAGCCTCGCGTTCCTCGGCCCGCCCGAGTTCGCCGGCGCTGAGCTGGCCGAGCAGACCATCAACGAGGCCGGCGGCGTGCTCGGCGCCGACGTCGAGTGGCTCCCGGGTGACTCGGGCGACAACGGTGACGTGGCCAACGCCACCGTCGACCGCCTGCTCGCCGAGGACGTCGACGCCTTCATCGGTGCTGCGTCGTCCGGTGTGTCGCTGACCGTGATCGACAAGATCACCCAGGCCGGTGTGCTGCACTTCTCGCCTGCGAACACCTCGCCGGCGTTCACCACCTACGACGACAACGGGCTGTACTTCCGTACCGCTCCGTCCGACGTCGTGCAGGGTGCGGCCCTCGCCGACATCATGCTCGGTGACGGCGCCGAGACCGTGGCCTACCTGGTCCGCAACGACTCCTACGGCACGGGGCTCCTCGAGTTCTCGAAGGCGCCGTACGAGGCCGGCGGCGGCACCGTGGTGTACGAGGCGATCTACGACCCGGAGGCCGAGAACTTCGACGCCGAGATCGCGGCCCTCGTCGAGGCCGACCCGGATGCGGTCGTCCTCATCGCCTTCGCCGAGACCGCTGAGCTCATGGTGAGCCTGGTCGAGGCCGGCTACGGCCCGAGCGACGTGCTCGTGTACGGCACCGACGGCAACATGGGCAACTCGACCGCTCAGCTCGTGGACGACCCGACGATCTTCGCTGGCATGCGCGGCACCCTCCCGGGCGTCGACGTGGCCGGTGAGCTCGAGGAGTTCCGCGACTCGCTGCTCGCGATCGACCCCGAGCTGATCGACTTCTCGTACTCGGCCGAGACCTTCGACGCCATGATCGTCACCGCCCTTGCCGCCGAGGCCGCCGGCAGTGACGATGCGACGGTCTTCGCTCCGTTCATCAACGACATCACGAAGGACGGCACCGTGTGCACGACCTTCGCCGAGTGCCGGGACCTCATCGCCGCCGGTGAGGACATCGACTACGACGGTGTCTCCGGCCCGCTGGAGTTCCAGGATGCGGGCGAGCCGACCCAGGCCTCGATCCTCATCCTCGAGTTCGACGAGACCGGCACGATCTTCGTGGACGGCTCGGTCCAGGGCTCGATCTGATCCCTCGGTGATCGGGGCCGGTGATCCGGCTCCGATCACCGGATGATCTCGCAGAACACGACAGCGGCCCCGGTTCCTCGGAACCGGGGCCGCTTCGCGTGTGAGGACTCGTCAGGGGCCGATCTCCCCCGGTCTGGACGCGTTCACTCGTCCTGGTGGGTCTTCACCAGGGTGCCGAGGTAGAGCTCGATCACCTTCGGATCGGTGAGCAGGTCCCGGCCCGAGCCGGTGTAGGCGTTCTGGCCCTGGTCGAGCACGTAGCCACGGTCGCAGATCTGCAGGCAACGGCTGGCGTTCTGCTCGACCATCACGATCGACACGCCGGCGTTGTTGATCTTCTTGCAGCGGACGAAGACCTCGTCCTGCAGCGCGGGCGAGAGACCGGCCGAGGGCTCGTCGAGCAGCAGCACGGACGGGTCCATCATCAACGCACGTCCCATGGCGAGCATCTGGCGTTCGCCGCCGGAGAGCGAGCCGGCCCGCTGGGACCTGCGCTCGACGAGGCGGGGGAACATCTCGCCGATCACGTCGAATCGCTCGGCGTAGGTCTTCGGTTGCAGGAACACGCCCATCTCGAGGTTCTCCTCGATGGTGAGCGACGGGAACACGTTGTTGTTCTGCGGGACGTAGCCCAGCCCGCGGGAGACGAGATCGTGGGCCTTCCGGCCGGTGATGTCGTCACCGCGAAGCCGGATCTCACCCGAGCGGATCGGGATCAGCCCGAAGAGCGACTTGAGCAGCGTCGACTTGCCGGCGCCGTTGGGCCCGACGATGCCGACGAGCTCGCCGTCGTGGAGCTCCAGATCGCACCCGGTCAGGATGTCGACGCCGGGGACGTAGCCGGCGACCACGTTGTCGGCGATGAGCAGCGGTTCGGTCGTCATCGGCTGCCTCCTCAGTCCTCGAGCTGGAGCGGAGCGCCGTGGTGGGCGCCGAGGTAGGCGTCGATCACGGCCGGGTTCTGGCCGACGGACTCGGGCGGGCCCTCGGCGATGATGCGGCCCTCCGCCATCACGATGACCCAGTCGCTGATGTCTTGGACCATGTCCATGTCGTGCTCGACGAAGAGCACGGTCATGCCCTGGTCGGCGAGGCCGCGGACGTGGTCGAGCAGCGACTGCTTGAGCGCCGGGTTCACGCCGGCCATCGGCTCGTCGAGCATGACGAGCGTCGGCTCGACCATCAGCGAGCGGGCCATCTCGAGCAGCTTGCGCTGTCCGCCCGACAGGGTGCCGGCGAACTCCTCGCGCATGTGGTCGAGCTTGAAGCGCTCGAGCAGCGCATCTGCCCGCTTCTCGATCTCGGCCTCCTGTGAGCGCCACATGAACGGCAGCAGCGCCCGCCAGAAGGACTCACCGACCTGGCCGGTCGCCCCGAGCTTCATGTTCTCGATGACCGTCATGCGCGAGAGCGCCTTGGTCAGCTGGAAGGTCCGCACCATGCCGAGGTTGGCGACCTTGTGGGCCGGCACGTTGGCGAGATCGCCGCCCTCGAAGTGCCGGGTGCCGCTGTCGGGCGTGTCGAAGTTGGTGAGCAGGTTGAAGAAGGTGGTCTTGCCGGCACCGTTCGGACCGATCAGCGCCGTGATCACCCCGCGGGGGATCTCCAGGTGCTCCACGTCGACGGCGGTGAGACCGCCGAAGCGCCGCGTGACACCGTCCACGACGAGGATCGGATCGGGCTTGGCCACGCCCGGCTCCCAGGCAACGTCGGAGAGCTGCGCGCGGGCGGCCTCGACGTCGGGAGCGGAGGTCTGGTCAGCGGTCATCGAGTGCCATCTCGTTCTTGTTGCCGAACACGCCTTGGGGTCTGAACACCGCCAGGAGCACGAGGCCGGCGCCCACCAGGATGAAGCGGACCTGCCCGACCTGGGTGTCGACGAGGACCGCTTCCGGGATGAGGTCCTCGGCGACCAGCTCCCGCAGGAAGACGTCGGTGAAGTTGAGGATCATCCAGAGCAGCATCGCCCCGATCACCGGCCCGAAGACCTTGCCCACGCCGCCGAGGATCAGCGCCACCCAGGCGAAGAAGGTGACGTCGGTGATGAAGTTCTGGGGCTGGGCCGACTGGGTGGCGATCGCCCGGAGCATGCCGCCGACCGCACCGATCACCCCGCCGAGCATCAGCGCCTGGAGCTTGTACCAGTAGGCGTTCTTGCCGAGGCTGCGGGCGGCGTCCTCGTCCTCACGGATCGCCTTGAGGACCCGCCCCCAGGGGCTGTTGACCGCGATGTAGGTGACGAGCACGGCGATCGCGACGCACACCCAGCCGACGATGACCACCCAGAACTGGTTGCCGGTGAAGAGGTTGAAGACGTACCGCTCGCGGGTGTCGAACGGACTCCAGTTGTAGAAGGTCCGAGCGAAGCCGGTGAGGCCGTCGGAGGAGCCCGTCCACTCGTCGAGCGACGGCGAGCGGGCGATGATCCGGAAGATCTCGGCCGTCGCGATGGTCACGATCGCCAGGTAGTCCGCTCTGAGGCGCAGCGTCGGGATCCCGAGCAACAGGGCCAGGATGACCGGGAACACGAACACGCCGACGAGCACCCCGACCCAGAAGGGCTGCTCCCACGTCGCGACCATCATGGCCAGCCCGTAGGCACCAGCGGCCATGAACACGGCCTGCCCGAAGTTCAGCAGCCCGGTGAAGCCGAAGTGGATGTTGAGCCCGATGGCGGCCAGCGCGAAGACGACCGCCGTCTCGCCCAGCAGACCTCGGAACGAGGTCTCGATGATGGCGCCCCAATCCATCAGATCACCCGATCCTCTCGGCTCGACCGAGCAAGCCCTGCGGGCGGACGAGCAGGATGACGACGAGCATCAACAGCGCTCCGACGTTCTTCATGTCTGCGGGAATGACCTGTGTCGACAGCTGGATGAACACGCCGACGATCAGGCTCCCGAAGAGGGCGCCGTACGCCGTGCCGAGTCCGCCGAGGGTCACCCCGGCGAACATGAGGAGGAGGAGGCGGAAGCCCATCTCCCAGGTGATGGCCTCGGTCAGACCGAACAGCACACCCCCGAGGCCGGTGAGCGCCGCGCCGGTGATCCACACCGTGCGGATCACCCGCTCGACGTCGATGCCCGACGATTCGGCGAGGTCCCTGTTGTCGGCCACCGCCCGCATCGCCTTGCCGATGCGGGTGAGCTGCAACGACAGTCCGACGCCGACCAGGATGGTCAGTGCGAGGACGATGATGACGACGTCCTTCGGGACCAGCTTGAACCACCCGAAGTCGATCTGCTCCTGGATCGCGTAGTCGGCATAGGTGCGGGGACGACCGCCGAACTGGAACAGGATCAGGTAGCGCAGGGCGATCGCGAAACCGATCGAGACCACCAGCATCGAGATCAGGCTCGACCCGCGGGCACGGAGCTTGCTCCACACCAACCCGTCGAACGCGTAGCCCCCGATCCCGGCCACGATCATGGCGAGTATCGCGGCGATGATCAGCTGGAACTGGACGCCGAAGACCCCGTTCACGTTGAACAGGAACGCCATCGTGGCGCCGATCGTGACCATCTCGCCGTGGGCGAAGTTCACCAGTCCGGTCGTACCGAAGATCAGCGACAGCCCGATCGCGCACATCGCGATGATCAGCCCGAACTTGATGCCGTCGACGAGGTTCTGGACGATGCGGATCGTGTTGTCGTCGGAGCCGATGCGCTCACCGAGCGGGAACAGCACGTTGCGAACCGTGTCGGGATCGACCTCGGCTTCGAGGCGACTCCGCTCCGGATCACGCAGCGGCAGACCCTCGGGCAGGGTCTCCTGGTTGAGCTCGACCTCGTAGAGGCCGGGACCGGGAACCGCGACGCTCCAGGTGCCGTCGTCGCCGGTGACGGCGCTCCCGACCTCGTTGCCCGACTCGTCGAAGACGGTCAGCTCCACCCCGGAGATGAACTCGTCCTCGCCGTCCGGGCCCGTCCCGCGCGAGCGAAGGGTGCCGCCCACGCCGGTCTCTTCGTCCTGCGCAGCGGCGTGCGGTGCGGCGATGCCGAGCAGCACGAGCCCGAACAGCGTCAGCAGGATCAACCGGCGCCCGGGCCCACCGCGACTTCGTGGTGTGCTCATCGAGCGGAGGACACTAGCCGCCGATCACGCAGCGCACCCGAGATCCGCCCGTCGCGCCACGAGACGTCGTCGGGCCGTAACAGGCCCGCAATGGGCGACCTGCGGATTCCCACCGATGGCCGCCGTCTCCCTATCGTTCAGAATTCGGGGAGAAGGGGCTGTGAGATGACCACGACCGACGATCACCGCGGCACGGCGAGGAGCACGGGGCCGAGCCTGCAGGAGTTGCTCGACACCGACACCCGGGAGGTGCCGGTGTCGCTCCGCGACGAGTCCTATGTCTTCCAGGGCACGGCCGACGTCGCGAAGAGCCGCTACACCGACCCGACGTTCGCGTCGCTCGAGGTGGAGCACGTGTTCGCCCGCACCTGGCAGATGGCCTGCCACGAGGACCAGATCGCCAAACCCGGCGAGCACATCGTCTTCGACCTCGCCGACCAGTCGCTGATCGTGACCCGCACCGACGACGGCTCGATCAAGGCCTTCCACAACGCGTGCCTGCACCGTGGCACCAAGCTGCGGGTCGACGACGGTCGGGTCGCGAGCTTCCGTTGTCCGTTCCACGGATGGCGCTGGTCGCTCGAGGGCGAGCTGGCCGAGCTGCCCTGCCAGTGGGACTTCCCGCAGGTGGTCGAGGCGACCGACGGCGCCCAGCTGCCCGAGGCGCAGGTGGCGACCTGGGCCGGCTGGGTGTTCGTCAACTTCGACCTCGACGCCGAACCGTTCGAGACCTACGCAGCGAAGCTCATCGAGCACTTCGAGCACTACGACTTCGCCGATCGGTACATCGCGTTCCACGCCGTGAAGGAGGTGCCGGCGAACTGGAAGGTCGTGATGGAGGCCTTCAGCGAGGGCTACCACGTCATCGCGACGCACCCGCAGATCCTCGAGTTCACCGCGGACGCCAACAGCGAGTATTCGATCTGGCCCGACTCGGCGAACGTCAGCCGGTTCGTGAACGGCTTCGGCTCGCAGAGCCCGCACCTCAGCGAGCTCACCGAGCAGCAGGTCGCCGACGCCTATGCCGCCTTCTCCCAGCGCGGCGCCGGTGCCGGCATCCCGGTCGGGGAGGGGCAGACGGCTCGTCAGGCGGTCGCCGAGACCTTCCGCGGCGCGCTGACCAAGCTCTACGGCGCGGACCTCTCTGACCACTCCGACAGCGAGATCCTCGACGCGATCCTCTACCACCTGTTCCCGGCGTTCGCCCCGTGGGCCGGCGTCGGCCAGCCGCTGGTCTACCGCTGGCGACCGGGCCCGACCCCGGACACCTCCTACATGGACGTCTACCGGATGGCGCCGGTGGCCGACGGTGCCGAGCGTCCGGCCCCGGCCCGCACGACCAAGCTGACGCTGGAGCAGAACTGGGACGAGGCGCCCGGGATGGGTGGGCTGGCTGCGGTCTTCGAGCAGGACATGGCCAACCTGCCTCGGGTCCAGGCCGGGCTGAAGAGCACGGGGAAGCCGACCGTGAGCTTCGGGCTGTACCAGGAGGCCCGGCTGCGGATGTTCCACCACCTCATCGACGAGTGGATCACCACCGGCCTGGCGGCCGCCGGCCGGTCCACGGCCGAGCTGGAGCCGTACGCCGTCACCGAGGGCTGACCATCAGCGCCCGCCGGTGATGTCGAGGATCGCGCCGGTCACGTACGACGCCTCCTCGCCGAGAAGCCAGACGATCCCGGTGGCGATCTCCTCCGGCTCGCCCGCGCGCTGCATCGGGATCGTGGGGCCGAGCTCGGGCATCCGGTCGGGCTCGCCGATGCGGGCGTGCTGCTCGGTAAGCGTGTAGCCGGGCCGGACGCCATTGACCCGGATCCCCTCGAGCGCGACCTCCTTGGCGAGGCCGACGGTGAACGTGTCGAGCGCCGCCTTGCCGGCGGCGTACTCGACGTAGGCGTTGGGTGAGCCGAGGCGAGCGGCGCCTGAGCTGATGTTGACGATCGCTCCACCGTCGCCGCCCCGGGCCGTCGACATCCGGCGAACCGCCTCGCGTCCGCACAGGATCGCTCCGAACACGTTGACCTCGAACGTGCGGCGCATGCGTTCGACGGTGAGGTCCTCCACGCGAGCGAGGGGGTACAGGACCGCTGCGTTGTTGACGAGCGCGTCGACGCGGCCGAGCTCCTCGACGGTCCGGTCGAACAGCGCGATCACCTGCGACTCGTCCGACACGTCCACCTGCACGGCGACCGCTTCCGCTCCGTCCGAACGGCACCGGTCGACGACGGCCGCGCCCGCAGCGGCATCGGAGACGTAGCCGACCGCGACGTCGAACCCCCGCTCGGCGGCGAGCAGGCACGTGGCGGCGCCGATGCCCCGGCTCCCGCCGGTGACGACGACCACGGGTCGACGAGGTGGATCGCTCATGGGGCCATCCTCGCCGACCGACCCCAGGTGCGACGTGGAGTTTCGTACCCTCGTCCTCTCGTGCGGATGCGACACCTGGTGATGGTGCTGGCGCTGGTCTTCGCGGGATGCGGCTCCTCCGACAGCGACGACGACGCCGGCAGCGAGCCGGCCCTGACGGTCGCCACCACGGAGGCCGCGTCGGAGACGACATCGCCACTGACGAACGCCACGCCGGACACCGCAGCCGCACCGACGACCACCGCGCCGACGACCACCACGGCCGCGCCGACGACGACCGAGGCGCCACCCGCACCCGCCGGGGCCGCACTCGAGGACCTCGTCGAGCTGATCGGCGTGTGGGCGACGGCCGACACCGACGCGAGCCTCGCCCCGCTGGACCTCGCCGAGCGCATCATCGGCTTCCCCTTGGCGATACCCGTCCCCGAGGGCGCGACGGCGAACGACCTGGAGCTGCGCGCCCGGCCGCTGGAGGACGAGCTCTGGGAGTGGACCTGGCGGTATGGCGCCGTCGCCGGACCCGATCCTGGTGACGTCGACATCAACGCAGAGGACAAGGGCCCCGGCGCCGTGTTCCTCCGTGAGACCTACGACCCGATCATGGGTGGGCTCGGCTTCGAGTACTCCAACTCGACGACGTCCGATCCCGGCGACCCCGGTGGACCGAACTCGACCAACAACGTCTACGTCGCCGACTCCGGAACGATCACCGTGGCCGGCGTGGAGCGGTCGGTCGATCCGGTCTTCGTGTGGCTCGACGACGACCTCATCGGCTTCGAGGACGGTGTCGAGACGCCGGGGTTCATCGTCGACGTGCCGGTCGAGCTCCCCGAGGGCGAGATCCCGCTGCTCTTCCTCTCCGAGCTGATCGAGGGCACACCGCTCCCGGACGGTGCCGAGCTGGCGAGCGCCACGTTCCGGTCGCAGTCTCGACAGGCCGACTCCTTCGACGCCGACCTCGGCCTGCGCTACCTCACGGTCGAGATCGACTGGGCCGTCGGGATCGAAGCCGGCGCGGCACTCGCCGCGACCGTGCTCGACTCCTTCGACGACCCGCGACTCCGGGCGACGACACCGAGCTTCTTCGAGGAGGGCAGCTTCGAGCCGTCCCGCCTGTCGGAGACGAGCGACGGCTGGCGGCACGACCTCTTGCTGCTCGACCGCTATCCGGGGACGTTCATCTTCCGAGCGGACGAGGACGACGGCACCGCGGAGCTCACCCTCCGGCTCGTGATCGAGCCTCTGCGCCAGCTCCTCACCCCACCAGCGGGGTGACGACCCAGAAGACGGGCAGCCCGGCCAGGAGCGCGTGGGCAACGTTGCCCGTACGGCGCACGGCGACGAAGGCCACGACGACGGCAGCCAGTGATGCCACCCCGGGCCACGTCGCCGAGCCGCCGCTCACGAACAACGAGCTGACCAGGATGGCGCCGAGCACGGCCGGGCCCACGAAGCCGAGCATGCGCTGCAGCTGCGGCCGTAGCCCGCGCTCGGCAACGAGGACGAGCGGGCCGGATCGGAAGGCGTAGCTGCCGGCTCCGACGGCGAGGATCGCGATCCACGTGGTCATGCTGCCGGCCCTCCGCTCCCCGGCTGGGGCCCCGGAGCTCCAGCCTTCTCCCGAGCTCCTCGCCCTGACGGGCTGCGGGCGGGCCGTCGACGAGCAGTCCGCTCTCGCCCCTCAGACGTTGCCCCGCCGGTGGCGATGCCGGCGAGGGTCCCGATCGGGACGGCCGCATGGAGTGGCGCTCCACTGGCGAGCAGCGTGACGGTCGCGGCCACGCCGGCGACCAACCAGCTGCGGCCGTCCTTGAGCGACAGCGAGAGCAGCCCGACGAACACCAGTGGCGCAGCGAGCTCGAGCCCGACGCCCTCCGGCAGTCGGTTGCCGGCCAGGAGACCGAGGACCTGAGCGCTCACCCACACGGCCCAGAGGAACAGGCCGAGGGTGAAGAAGTAGCTCCGTCGCTCCCGCGCGTCGAGCTCGTCGATGGCGAAGCGGCGCTCGGCGGCGAGGAACGACTGGTCGACGACGAACGCCGACAGCGCCAAGCGACGACGCAGCGGCTCGGCACCGAACCACGACGCCATGCGGGCGCTGTAGAGCACGAACCGCGCGTTGATCAGCAGGCAGGTGAAGACGATCACCGGGATCGCCGCGCCCGTATCGACCAGCTCGACCGCGGTCAGCTGCGCCGCTCCGGCGAAGATCAGGATCGAGCCGAGCAGCGCAGCGATCGGGTCGACGTCGGAGCTCCCGATCGTCGCGCCGATGACGAGTGCGAACGGGAGTACACCGAGGGCGAGCGGGACGCCGTCGCGGATGGCGTGGCGACGCACGGACGCACGCGGGCTCGAGCGAGGTGCGAGGTCGGTCATGATGCGAGCTCCTCCACGAGCCGGCCGGAGAGCTCACGGCTCTCGGACCGAATGAGCGAGGCCGCCTCCAGGTGAGCGCGCTGGATGGCGACGAGGTCGCCCCCGGTTCCGAGCGCGCCGTCCACGGCATCGATCAGCGGGATGGCGATCCGGTCTCGGGACCGCCGGTAGGCCCGTCCCGCAGCGGACTCGGACCGCAGGCTGCGGCGGACGGCGAGGACCTGTTCGGCGAGCAGCTCGGCGTCGCGGAACGCCGAGGTCATCCCGTGCTGGCTCATCGGGTCGGTGAAGCAGCCGGCGTCACCGACGAGCGCCCAACCGGGGCCCGCGGGCGTGCGGGTGAAGCCGTGCACACCGGGGAAGGTGCGTGGTCGGAGCCGGGGGCGACCGGCGACACGATCGGCCAGCGCCGGGCAGCTCTGCTCCAACAATCGGACGAACCCACCCGGAACGTCGGGGCGCAGGTCGGTGGCGAACCGCTCCGGTGTCACGTCGAGGAACACGACCGCGCGGTGGTCGTTGGTCGGCATGACACCGAAGTCGACGTCGTCGGAGGTGAACCAGTACTCGTACGCGTCCTCGGCGACACCGTCCACGTAGTGCATGGCGTAGGCGCGGTGACGCTGCGCCCGGTGCTCGACCGGCGCGCCGACCGTCCGAGCGACGAGGGATCGCACGCCGTCGGCGCCGATGACGGTCCGCGCGCGGATCTCCCGCCGACCTGCGCCGTCGTCGACGACGACGCCGGCCACGCGGAACCCGTCGCGGATGAGACCGACCACCTGGGTGCCGAAGCGGATCTCCGCGCCGGACGCGGCAGCCGCATCGGCGAGGATCGGATCGATGACGGTGCGCCGCGGGGCGTAGAGCGCATCCACCTCACCGTCGGCCTTGATCGGTACCTCGATGGTCTGGTCGTCGTAGTGGAACACGGTGCGGTGGACCGGCGGCGTGCCGGCGTCGCGCACCGCGTCCAACAGGCCCCAGCGTGCGAGCAACTGGACGCCGGGACGCAGCAGGGCGTGCGTGGACAACGTGTCCGCGCCCGGAGGTGACCGGTCGACGACGAGCACGTCGATGCCGGCTCGGGCCAGCAACATCGCGGTCGCCGAGCCGGCGCAACGCGCACCGACGACGACGACGTCGCGGTGCTCGACGCCGGGGTCGAAGCGGAGGTCGGTGAGGGTCATGGCGGGTCTCTTCTCGCTCAGGCGGCGAGCGCGATGGCCCGCTCGTGGATGTGCTCGGCGAGCTCGGCCGCGTCGCGGCCGACCCCGTCGATGAAGGTCGAGTTGCGGCGCATGAGCATCGGCAGTCCCAGGGCGAACAGCCCCGGCGCCGGCGTCACGCCGCGGTGATGGATGAGCTCGCCGGCGGCGTCGCAGACGTCGACGTCGAGCCAGGGGTACTCCCGGCGGAAGCCGGTGGCCCATACGACGGTGCGGATCCCGGCGATGGCGAGATCGAGCGCGGTGAGCTGTGTCGAGAGGCGGATCGGCTCCGGGCGCTCGGCCTCCTCGAGGCAGTGGCTCGTCCCCGCCGCTTCGACATGGGCATCGATGCGGTCGAGCAGACGGTGGAGGCGACGATCCGAGCGGGCCACGTCGTCGGCGAGCGAGTCGGCGGCGACGATGCGGGTGCCGTCGACCATCTCGAGCCGACCCATCATCCGCACGCCGCGGGCGTGCAGGCTCGCGAGGTCGATCGAGCGGCGCTCCGGCGTGCCGATCAGCTGCAGCGACGGTGCACGTCGGGCGGCCGCGACGTCGCGGATGTCGGCGATGTCGGTGTCCCACACGCCGATCTCGTCGAGCCACCACTGGATGTCCCGTCCCCGATAGTCGCGGGGCAGGCGGGTGTGCGAGCCGACGGCGAGGGCGACGTAGCGCCCCGCAGCAGCCAGCTCGTCGGCGATCTGGATACCCGAGGCCGACGCCCCCACGACCAGCACACCGCCGTCGGCGAGCTGGTCGGGGTTGCGATACCGCGTCGGGGTGAGCTGCTGGATGCGGGGATCGAGCCCAGCGGCCGCAGCCGGGACGAGTGGGACGTCGCAGGCGCCGGTGGCGATCACGACGTTGTCGGCGTGCCAGGTGGCACGGTCGGTCACGACCTCGTACCCGTCGTCGAGCGGACGGACCCGCTCGACGGTCGTGTGCTCCCACACCGGAGCGTCGAACGACACGGCGTACGCCGCCAGGTGGGCGGCGAGCTCGCCCATCGTCATGAACCCGTCCGGATCCGGACCCTGGTAGGTCCAGCCGGGCAGACGGGTCTGCCAGTTGGGAGTGAGGAGGCGGAGCGAGTCCCAACGCTCGCTCCGCCACCGCTCCCCGACCTGACCGCGGTCGACCACCACGTGGTCGATCCCCCGATCGGTCAGGTGTCGGCTCATCGCCAGCCCTGCCTGGCCGGCACCAATGATCAGTGCCTCGGTCCGCCGCATCGCTCGACTACTCCGTTGCTTCCGCTGACGGCGGGATCACTTCGTGGCGACGTCGATCGACACGGGCACCTGGTTGGTGATCACGTCGAACACGGCCGAACGGGCCTGGGACTGGGCGACGATCGCCTCGAGCTGCTCCGCCGGGGCATCGCCCTCGACGACGAAGCTGATGCGCATGGCCTGGTAGCCGTTGCGCACCTCGTCGGAGAGGCCGAGGATGCCCTGGAGGTCCATGTCGCCCTCGATGCGGGACTCCACGGAGGTGAGCTCGATGCCGCGGGCGGCGGCGACGTTCGCGATACCGGCGGTGAGGCAGGTGGCGAGCGCGTGGAGGAGGTACTCCACGGGGCTCGGGCCGTTGTCCTCACCGCAGAGGACGGCGGGGTGATCGGCGTCGAGGACGAACTCGGTGCCGTGCTGCTGCACACCGCCGGCGCCGGTGAAGTCCTCGATCATGGTGCGGCTGTGGGTGCCGTTGACCCACTGGTTGGAGGCCCGGAACTGGAACGCGGCCAGCTCCCGCTGGGACTTGACGACGTTGATCGTCCCGAACAACTGGTCGACCGGCACGCCGTTGCGGACCGTGGCTTCCATCGTCTCGCTCATCGCTTCTCTCCTTGTCGAGGCACCGTCCGTCGATGCCGTGACAGCAGCGTGCGACAGGGAGATCTGAACTTCTTGGAGGCGTGATGGAGACGTTGTGGAGAGCCCTGTATGCGCAGGTCAGGCCGGTCTCAGGAGCGCAAGAACGCCTTGACCTCGTCCATGAACACGACGAACGCCGGGTCGTCGGCGGGGAGGAGGTGGGCGTCGCTGTCGAGGGGCACGAAGCGAGCGCCCGGCACCAGCGCAGCGACCCGGCGACCCTCCTCGAAGGGCACCGCCTCGTCGCGTTCGGCGTGGAGCACGAGCGTCGGGACCGCGACCTGCCGGGCGATGTCGGTCACGTCCAACTCGTGGAAGGCAGCTTCGAGGAGCGGGGCGTTGACGGCGTCGGTCGTCGCCTCCAGTTGCTCGCACACCCATTCGACGGCGTCATTGTCGGCACCGGGGACGAACTGCCGGGCGAAGAGGCTGCGGAAGGTGTGGGTGGTGCTTCCCCAGGCGACGCGGGCGAGGTCGATCTGGAGCGAGGCCTGCTCGGCCTGCGCCTCGCCACGGAGTCGCATGCCCCTCGCGTAGGTGCCGAAGAGGACGAGATGCGACACCCGCTCGGGATGGCGGACCGCGTAGGCCATCGCGACCGGCCCGCCCTGGGAGAGCCCGAGCAGCGCGACCCGGTCGAGACCGAAGGCGTCCACGACCCGTTCGAGGTCGTCGACCCAGAGATCGAGATCGTCGAGGGGGATGCCGCGCAGATCACGGTCCGACAGCCCACTGCCCCTCGCGTCGTAGCGGACGAGCCGGTGCTCTGCGCTCAGCTCCCGAACCCAGTGCCCCCAGAACGGGTTGTCGACACCGTCGCGATCCAGGTGGGTGAGCCACGTGGCCGTCTTCACGAGCGGCGGACCGACGCCGAGCGATCCGGCCGCGACCGAGACGCCGCCCCGACCGTCCACGAAGCGGATGTCGAGGTCGAGCGCCGTGGCGTCGCGCCGTGATGGCGGTGGCGGCGACTCCAGCGATGCGACGAAGCGGTACCCGACACCGGTCGTCGTGCGGATCACCCGTTGGGTACGGCCGTCGTCGCCGACCGCTTGACGGGCCGACTTGATCCGGCTCGTGAGCGCGCTCTCGGAGACGAAGCGGTCGCCCCAGATCCGGTCGAGCAGCTCCTCTTTGGGCACGACCCGATCGGCGTTGTTGATCAGGTGCAGCAGGACCCGGAACACCATCGGCTCGACGGGCACGGCCGTGCCGGCGCGGCGGACCTCCAGCGCGGCCTCGTCGACCTCGACGTCTGCGAACCGGTGGATCATCGTCGCCCTCGGCGCGGCACCGTAGCCCCGAGGCGGAGGACCCGCCTCGGATCTGGCAGCATCTCCCCATGCTGACCGAGACGCTCGACATCGACGTCGGTGCCTTCGAGGCGGGTACCGGCTGGGAGATCAAGCCCGAGGGGGCGTGCAAGGGCGAGGTGTGCGTGCCGCTCGGCGGCGGTGACTTCGATCCCGTCGCCGCGGCCGACCGCCTGGGCATGGCGATCGTGCGCGACGAGGAGCGGGGGCTGTTCGCCTTCGGCCCCGAGTCGTTCAACGGTCGGGCGCTGCCGACCGCCGAGGCGCCCGAGGTCGTCCTGGAGGACCTCGACGGCAACGATGTACGGCTCTCGTCCTTCCGGGGCAAGAAGGTCGTGCTCGTCGCCTGGGCCCCCTACTGAGGCTGCCGTTACGACCTGCCCGGGTGGCAGGCATTGCGCAGCGAGCTCCGTGCCGAGCACGGGGACACGATCGAGATCATCACCGTCTCCATCGAGACCGACGGCGCCGACGCCTCGCGCGAGTTCATCGAGGCGGCGGCGCCCGAGCACCCGTCGGTGCTCGACCGGCACCACCAGCTCGAGCGGCTCTTCGGGGTCGTGAACATCCCCAACGTCATCTGGATCGACGAGGACGGCATGGTCGTCCGCCCGGCCGAGGCGGGGTGGGCCGGACCGGCCGAGTACCCCGAGTGGCTCGCCAGCATCATGGAGGAGCGAGCCAAGGAGGCCGAGGCGGCCGGGCAGGACCCGATGGCAGCGCTCCGGGCCGGCCAGGACCGCGACAGCTACGCGGACGCCATCCGTGACTGGGCGGCGAAGGGCGCGGACTCCGAGTACGCCCTGTCCCCCGACGACGCGGTGGCGGCGTCGCAGCCGCGGGGCGGCGACCAGTCGGCTGCCGCAGCGCACTTCGAGCTGGGGCAGCGACTCTGGCGCGACGGTGACCGCGACGGCGCGTTCTCGCACTGGCGCGAGACCCACCGGCTCGCTCCGGACACCTGGACCTACAAGCGGCAGGCCTGGTCGCTCGTCGGCAACGAGGCGATGGGCGGCGGCGACTTCGGTCGTTTCACCCAGTTCCCGCTGCCCGACCAGGACTGGCCGTTCGAGGGCGACTTCAACACCGACACCGGCGCCCTCGCCCCCGGCGAGTACTACCCGAAGACGCTCTAGGGCCCGGTCAGGGGAGGCGGCGGCGGAAGAGGTCGTCGACGAAGCCTTCGACCAGGTCCTGCTTCCAGAACTCGAAGCCGAGCTTGCCGAGCACGTTGCGCGACGCGTCGTTGCGCGGGTCGATCATGGCGAGCAGCTCGCCCTCCCACACCTGCGAGGCGTGGGCGAGCAGGGCCTGCCCGGCCTCGGTGGCGTAGCCCTTGCCCCGCGCCGATGTGTCGAGGCGGTAGCCGTACTCGAGGCGCGTCTCGCCTTCGAACTCGAAGGTGTCGACGCCGGTGTAGCCGAGGATGCGGCCGGTCGACCGCTCGACGATCGGCTGCTTGGCGAAGGTGAGCTCAGCGGCCCGCTCCAGCATCCGGTCGAACCGGACGTTCGCACCGGTCACGTCGAAGGTGCCGGGCGAGAACACCTGGAACTCGTCGTCGGTCCAGAGCTCGACGAACCGCTGCCGATCAGCCTCCTCGGGGAGCCGGACGATCAGCCGCTCGGTCTCGATCGGCTCGCGCCGGCTCACCCGACGGGCGCTTCCTCGACGCTGCCGTCGGCCCGGCGGGCGAAGCGGCGGGGCTCGTCGCCGTGGGTCGGGTCCGAGCGGTCCCAGGGCCAGCCGCCGAACTCGGTGCGCTGGTAGTCCTCGAACGCCTGCTGGATGCCGGCCCGGTCGTTCATGACGAACGGCCCGTACTGGGCGACCGGCTCGCCGATCGGACGGCCCTGCAGCACGAGCACCTCGGAGCCACCGGGCCCACCGAGGAGCGGGAGCTCGACCTCGCTGCGCACCACGACGCCGGTGCGGGCGTCGACGTCGACCCCTCCCACCGTGAGTCGTGAGCCGGCGAAGTGGTACAGCGTGCGGGCGGTCTCGGGACCCGAAGCGGGTGGCAAGGACCACTCGGCGCCGTCGTCGAGGCGGACGTGCCACACGGCGACGTCCGCCTCGGGGCGGGAGGCGTACGACGATGGTGGCGGCGGGGCGGGCAGGTGGTCGCCGATCGCACCGGCGACGACCGTGACCTCGACGCCGTCGGCGCGCACACGGGGCGTGTCGGCGTCCCACAGCATCGAGAAGTGGGCGTCGACCATCTTGTCCGCGGCAGGCAGGTTCAACCAGATCTGGAAGAGCTCCAGCGGGTTCGGTGCCTCGGTGTCGAGCAGGGGGAACATCTCTGCGTGGACGATCCCGCCGCCGGCGGTGAGCCACTGCGTGTCGCCCCGGCCGTAGCGCGCGGCGGCACCCAGAGAGTCGGCGTGGTCGACCAGCCCTCGGCGGACGTAGGTGATGGTCTCGAACCCTCGGTGGGGGTGCGACGGGAAGCCGGGCACCGACGAGCCGTGGTACATCGACCACCCGTCCTGGTACGAGAAGTCGCTGCCGATCTGGCGGCCCGCGAGCGAGGCGGCCGGAGCGAGTCGCCCGTCGCCCGCCGGGTACGCGTCGTCGTGGTGGACGCAGAAGAGGAAGGGATCGAGCGTCGGCCACTGCGTACCGAGGGGCACGGTCTGGAGCACGAGGTCGGCCATGACCTCCAGGCTACGAGCCAGACGGGGCGGGGCCGACGAGGCCGTCCGTCACCGCGACCTCTCCGACGTTGCGATACTCACCCCGGCACGCGTGCCCGACCAGGGACGGAGGCACCCCACGTGAGCACCACCACCACCTTCGCATCGCAGGACCGCGAGCAGCTCGAGCGGTTCATGACCGGCCTGGAGCGACGGAACCCCGGCGAGCCCGAGTTCCACCAGGCCGTGAGGGAGGTGGCAGAGACGCTCATCCCGGTGATCCGGGAACGGCCCGAGTACGGCCGAGCGCAGATCCTCGAACGGCTCACCGAGCCCGACCGGATCGTGATCTTCCGCGTGACCTGGGAGGACGACGCCGGGAACATCCGGGCCAACCGAGCGTGGCGCGTCCAGTTCAACAACTCGATCGGCCCGTACAAGGGCGGGCTGCGGTTCCACCCGTCGGTCAACCTGAGCATCCTGAAGTTCCTCGGCTTCGAGCAGATCTTCAAGAACAGCCTCACGACGCTGCCGATGGGCGGGGCGAAGGGCGGCTCGAACTTCAACCCGAAGGGCAAGAGCGACCGGGAGGTCATGCGCTTCTGCCAGTCGCTGATGACCGAGCTGCACCGCCACATCGGCGACGACGTCGACGTTCCGGCCGGCGACATCGGCGTCGGCGCACGCGAGATCAGCTACCTCTTCGGCCAGTACAAGCGTCTGGAGAACCGCTTCACCGGCATCCTCACCGGCAAGGGTCTGGCCTTCGGCGGCAGCCTCGTCCGCACCGAGGCGACCGGGTACGGGGCGATCTACTTCCTGCAGCACATGCTCGAACAGGTCGGCGAGGGCGTCGCGGGCAAGCGGGCAGCCGTCTCGGGCTCGGGAAACGTCGCGATCTACGCAGCGGAGAAGCTCGACCAGCTCGAGGCCCGGGTGGTGACCCTCTCCGACTCGGGAGGGTTCGTGCACGACCCCGACGGCATCGACGCCGAGAAGCTGGCCTGGGTCAAGGAGCTCAAGGAGGTGCGACGCGGCCGCATCTCGGAGTACGTCGATCGGTTCGGGGGGACCTTCCATCCCGGCGAACGGCCCTGGGGCGTGCCGTGCGACGTCGCGATCCCCTGCGCGACGCAGAACGAGATCTCCGCCGACGACGCCCGATCCCTCGTCGGCAACGGAGTCCGCGCCGTGGCGGAGGGCGCCAACATGCCGACCGAGCTCGACGGCGTACACGTGTTCCAGGATGCGAAGGTCCTCTTCGCACCGGGGAAGGCGGCCAACGCCGGCGGTGTGGCGGTGTCCGGACTCGAGCAGAGCCAGAACGCCCTCCGGATCTCGTGGAGCCGTGAGGAGGTCGACGCCCGGCTCGGCGACATCATGCTGGAGATCCACCGCCAGTGCGTGGAGCACGGACAACAGGCCGATGGTCACGTCGACTACGTCGACGGCGCCAACATCGCCGGTTTCCTCAAGGTCGCCGATGCGATGCAGGCCTACGGGGCCGTGTAGTCGCAGCGTCCGCCGGGCTGGTGCGCCCGTTGTCGGCCCGGGCCGGCCCGACTAGTTTGTAGTGACCACTTCAATCTCCGTGGAGGGTCCGATGACCACGCTCACCGCAGCCGCCGCCTCCGACCTCTTCCGTCGTGCGCCCGACCGAATGATCGACGTCGGTGCCGGCGAGGTCGCCGTGCGCACCGTCGGGACCGGGCCCGACGTGGTGTTCGTCCACGGCTTCCCGGTGAGCGGCGCGACGTTCCGTGGGCTGCTGCCCCACCTCGTCGAGCACGTGACGTGCCACGTGATCGACCTGCCCGGAGCCGGGTCGAGCAGCTTCGACGACTCGACCGAGATCACGCTCGCGCGCCACATCGAGTCCATCCGGCGGGTCGTCGACGGGCTCGGCCTCGACCGGTACGCCGCCGTCGGGTTCGACAGCGGCGGGCTGATCACCCGTCATGCCGTCGTCGACGACCCCCGCCTGTACGCGCTCGGCCTCATCGACACCGAGCCCGAGCAGCCGGGCTTCCGGTTCGTGATGTTCGGCTGGAACCGGTTCATCCCCGGGATCGGTCGGATGCTCGGCTGGATCTCTGGCCACAAGCGACTGCGCAAGAACGGGTTCGTCTTCGGCGACGCCTTCGTCGATCGCTCGCTCCTCGACGGCGAGTTCGAGGAGTTCTTCCTCGTGCCGCTGAACGAGTCCGTCGCGAAGCAGCGGGCCGCCGGTCGGGTGTTCAAGAGCTTCGACTACCGGCTCATGAAGAGCCTGCCCGACATCCACGCACGCATCGACGTGCCCACCCAGCTCGTGTGGGGAGTCGACGACAAGTTCTTCCCCGTCGAGACGGCGCGCGAGATGGTGAAGGAGTTCCCGAACGCCGAGCTCACCGAGATCTCGGGCGCCGGGCTGTTCTCCCACGAGGAGAAGCCGGCCGAGGTCGCCGCCGCCCTGCTGCCGGTGCTCACCGGCGCCCGGTAGCGCGACGCTGGCGGGGTGACGACACCCGAGCTCCCCGCCGACGAGCTGCCCTGGATCGACACCGAGCAGATGCGCGAGGTCGATCGGATCATGATCGAGGACCTCCACATCGAGCTGATGCAGATGATGGAGAACGCCGGCCGTTCGCTGGCCCGCCTTGCGCTCGACCGCTTCTCACCCCAGCGGGTGGCCGTCTGCGCCGGGCCGGGCGGCAACGGCGGGGGCGGCCTCGTCGCCGCCCGTCACCTCGCGAACAGCGGCGTGGGTGTCGAGGTCGCGCTCGGCGCTGCGGTCGAACGCTTCACGCCGGTGCCGGCGCACCAGCTCGACATCGTGCGACGGATGGGCATCCCGGTCGTCGAACGTCCGGTCGCGCCGGATCTGTGGATCGATGCGGTGCTGGGCTACTCGCTCCGGGGTGACCCACGGGAGCCGGCGGCGACGCTGATCCGGGCGATGGGCGACTCACCCGCGCCAGTGCTCTCGCTCGACACGCCATCCGGTCTCGACACCACCACCGGGCGGGAGGCCGAACCGGCGGTCCGTGCGACCGCGACGATGACCCTCGCCGCTCCGAAGTCCGGACTCCGACGGTCGTCGCTCGTCGGCGAGCTGTTCGTGGCCGACATCTCCGTCCCGCCCTCCGTGTACGACCGACTCGGCGTCGGAGCACCGCCGCTCGGACCGGGAGTGATCGGGCGGGTCACCGGGTTCTGACCGATGCGCGACAGTGAGGGTCGCTTCGCAGCTTCGACAAGGACGGTGGCGGTGCAGCTCGGGATGATCGGACTCGGACGGATGGGCGCCAACCTCGTCCGTCGCCTCCAGCGAGACGGGCACGAGTGCGTCGTGTTCGACACCCACCCGGAGGCGGTGGCCGAGCTCGTCGAGGAGGGAGCGACCGGCGCCGACTCCCTCGACGACCTCGTCGCCAAGCTCGAGGCGCCCCGCGCCGTGTGGGTGATGGTGCCCGCCGGCGTGGCCGACGCCGTCGTGCGAGACGTCGCCACCCACCTGGAGGCCGGCGACACGGTCATCGACGGCGGCAACAGCTACTACCACGACGACATCGCCCGGGCCGCCGACCTGGCCGAGCAGGGCATCCACCACGTCGACGTCGGCACGAGCGGCGGCGTCTTCGGGTTGGAGCGCGGCTTCTGCCTGATGATCGGTGGCGACGACGAGGCCGTCGAGCGGCTCGACCCGATCTTCCGCACGCTCGCTCCGGGTGTCGACGCCGCCGAGCGCACCGCCGGTCTGGAGGGTGAGCCCGCCCAGGCCGAGCACGGGTACCTCCACTGCGGACCGGCCGGCGCCGGCCACTTCGTGAAGATGGTCCACAACGGGATCGAGTACGGGATGATGGCCGCCTTCGCCGAGGGCCTGAACATCCTCCGGCACGCCGACGTCGGGCTCGGCGAGGCCGCGGTCGACGCCGAGACGACCCCACTGCGGAACCCGGAGCACTACCAGTACCAACTCGACATCCCGGCGGTGGCCGAGGTGTGGCGTCGGGGCAGCGTGGTTGCATCCTGGTTGCTCGACCTGACCGCTGCCGCGTTCGCCGATGACGCTGAGCTCGAGGCCTACAGCGGCCACGTGTCGGACTCCGGGGAGGGCCGTTGGACGGTGCTCACCGCCGTCGACGAGGGCGTGCCCGCCCCGGTCATCACCGCCTCGCTGTACTCGCGCTTCTCCAGCCGGCAGCGCGACGACTTCGCCAACAAGATCCTGTCCGCCATGCGTCACGGCTTCGGCGGGCACCTCGAGAAGAAGGCCCCGTGATCGACCTCACCGGCTCCCCCGAGTGGCAGGCACTGCTCGCCCACGCCGAGTCGCTCGGCGACGTCTCACTTCGACGGGCGTTCGCCGACGACCCCGAGCGAGCAGAGCGACTGACGTACGACGTCGGCGATCTCTCGGTCGACGCCAGCAAGCACCTCCTCACCGACGAGACGATCTCGCTGCTGCTCGACGTCGCCCGCGCCGCGGGCGTGCAGGAGCGGGTGGCCGCGATGCTCGCCGGCGAGCACATCAACTCGACCGAGGACCGCGCCGTGCTCCACGTGGCGTTGCGGTCGGCTGTCGACGAGTCCTACGTCGTCGACGGCGATGACGTCGTCCCCGAGGTGCACGAGGTGCTCGGCCGCATGGGCGCGTTCGCCGAGCGAGTCCGTTCGGGTGAGTGGGTCGGCCACACCGGCGAGCGCATCCAGACCGTCGTCAACATCGGCATCGGCGGATCAGATCTCGGGCCGGTCATGGCCTATCGGGCGCTGCGTCACTGGGTCGACGCCGACCTCGACGTCCGCTTCGTCTCCAACGTCGATCCGAGCCACCTCATCGGCCAGCTCGACGGTGCCGATCCGGCCACGACGCTGTTCATCGTCGCCTCGAAGACGTTCACCACGCTCGAGACCCTCAGCAACGCCGGCAACGCAAGGGATTGGTTGGTCGCCGGGCTCGACGGCGACGAGTCGGCGGTGGCGAAGCACTTCGTCGCGCTGTCGACCAACGCCGAGCAAGTCGCCGCGTTCGGCATCGACACCGACAACATGTTCGGCTTCTGGGACTGGGTCGGCGGCCGGTACTCGCTGCCATCGGCCATCGGCCTCTCACTCATGCTGGCCATCGGTCCCGACCGCTACGCCGAGCTGCTCGGCGGGTACCGGGCCGTCGACCACCACCTGCGGGACGCGCCGCTGGAGCAGAACGTGCCGGTGCTGCTCGGGCTGATCGGCATCTGGTATCGGGACGTCCTCGGCCTCGCCACCCACGCCGTGCTCCCGTACCACCAGGACCTCGAGCGGTTCCCCGCCTACCTGCAGCAGCTCGACATGGAGAGCAACGGCAAGCGGGTCCGCCTCGATGGCTCGGCTGCGCAGATGGAGACCGGCCCGATCGTGTGGGGCGAGCCGGGCACCAACGGCCAGCACGCCTTCTACCAACTCCTCCACCAGGGCACGACGAAGGTGCCGGCCGACCTGATCGGCTTCTGGGAGGCGACCGACGACGTCGGCGGCCAGCACGAGCTGCTGCTCGCCAACCTCTTCGCCCAGGCCGAGGCGCTGGCCTTCGGCAAGACCGCCGAGGAGGTCGCCGACGGCGGGGTCGGACCGGAGCTGGTGTCACACCGGACCTTCCCGGGCGACCGTCCGACCTCGATGATCATGGGCCCCTCCCTCACCCCGGCGGTGCTCGGCCAGCTCGTCGCCCTCTACGAGCACAAGGTGCTGGTGCAGGGGATCGTCTGGGGCATCAACTCCTTCGACCAGTGGGGCGTGGAGCTCGGCAAGGTGCTCGCCACCCGGATCGCCGACGAGCTGGGTTCCGAGGACGAGCCCGACCTGTCCCACCACGACGCCTCGACCGCCGCGCTCATCCGCC
>JBCDAU010000026.1:0-75528 GCA_039185015.1 Actinomycetota bacterium
ACAGCATGAGCCTGCACTGTTGCAAACACATCCGGACGGAGCGCTGCAGGGTGCGCAGCTGCAGACCTCCGACGGTAGACATTCGACGAACGGAGCACCCCGTTGCGGACCTAGGTGTTCTATGGGGTAGACAACCGACTCATCCGACATGGTCGTAGTGGGAGCGATCGCTCGGGCCAGTCGCGATCCGATGTCACTCGAGGTCGCCATCAGCCAGGACTCTGCTCAGGGCGGCACGGAGGCGGGCGGCGCTCGACGAAGCACCTCGCGCCGCGACACCGGGGACTTGGTCGGCGAGCCTTCGTCGCCCCGCCGCCTCGCTGATCCGGCGCACGCTCGACCACTCGACGATCCTGGCCTTGTAGACGGGTTCGTCGAGGAGCCGGACGATCTGCGGGCTCGCCGCCTCGACCTCGAGCGCACCCGCCCCGATCGATGACTTGATTGCGGTCGCTTCTGCGTCTGTCGGCACCGCACCTTCGAGGAGTTCCATGACCCTTCGTGGCGTGATGCGCGCATGTGTGATCAGTTCGTCAGCCGTCGCGACGACGCGGTACGAGCCGGTTTCCCACCACGACGCGGTTTCGAACGCTCGGAAGTCGTCGATCACGTCGTCGACGACCTCCGCGCTGTCCGATCCTCGCACCCAAGACCCGTCGTGGACGGCGAGTGGGGCGTTTCCGACCTGCGCGTCGAGCACGAAGGACGGGATGTTGAAGGAGAGGTCGATGACGACCAGGAGCTCATCCCATCCGATGCCGAGCGCGCTTGCGTAGAGGCAGCGGTCGTCGTCTGGTTCGGAGTCCACGAGCACCGGGCGAACTTCGACGCCTTCTGCTGTGGCACCCCCGATGATCCCGAGATGGCTGGTTCCCTCCCAGGAGAGGCGCCACAACTCATCGAGGCCCGGCATGCGGTCGGCTCGCTCCAGTAGCGGTGCGTAGTCGACGGATCCCACCGCCCGCAGCAGCGAAGCCGGCAAGGGTGCCTCGGCGTCGCCTCGCGATGCGAAGTCGCGGCGTGGCTCGTCGTTGTTGTCGTGGGTCGATGGCGTTGGCATAGGCCCTCCCTACGACGACGAACCGTCGGTTGTTGTCCCACCGCTCGGGTCACCATCTTGGGCACAAGCGACGAGCTCACGCAGCATGGCACCGCGGTCGTGCCCGTTCCGCTCACAGTCCTCGAGGAGCCGGCGCAGCGCCTTGATCGCCCGGTCCGCGGTCGACTTCGGGATTCCGAGCGCGTCCTCGGCCTTCCGCGCAGTCATCTCACGGATCGCGCCGTCGGTATCGATCAGTGCGGCAAGGATACGTCGCTGCACTCCCGAGAGTTCTCCGTAGACGGCTGCTACCGCGTCCTCGCCGACCTCGGCACGGGCCACGGCCTCGCCGCCGGCGACCAGAGCGTCGTCGAGACTTATCTCGACGGGCACGGGCTGCATGACCTGGTCCAACCCGTTAAACAGCTGCTGCTTCGTCACGGGACCACCGGCGGCGTCGAGCAGCGCGAGGGTGAGGCGCTCGGTTTCACCCGGCGCCGCTGGGGGCGCGTCCCGCTTCTCCGACGACCACGATGCCGGTTGCGGCGGCGGTTCGGCGCGGAGCGCATCGACCAGCGGGGCAAGCGGGCCGTCGTAGGTGCCGCCGCTGTCACCTACGCGTCGGTAGGCCACGATCACGCCGCCGGACTGGATGGTCTCGACTTCCTCTGAGTTGCGGAGCGCGTCGGCGTACGACCGCTGCCGCTTGCCTCGTGGTGTCTTCCGGAACTCGCTGACCTGGAAGTTCCTGACGGTCCGGTAGATGAGCGCCCCGTACCGGTCGTCGTCTGCTGCGACAGCGGCCGCCTTCTGGATCCGCTCCCTCACCTTCGGGTCAGCAAAGAACGCCTGAGCGAGCTCGTCGGCTTCGTCACGGTTGCGCGAGAGCACCTTGCGGGCGGCATCGCGAACCAGACGTGCTGTCGCTTCGCCAAGGTGACCGCTTCTCGCCTCGTCGAGGGGCGTGAGACCTGGTTGTGCTCGTGGCATGTTCCACCCGACCGATGTCGCTTCGGACCATTGGGACTCCAGCACGCTGGCGGCAACGAGCTGACGTCTCCGAATCGCAGTGGAAGGTATCATGGTGTCTTGGTGTCTTGCAACCCTGCCACTCGCGGCGTAGACTCGAGTCAGGACGACAAGGAGCGCAACCGTGGAGAAGAAGGCCATGACGCTGCGCCTCCCAGCCGAGCAGGCGGAGGCACTCGAGAAGGTCGCTGAGGTCGACGGGGTGTCGGTGTCGGAGGCCATTCGCGACGCAATCGAAGAGCACATCTCGTCGCGGGCGGCGGATCAGGAGTTCCGAGCTCGTCTCGCTGCGTCGATGGAGCGCAATCAGCGGATCCTCGACCGGTTGTCCCAGGCCTGACCGGTCCGTGGACGTCCAGTACCTCGACCTCGGCGACCTACTGGTGATCGCGTCAAGCGTGCTCGCCGTCGAGGCCGAGGTACTGGCCAGGGCCTCGAACTTGGTCAGCGGCGACTCGGCGCTCAACGCGCCGGCCGCCTCCTTCGGAGGCCACGAGTTCTACCCGGGGCTCGAGACGAAGGTGGCCGTGCTCGGCTACCGGTTGGCGCGCAGCCACGCCTTGCCCGACGGCAACAAGCGCACCGCGCTGCTGGCCATGATCGAGTTCGCCGAACGCAACGGTCGAGCCTGGCGCGACCTCGACGAGGACGACACGGTTGAAACCATGATCGCTGTGGCGTCGGGGACCATGAGCGAGGATGCCTTCATCGGCTGGGTGAGCGAACGCCTGGTGCCCGAATGAGACCGCGCCAGATGGTGATGCCGATCTTCGAACACGACGAAGCGCCCACCCCACTGATCTACCTGGCGTGTCGGCTCACGCACCTCACCCACGACCAGCGCCAACTCCTCGACAGCTGGTGCACCCACGTCGAGCAGGCCGTGGCCGAAGCATGCGCACAGAGCGAGTCGCCGTGGCCGATCTCGGTCCACACACCATTCACGTGGTCGGCACCTTGGAGCGATCGACGACCCGAGAACCAGGTTCACGACGCGAACGCCACCACCGTGCAACGCTGCGCTGCGCTCATCGTGTTAGCGATCGACGGAGGCGGTCTCGGCGTCGGGCAGGAACTCACCTGGGCCGCCGCGCTCCGGCTTCCGGTCCTCCTGCTCCACCCGGCCGAGACGACGCCCAGCCGCCAGGCGCTCGGGACACCCGCCGACATCACCGTGGCCCCCTTCACCGACGCCGCTGGCCTGGCGGAGGCCGTGCGGGCCTTCCTGCGCAAGAACCGGCCCACGATCGAGGACTGGCGACGCCGACGAGGCAGCCTCGACACGGCGCTGCTTCCACTACGCGAACACCTCGCTGAGGCCTGGCATGCGCGCACCGAAACGGAACAAGACCGGATCGAAGCAGAGAGCCGCGTGCACCGCCGCAGGATCCAGCAGCTCATCGCTGGTGACCACGCACTCGCCGGCGCCTCCATGAGCGAGGTGCTCAGTCTGGTCGGCGCGTTGGGCATCGATGCTGCGAACGTCTTGTCGAATCCAACCATGCCGGATCTGAGCGCCGGGCAACGAGCAGCTCTCGCTGCGGCGTCAGACGAGTACGAATGGGGCGGCGCGGACGCCCTGCAACTCGAGCGACGGGCCCGTCTCGAACTCGCCCGCGGCGGCACGAGGCGCCTCAGCCTGGCCAGTCCAGCCGACTGGGTCGCCTTCCGACGTCGACTCGAGGATTCATGACGCAGCTCGCCGACGAGCTAGCCGCCTGGCTCTTCGACCACCTCGAGTTCGCCATAGATCCACCGACCGACGTCAACGAACTCGCCAGCCGGATGGGCGTCGACGCGATCATCACCCAGAAGATGTTCGAGGACGGCCGACTCGAACAAGACGGGACGAGTGCGACGATCTACATCCGTGATGGGCTTACCGAGAATCGACGACGCTTCACGATCGCCCACGAGCTCGGACACCGCCTACTCCTGCACCCACGCGCTCGAGCCGAACGTTTTCGCCGCCGCGTCGCCGGTGACGATGAGGAGCGCTTCTGCGATGACCTCGCCGCTGCGATCCTCCTGCCGCGGCCGTGGGTTCAACGCGAGTTCAGCGGCGCCCCTCGAAGCCTGAAGACGGTGCGGCGTCTCTCGGCCATGACATCGACATCGATGAGTGCCAGCCTCGTACGACTCGCTGAGGTCGTGAGGTGGCCGGAGTCACTGCTGCGGTTTCGATACGTCAACGACAAGTGGCGACTCGACGCCCCAGCCGCTGTTCCGGTCGAGATTCACGGCACGATCCGCACCCTGCCTGCCACCACCGACCTCCTTGTGCACGTCGGCTCGCAGACTCGCAGCGACACACGCAGCCGGTTGCCAATCAGCCTCTCCGGACATGCCATCGAAGTACCAGCCGAGCTGTCCGTGAACCGCTCGGTAGCAATGGCACTCGTCAACTTCCGAGGTCTCCGGTAGGCACTCAGATGGACAGCCACCAGTACTTCATTCGCGGAGCGCTGGGCCGGCAGGCGGACCTCGACTGGGTGCCAGCGGTCCGATCAACCCGAGGAGCAGTTGGAGTGACGTTTGGCCCTTACTTCTCTCCCGGAAGGACGTTGCCCGGTAGTAGGGCCTGCTGTCGTGTGTCGGTCCGTCCTGAGTGATCGTCGGATGGTCGTTTGTGACTCCCCCCAACTTCAGCGCGACGGTCATTCGAAGACGAACGAGACGATGTCGTTGATGCCGACGCTGGTGATGAGGTGGAGTTGGTCGTCGACGATGAGGGGGCGGGCCCCGATGCCGAGCGCGGTGAGGGTGCCGTGTTGGTCGACGATCCTGTCGAGTGGTTCACCCGGGCATGGGCCTTCGATGTCGAAGCGGGGGAAGCGGAGGCCGTCGCGGTCGGGCTCCCAGGTGCCGGCGAACCATCGGTCACAGCCCGAGGCGCCTTCGAAGGTGCCGTCGCTGTTGAATCTCAGTGACGCCTCAGCTGCGGCGGGCACGAGCTCCATGCTGTTGGAGGGTCGCCAGCTGATCAGTGACCAGTCACGATCGAAGATCGCATCGGGGACCTGACCGAGTGGCTCGTAGATGAGCTCGACGCCGTCACCGCTGGCGACCAGGCGGTCTTGTGCGTCGAGAGCGAGCCGGTCGACCCGGACGAGGGCGTCTTGTTGGTCTTGCCCGAACTTCTCTTCGACGGGGCCGCATCCGACCCCGGCGAAGACGGCGTCACGATCGACCTCGAGTCTCAGACCGTTCTCGGTCGGGGAGATCACCCCGAAGTAGGGCACGCATGGCGAGTGCGCGTGCGCCCGGCGCGCTGCGATCGAGAGCAGTCCACGACGCCCGTCAGGAACGACTAGCGGCTGACCGTCGGACTGCCCTTGGACGAGGCGCCACTCGCCCTCGACATCCGAGGAAGCGACGCGCTCGGAGCCCGAGTCGCCACTTGAGCAGCCCACTGCGACCGCCGCCCCGAGGAGCAGCAACACCACGGTCCTCTTCACCCGGGCATTGTCCAACACCGCCGGGCCCTATCGACATCGGCCGCTCTCGCAGCAAGTGCCCCACAGACCATGAGCGCGCTGGGGGATGAGCAGCTGACCGTTCCGCAGATCGCGGACCGGCTCAGCCGTCGACGCCAAACCGTGCAACACGCGGTCGACCACTTGCTCGCGCAGGATCTCGTCCAGCGAGTGACGAACCCTGGCAACCAACGCTCTGCCTACATTGAGACGACCGACGCTGGTAGGGCTGCGTTCTGGTCGGCGCTCCACAACCAGACCGAATGGCCAACACGCAATCGAGGCGGTTTGACATCGACGAGCTCGCCACGACTGCGCGGTTGTTGCGTCAACTCAACAACGAGATTGGCCAATAGCGCGGTCACGGAGCTGAGACCGTCGGGGGCGAGTGAGCGGTACGCGTAGCGCAGGGAGGTCGCGTTGCCAGCAGTCCATCGCTGGAGCAACCTGCGGCGATGCCGAGCGCTCAGGACGCCTTCCGTGATGCCGTGCGCGGTGTGCTCCGGCCCCGGATGAGGGCGCTTGGGCTCACGGGCTCAGGAACGACGTTCGCCTGTCCGAGCGAATCCCACTTCGCGATGATCGGCCTCCAGAAGTCGCAGTTGAGCAGCCGCCGGTCGGTCAAGTTCACGGCGAACGTCACGGTGGTTGGCAAGTCGTTTTGGGCGACGCTTCGGACCTCGAAGCCGTACCTCCCCGCAAGGCCAGCTCCAAACACCTACTACGGCCCAGACGTTTGGCAGAAGCGGATCGGGAAGCTGCTTCCCGGTGCCACTGACAGATGGTGGTGATCACGAACGAAGCTGACGCGACGGCAGCTCTCGAAGAGCTTGCGGCCGCAATCGAGGAGCAGGTCCTTCCGGAGATCCGGGCGAGTCTCGGCGAGTGACCACCAACGACCGAAGGCGCTGACCTCGTCGGACGTCCCACAAGGTCGGGAGGCACGCAGCCGGCGGAGGTTCAGGGTGGGGACCACATGAGCGACTGGCCTGGCGACCAGCGTTGTCAGGGGAGGTCCCCGAGCGCTTCGCCGGTCCCCAAGTCGAGGGAGCAAGGTGTTTGCGCACGTGCTGGGTTGGCGCCCGGTAGTCGCGTCGACGGAGCTCTGACTTGCGCTGGCTAGCTGAGCGCGGGCGATCCAAGACGGGCGAGCGTGGGGTCGACGAGTCCGGGCCACGGTGTGTCGGGAGTCGAGCTCGTTGAACGGAGTCCGATCGCTGTGTTCGACATCGACGATGTCGCTGGCGTGATGTCGCTGCGCGTGGCTATCGCGACGGACGCATCTCGCGGCCGATCGGATCGGTCTCGAGCACCGATTCGTGGAGTGCGCCGAGCCAACGGGGCGGCACGATGAGCTGGCCGTCGTCGACTTCGACAAGGGCCCAGTTCACGTAGTTGTTGCCGGGGAGAACGTCGGCGTCGCTCAAGACGTAGGTGAAGGTCGCCAGCATCTCGGCCTGTGTCGTTCGCACGAGTTCTGCGATGTCGCCCCTGGTCGCACCTGCAGCGAGTAGCGCTCGAATGGAGTGTGCGGTCCCTGCGAACGGCTCGTCGCTGTCCGGTGTGACCTCGTCAAGCACTCGATCGATCCAGGCAGTGTCGCCGTCTTCGTTGATCGTCGACCAGCAAGCCGTGAGGAAGAGGAACCGACCGAGTTGAGGGATGCCTTCCTGCATCTGTGAGCGCGCCCAGTCCTCCGGGTCGTCGGCACCGAACTGACGGAACACCTCCGAGAGTTGCGCTTCATCCATCCGATCACGGTAACGACGCTGTGTGCGGCGAGACCTTCCGTATCGAGGAGGGCCCCTCGCCCGGGGCACCAACGAACGGGATCGTTGGTCTCCGACGGCAGAGCGATCGCGGGAGTCACCGCGGCCACAGCTGCGCCCGCTGTCGTCGCCTGTCGCTCCGGAGGCGTTTGGCGGCCCTGCGCTTGCCGAGCGTTTCGAAACCGCAGCTCGGGTGTCCTCGTGGCTCCATCTCCGCTGCCGCCGTGAACCGGCACTACCGGGCCGCCTGGCCGAGCCGTGTTCGCAGCGGCCGTCGCGACCCTCCTCGCGTGTGAGTACCTGAGGCTTGCCGCCGGGGGCTTCGGCGTAGCATCAGCGCCGTGGGCTCTCTGGCGCTGGACCTGGCGCTGCTTGGAGCTGTCCTCTGGGGGGTTGGTGCGTCGGTGCCCCGGTTGCGGCGGCTCGTGCCTGTCGCCTCGGGCATCGTGGCGGCGCTCGCCGTTGCGTCGGTCCTGAGCCTCACCGCCGCTCTCGTCCGGGGCGATCCCGCGCTCGCCTATGTCGAGCGTCACTCCTCCGAGGCGACGCCGCCTGCGTACCGGATCGCCGGAACGTGGGGCGGCATGGAAGGGTCGTTGCTGACCTGGTCGGCGATCGTGGCCGTCGTGGTCGCTGTGGCGATGACCCGTCGCCGTCCACCCGCCACCGAGCTCGCCGTCCTCGGCGCGATCACCACCGCTTCCTTCCTAGCGATCACCCGGTTCACCGCCTCACCCTTCGAGCGCCTCGAGGCGCCCACCGGATCGGGCCAGGGCCTCCTGGGCGTCCTCCAGCACCCGGCGATGCTGTACCACCCACCGATTCTCTACGCCGGTCTCGCCCTGGTCGCCGTGCCGTTCGCCATCACGATCGGTGCCCTCTGGCGACGTCGCCTCGACGACGCGTGGCTCGACCGGACCATCGGGTGGCTCCGAGTGAGTTGGCTGGTGCTCGGTCTGGGCATCCTGACCGGCAGCCACTGGGCCTACGCGGAGCTGGGGTGGGGCGGTTTCTGGGCGTGGGATCCGGTCGAGAACGCCGCGCTGTTGCCCTGGCTCGCCGTCACCGTGGCGCTCCACGGGGCGTCGGCAGTCCGATCGACGCGACGGCTCGCCGTCACGACCGCTGCGGCGATCTGCGGAGCGTTCTGCCTCATGGTGAGCGGCGTCTATGTCACCCGCTCCGGCAGCACCGGATCGATCCACGCCTTCGCCGAATCGCCCGCCGTGGGGCGCCCGCTGCTCGTACTCGCTGCCGGTTTCGCTGTCCTGAGCATCGTGGCGCTGGCCCGCCAGCCGGTCGCAGACGGCCCGCGGTTCGCTTGGCGTCGCGACGTCGGGCTCGGGTTCCAGGCGGCGTTGGGTGGGGTGGCGGTCCTTGCGATCGCCCTGGGCACGTTCTGGCCGGTGGTCGAAGGTCTCTGGCGCAGCGGGGGCGGGCCACGAGAGCTGGTCCGCCCGGGCTACTACGAGGCAGCCTTGGCGCCCGTCGTCGTGACGTCGCTCGTCGCGATGGCGGTCGTCCCGGAACTCCGTTGGCGAAGCGGCCGACGGCCTGGATACGGCGCGGTGGTCGGCGGCTTCGGCGGCGGACTGGCCGCTGTGGCCCTGCTGGTCGGCCTCGGCTTCCCGGGCGTACCCGGTGGGCTCGTCGCCCTGGCGGCCGGAGTCGCCGCCGGGGCTGCCATCGGCTCCGTGGTCGGTGGGACGCCTGCGCGCAGATCCGACCGGCACGTGGGCGTCGCCGTCGCACATGCTGGGTTCGCCTTGCTCCTCCTCGCCGCGACCGTGGCGGCGTCCGGCGGCGATGAGCGCATCTCGCTCGACGTCGGCGAGACGCGGGAGGTCGGGTCCTGGACCATCACGCTTGAGTCCATCGTGACCGGCGAGACCGACCGCTACGAGCTCGTCCGCGCCCGGGTGACGGTGCTCGCCGATGGGCGCACGACCGAGCACGAGCCCGAGCTCCGGGCGTACGACGGTCAGCTCGTGCCGACGGCCGAGTCTTCGATCGTCGGCGCCGCGGCCGGTGACACGATCGTCGTGGTCGAATCGGTGCGCCCCGACGCCAGCGGCGTCGTGGTCACGGTGCGGACACGACCTCTGATGCCGTGGGTGTGGATCGGGGCGATGACGATGCTGGTCGGCGGGGCGATCGCGATGAGCGCACGTCGTCGATCAGTGTCCGCAGACGGACCCGGCGCAGGATCACGGCCACCGGCCACAACAGCGCAGCGATGAGGACGAGCGACCACCGAAGGTCGCGAGCGGACGATCCGGCATCCAGGCCGTCGCGATCGAGGAGCTGGTCGGCGGTGATCTCTCCCCGACCACCGGTCCGCTCCGACAGGCCGGGGAGATCGGGGGGAGGACCCGTCGACGGTTGGTACTCGATGGCGTACGAACGTGAGGCGATCGTCGATGCGATCCGACCGGCGTCCTCGGCTCCACCGGTCACCCCGACGACGTAGCTCCCGGTCTCGGTGGCCGGGACGACGGCGGTGAACTCGGTGTCGCTCGACCGTTCCAGCTCGATCTCGGTGACCGTGCCATCCGGCGCGGCGACCTGGGCCACCGGCGACGAACCGGACGGCCACGCCGTCTCGCTGACGAGCTCGAGGAACAACGAACCACCCCGGAGTTCGGCGCGGACCTCGTGCCCGTCGGCGCCCTCGAGCGGGAACGTGTCGCGGACAACGGAGGACCAGAAGTCGGCCCACCCGTTCCAGGACGCCCATTCGGCGGCCCACCGGTCGCCGCCGTCGGAGGTCCAGGCGGTGACGCGTCCCAGACCCACCCGCCAGGATGACAGCAGCGGATCGGCGAACTCGCCGACCTGGAGCATCACGTCGGTGGTGTCCTTGGGCGTCGCAGCGAGGAAGCCGAGCACCGGTGGGGCGGCCTCGAGGCCGCGTACGGGTGTCGCTGTCGAGGTGACCACGGGGAGGTACTCGCCCTCGTTGATGAAGCTGCGCGAGGCGATCCGGGCCTCCTCGACGAAGATCTCCGGGATCTCCTCGAGGTCCCGGCCGGGGTAGAACCGTCCGCCACCGGCGAGGGCGATCGCCTCGAGCAGCGGTGCCGCTCCCTCTCCCGTGGCCACGACTGACACGGTGATGCCTTCGTCGGCCAGCTCGGCCGCCTGCTGCTCGAGCTCACCGGACGACGCGAAGCCCGTCTCCTCGCTGAAGAAGCCGTCGTTGAAGAGTTCCGGCGAGAAGCCGTCGCTGAACAGGATGATGTGCTTGAGCTCCTGGTTGCTCTCGCGAAGCGCGGCGGCGGCCTCGTCGAGCGCCGGTGCGATGCGGGTGTCGCCGAAGGGTTGCAGCAGGCCGAGCTCCTCCTCGGCGACGGCCAGCGCTTCACCGACGGGTTGCAGCGGCAGGATCCACTCGTGGTTGCCGCTGAAGGCGAGCACCCCGACCTCGTCGTTGTCGGAGAGGGCGGCGATGGCGCGCTCGGCCGCGGTCCGGGAGATGTCGGTCTTGTTCGGCCCGCCCTCGATCGGTTCCCCCGCGAAGGGGTCGTCGCCCATGCCTTCGACTGGGGCGCAGTGGCACGAGCCCATCGACTCGCTCGTGTCGATCAGCAGGACCTCGGCCACCGTCGCCTGGCGGGTGGGGTCCTCGGCCCGGCTCTCGATCGGGAGAAGATCTTCCAGGTCCGTGTCTGCATACCCGCCGAGTGCGAACGAGCTCGTCCCGCCGATCACGACGAGGCCGTTGCCCTGCTCACGGACGTGGGTCTCGAGCGCGTCGACGTGCCGCGGGGCGAGATCAGCCGCATCGACATCGACGAGCACCACCGAGGCGAACGTGGTCAGCTCGTCCACCGAGGGCAGCTCGTCGACCGAGATACGTTCGGTCTCGATTGAGCGTGCGGTGAGCGCCGCCTCGATCAGCCCACCGCCGTCGGTGTCGCCCTCGGCTACCAGCACGCGCGGCGGTCCCTCGACATTGACCGCGACCTGTGCGGCGTCGTTCTGCGGGATGTCGTCGGATCCGTCCTCGACGGCGATGCTGAACCGCTCCAGGCCACCGTTGCCGGCGACGACGTCGAACGTCACCTCGTTCACACCGGCGACGAGATCGACGGTGCGTGTCTCGATCGGCTCGTCGTCACGGCGGAGCACGACCGTGGTGGTCGCATCCGACTCGGCGAGAACGGTGGCGGTCAGCTCGTAGACCTCGTCCCGCGACACGCCGGTCGGCGCGTCGATCGAGGTCACCGCGAGATCGGAGCCGACGGGTCGGGCCACGGGCACGACATCGAGCCGCAGCCCGATCTCGGCCAGCCGGTCCGCCTCGGACGCCAGCGTCCCGTCCGTAGCGAGGCCATCCGACACGACCACGATCCGCTCGCGGGTCGAGCCGTCGAGCAGCGAGCTGGCGAGCCGTAGACCCCTGGCGAGGTCCGTGCCGTCGCCTGGCGGTGGCTCGGGGTCGATCGCGGTCCTACCGAAGGGCTTCGCGACCCGCACCGTTCGACCGACCTCCACCACCGCGAGGTCGTCCGCATCAGCGGAGTCCAGCGCCGCATCCACGAACGACGACACCCGCCGCGATCCCTCCTCGCCGAGCGAGTCCGAGACGTCGATCACCAGCACCGCCCGCACCGAGTCGTCCGATCGGGTCCACCTCACACCGACCACGGCTCCGACGAGACAGAGCACGACCGTGACGCGTGCGGCCAGCGCGGCTCGGCGCTGCCAGGTCGGCACGCCGGGGTGGCGCAGCCCGAGGAGCAGCTCGACGACGACCACCGCAACACCCACCGCGAGCAGCCAGGGGACGAGGCGTTCCGACGACGTCGTCGTGCCGATCGTGCCGCCGTCGTCGGCAGGAGCGGCGGGGAGCTCTGCGAGCTCGTCCGGGACGGTCAGGTGCGACTCGGTGGACGGGAAGACCACGGCTACCGGCCGCACGGCCCCGTCGGCGCCCTCGACGGTCCAGAAGCCGCTGCGATCGAGCACTGGCATCAGTGTCCCGGCTGGTACCTGCGTGGTCACACCACGTGGCGCCGTGACGATCGCGTCGAACGGCACGGTGGGGAGCCGGGTGCCGACCGCTGCGCTTGCGGGCACGTCGTCGGTGATGGTGAGGTCGCTCACCATCCGGGAGAACAGGATCGGGTAGGCGACCTCGACGGGCAGGTTGGAGGCCTCCAGGTCGAAGGCGAGGTGGTACCAGCGCACGTCACCCGTCCGGCCCTCGACGAGCAATGGCTCGCCCTCGGCGGACCCGATGAGGATCGTGCCGTCCTCGACGACGAGGCGTTGCGCCGCAGCGATCGCCGTCGAGGTCACGTCGACGTCACGGAGCACGACGTCGTCGGCGACGAAGGTGGGGATCGGCCGTTCGACCTCACCGACGACCAGGACCCCGGGCGGTGCGCCGGGTCCGGCGATCGAGATGAACGGCCTGCCGGGTGCCGACGGGACGGCGACCCCGTCGTAGATCACCAGGTCGGCGTCGGCCTCCGCGAAGACCGTCTCGGCGCCCATCGCTGCGAGCACCTCGTCGACGAAGAACGAGCCGTCGGGGTCGTCGGAGCGCACGTGCACCCGCAACGATTCGGCGAGCGGGACGAGCGCCGCCCGTTGGTTGTCGATCAACAGGAGGTCGTCGCCGTCGAGGAAGGCCTCGACCCGCGAGCCCGGCGGGATGGGCACGCTCGCTTCGACGGTCTCCCCGGCCGGGAGCCGCACCCGCTCGCGTGCGACCGTCGCGCCGTCGACGTCGACGCGGAGGTCCTGGGTGGCGTCGGGTCCCCCCGTGTTGGACATGGTGACGAGCGCGGCGAGACCGCCGTCCTCGACGGTGACCGACAGCGCGGTCACCGCCCGGTTCACCTCGCCGGTCCCGACCGGCTCGAATCGGGTCCCCGGTGGTGCGAGCCGCTGCTCGTCCTCGGTGACGCCGCCGTCGGACACGAGGACGTAGCCGGTGGAGCGGTCCGCGGAGGTGAGGGCTTCGGCGAGCGTGAACGCCCGGTCGAAGTCGGCGACGCCGGAGGTGGGTCGGACCCGGTCGAGCTCGCGACGGATCGCGTCGCCATCGCTGGTGTCGACGACGAGCAGCTCGGGGTCGCCGGACGCGACGACGAGGCTGGCCGAGCCGCCATCGGGGAGCTCGTCGAGCAGCTCGTCGATGCGCTCCTTCGCTGCCTCGAGGCGGTCCGGGTCGCCGTCGTCGGCCAGCATCGAGCCCGACGCGTCGAGCACGAAGACCGTGTGCTCGGCGAGGGAGGTCGTCTGCGTCCACGCCGGCCGCGCGAGCGCGAGCGCCAACAGGGCGACCAGCAGCAGCTGGAGGGCGAGCGGCACGCTCCATCGCAGCCGTTGCCAGGGCCGACTCGGCGCCACCGGCTCCTCGGCGTCGCGCCACAGGAAGGTCGACGACACCCGCTCCCGCTCGCGCTGCGCCCGGAGGACATGTGCCGCGATCACGGGGACTGCGAGCAGACCGGCAAGCAGGCCGAGGGGCGAGAGCAACGTCATCGCAGGACCCCGCTCGTGCGCCACGAGCGCAGCAGCACCTGTTCGACGTCGTCCTCGGCGTCGACCGTCAGGTAACGCCCGCCGACCTCATGGCACCGCCGCCGGACCTCGGCGACCCAGGTGCGGCGCCGGTCGCGGTAGCCGGCGAGCTGCTCGGGCGTCAGGCTGACGGGGATCTGCTCGCCGGACTCGCTGTCCTCCAGCTCGAGGTCGCCGAAGAGCTCGGGCTCGATCTCGCGGCGGGCGCCGACGTGGACCACCAGCAGATCGGCACGGCGCGCCGGCAGCCGCGAGACGGCCGTCCGCCACTCCGTCGTGAGCAGATCCGAGACCACGACGGTCATCCCCGGTGGCCCCGGACGGTTGAGCACCTGGCGGACGGTCCGCGCAAAGGGCGTCGATCCACCCCAAGGCAGCCGGTCCAGAGCGTCGACGAGCTCGGGGACGCCGTGGCGGCCGATGAAGCGGCGGGGCACGGGCGCGGCGGGGAAGGCGACGAGCGAGAGCGAGTCGCCGCTGGTCAGCGCGACTGCGCCCAGCGCCGCCGTGACGGCGGTCGCGATGCGACGCTTGCCGTGCATCGTCATGGACTCCGAGGTGTCGAGCAGCACCCTGACAACCAGGTCCTCGTCGCCCTCGAAGAGCTTGATGCGAAGAACGTCGAGTCGGGCGAGCTGATGGGGGTCGATGCGGCGGACGTCGTCACCGGGTTGGTACTCACGGAAGTCGGCGAAGTCGAGGGTGCTGCCGTGGCGGGGAGCCCGGTGTTCGCCGGCGACGGCTCCGACGAGCCGCCGGCTCGCGGCGAGCTGCAGCTGCTCCAGGCGTCGCAGCGCGCACAGCGAGATCGCCGGCCCGTCCGACCCGGCGTTGCTCATCGGATCCCTCGGCCGTCCTGGCCGGGCTCGACGACGGTGCTCACGACCTCGGCGACGATCTCGTCGGCGGTCACCCCGTCGGCCGTCGCCTCGTAGCCCAGCAGCACCCGATGGCGCAGGGTCGAGGTGGCCGACACGACCAGGTCCGCGCCGTTCACGTACGGCCTGCCGTCGAGCAGGGCACGGGCCTTCGCGGCGAGGATCATCGCCTGACCCCCGCGCGGCGACGACCCGGCCCGGACGTAGCGCTGCACGACCTCGGGGGCGTTCCCGGATTCGGGTTGGGTGGCGGTGATGAGCAGGGCGGCGTAGCTCACGAGGTGGGGGGCGACGGGAACCTGGCGCGTGATGCCCGTGAGCCAGCGGAGCTGAGCGGGACCGCACACTGCGTCGACGGGCTCGGGCCGGGCTCCGGTCGTCCGATGCAGGATGTGGGCCAGCAGCTCGGGGCCGGGCTGGGGCACCAACACCTTCAGGAGGAAGCGGTCGAGCTGCGCCTCCGGCAACGGATAGGTGCCCTCCAGCTCGATCGGGTTCTGGGTCGCCATGACCATGAACGGATCAGGGAGCGGGCGGGTCTCACCCGCGACGGTCACCTGTCGTTCCTGCATCGCCTCGAGGAGCGCCGACTGAGTCTTGGGCGTCGCCCGGTTGATCTCGTCGGCCAGGAGGAGGTGGGTGAAGATCGGGCCCTCGCGGTAGCGGAAGGTCCGGTTGCCCTCGTCGTCTGCCCCCACGACCTCCGTGCCCACGACGTCGGCCGGCATGAGATCGGGAGTGAATTGGATCCGGCCGAAGGAGGCCTGGACCGACTCGGCCAGCGACTTGAGCAGCTCGGTCTTGCCCAGACCGGGGACACCCTCGAGGAGGAGGTGCCCGCCACAGAGCAGGCAGATCACGGTGTCGCGCACGACGTCGTCCTGGCCGACGATCCGGTGCCGGATCTGCTCGGTGATCCGGGCCGTGAAGTCGTGGTACCGCTCAGCGACCTCCTCGAAGGTCGAAGCCCCATCCTCCGCCGTGCTCACCTCGGTCGGTTCGTGCGCTGCTGCGGACACGCTGCTCCTCGTCAGTTCTGGGCGAGATGGTCGAAGTAGTCGCGGACGGTCGTGCGCAGCTCGGGTGGGAGTCTGAGCTCGTCGAGCGCTGTTGCCGCATCGTCGAGGTACCCCGGCAGCACGTCCTGGAACGGCACGAACGCGGCCCCCTCGTCCGTCGCGCTGTCCCCCCTGCCGACCACGTCGCCGGTACCGCTCCCACCGCCCAGATCCACCCGGACCTCGTCGCTCGGGCCGCCGTCGATCGGCGGTGAGAAGACCTCCGCCCTCGCGACGTCCTCGGTGCCGAGGCTCCCATCGCCCGGGCCGGGCGATCCCTGCCCGCCCTGACCTGACGACTGGCCACCTGTGGGCTCGACGCCGCTGATCTGCCCGGCGCCACCCCCGCCGGGCGAACCGCCCTGGCCCTGCCCCTGGCCCTGCCCCTGGCCCTGCCCCTGCCCCTGGCCCTGGCCCTGGCCCTGGCCCTGCCCCTGCCCCTGCCCCTGCCCCTGGCCCTGCCCCTGTCCGGGTTCGGCGTCCGGGTTGCGGAGGCGGCTGGCCGCACCGCTCGCGGCGTCGGCCGCAGCGGCCACCGCTCCTCGGTCGGCGAGCTCTGCGCCGGCGATGCGCTGCTCGGCTGCCGCCCCGGCGAGGGCAGCGGCGGCGCGGCCGAGATCGCCCGAGCGCACTGCGTCAGCGGCCTGCGACAGGGCCGTCGCCACAGCGCTGTTGCCGACCGATTGGCTCTCGGCGAGACCATCGAGCCGCTCGGCGAGCGCGTCGCGCTCGGTCGGATCCAGCTCGTCCAGCGTGCCCGCGAGCGCGTCGAGCTGGCTGGCGGCGTCGCCGCCCGGCGCCAGCGGGACGGCGGCGAGCTGCTGCTCGAGGCCCTCGACCGCCGCACGATCGGACAGGAGATCCTCACCGGCCTCCGACCGCAGCGCCTCGGCCTCGCGCTCGAGCCGCTCCGCGGCGTCGAGCGGTGACTCGGACGTGCGGATCTCCTGCGCGAGCCGGCGCAACTCGTCTGCGAGCTCCTCGAGCGCCTCGGCCCGTTCGGCATCGTCCTCGGCTGCCGTCTCGTCGAGGAGCGCGGCGAGCTCGTCGAGCGCCTCGGCCTCCCTGGCCAGCTCCGGCGCGATGGCGTCGGCCGCGGCGTCGTCGCCACCCAACGAGATGAGCGCGCTCAGTGAGGCGACGAGGACCACTGCGGCGGCGGCGAAGCCGGAGGGTCGGCCGTCGAAGCGGACAGCCAGGCTCCGAGGCGTCGAAGGATCAGCGGCGACGACATCGGCCCGTCGCCGGATGTCGTCGCCCCATGCATGGCCCGTGTCGCTGAGCTGGATCGCCGAGATCAGCACGCCGTCACACTCGGCGCTGCGCTCCACCGCCCGGGCCACGGTGACGTCATCCCACCGGCGGGACAACGCTGCCAGCCCCGTGACGCACACCGCAGCGACCGGGAGGACCAGGAACCAGGCGAGGCTCAGCGGCCTCCCCAGCAGCCACGAGACGAGCCCGAGCGCTGCGATCGCAGCGAGCGCCCGCGGCAGCCAGGACGCCAAGGTGGAAGCGAACCACGCGAACCGCAGGCGCCGACGTGCGAGTCGCACCACACGGAGGAGCTCCGCGCTCACGACGACCGGATCGCGACCGACAGCTGCTGCACAACCGTTAGACGCACAGGTCCGCCGGATGGTTCCAGGACCGCAGGACTCGTTCCGCCATCACTCTCCGCGCAGCACAAATGCCCACGTCCGCCCCGTTGCTCTCGACGCCGTCAGTCGTTCTTGCCTGCGGACGAGCCGGCGTTTCAGTGATGGCGACCCACACTGCGCTGAGGCCATGATTCGGGTCCGCCGCGGTTAGCGGCGACATCTGATCTGCGGTGCCGTGAGGTGCTGCTGGAAGGATGTCGCGATGCCACCGGCCTATCCGCGTGAACTCCGTGAGGACGTGATCCGTGTCGCCCGCAGCCGTGGGCCCGGGGCCCGACTCAAGGACATCTCGAACGATTTCGGGATCTCGGAGTCGTGTCTGCAGTACTGGCTCGCCCAGGCCGATCGCGACGACGGTGCCCGGAGGGACCCACGAGCGAGCAGCTCGACGATCTACGCCAGGCCCGAGCCCGGATCCGCCGCGCTCGGTCGATTGACCCCAACCGAGTACGAATCAATCACGACCCACAGCCAGCACTCGCCGCCTGACCAACCTGTCATCGCTACCCGCGGCCGTTCCTGCAACTGTGACCGTCTTCAGTAGGTCTGAGCACAAGATGTCAGATCTCTGCCAGCGACATGGGTAATGATCATCAGGGCAACCATGAGGCTTCCGATGACACGGCCGGGATCTACCGATCCGACTATCGGAAGCGTCCAGGAACAGAGGACGATGATCATGTTGAAGAAGACCATTGCCGCGCTAGCTCTGATCGCCGCCACGTTGGTAGGTAGTCCGGTGTCAGACGCCGGCGCTGCGACCGCATGCTCGCATGGCTGGACAGATCCCGATCTCAACGAGTTTCGCCTCTTCTATACCAGTCGAACAGCAGGTCACGTGCCGGCATGGGATTATCAGCAGTGTGGCGGATACACGTACGGCTATCCGGGAACAGGCACTACGTGGTTCGGGACGTGGGCTTGTGGAGGATCTGAATTGCCGATTGACTACACCGGCTTCTCGCCCGGTGGTGGTTACAAGAGCCTGGGTGGACCATCGTCCGGGGATTTCTGTACTCGAATCGCCGCAGGCTCCGGAAGCACTGCTACCAACTTCTCAGGTCGACTCGACTACTCGTAGTCTAGGGGGTTCTAGGCCTCGACCAGCTTGAATGAGACCATGACAGTCTGCACAGGTAAGTCCACTTGTTGGGTTCTCGGTGGCTTCATCACCTCGGCCATCGTAGTGCTGCTCGGCTGCAGCGCGAATGCCGAGGGCGAAGCGGCTACGACATCGAGACCGGTAGCTGCCGCGGATGGCCTGGAAGAGCCGGACGCCATTGGCGAGTTTCGCAGCCAGTCACAGAGCGAGAGGCTGATCAACGTACTGTACGAGACGAACGAATCGATCTTTAATCAGCCTGAGGTCGTGGCCTTCAGAGAGAACTTCCTAGCTGAGTGCATGGACCTCAGAGGCTTCGAGTACGTCCCGTTCGTGCCTGACACACCACCACCTCAGGTGCCACCACTGATCGACTATCGAGGACCACGGGAGTTCGCCGAGACGAATGGCTACGGTCTTCTTCTCGAGAACGTGGAAGTTGCTCGAAGAATGGCCCTAGCAAGTATTGCCGAACCTAATCCGAACGAAGTGATACGATCGTCCTTCTCTGAAGCTGAGCTAGCTGCCTACTTCAGAGCACTGACAGGCGCATCGATTGGTGACGGCCCCCCACCGGGTGACGCCGCCGAGGCTAGCTGTGCCGAGAGGTTTGCCGAAGAGGTTCTCGATCTGCCATCCCTCGACTCGAACGACATGGCTACTTTGCGTCTGCGCGATGACTACATCCGAACCGACAGAGAGTGGATCGAAGCGGAAGAGGATTGGACTTCCTGTATGGGCGCCGCGGGCTACGCTTCTAGTATCGGTTCCTTCGATGATCTGAGAACGACACTTGGCGATATCAGCGCTGTGGCGGCGGCATCCAGCGTTGAGGTGACCGAGAGTGTCACTGAGCCAGGCACGAACGAAGTGGTTGAATTGACGTATCAGCAGTACGAAGAAGAGGTCTTTGAGGCTCAGCTGCGAGAGGAGATAGCACTAGCTGTATCTGATCTCGAGTGTAGAAGCCTGGCGGATCTCAACGCTGCCTACGACCAGGCGCGCGCTGCGGCTGACCGGAGAGCTCTGTCAGAAGCAGGGTTCGGATAGACGTCGTTGACAACCAACGTGTGAAGGTGTCGTGACACCACAGCCGCGGTCATGCCACAGCCACGACTCTCCACGAAGCGCATCACAGCTCGGACGGTGTCGGACGACCTACTCCTAGTCTCGATTGTGATCACCAACGTGATGGCGGTCCGCCAGATCATCGTTCGGATTTGAAGGCGGAGTCGGTCTGACCTGGACCCGATGGGGCGTTGACGGTTGCCTGAGGCTGGGGGCTTGGGGATGCTGGTCGCTCATGACCTCGAGGAGAGGCCGTTGAGCGAGAAGAGGAAGTATCGGACCTTCAGTCCGGACGAGAAGGCCGAGATCGTGCTGGCCGGGCTACGCGGCGATCGCAGCGTGCGGGACGTGTGCCGGGAGTACGAAATCGCGGAGACGCTGTGCTACCAGTGGCGTGATCGGCTCCTCGAGGGCGGCAAGGAGGCCCTCGAGACACCGAAGGACAAAGGCAGGGACCCGCAGGCTGAGGAGCTCAAGGAAGTGAAGAAGCGGATCGCGCGCCTGGAGCGGGCGTTGGGCCTCAAGACCTACGACCTGGAGGTTGTGGGGGAACTCTTACGAGACTGGACGTGAGCGTCCGTGTGTCCAGAGCCCGCGCCGTGGTCGCCAACGGACGCCGCCCGGCACGGGTGGCTGCGGTGGCTTGCATCAGCCGTCAGGCGATCTACAAGACCGCTCGTCTTCACCCGATCGAGGCCGGTCACGGGGAAGGTCGTCCTGGTGATGCGGCGATCGTGGAGGTCGCTCGGGCGAACCCGACCGATGGGACCCGGATGGTCGCAGCGATCGCCAGCCGGGAGCTTGGTGAGGCGGTGAACCGCAAACGGCCCCAACGAATCCTGCGAGCTCACAGGCTGCTTCAACCCACGCGGTGCTCGTGACGGCGGGCCCGGCCCGGGTTCTTCCCGGTGACGCGGCCCGACGAGCTGGGGCACATGGACGCCACGAAGGTGTGGTGTGCCCAGCACGGCTGAGTGTTTCTGCATGCCATCGTGGACTGCTGCTCCCGAGAGCTCGTCGCCTCGTCCCTCGATCTCCGCGGCCGAGGCCATCGCCTGTGTCGATTCCGCTGTGCTCGAACGCGAGATCCCTCCCGGCCGGCTCACGTTGGGCACCGAAACGACGGCACCCAGTTCACCTCGCGGGACTTCCGCAAGCAATCTTCGGCCCGCGGGATCACCCACCTCCGGGGTGGCTACTCCGACCCGAGTCCCAGGCCTTCATCGAGTCCTGGTTCGGACAGTTCAAGAAGCGCTGCGCCTGGCGTGCCGAATTGGGAATCACTCGACCAGCACGGACCGAGATCACCGGCTACGTTGACCGCTATCACCACTGACCCCACTCCGGGATCGGCTACCGAACCCCGCCGAGGTCGCCACGACCTGGCGGGGGCCTACACACACGCGAGCGACCTGAACCGACAACGATCACGGGGTCCAGGACAGCGCGCCTACTCGTGCAAGCTGGCCAGTAGCTCGCACATGCGGCGTAGGGCGGTACACGGCGGGGCTCCCAGAATCGACTGGCGTACGAACCGCCGATTCTCTGAGTCACTGTGCTAGCGACGGCGCTTCCAAGAGTTAGCTCTGCCGAGCACGGTCGTTGGTCAAGCAACGAGTGTTTGTACGGCGGAGCTTGGTTGGTCTACGTCGGCGTGTCAGATCCAGTTGCGACGTGTCGCCTCGACTAGGAGCTCATGGTTAGTCCTGACGCCGACTCCACTCCGTAGGTTCTTTAGTGAGCGATAGGTCTGTCGCTCTGAAGAGGCGGTCTCCGCCGCAATGTCTGAGACCTTCCACCCCGCGGAAAGGAGCGATAGCTGCCTCTTCTCTGTTCGGGTAAGCGAGGTATGCTCAGGCAGTAGTGACTCAGCGGCCATGTCTGCAGCTAGTTGCAACTGTCGCACCCCATCCGGACTGGCGAGGCAGGCGATCTCCGTGAAACCGACTACTGATGGCGGAGCGCTCGGTAGTAGGGCTAGTTGTGATACTGGGGTATCCGTTGACTTGTTGATCTGATCCCCGATCGCCACGGCTGCGCACCGAAGGTACTGAGATAGGTAGACGATGGAGTGGTCTTGAGCTCTCTCGCGAGCCAATTGGTCCAGCACCGATGCGATGCCTGCGAACTGCAAGCCGAGAGTCTCAAGATACCAACCAGGAACAGCGCACCGATAATGTCGAACCGTCTCTCCGAGAAAGTCGGCGTTGGCTAGATCGTGTTGAGAGCCGGGCCCGCAACCTAGAGCGTGTGCATCACCGATTGCGGCGCAGAAGTTGGACAGCCTCGAGACGGCTGATCGCGCGAGCTGAACGCGGTAGTCGGCCTGCATATGGACGCACTCCTACCTCCGTGCTCCGCCTCTACTGCAGGCTAGCTCTGAGGCGAGAGTTTGGCGAGTCTGCTGAGTTCTGATAGCCGAGCGGCTCGACCGAAGTGGATCGCCACTCGGACCCTGACGTACGGGGGCTGCCTGTCGGAGTCTGCTGGGGTGCCCGACGCACCCACCTGCATCGGCGCTTCGTCGCCGAGAGGTCGCGACACTCCACCTGGCCAAACGGCGACACCTGCGGCTGAAGAAGATCAGCCTTTCCCCCATCCACGGCTACACCGCCGAGTTCTTCGATGACGAAGAACCACCGAGCGGCTCAACTTAGGAGTACGTCGACGGCCGCCCAAGGAGGAGTCTTGCTCGAAGCAGGCGGCCGTCGCCGCGCACAGACCCGGCTGGTGGTCTTCTGCCGGGACGTGGTGCCGGAGAGCTCGGCCGTCTCCTCCGATGCAGAAGTCATCGAGATGGTCCTTCCCGGCCCACGGCATCTCACCGCGGACCATCAGAACCACCCTCAGTTACACACACCGTGCGACAGGCCCGGTCAACCATCACCGATCTGGAGGGCCGATCTTGTGCAGGGCAAGCTGTTCTTGCGGATGTGGGACGTTCAGGACCTGGCGGGTGATTCACTGAACCTTGCTGAGGAGTTCGAGTAGATGCGATCTCGCTCGATCGGAGTACTCGGTCTCCCATGAGCGGGCGATGGCGTTCGGGAGGATGTTCAAGGTCTCGACGAGGTGGACGAGTCGCTTCCGTTCGTTCCACTCGTGGGGGATCGGGTCGCCCTGGAGGTAGCCGTCGAGCAGCGTGTTCGCTCCGTGGGGATGCCAGCGGAGCAGCTCGAACTCGAGCTTGAACCAGTCGCCTGCCCGGTCCCAGGCTTCGGCTGCGTCCCAGTCGATCATGCCGATGAGCGTGCCGTCGGCGCTGACGATCAGGTTGTTTGGGTGGAGGTCTCGATGCGAGAGCACGGCTTCGGCGGCGTGATCCACGGTTGTGGCAAGCACAGTTGCCTCGGCACAGACCTGATCGAGGAGATCGACATCGACGGACTTCGTTGCGAGGCACCGATCTCGGATCTGGCCGAGTCGATACCTGACGTACGCATCCCAGGTTGGGAAGGTCGGGGCCGAGTCGTCGAGGCGGGAGCTGAACGCGTCCCGTCGGATCGAGTGGAGCGAGCGCAACGCCTCCCCGAGCGACTGCAGGAACCGAGTGCTCTGCTCCGACCTAGTGACGAGGGTAGAGGTGGGGTGGCCGCTGATCCATGTGAAGATGCGAATGAGGTGATCGCCAGCCTTCCCGTAGTGCACCAGCTCGGGCACCGGCAGGCCAGCGGCCGAGGCGAGCTCGTACGCAAGGTGCGACGAGTTCAACTTGGCTTCACTTGCTGAGTGACCGATCTTGACCACGAACCGACAGTCGCCGTTGAACCGCAACTTCCAGTTGTCGTTGCCGAAGCCGACAGGTTGATGCTCAGCCACAAGACGGCTCGAGCCCAGGACACGCCGTGCGTAGGACTCGACATCGCTCGCACGGAGCGGGCGCCCGTCCATGGACGACGACGGTACCTCGCAGACCGCTGCCAGCTGCCGCCCCGCAGAGCGACGAGACCGCTGGCTTGTGGGGTGTATGGCTGGCGCCGGCGACGAAGGTGGTGACGGGCGTGGTGTGGCGGTCGAGCGATCCTCGGCGTCGGTCGCTCGCGCTGAGGCGGCGCGCTCATTCCGGTCGCGATCGAAGGGATGAGAGATCGAGTCGCCGGACCACCGCCGCCGCCACGGGGTCCAGGCCACCCGGGCGTCTGCAGCGCATGGTCGGCTGCAGGTCATTTCGTCTCGGCGAGGGCGTCGAGCACGGCGATGGGGTCGAGGATCTCGGAGGGTTCGATGCTGGAGAGGTCCTCGATGAGAGAGTCGATCTCGGTGGTGGTCGAGTAGATGATGACGTCGGGTGAGTCCGGGAGTCGCTGGTAGCGCTCGAGGCCTGGTTGGGTCGTTCGCTCGCGTAGGAATGCTGGCGCGATGGCTTCCACCCAGATCGAGTCCTCTGTGGTCGGATCCGAGAGACCGATGCCGAAGGCGAGGACCGAGTTTCCGGCGCTGGCACAGGTGTAGCCGGCGATGCGGTAGCGGTCGAGAAGTCTGGTGGGGACGCTCACGGAGAGTCCGTCGGTTCGGAGGCGGATGAGGATGGCGGCGGGGTCGTCAGCCTGTAGGTCGTGAGCGATTTCGTCGCATGCGCTGAAGCGTGCCAGGTCGGGGAACCCGCGAGTGGCGCTGGTGTTCAGATCGATGTGGCGGGCGTGACCCTCGACAAGGGCGATGGCGCCGGTGTCGGTCTCGATGAGTGCGGAGTGCCAGCCAGGCTCGGTGGCGGGGAGGCTGGGGTGGAGTTGCCAGGCGTCGGTGGTTGGGTCGTAGCTGGCCACGGTGGCGGCGGTGGGGTCGAGCCCGGTTCCGAGGAAGCCCGGCAGCACGAGGAGGAGCTCCTCGTTCCAGAGGACGGACTGACTGCCGAGGTTGCCTTCGAAGGGCACCGGTTCGGGCCACACGTCAGGCAGCGGCTCCCACTGTTTGGTGGCCCAGTCGAGGCGGCTGCCGACGAGTCGTTCGTCCGCGTTGGCGGAGCTGGCGGGGAGGCCGCCGATCACGATGAGCTCGTGTCCGGTCCAGGCGATGTCGGCCACCGCTGGCCAGGACTCGGCGGGTGGCGGGGGCAGCTCGGACCAGGTGTCGCTCGAGAGGTCGTAGATCAGGCCGGTGTGCACGGTTCGTGAGCTGGGCCGGGGCCACACGACTACGGCATCGTTGGTCGCGACGATCGATGCGCCGGGGCTGACCGTCAACGGGACCGGCGGTGGGGTGAGCTCGGACCAGCTGTTGGTGGCCGGCGTGTAGGCGGCCATCTCGCGGTCGGTGACCACGATGACGCGGTCGTCTACCCAGACTGCAGCGGGGCCGATCACGGGCTCGATGGGGGGTGCGGGGAGCTCACGCCACGAGCTGGTTGCCGGATCGAACGCCAGGGTGGGTCCCGCCTGGCCGGCGCTGTTGCGGCCACAACAGATGATGACCTCGGACCCGGTCCATACCCCGACGGCCTCGGCCTGAGGCCCGCCAGGTGCCCCGGGAATCGGCCGGGATCTGCCGGTGTCAGGGTCATAGAGCACACCGGGGAGGTCCGTGACCGACTGGGTGCCGTAGTTCTCGGTGCCTCCCCACACGAACAGCTCTGTGCCGGTCCAGACCGTGATCGTGCCGACCAGCTCGAACACCGCTCCAGCGCTTGGGTCGCTGGCGACTGCGGTCGGAGGTGTGGGAACCCCGGTGGCGATCCGTACCGGGTCCTCGCGGTTGCTGAACGAGGCAGCGCCAGCGGCGATGAGCGCGACGCCAAGTACCGCCGCGGTGCCGGCGAGGATGCGGCGTCGGCCGCGGCGTCGTCGCTGATCGAGCTCGATGCCCTCGACGAGATGTCGGCGAAGTTGCTCGGTGAAGCTCACGTCTGCTCCATGGCGTCAGCGAGTCTGCGCAGACCTCGAGACACCCGGACCCGGGCCGCACCCTCACTGCAACCCAGTGCCAGGGCGACCTCGGCGAAGCTGCGTTGGTGGCCGACGCGCAGCCACACCGCCTCGGCCTGAGACGACGGCAACACAGCGATCGCTTCACGTAGCGCATCACCGACAGGCTGAAGATCGATGAGGTATTCGATTCGCTCGAAGTCCTCATCGGACGGCGACAGCGGCGGGATCCCGAGTCGTCGCCGAGCCCGGTCAGCGACCCGCTGGCGACGAGCGAACTTCGACAGCTGGTTCCTCGCGATCCCAAACAACCACGCCCGGGCCGGTCGCGGGCCCGGACGGAACCGACGCCGGGCCAGATACGCCGCCGCAAAGGTCTCCGCAGTGAGATCGGCCGCCGTCTCACGACACCCGGTGCGCCGATAGTGGAACGCCAACACCGCGTCGACATGACGCAGATAGAACCGACCGAAACCCTCAGGATCAGAGTTGGCTCCACGGAGCAACGCCGCATCGCTGTCCCCATCCCCGGCGATCGCTCCCACGTCCTTTACCTACCCCGGGACCCTCCGGGCGTTACAGGCGGGCAACACCCGGGCGCCGAGCGTCTGCCGAGCGGGTCGATCGCTCGGCTCGTCGGCTCCCACGCATTCGGGGTGGACTCCTGGCGTCGCTGAGAACCGAGACCGTCGCCGTCTCTGCGGATGCGGCACCGTCCGGCAGGTGCAGGCGGATTTCGCCGCGTGTGGACTGTGGTGCAGGTGGGTCCGACGGTGCCTTGGGTGGGTGAGGTGTCGATGATCGAGGAGTTGGTGGTCGAGCGGGCAGCGGTGTCCTTCGAGGAATTCTTCGTGGCTGCGGAGCCCAGGTTGCGGCGCGCCCTCGTCGGCGGCTTCGGAGGCGAGTTGGGTCGTGAGGCGACAGCGGAAGCGCTGGCCTACGGCTGGGAGCATTGGGAGCGAGTCAGGAGCATGGCGAACCCGAGCGGCTACCTGTACCGGGTGGGTGAGCGGTGGGCGGTACGACAGCGGTCACGACATCGACGCCAAGAGGCCTACGCGGCGGACGCTGGCGGAGGATCTCCTCCGGAGTTCGAACCAGGGTTGGAGACGGCGCTGGCCGGTCTGTCGCGGCGGCAGCGGCAGGTAGTGGTTCTGGTCGTCGGTTTCGGTGTCACCCACGCCGAGACCGGAGAGCTGTTGGGACTGTCGAGGTCGTCGGTGCAGAACCACCTCGAACGAGGCCTCCGACACCTGCGATCGAAGCTGGGAGTGTCGTGAGTGGCATCGAAGAGCGGCTGAAGTCCTATGTCGAAGGTCTGGCGCGCCCGGTCACGCTGGACGAGGTGGTCGGGCGGAGTGTCTCGCAGCCGGTGGGTTCCTCCACCATGCGACTCGGAGCGATCGCCGCAGCAGTGGTGCTCGCAGCCGCTGGCGTGGCCCTAGCGGTCAGAAGCGAGGGTGATGGGCAGGTCGTCGCGACAGGAGGCGACCGGGGAGAGCCAGTGGATCGGACCACGGGCGCTCAGGGCTCGTGGTCCGAGGTCGAAGACCCCGACGGCGTGTTCCTGTCGGCCGACGTGTTCGAGGAGGGCGAGCAGTACGGCTCGTTCAGCAGCGTCGAGGTGGTCGAGTTCCTGACGACACGAGACGGTCGACGCCTCGCCGTCGGATCCGAACGAGTCGGCCAGCGACGTGACGGTGCCCTGTGGGAGGGCCTCGACGACGGCGGATGGCGGCGGGTCACTGTCCCCAAAGCGCACCCGACGGGCGACAGCAGTACCCCTCGTGCGGCGACCGGAGCCATCGGCGACCGCGACGAAGTCGTCTTCCGCGACCTCATCGAATACCGAGGTCGGATCCTGGTGTTCGGTGTCGAGACGACCGTTGGCAGCGGCGACCCAACAGCGACATCGACGGTGAAGGTGTGGGCGAGCGATGACCTGCAGGTGTGGGAGGTCACCGAGCTGCCGAGCCCCGGATCTGCGGCGATCACAGTTCACGGTGTCGTGGCGGCCGACGGCGGCCTGGTCGTCGTCGGGAACCGAGCCCCGAGCGACAACGAGCCGGCGCAGGTGGTGGTCTGGAGCTCGTCCGACGGTGCACAGTGGGGTGTCGCAGTCCCGTCGGACTTCGCAGCGGGTTCGTTCGTGTCGGACCTCACCGCGACTGGAGACCTGGTTGTTGCTGCGGGGTTCACTCGACAGGAGACCGAGCAGGCGTCGGTCTGGGTGTCCAGAGACTTCGGCGGATCGTGGACAGCAGTACCGCTGCCGACGGCGTCCGCGCTGCCCATCTCTTCGGTCGCTGCCATCGAGGCATGCCAGGACGGCATCGTCGCCGTTGGCTCATCTCGCGCCGTCGGTGGCTACGGATGGGAAGACGTCAGCCAAACGCGCCGCATCTTCGGAGAGGCGGACCTGGCCGTGTGGCTCAGCGCCGACGCGGTCACCTGGACAGCCCAGCCCACATCGGTCACCCCCGAGCGTCTCGACACCGAGGCGACGATCAGCTGCGGACGGATCGGGCACCTCCTCACCACCAGCACGATCGGGCCAGAACGCGCCTTCACGTCGAGTTGGTTGATCAGGAGCGGCGGCTCGATCGACCCGGTGGCTGCGCTGAACGGCCGCACGGTCACCGCATCGACCGGTGTTGAGGATGGCTTCGTCGTTGCGACACACCCGCTGCCAGGCACGGCCGGCGGTCACGTCTCGACGCAGTTGTGGCGGCTCGGGCTCGACCCGTGAGCGACTCAGTTCACCGCTGCGCGGCCTGCGCAACTTCGATGCATGCGGTCGGTCCGGTTGATCTCCACTGGCTGTTCATCGCACTCGCTGGGTCGACGGTGCCGTCGGCCGGACCGTGTCACCTGGCGGCAGGTCTCACGGCGGTCTCACGGCGGCGTCCAGTCGCTCGGTGCTAGCAGCAGGTGAGCCGGTCGGCCTCCTAGGACCTCTTCGTAGGCAGCTTGGGTTGGGATCGTCACGGCGTGGCCGGATAGGAGCTCGGTGATCGTCATGTGGTCTTCGACGAGGCGCAACCCGTACCGGAGCTGCGGGTCGAAGTCGTCGAACGCGAAGGCATCAGCGTCGGCGGCGATCGGGTTGAGGTTCAACTCGTCGGCGTCGAGGAGGTACCAGCCGCGGTCGCCGGTGGCGCTCGCTGGTTTGGGGCCGTTGATCAGCGCTCGTCGTCCGTCGTCGCTGCGGCCGTTCGGGTCGGTGAGCAGCGTGAAGCCGGCGTCGATGAGGCCCAGCGGCGCCTCGGCGTCGTCGGCGAGGTCGATGAGCTCCGCCGTGCAGACATAGGAGGGCGAGCATCGTGACACGACGACCCAGCTCGTGCCGCCGACGAGAGCGTGGCCATCGATGATCGGCGTCGCCGTTCCGTCGGGAGCGAGCTGATAGATCGTGTCGATCGAGCGTGGTGTGATGAGCGCGCCACCCTCGTGGGTGCCGACGATCTGGGGCCCGCCGAGCAGGGTTCGGACCAGGCCGCCGTGAACGCTCTCGTCGGCGTTGATTCGGCGAACGCCCGCTGCTTCCACGGCAGTCTGGTCGCCGGCGCCGACGTGCCAGATCCAGTCTCCGACGGCCACTGCGCTGATCCAATCCGCGTCGACCGGCAGCCATCGTGAGTCATCGAAGGACCAGTCGACGAGCCGAGCTCTGCCGTCGGAGCCAAAGACCAGCACGCGATCACCGAGTGGACGGAGCAGACCGTCGCTCGGCGCCGGCCCGGCCGGGGTGTCCAGTCGGGTCGCGGTGCCGGTTCCAAGGTCGACCGCCACTGCCGCTCGGTCCATCGTGCTGAACAGCACGACGTGGTGGTCGGACAGGTCGGTCGGTACCTCGTTCACGTCGACACGGCTGGAGCCGGCCGATGGCCTTGGGGCCGGACTCGGTGCAGCCGTCGACGGTGCTGCGGTCCTCTCCGTCGTCGGACCCGCCCCACGCTGCTCCTCGGCGGACCGTGCTCGACCGACGAGTGCGCCGACCAGTGCAAGCACGACCACGACGACGAGCAGCAGGGGCCAGCGTGTCCGGCTCAGAACGACTTCGTGCGTGCCGGTCGACTCGACCTCGGCCGTGAACGGCGAGCCAACCGGGCCGCGCCGAGCCCGGTCGTCCGGACTGCCTTTGCGCTCGCTGGACCTGTCCACGGGGCAGCCCTCCTCACCAGAGTTCCCGGCTGGGGAACTGCCGTTACACCAGTGCCAGGGGGCCGACCCAACGTCGCGCCAAGACTGGCAGACCACCTCAGCGGCGACAGAGCGGACCGGGATCGTCCGACCTCCGCACGTGTGGCGTGCGCCAACGGTGGGCTCGGTGCCTGAGCAACCGAAGCTCAGCTGCGGTCTGTTCGCGTCATCCCGTGGACCTGGATGACCACCCAGCCAATGGGGGTCTCAGTGGCGATGATCTCGACGTGTCGTTCGAACTGCTCGTGGGTGATGGTCACGGTGACCCGGTCAGGGTTGGCAGTGCCCGCTCGCGCCCGCCACCGATGCTCCCAACCGAGCACCTCCGAGACGAATGCGTCGATGAGCTCGTCGAGCGCGAACTCTCGGGACTCGGGCGGCCACACGCCAGCAACGGCGCTGTCGAGCTCGCTCGTGGGTGTCACCCGACTCGAGTCGTCGGTGTGTTGGCCGACCACGATCGCGGCAACGGCGAGTGCGACCGCGCCCGCCGCGAGAGCTCGCCGAGATCGTTCCCGTTTGTGCAGCAGCGATGATGCCGTCTGGCTCAGGGGTGCAGCGTCCAGCTCGTGCACCACCAGCTCGCGCGTCTTGCCACCTGCAGTCTTGCTCACACCGACCTGACCTCGTCAGTGGTAACGCAGGCCGAAGGCCGGAACGGACCACCTCCCCAGGGAGCCTACGGGGCGATGTAGCGCTGCGAACGGCGGTCGGATCGAGTCGGCGGCGACAACGTCGCAAGCTCGCCGCGATTTCTCTCCACGAGGTGTGGGGCGTGGTGTATGGATTCGGACGTCTTCGACGTCGTTGTAGGTAGATGGCATCGGAACCGGGTATCGAGATCACCGAGGAGGTGGCGTCGGTCGGGGAGTTCACCCGCTTCTACGAGGCGCATCACAGCGAGGTGGTGCGCTGGGCGGCGCTGGTGCTCGGGTCCGATGCGATGGCGAACGACGTCGTGCACGACGCCTTCATCGAGGTCTGGCGGCGGTGGGCGCGGTTGGAGCGACCGTCGGGGTACCTGCGGCGTTGTGTGGCGCACGGATGCCGCGACGTGCAGCGCCGTGATCGGCGATCGAGAGCTCGTGCCCATCTCCTCGCAGATGATGCGAGCGTCGTGCCGACTGAGCCGATCTTCGATCTGCTCGATCGGTTGCCCTTCAACCAGCGAGCGGCGGTGGTGCTCCGCTTCTACGGCGGACTGACCGAGGCCGAGATCGCCGAGACACTCGGAGCGCGTCCGGGCTCGGTCGGGCCCTGGATCACCCGGGCGTTGCGGACACTGCGAAAGGAGCTGGCGTGAGCCACGCGTCGGTAGACGAGTTGACGGCGTTGCTCGCTGAGCGAGCCGAGCAGGTCGTGGTCGAGACCGATCTCGACGGAGTGCTGGCGGAACGTGAGCGGGCCACGATCTCTGCGCCTGGCACTCATCGGCGTCGGGTGACTGCCGTGGCGGCCGCATTGCTGGTGGTCTCTCTTGGGTTGGGTGGGGCGTTGGTCTGGCGGTTCTCCGACGACACGACCACGTTGCGGACGTCGGTGCCGGTGGTCGAAGTGGATCGGTGGCTCCTGCCTGTGGACGAGTGGACGCCGTTGTTCGGTGAGTCTGCGGTCACTCGGGCCGGGCTGGGATCGTGGTCGGCGTATCGCGATGGGGATCGGTACCTGGTGGTGCGCAGTCTTGCGGAGCCGGACGCGGTCTCGAACGTCGAGGACCACACGGCGTTCGGTGAGTCGACGTCGATAGCGGGACGTCCAGCGCGTCTGAGCGGGCGCGGCACCGGCAGTGTGGCGGCATGGGCGGGCACCGCACAGCAGCGGGTCGTGGTCGTCGGCGTCGGCTTGTCCCCCGATGAGCTTCGAGCTGCGATCGAGGCGCTCGAACCGGAGGGTGATGGTTGGGTCTTGCGCGGCACCGGTTGGGTGGAGGAACACCCGCCGCTGGAATCGGTCGACGCCGATCGGGCTCAAGTCCTGTATCGCAACGTCGACGCCCCAGAAGTACAGGCGAACCTGATCGTCACCACCGGCGACCCGACGTCGGTCTACGACGGCCTCTCGGAAGGGATGGGCTTCGACCTCGAGCTCGTCGAGGTCGGCGGAAGTGCTGGTTTCTCGGTCCGGGATCCTGCGACCGGTTTCGGGTTCCTCAACTGGTCCGACGGCAAGCAGGTCTTCTCCCTCGTCGTCGAGGCGCCCGGAGTGGGGGACCTGGTCGATCTCGCCGAGTCGATCCAGCCGATCGACGCCGACGAGTGGCAAGCCGTGCTGGGCGTGCCGCCGACGACTGCGGCTCCACCCGAGGTCACCGAGGCCCCAGCGACCAGCGATGTGCCCGGTTCGTCGACGTCAGAACCGATCGTGCCCCAGCTGATCCTCGATCGTCTGCCCGATGGATGGTCGGCGGTCCCGACAGCGGTCAGCCTGATCGACCAGCACGGCTCGACGACCGCTGCGCTGGCCTATCGGTTGACCAACGGAGAGCTGACAGCCTCAGTGCAGATCCTGCCGGGCTCCTACGGCACCGGTGACGGTCAGCAGGTCGAGCTCGAACGAAACGGCGAGACCGTCGCGGCGACCGTGACTGACAACGACGGCTACCGGCGTGTGAGCTGGGACGAGCCCGGACGTCAGATCGCAATCTTCGTCGACGGTGCCCTGGCCATCGACACGCTCGTCGAGCTGGCATCGTCGGTCCAGCTCACCGACGCCGCCTTGGTCGGCGGACCACGTCCCGAGAGCCTGGAACTCCATCACCTCGACACCGTTGTGGCTGCGGGCGACGTGAACGGCACGCGCTGGCGAGTCCTGGTCGACCGAGCCGGCACGACCATCGCCACCGAACTCGACGGAGTCGTCGTCGACGCCTCCACCTGGGACAACGACTCCGTTGAGTCACTGTCCAGAGCTGCGCAAGTCACCCTCACCTCAGCCGATGGCGCCGGGATCGCCCTCATCACCGCCGATTCGGCGTTCACGCAGGCAGAGGTGCTCGACGGCGGCGTCTGGCGAGCTTCAGCGATCACCGTTGCGTTCGACGGACGCCTCCACCTCGTTCCTGTCCCCGTCACCACAGCCGGTCCACCCTTCGTGCGACTCAACGACGGAACGACCACTGTCACGGTGCAGATCTCTCGGCCGGTGAGCAGGGGGTGGGCGACCGCCCAAACCGGAGCCGTCGTTGCCGGTCGCTAGGTGACCTGGACCCCGTGATGGCGTTGTCGGTTGCCAGAGCCGGATTGGCTTGGGGATGCTGGTCGCTCCGCACCTCGAGGACAGGGATGAGCGAGAGCCGGAGTACCGGACTTTCGCGCCGGACCCCTCGGAGCGCTCCGACCGAGCACTTCGCCGGCACTCGGGTGTTCCTCGGAGCGAGGTGGTCGCGATTGTCGGGCGGGGTGGGGCCGCGTGTTGTGGTGGAGAGGGCTGGCGTAGGTTCGGGCAATGGTGGGTGGTGTTCGATGCTCGGAGTGCGGGTCGGTGCTCGCGGCTGGCTCGGATGCGTGCGGTCGTTGTGGTGGCGGACTCCAGGTCGAGTTCGATGAGTCGCCTTGGCCCAGCGGTACGGCCGGCGGTGTCGGTGAGCTTCGCCGGGATGGGGTGCCTGGTTGGTTGGTGGTCGCCGGGGCGGGGCTCGTGGTCGTGGTCGCCGCGGTGTTGGTGGGTTCTGGCGGCCGTGGTGACGACGGAACGGTGTCGGATGAACCGGCTGGCACCACGACGGTGTCGTCCGAACCGTCCTCGGCCGGGGACCCGAGTGATCTGAGCGATCTCCGATCGGTGGTGGTGCCGGAGCGGACCGGGTCTGGTCCGCGAGCGCTTGCGGTGATCGAGGTCGATTCGTGGGTGGAGGTGTCAGAGGTTCCCGAGGCGTTGGAGAGCGTGCGGTTGTTGGTACTGGCGCCTGATGGGTTCTCGGCAGGGATGCTGGATCTGGGTACGGGTTCGCTTCGGCGTTTCACCCCGTTGAGTCCGGTGGTGACTGGACCGATGGCCCAGATGGTGGCCCTGCCGGTGGGCGTGGCGGTCTTCGAACCCGATGGAGCGAGTCTGTTCGAGTGGGACCTCAGCGAGCAGAGGCCGCTTGGTGAGGGCGCGTACTGGAACGCGATCCAGGCCACATCTGAGGCGGTGTGGTTCGCGACGGAGTCACCGTGGACGCTGCGCCGGTTCGATCCCACGGTTGATCTGGCACCAATGGTCGTGCGCGAGCTGCCGGGTTGGGCACCGATCGTGGGCTTCGACGGCGATGACGCCTTGGTGGCCTCGGACTCGACTGGTTCGGTGCATCGGGTGAGCCCGGATGGCACCACCAGCCTGGCCGATACCGGTCGGGGCCTCCTCGGAGGGAACGGATGGGTGCTGGTCAGTCGTTGCGACGGGTCGCTGAGCTGCGAGGCGGTGATCAGCGATCTCGTCACCGGTCGGCAACAGCCGGTCGAGTTGCCCCGGGCCGGCGTCGGGCTGTGGAGCGATCCCGGGTATCGCAGCCGCGACGGGCGCCGAGTTCTGGCCACCACCGCCGACCAGAACAGTGCCGTCAGCGTGATCATCGACGCCGACGAACTCACCGTCGCTGAGCTCCCGGTGTCGCCGTCAGCGACCGCAGCCTTCGATCCAGATCTCAGCTACGGCTTCGAGATCCGGGCCGGGCAGGTCCAGATCACCGAACTGGCCACTGCCGAGCGGGTCATGCTCGAGTTGCCCAAGTCCTTCGATGGGTTGTTGTTCGATGGGACCCGTTTCGGTCGACTGCTGGTCCCACCGGCCGGCTGGGAACCGGCCCTCTACCCGCCGGGACCAGACGATCTGGCCCTACACCACGACCCGGTCGCCGGTGTCGAGGTCACCTACCCGGCCCGTTGGCACCTCGTCACCGACGACCTCACTCCCAACGCCGGGCTCACCGCCCACTTCTCCCTGGCCAGCTATGAACCGCCGGCGAACAGCGGTGCGGGCTGCAACCACCTTCCGGTCGCCGCGCTTGAAGCCCTCGGACCCGACGACGTGTTCATACACCTCGAAGAGCGGGGACCACTCGGCCCCGGTGCTGCCGGGTTCGCGCCCCGCCCCCAGGACTTCGCTGCGACGGTCGATGGCATCGACGCCGGCGACGCGTGGGCCTGCCTCGGACCCGATCACCGCGACGATCTCGCCGTGTTGCGCTGGCTCGACATTCGCGACAACGACCGCGGCCTCTACCTGCTCGTCGCCGTCGGCACCGACGCCACCGACGACGACATCGACCGGACCATCGACACACTCAACAGCCTCACCATCGACCCGCCCTGAACCACCGAAACCAGCCTCATGACGCCGATCCAGACCCGTTGGCGTTGGTCGGCAACCCACGACCAGCTGGTTCCGCTCCGGTGAACGTGTCCCTTCACGGACCGGATCCGTTGGCATCCCGGCAGTCACTGGAGAGCGGTCCAGGAATGGACCGCCAGTTCAGAGTGCCCGGGGCGGGGATCGAACCCGCACGCCACCAGTGGTGACCGAGGGGTTTAAGCCCTCTGCGTCTGCCAGTTCCGCCACCCGGGCTCGGACAGAGCACGGTAGCGAGGCCAGGTGGTGACCGAGGGGTTTCAGCCCGCTGTGTCTGCCAGTTCCGCCACCCGGGCCGTTCTCGCACGGTAGCGACCTGCGCGAGCATCGGCGCATGGCCGACGATCCCGTCCTCGACCGACTCCTCGCCCTCGGCGGCGACCATGAGGTGGTCGACTGCGACCCGGCGCTCGCCGACACCGCCGAGTTCTGTGCGCACTACGGATACGAGCTGGCGGACTCGGCGAACGCGATCGTCGTCGTCGGCAAGAGCGACCCCCCGGTCCACGCCGCCTGCGTCGTCCTCGCGACGACTCGCCTCGACGTGAACGGCACCGTCCGAAAGCGGCTCGGCACACGGAAGGCATCGTTCGCTCCGGCCGAGGCCACCAAGGACCTGACCGGGATGGAGATCGGCGGGGTGACGCCCTTCGGCCTCCCCGACGACCTCCCGCTGTGGATCGACGCTGCCGTGATGGGGCGCGAGCGGGTGATCGTCGGAGGCGGCGGCCGGGACCGCAAGTTCCTCGTACCGCCGGCGTTGCTCGCGGAACTCTCCGGCGCTGAAGTCGTCGATGCCCTGGCGAAGCCCCCAGCCGTGTGAGGCTCAGACCCCGCGGTGCTCGGTCGTCGCTCCCGGGGTGATGGTCAACAGCTCACCCGGCTCGTGGACGACCGCTCGATGCCAGACGCCAGGTGGCACGACGATGCCCTGACGACCCCGCAGCTCCACGGTCTCCTGGCCGGTCGGCAGCTCGAGGATGAGGTCGATCGACCCGTCGAGCAGGTAGAGCACGCGGCCGCCGGTGAGCAGGCGCTCCCAGTGCTCCCAGTCGGCCTCGACCGGGAACGACGAGACGAGTCGGCCCCGCTCGAGGTGCGGCCGCTCGCCGATCTTGGTCCAGAACTCGGGACCTCCCGGGAGCGCGGCGACGCCGGCGCCGAGACGGAGGTGCAAGTACGTGTCGGTCAGGTTGAACGGGTCGAGCTCCGATCGCGGGCCCTGCGGCGGGTCGGCGTGCTCGGCCGGCCACACCACGGCGAATCGCTCGAACGCGACCTCGACGTCCTCGGGGAGGTCGATGCCGGCGTGCTCGGCGACCCGGTCGAAGTACCGGCTGTGCTCGTGGAGCCAGTCCTCCCGGGTGCGATCCCCCTCGCCCTCGTCCCAGGCGAACGCCGGACGAACCGAGGACAGGGGGCCGATCCTGACCTCGGTCGTGCGGCAGATGCAGCGAGGCGTCCCGGCGCTGTCGAGCACGACGAAGTGGTCACCGGCCCGAGGCAGCGGTTCGCCGACGAGCTCGAACTCTCGCACCGCCGCTGCGGTTGCTCGCTTGGTTCCGTCGAGCACGAGGGCGAGCAGCTCGTCGACCAGTTGTGGGTGATCACCGAACGCCCCGACGGTGTAGTCGCCGCCCCGGCCCGTGGCCCCGGTGTAGGCCTCCCACATCTCGTCGGTCGCGAGGGTCTTGTCCATGGGCGTCGTGTTAGCACGACCGAGCCGGGCCCGATCATCGGCGGCTACGTTCAGCGCACGGGCAGCGACGGAGTCGGCGAGGGTCGTCGATCGGAGCTGTCACGAGGAGGGGACATGGCCGTCGAGCGCTTCCCGGTCGAGGCGTCGCACATCCTGATGTTCGCCCGGGCGATCGGTGATCCGAACCCGGTCTACGGCACGGGGGACGGCGCGGCGCCGCCGACCTTCGTGCAGGCGAGCGCGCAGTTCGATCCCGACTACCCGTTGCGGCCCAAGCCGGGCGAGACGTGGTTCGGGTCCGGCCGCGAGGCGACCGGAGTCCGGCGGGAGAAGAAGGACGGCGAGGGCAGCGGTGCGGCGGCCGGCGGGCTCCACGCCGAGCAGCACTACGAGTACCACCGGCATCCGAAGCCGGGGGACGTCCTGACTGCGACGGTGCTCCCGGGCGAGTCGTGGACCAAGGAGGGCCGTCGCGGCGGGCGGCTCCACTTCACCGAGACCGTCACCGAGTACCGGGATCAGCACGGGGAGCTGGTCGTCACCGCGCGAGGTGTGGGCGTGCGGACGGAGCGGGTCATCGACCAGGAGGGTGAGTGACATGCCGTTGAGCGCAGCGCAGCTCGAGGTCGGCCAGACCTTCACCGAGGTGGTCGTCGACGACCTCACCCGGACCCAGATCGTGATGTACGCCGGCGCGTCCGGCGACTACAACCCGATCCACAGCGACGAGCCGTTCGCCAAGGAGATCGCCGGCTACCCCACCGTCTTCGCGCACGGGATGCTGACCATGGGACTGACCGGTCGGCTGCTCACCGACGCCGTCGGCGACGAGCGACTCACCCGCTACGGCGTGCGCTTCCGGGCCCAGGTCTGGCCGGGCGACACGCTCACTGCCACGGCCGAGGTCACGGCGATCCGCGAGGAGGACGGGGTCGCCCTCGTCGACCTCGACGTCTCCACGGTCAACCAGGACGGCGTCGTCGTGGTGTCCGGCTCGGCGACGGCGCGCCTCGACCCCTGACCGGGCTGGAGGCGTGCCGTCCGTCCGTGGGGAGCGCGGTCAGACCAGGCGGGTCTGCGGGAGGGGCGCCATGCCGTCGGCGGCGAGCTCGACGACCGCCGGCACCGGGTCGGGGTCGGCGAAGGTCACGTCGTCGTTGATGTCCGTGGGCCGACCGGTCGGATCGACCACCCAGTACGACGCCTCCAGCGCGATGCCGTTGTTGTCGGTGAAGTAGACGGACTTCATGATCCCGTGGTCGACCACCTCGGTGACCTCGGAACCGGCAGCGAGCAGGCGCTTCCGCAGTTGCTCGAGCGCGGCCTCGTCCGGGAGGTTGAACGACAGGTGGTCGAGCTGGATCGCCCGGTCGAGGGGGCTGCCCGCGCCCTTCGAGAAGGTCTCGGCGCCGTCGACCTCGAAGAACGCGACCGTGTTCCCGGGAGAGATCTCGAAGAAGTAGTGCCGCATGGGCCCGGCCATGAGGGTCGTCACCAGCCGCATGCCCAACACACCGGCGTAGAACCGCGTCGTGGCGTCCATGTCGGGGGTGACCAGCGCGAGGTGATTGACCCCACGCCAGGCGGGCGCGTCGGGCAGGTCTCGGTCGGTCGTCACGGGAGCTCCCGGGTCTCGTCCTGCCATGAACGGTACCGCTGCGTCGGGGGTCAGCTCTCCGCGATGACCGGGTTCCGGAGCGTCCCGACTCCCGACACCTCGACCTCCACGGTCATCCCGGCACGGAGGAGGAGCTGGGGGTCGCGGGCGATGCCGACCCCGCCGGGAGTGCCGGTCGCGATCACGTCCCCGGGTTCGAGGGTGGTGAAGGTCGAGCAGTAGGCGATCAGATCGGGGATCGAGGTGATCAGCTCGGCGAGCGGCGCGTGTTGGACCTGTTCGCCGTCGACCCGGGTCGTGACCGTCACGGCGTCGAGGTCCTCGATCTCGTCGAGCGTGGTCATCCACGGCCCGAACGAGCCCGAGTCGTCGAAGTTCTTGCCCGGCGTGAACTGACTCGTGTGACGTTGGAACTCGCGGACGCTGCCGTCCATGAACGGCGTCAGCCCGATGACGTGTTCCATGGCGTCGTCGGCCCGGATGTGTCGGCCGGGCCGGCCGATCACGACGCCGACCTCACCCTCGTAGTCGAAGGTGTCGCTGGCGCTCGGCGCCACGAGGGCCTGGAGGTGCCCGACGTGTGAGGACGGGAAGCGCGTGAAGATCGTCGGGTGCCCGGCGGCTGATGCGATCGACGCGGACTCCTCGACGTGGAGGCGGTAGTTGAGTCCGACGCACAGGATCTTCGGGGGCCTCGGGATGGTCGGCCGCCACACCACCTCGTCGATCGGGAGCGACGGTGCGGCGAGCGCTGTGCTGACGGCATCGTCCAGCAGGTCGCCCGAGAGGGCGGCACCCAGATCCGGGACGATGTCGGTCGGCCGAACCGTCGTGCCTGCTGCATCGACCACGACGACACAGGGCACGCCGTCGACGACGGCGGAGCCGATCCGGGTCACGGCGTGGTCGCGGTGTCGTGCGTCGAAGGATCGGTGGTCGGCGTCATCGTGATCAGGCCTCCTCGAGGACGGTCCTCGCTGCGATCCTCGCACCGCTCGATCGGCGTTTCCTACATTCCCTCGAGAACGGACCGATCGGGATCCCGTGGACGGGTGGGTGACGAGTGGCCACGGCGGTGGCGACTTCGGCGGGCTCGGGCTCGAACGCGCCCCGCTCGCCACGCTCCTCGTCCGAGACGGTGTGATCGTGGCCGCCAACGCGGCGTCGTCGTCGCTGCTCGGGGTACCCGCTGGTCAGCTCCTCGGCGGGCGTCTGCTCGATCTCGTCGCCCACGACGCCGACGGGGAGTCGGCAGCCGGGTTCTTCGGCAGCGGGCCCGACGAGCTCGGGCCACCGCGTCGTGCGACGCTCCCGATCCGCGTCGCCGACGACCATCGGGCGATGCAGGTGAGCGTCGCGGTCGAGGACCCGTCGACGCTGGTCGTCCAACTGGTCGACGGGGAGGACCCCCTCGCTGCCGAGTTGCGAGCGGAGCGAGCGTTCCGGGTCGCCCTGATCGAGCTCCAGCAGCTCGCAGACGACGCCGTCGACGACGACCTCTTCTACTCGACGCTGATCGACCGGGCCGTCACGGTCGTACCCGGAGCACAGGGCGGCTCGATCCTCCTGGGTCGCCATGACCCGTGGCGGTACGAGTTCGCCGCCTGTGTCGGCTTCGACCTCGAACGGATCCGCCGCTACCCCATCTTCGGTGACGAGCTCTTCCGCGACGAGGTCGACACCGCCGCTCGAGTGGTCACCGAGCACCTCCCGCCCGAGGGGCTGGACGCGGACCGCCTGCAGTGGTGGAAGGACTGTCGGATGGATGAGCTCCGAGCGACCGTCTGCAGTCCGGTGCACCTCGACGGCACACCGGTCGCACTCATCGGACTCGACAACTTCGAGACGCCGGACGCGTTCGGAACGACGAGCATCGAGATGACCACGGCGCTCGGCCACCTCATCACCGACCTCCTCAGGCGTCGGGGGCTGGAAGCCGAGTTGCGCTCGGAACGAGCTGCATATCGCCATCAGGCGCTGCACGACGAACTGACCGGTCTGGCGAACCGTCGCCAGCTCGAGGACCGGCTCGCACGTCTCGCCACGCCGCAGCCCCGCAGCCGCTCGGCCGTCCTGTTCGTGGACGTGGACGACTTCAAGCTCATCAACGATCTCCACGGCCACGAAGGCGGCGACGACGTGCTGGTCGAGATCGGTCGGCGCCTGACCGGGGCGGTGCGCAGCTCCGACCTCGTCGCCCGCTGGGGTGGCGACGAGTTCGTGGTCGTCACCTTCGGCGACGACGAGCTGCGGACCGGGACGCTGGCCGAACGCATCGTCGAGCGGTGTTCCCGACCGATCTCGCTCCGGTCCGGTGCCGAGGTCCGCGCCGGCGTGACGGTCGGAGTCGCGTGGTCCGACGGGCCACACGACGGAGCGAACCTGCTCCGTGTCGCCGACCGTGCGCTCTACCGGGCGAAGGCCGACGGCAAGGGTCGCTCCGACATGGTCGCGATCTGACGAGGTTCGCACGGTCGGGTCGGTGGAATGGGTCACATCCGCGTCCGGCCGACCGATCGGATGCGTGTGGGTGGTGTGTCCGACGTCAGCGTCCACGGTGGCGGATTCGGTGACCTGGTGTTCGAGCGCGCGCCGATCGCGACGATCCTGGTCGATGCCGGTCGCATCGTCGCGGCGAACGAGGCGGCCCGCACCCTGCTCGGCGTGCCCGCCGAGGGACTCCTGGATCGCCGCCTCCTCGACTTCATCGGGGAGCCGGACCGGAGCTCGGTCCGGTCGCGCCTCCGGGAGCTCGAAGCCGGCCAGGTCCGTCCCGACCGTCTGGCTGTCGAGCTGCGGGTCGACCATGCGGTCCGACCGGTCGATCTGCACCTCGCCGCCCACGACAGCGGTGTCGTCCTCGCCCAGCTCGTCACCCACGTCGCGACGGCGGCGGCCGAGCTCAGAGCCGAGCGCGCCTTCCGCTCGACGATGCTCGAGCTGCAACTGCTCGTGCACGACTCGGTCGACGATCGCGAGTTCTACGCGACGCTGATCCAGCGGGCGGTGGAGGTCATCCCGGGCGCCCAGTTCGGGTCGATCCTGGTGCGGCAGCCGGGGACCTGGCGCTACGAGTTCGAGGCTGCCGTCGGCTTCGATCTCGACGGACTCCGTCGCTTTCCGATCCTCGGCGAGGAGCTGTTCCGCGACGACGAGGACACCAGGGCTCGTGTCGTCACCGAGTACCCGCCGCCCGAGAACGCCGCCCCGGAACGGGTGCGGTGGTGGCTCGAGGACCTCCGGCTCGGCGAGTTGCGGGCCTCGGTGACGGCACCGGTCCATCTCGATGGCGAGCCGGTCGCCATCTTCAGCGTCGACAACCTCGACGACCCGGACGCCTTCGGCCCGACGAGCGTCGAGATGGCGACCGTGCTGGGACGCCTGATCACGGACCTGCTCCGTCGACGTGGCCTGGAAGCGGAGCTCCGCGCCGAGCGGGCCGCGTACCGGCACCAGGCGATGCACGACGGACTGACGGGACTCGCCAACCGCCGACACTTCGAGCAGCGGCTGGCCGAGGTGCTGGCGCTGTCCGATCCCAGCGGCATCGGCGTCTTCTTCGTCGACGTCGACGACTTCAAGCGCATCAACGACGAGCACGGCCACGACGGCGGCGACGAGGTGCTGATGGAGCTCGGACGTCGGCTCACCGGCACGGTGCGCAGCTCGGACCTGGTCGCACGCTGGGGTGGCGACGAGTTCGTCATCTTGACCTTCGGCATCGAGGAGTCCCAGGCCGATGCGCTCGCCGAACGGCTCGTCCGCCGGTGCGCGGAGCCGGTACCCCTCACCGACGGGACCGTCGTGCGAACCGGTGTCACGGCTGGCATCGCCTGGTCGGCGTCGCCGACCGTCAGCGACGACCTGCTCCTGATCGCCGATGGCGCGCTCTTCCGGGCGAAGGCCGAGGGCAAGGGCTGCCACGATCTCGTGGCCCTGTGAGCTCCGCCGGGGCCGGCGTCAGCTCTGGTCGCGCAACAGCCGGCGGAGGATCTTGCCCGACGGTGACTTCGGGATCTCGTCGACGAACTCGACGATGCGCACCTGCTTGTACGAGGCCAGGTGCTCGGCCACGTGGGCTTGGAGGTCCTCGGCGCTGGCCTCGGCCCCGGGCTTGAGCACCGCGAACGCCTTGGGCAGCTCGCCGGCCTCGACGTCGGGGATGCCGATGACGGCGACGTCGGCGACGGCCGGATGGGTGAGCAGCAGCGCCTCGAGCTCGGCCGGCGGCACCTGGAAGCCCTTGTACTTGATGAGCTCCTTGACCCGATCGACGATGTAGAAGTGGCCGTCGGCGTCGACCTTGGCCACGTCCCCGGTGTGGAGCCAGCCGTCGTCGTCGATGGTCGCTGCCGTGGCCTCGGCGTTGTTGAGGTAGCCCTTCATGACCTGCGGACCGCGGATCCAGAGCTCGCCCTCCTCGCCGTCGGCCGCGTCCTCTCCGGTGTCGGGGTCGATGATGCGGCACTCGGTGTTGGCGACCGTGACGCCGACCGAGCCGGGCCGATAGCCGGACTCGAGCGCGGCATGGGACACCGGGCTCAGCTCGGTCATGCCGTACCCCTGGACGACGTCGCATCCGATCCGCTCGGCGGCCTCGGCCGCCAGCTCGGCGCCGAGGGGGGCGGCGCCGCTGAAGACCTGCTTGACCGACGACAGGTCGTAGTCGTCGACCATCGGCTGCTTGGCGAGGGCCAGCACGATCGGCGGCACGGCGAAGAAGCGGGTGACCCCCCAGCGCTGGCACAGGTCGAGCGCGACCGGCAGGTCGAAGCGGGGCATCGTGACCACGGTGGCGCCCTGGCTCAGCAGGAAGTTCATCAGCACCTGCATGCCGTAGATGTGGAAGAAGGGCAGAACCGCGAACCCGACCTCGTGGTCGTCGTACGACATCGTGCCCTCGGTCTGGAGGATGTTGGCCACCAGGTTGCGGTGGGTCAGCATCACGCCCTTGGGCAGACCCGTGGTGCCGGAGGAGTAGGGGAGCACGACGATGTGCTCGGCCGTGTCGACCGGGACCTGCTCGATCGGGTCGCCGAGCAACTCGAGCACCGACGGAGCGCCCTCGGCCTCGCCGATCACGAACACGTCCTCGATGCCGACGGCGTCGGCGGCCGCCTTGGCGGTCTCGAGGAACATCGGGATGGTCACGAGCATCGACGCGCCGGCGTCGCGGAGCTGGAACTCGACCTCTTCCGCGCCGTAGGTGGGGTTGATCGTGGTGACGGTGCCGCCGGCCACCGCGACGCCGTGGAAGACCAGCGCGTACTCGGGCACGTTCGGGGCCATGAGCCCGACGACGGAACCGGGACCGATGCCGCGGGCGGCGAGGCCGCCGGCCGCGCTGTGGATGAGGTCGCGGAGCTGCGCGTACGTGTACGAGCGATCGGCCGGTCCGTCGACCAACGCCACACGGTCCGGCACCTCGTCGACCCGGCGCAGGATCAACTCGGTGATCGTGATGTCCGGGATCTCGACCTCGGGGAGCGAGCTGAGGTGAACGGTCACGGTTGCCTCCGGTGCCGGCGGGTCACGAGTGCGGGTCGTGATGGTACCGGCGTCGGTCGGCTCCCGGACCAGCCGTGGAGTGGCTCAGGCGGCTTCGGCGCCGACCGTCGGCGAGACGGTGAGCCAGAGCTCGTCGCGCACCGTCGACGCCGCCGCGGCATCGAGCCGGTTGGTGACCACGACGCCCTCGATCATGTCGGCGAGCACGGCGGCGAACGGGCGGCCGCGGACCCGGACCGCGACCACGACGTCTCCGCGACGACGGCGGACCGAACGGTCGACCTGGGAGTCGGCCGGCGGGCTGCGGAACGAGGGGGCGTGGAGCCCGAGCGCGCGCGTCGCGTCGCTCAGGCGACGTGCGGCGTCGGCGAACCGCAGCGACGGTGCTCGTTCGAGCGGGGTGGGCTCCATCGGTGTCCATGATGACGACGGGGTGTGTCGGCATCGGAGACCGTTCCGGTGCGACACTCGACCCGTGAGCTTCTCCGGCCGTCTCCTGGTCGCCACCCCGGCGCTCACCGAGCCGACCTTCGACCGCACCGTCATCCTGCTCCTCGAGCACGACGACGAGGACGGTGCCCTCGGCATCGTCCTCAACCGTCCGACCGACATCGACGCTGACGAGCCCGTCCCCGGTTGGGGGCACATGACGGCGGCCCCGGCGGTCGTGTTCGTCGGCGGGCCCGTGCACACGACCGCAGCGATCGCGCTCGGACGGCTCAAGCCCGACGTCGATCCGACCGGAGATGAGATCGAACGCGCCGGGGTCGTCGTCGTCGATCTCGGCAGCGATCCCGACGAGGTCGCGGCGCGGATGGACGAGATCCGCCTCTACGCCGGCTACGCCGGCTGGGGACCGGGTCAGCTCGAGGACGAGATCGACGACGAGGCGTGGTTCGTGGTCGACGCCAAGGTCGGCGATGCGCTCACGACGAACCCCGGAGAGCTCTGGCGCTCCGTCATGGGTCGTCAACCGGGCAGACTCTCGTGGCTCGGGCACTACCCCGACGACGTGACCAGCAACTGAGCACAGGGGAGCGAGATGGACGAGGTCAACCTGGGGCTGCTGATCCTGCGAGTCGCCATCGGCCTGACGATGGCGGCGCACGGCTACGCCAAGACGACCGGTCCGACCGGGCTCGCCGGCACCGCCGGGTGGTTCGACTCGATGGGGATGCGCCCCGGCAAGGTCCACGCCCGGCTCGCGTCCTCGACCGAGATCGTGGCGGGGTTGCTCCTCGCCGCGGGGCTGCTCACGCCGTTCGCCGGCGCGGCCTTCGTCGGTCTGATGATCGTCGCGGGGTGGACCGTCCATCGGGACAACGGCTTCTTCATCGTGAAGGACGGTTGGGAGTACAACTTCGTGCTCGGCCTGGTCGCCGTCGCCATCGCCACCACCGGACCCGGGGAGTGGTCGGTCGACGAGGCCCTCGGCATCGCGACGGACCTCGACGGGGTGGTCGGCCTCGCGATCAGCCTCGGGCTCGGCGTGCTCGGTGGCGTCGCCCAGGTCGCGCTCTTCTACCGCCCGCCGGCGCCGGCGGAGTCGGGCTGAGGGCAGCCGGGAGAGTGGGGCTCCGGGGCCTCAGCCGGGTGAACGTCAGCCGACGATGCGGCCCACATCGCCCCCGAGCAGCGCCATCCACAGCTCGCCGTCGGGCGCCTCGCCGAAGGCGCCGAGTCCGGGGGCCGACAGCGACGTCTCGACCGCGCGATCGGCATCGGTGGGCAGTGCCCAGACCCGGCCGCTGACGAAGTCGCCGAAGAGGTACGCCCCGGCGAGGTCCTCGATCGCCGTGCCGCGGTAGACGTAGCCACCCGCCACCGATGCGCCCTGCGAGTGGTCGTAGATCGCCACGGGGAAGAGATGGTCCTCGGGGTCGCAGCCGGCGAAGGCGCGGTCGCCCTCGAAGCAGTTCCACCCGAGGTTCCAGCCGGACTCGCCCGCCGGGACCCGGTTGATCTCCTCGACGGCGTCCTGGCCCACGTCGCCGATCCAGAGGTCACCCGTCGCGCGGTCGAAGCTCATCTTCCAGGGATTGCGCAGACCCCACAGCCAGATCTCGCCGCTGCCGGTGCCGGTGAAGGGGTTGTCGGCAGGGATGGCGTAGCCGCCGTCGGCAGGCGTCGGTGCGATGCGGAGGATCGAGCCGAGGAGCGTCGTCAGGTCCTGGCCGTTGTTCTCGGGATCCCCACCCGAACCACCGTCGCCCATCGCCCAGTAGAGGAAGCCGTCCGGGCCGATCGCGAGGTCGCCACCGTTGTGGTTGGAGAACGGCTGGGCGATCGTCGCCAGCTCGACGGCGGTCGCCGGGTCGAGCGGGAACGAACCGGTCAGCGGGTAGGCGGCGAGGCGGCTCGTGCCGTCCAGCGTCGTGGTGCTGGCGTAGAGCCACGCACCGTCGGGGGAGAACTCCACGCCGAGGAGCCCTCGCTCGCTGTTGGTGGACACCTCCGCCGACAGGTCGAGGACGAGCTGGGACTCTCCGGATGCGCCGTCGAGCAGGTAGAGCCGGCCCGTCTTCTCCGCCACGTAGGGCCCCTCGCCGGCCGTGTCCCAGACCAGGTCGAGCGGCTGCTCAAAGCCCGCGACGGGAGCGAAGTCCAGTGAGCGGGCGGCGACCGCCACGGCGGCATCGGAGGCGACCTGGGGCGGTTCGGTCGTGGTCGGCGGCTCCGTCGTGGCCGGCGCGTCGGTGGCGTCGGTCGACTCCGCGGGGTCATCGGCCGAGGAGGACTCGGTCGCCGGCGGCGCTTCGGTCGTGGCCGAGGAGGGCTCGTCGACCGGCGGTGCCGTGGTCGGGCTGCGCGGCGCGTCTGCCGAGGACGCGTCGTCTGCGTCGGCGGGAGGTGTGGAGTCGTCGCCGTCGGCGCCGCAGGCGGCAGCGAGGAGTAGCGCGAGCAGCAGGGGGAGCAGGCGGTGCACGACAACAGTGTGGCGCCGCCGGCCGCCGAGGGGTCAGCGCGGCGGGGGGTTGACCGGCCGGATCAGGCCCTCCTGGACGACGCTGACCGCCAGGCGGCCGTCCTGGGTGTAGATCTCGCCGTTGGCCAGGCCGCGAGCGCCGTGCGAGGCGTGGGTCCGCTGGTCGAACAGCAACCACTCGTCGGCCCGGAACGGCTGGTGGAACCACATCGCGTGATCCAGGCTGGCCATCTGGACGGTGCCCTGGGTCCAGTCGGTGCCGTGGGGCATGACGACCGTGTCGAGCAGGCTCATGTCGGACGCGTAGGTGACCACGCACGCGTGGAGGGCCGGGTCGTCGGGCAGGGTGCCGTTGGCCTTCATCCACACGCGCTGGAAGTGGGTGGAGTCGCCGCTGCCGAGCGGGCGGCCATCGGCGTATCGCAGGTCGATCGGGCGAGGCCGGTCGAACCAGTCGCCCTCGAGCAGGTGCTTCACCGGCTCCATCCGCTCCTGCCAGGTCGGCAGGTCCTCGGGCTGCGGCACCTCGGGCATCGTCGACTGGTACTCCCAGCCCTCCTCCGGACGTTGGAACGATGCCTGGAGGTTGAAGATGGCCCGTCCGTGTTGGACGGCGACGACGCGCCGGGTCGTGAAGGAGCGCCCGTCGCGGATGCGATCGACGGTGTAGAGGATCGGTGCGTTCGGATCGCCCGGCCGCAGGAAGTACGCGTGCAGGGAGTGCACGGCCCGGTCGTGGTCCACGGTGCGGACGGCAGCGACGAGGGCCTGGCCGGCGACCTGGCCGCCGAAGGTCCGCTGCCGGTCCTCGTCCGGGCTCGACCCGCGGAACACGTTGACCTCGATCGGTTCGAGGTCGAGGAGGTCGACGAGGTCGTCCAACGCTGACGCCATGCGTCCATGATCGCGCTCCGTGGCAGTCGATCGGGCGACTTCGACCGGTATCTTCGGCCCGTGCTCCAGACGGCGGTGAGGTGGCTCTCGCCGGGACAGTGGCGGTTCCTCAGATACGCCAGCGTCTCGGCGATCACGATCGTCATCACCCAGGCCGTCCTCCTCGGGGGCATCTCGATCCTCGACCTCTCGGGTGGCGTCGCCAACGTGCTCGCGGTCTGCATCGGAGCGCTCCCCAACTACCTCCTCAACCGGGCATGGGTGTGGGAGAAGACCGGCCCGCACCACGTGTGGCGCGAGATCGTCCCGTTCTGGGTGTACGCCGTCCTCGGGCTCGTCGTCTCGACGATCGTCGTCTCGTGGGCCGACGCCCGCTGGGGCACCGGCCTCGCCGCGTCGGCCGCCAACCTGGGCACCTACTTCGTCCTCTGGATCGCCAAGTTCCTGCTGCTCGACAAGCTGCTCTTCGGCGGTCCGACCAACGACGTGCCGGCCTGATCGTGCGTCCCGACCTCCTCGCCGCCGCCCGGGCCGCCCGCGGCTTCCTGCCCGACGACGAGGGACAGGCCCTCCACGAGGCCGCCCTCGGCGTCGTCGTCGACGGCCCGTGGATGGAGATCGGGAGCTACTGCGGCAAGTCGACGGTCTGGCTGGGCGCGGCCGCAGTCGAACGGGGGCGGACCGTGTTCACGGTCGACCACCACCGCGGCTCGGAGGAGATGCAGGCGGGCTGGGAGCACCACGACGCCTCGCTCGTCGACGACGCCGGCCGGATGGACTCCCTGCCGGTGTTCCGTCGGACGATCCGCGACGCCGGGCTGGAGGACGTCGTCGTCGCCGTCGTCGGTCGCTCGACGACCGTCGCGGAGCACTGGACGACAGCCCTGGCGTTCTGCTTCATCGACGGTGGGCACGCCGCCGACATCGCCCACGCCGACTACGACGCCTGGGTGCCGTTCGTCGCCGAGGGCGGCACGTTGACGATCCATGACGTGTTCCCCGACCCGGCCGACGGTGGCCGTCCGCCATACGAGCTCTACCTCCGGGCGCTCGACGACGGCTTCGTCGAGACCGGCGCCACCGGCTCGCTCCGGGTGCTGCACCGAGCGTGAGCTCAGATCACCTGGAGCTCGAAGTCGGCCGCTCGGCGGAGGGTGTCCGCGGTCCGGTCGAGCACCTGCGCCGACGTCTCGCGCAGCGGCGGTTCGGTCGGCCGGATGCCGTGGGTGCGGAGGCCGATGAGCACGATCCGCATCGTCGGCTGGAGATCGGCGAGCCATCGCGCCGTGGCGGCGACGAGCTCGGGGTCGTCGTTGTGGCCCTCGACGAGCAGCAGGCGCACCTCGTGGAGCCGCCCGAGCTCGTGGAGCCGGCGGATGGAGCTCAGCACCTCGTCGTTGCCCTGACCGGTCAGCGCTCGGTGGCGGACGGGGTCGAGGCACTTCAGGTCGATCATCGCCCCGTCGAGCACCGGCGCCAGGGCGTCCCACGTCGCGTTCGGGCACGACCCGTTCGAGTCGACGAAGCAGGTCAGTCGACCCAGGACGGGGTCGGCCTTGATGGCTCCGAAGAGCGATCGGACGAAGTGCCACTGTTGGGTTGGCTCGCCGCCGGAGACGGTGATGCCACGCAGCAGGGGAGCGACCGTCCGGATGTCGTCGAGGAGGTCGGCGACCGAGCGGTGGCGGGGACGGTGCCCCTCGAGCGGAGCGTGGCCGGGGATCGTCTGCGGGTTGTGGCAGGCGAGGCAGTCGAAGTTGCAGCCCTGGAGGAACACGACGTACCGATGGCCGGGGCCGTCGACGACACTCGATCGCACCACGTCGGCGACGAGACCCGTCGCGTCGAGATCAGTGGGGGTGGAGCTCACGGCATCCGATCCGCTGCACGGCCCGCTGGGTGAGGTGGAACGACGCCTCGCTGCCGGCCGCGAGACGATCGCTGGTGTGTCGGACCCGGCCGTCGTCATCGACGGCAGCCAGGTCGCTCTTGCGCACGAGGTAGCCGGTGATGCGCACGAACTCGTTGCTGTCGAGGTTGAACGTGACGTCGCGCATCCCCATGCGAAAGGCGCCCCGGACGATGTCCACGAGTGCCGCCGGGTTGCGGACGGCGGTGTCGTCCACGTGGAAGATGTCGCTCACCCCGGCCTCGAAGTGGTCGTGGAGCGGCGCGCAGGTGCGGAGGTGGTCGAGCAGGGGCGGCTCGTCGCCGACCGGGACGCGGGTCCCGGCGGTGACGCCGTCATCGAGGTCGATGCCGCCCTGGCTGTGCAGGTAGCACCGGCCGCCGCCGCCCTCGCAGTAGGGCATCGGGCGGTCGGCGACGAGGTCGTGCAGGCGCTCGACGATGCGCACGCCGAGCGCGTCGGCGTCGGCATCGTGGCCGTACCGACCGGCGCCGCCGCCATCTCGGCGGGCGAGCAACGTGTTCACGCACTCGGCCAGGCCGAACACCCCGAACATCGCCGAGAACCGGTCGAGGTGGATCAGCCCCTCGGTCGCGAGCCAGTGCGAGTCGTAGAAGCCCTGCTCCTCGACGAGTGAGCGAACCCGCGCCTCGGCGAGCTCGGCGGTCAGCTCGACGTGGCGGGGCAGCGCCGTGGCGAGCAGCTCCTCGATCCCGCCGTCGTGGCGTCGAGCGACCTCGGCGAGGTTCAGCCGCACCAGCGTGTGGGCGCCGCCACCGATCTTGAGCGAGTTGTAGCAACTGACCGCGGCGTAGTCCTCGCCGTGGTCACGGACCATGAGGGGATGGTGGACGAAGTGGGGCTTGCCGGTCTCGAACACCGTCCGCACGGCGTCCTCGACCAGCGAGTCGGGCGTCCGCTCGGGGTCGACCTTCAGGGTGAGGTTGGGGACGGCTTGGCGCAGGCTCCGCTCGACCCGGAGGATCGACCGGACGACGCGACCGTCCTCCGGCCCGAGATCCAGGTGGGCGAAGGCGTCCGGCACCATCCGGTCGATCGCGATCCAGAAGCGGCGAAGCCGGCGGTCGAGGTCGTCGTCGCCCATCGAGTCGTCGACGTACGGCTCGAGCAGCGTGTCGAGGTCGCCGAGGTACACCGGGTAGGTGGTCACGCTCGGGACGTGGGCGTACATGATCTGGAGGAACGTGAGCGCGTCGTCGAGGTCCTCGGGTGGGTCGAGCTCCAGAAACCGCAGACCGTCGCGGAGCGCACGGCCGTAGTCCGGGAGGACGTACCTCGGCGTGTAGGGGACGTGGCCCTCGAAGAGGTCGCAGATGACCCGGTCATCCAGGGCGTCACGGCACTCGGCGGACAGCCTCGGGTAGGGGAGCGCCTCGACGGCCAGCGTCGCGAGTGCCCGCAATCGCTGGTCGTAGCCCAGCGACGGATCGGTGACGATCGCACCGGCACGGTCGGTGAACGCGGTCATCTCCATGTCGAGATGGTCCCGTCCACCCGCCGCGACGACCAGACCCGAAGGTCCCGCGTGCCGAACCACGTCGAGTTGGTCCGAGTCCGTTCGATCGGATGCTCGTCGCCCAGGCCCGACTCGGGGCCCTCGCACTCGTCACCGCCGACGAGCGCCTCGCCGCCTACGACATCGAGCTCGTCGACGCCCGGGCCTGACCGGGATCGGGCGTCAGCTGCGGGGGTCGGGGAGACCGCACGCGCGGGCGAGGTGGAGCGATGCGGGCCAGGAACCGCGGTCCTGGTTGCACAGGACGATCACGCTGGTCGATTCGTCGATGAAGTGCGAGGTCATGGCCGAGACGCCCGGGTCGCCGCCGGCGTGGCCGACGATGGTCACCCTGCCGTCGACGAGGGTCAGCTCCGCCCCGTAGCCGTATGCCTCGAGGCCATCGGTGTCCGGGATGGTGCCGTGCGGTTCGAGCATCAGCTCGAGCGTCGCCTGGGTGAGCAGTGACCCGCCGAGGAGCGCGTCGAAGAACCGGGCGAGGTCCTTCGCCGAGGTGACGACGCCACCGTCGGGCATGCCGACCGGCGGAACGGCGTAGACGTTGGTCCGCCCCCGCTCGCCCGGAGCGTCACCGGCGGCGTAGCCCACGGCCAGTCGCTCTGGGTCGTGGTCGAAGCGGTCGAACGCGGTGTCGACGAGCCCGGCGGGTCCGAGCACCTCGTCCGTGGCGACCTCGGCGAACGGCCGACCGGTCACGGCCTCGATCACGAGGCCGACCACGAGGAAGTTGACGTCGGCGTACTGCCACCGCTCGTCCGGAGGAAATCGAAGCGGGAGATCGACGAACAGGGGCAGGAGGTCGGCGACACCGGTGATCCGACCCAGGGGAACGCGCTGCCAGCAGCTCTCGAACGAGGCCCAGGTCTCGTCGTCATCGTCGTGATAGTTGGCGAGCCCCGAGCGGTGCGAGAGCAGGTGGTGGAGGGTGTGCTCCGGGGTGAGCGCCGACGGTCGGCGATCGTCCGGCAGCAGGTCGACGAGCGGTGTGTCGAGCGCGATGCGGCCGGCGTCGACCAGGCGAAGGGCGGTCGCTGCCGTGAGCATCTTGGTCACCGAGGCGACCTGGAACCGGGAGTTGGTCGTCAGCGGCACCCCGAGGCCGCGGTGAGCGAGCCCGGCGGCGTGTTCGAAGACCGGCGCGCCGTCGCGCCACACCAGGGCGACGCCGCTGAACTCCCCGCTGATCGCACGGTCATCGAGCCATCGGCGGGCGTCATCGGAATCCACGCGCACGACCGTACGCGGTCGCTGCGAGCCCCACCCGGGACGACGGCTCAGTCGCGCTCGAGCTCCTCGGCTCGGAGATCGATGAGACTCGGCAGGCTCTCGTCGTCGACGAACAACCCGGAAGCCGGGGTGGCCCGGCTCACCGCGTCGGCGGCGAGGACGAGCGCGGCGGCCGTGTACGTCGAGCGTTCCTCGTGCGGGAACGTCGCCAGTTCCGGGTAGACGATGCCGGTCAGCACAGCGCCGTCGTCCCGGCGGAGGTGCGCGATCGAGGCGAGCAGCTCGATGGCCTCCTCGTGCCGGCCGAGCTGGGCGTACGCCATGGCGCACTCGCTCGTCTCGGCGGCGGTGATCCACGGGCGGTCGCTGACGCAGCGGACGCCCTTCCCGGGCATCACGAAGGTGTCGACACCATCGTCGAGGCGGCGATCGGCGGCCTCGCCGGTGAGCGGGCCGGCGAGCACCGGGTAGTACCAGTCCATCGCCCAGCGATGCTTGGGCTCGAAGGCCTCGGGTCGGTGGGCGAGGGCGTCCGCGAGGCGAGCGGCGTCGAGCTCCCAGTCGGGTCGGGCGTCGCCGAGCTCGGTGACGATGGCGATCGCACACCGCATCGAGTGCAGGATCGACGACGAGCCGGTCAGCAGCGCGAACGACCACGGCGTGCCGTCCCGGTGCCGAGCCCAGATGATCTCGCCGCCGGGCTTCTGCAGCGTGAGGACGAAGTCGATCGCCCGCTCCACGACGGGACGGTAGGTCTCGAGGAAGCTGCGATCGCCCGTCAGCAGGTATCGGTGCCAGACACCGGCGGCCAGGTAGCTGCAGACGTTGGTGTCGATCTTGCGGTCCTCGATGCCGTCGGCGAGGTAGTAGTGGTGCCACCAGCCGTCGGGGTGCTGGTTGCGTCGCAGCCACTCGTAGGCAGCGAGGGCCTCCTCGTGGAAGCCGCAGGTGTCGAGCGCCATCGCCGCCTCGACGTGGTTCCACGGGTCGCTGTGCCCGTCGGGGAACCAGAGGATCAGACCGTCGTCGGTCTGGTCCTTGCGGATCGACGCCGCCGTCTCGGTGATGGCGTCGGCGTCGAGGACGCCGGGGATCTCAGGCCGCACCGGCCACCTCCAGGGTCGCGGGTCGGCGGGCGTAGACGACGAGGCTCTTGCCGAGGACCGGACTCAGGGCAGCGTCGGCGACCCGGGTCGCGAGCGGCTGCTGCATGATGTCCCACTCGAGGAGCTTGCGGTACGGGCGCACGACCGGGTGGTCGTCGTCGTGGGGGCCGACGGCGCACTTGAGCCACCAGTACGGCGAGTGCAGCCCGTGCGTGCGCGAGGTGCCCGCGAGCTCGAGACCGCCCCGTGCGAGCTTCATCCCGAGCTCGGCCTTGGTGTAGATCCGGACGTGTCCGCCCTCGACGAAGGGGGCGTGGTACTCGTCCGAGAGCCGCCAGCAGACCCACTCGGGCAGCCAGGACGGCACGGTCACGGCGATCGTCCCGCCGGGGCGGAGCACGCGAACGAGCTCGTCGATGGCGCCGCGATCGTCGTCGACGTGCTCGAGCACCTCGGACGCGACGATGCGGTCGATCGACCCGTCGGGGAACGGCAGCGTCAGCGCGTTGCCGACGAGGACGGCGCCGTGTTCGGTCGCGACCTCACCGGACGAGACCATCGCCGCCATGGTGTCGCGGGCGTTGCGGAGGTCGTCCTCGGCCAGGTCCAGCGCGACGACCGAGGCCCCCCGGCGGAGGGCCTCGAACGCGTGGCGTCCGCTGCCGGCCCCCACGTCGAGGAAGCGATCACCGGATCCGACACCGAGTCGGTCGAAGTCGACGGTCAGCACTCGCCGGCTGCCACCTCGTCGAGCAGCAGTCGGTACTGCTCGACGGTGCGCTCGGCGGTGATCCGCCAGCTGAAGTTGTCGATCACCCGTTGCCGTCCGGCGGCGCCGACGGTCGTCCGGAGCTCGGGCCGGCCGAGGACCTCGCGCAGCTTCGCGGCCAGTGCCTCGACGTCACCCGGCGGGACGTGGAGGGCGGTCTGCCCGTCGGGGCCGACCACCTCGGGGAGCGCACCGCCGGTAGTGGCGATCAGCGGCGTCGAGCACGACATCGCCTCGATCGCCGGGAGGGAGAAGCCCTCGTAGAGCGATGGCACGACGGCGACCTCGGCTTCGGAGTAGAGCTCGACGATGCGCTCGTCGGAGACGCCCGAGACGAACTCGACGGCGCCTCGCAGCCCGAGCCGCTCGATGATGCCGAGCGTCGCGCTGTCCTCCTTCGGGCGGCCGATGACGACGAGGTGGGCCTCGGGTCGCTCGACGCGGATCTTCGCGACCGCCTCCAGCAGGTAGCGGAGTCCCTTCATGGCGACGTCGGCCGATGCCGTGGTCATGATGCGCCCCGGCACGGGCGAGACGCCCTCGACCGGGAGGAACTGGTTCGGATCGACGCCGACGTGGACGATGTGGAGCTTGTCGGGATCGACCCCGTGGTCGGCGACGATGTCGTCGTAGCTGTTGGACGACACCGTGATGATCCGCCGGAGCCGCTGCGCGACCCGGGTCTGCATCGCCGTGAAGGCGTAGAACCGGTCCTTGGTGAAGCGCTTCCACGGCGTGGGCGCGTGCTCGGTCTCGAGGCGGCGATCGACCGTGATCGGGTGGTGGATCGTCCCGAGCACCGGCAGGCCGGCCCGTTCGATGCCGAGGATGCCGTAGCCGAGGCACTGGTTGTCCTGGACGATGTCGAACTCGTCGACCCGGGCCCGCAGCTCGCGGTGGGCGCGGAGGCTGAACGCCAGCGGTTCGGCGAAGGTCGCCGTCCCGGTCACGGCGAACTCGAGGACGTGGGTCCAGTCCCGGAACTCGCGGGGTCTCGGGATCCGGAACGGATCGGGCATCCGGTAGAGGTCGAGGCTGTCGAGCTCGGTGAGCCGGACCCGTGGGTCCAGATGCGGGTACGGCGGTCCCGAGAGCACCTCGACGGTGTGGCCGAGCTCGACCAGCTCACGGCTGAGGTGCCGGATGTAGATGCCCTGACCGCCCGTGTAGGGGTGCCCGCGGTAGGTCAACAGCGCGATGCGCAGAGGCCGTTCCGTGGGCATCGGGGAATGCTCGTCGTCTCTGGACCGACCGGTCAAGACCGGCCGGTCAGCGTCGACGCTCGTCTCGCCAGGCCGTGATGTGCTCGCGCAACCACAGACGGGGTCTCCCCCGCCCGAGGTCGACCACGGGTCGGGGCATGTCGGGGTAGCGGCGTTGGTAGAGGCTGACGCTGTTCGGATGCGACAACCCGAGCAGATCGGCGACCACGCGGGCGTCGACCAGATCGTCGGTGTTGACCATCGGCGCCATGGGCCGAGTATAGGCAGCACGCTGGCTGTCTACGGGTGTCGACAACGTGTCGTCTTGACCCGTAGACTCCTCGACATGGGTCGACCCGGTCGCAGGAAGTCCAACGAGCCGTGCTGGTGCGGTTCGGGCCGCAAGCTCAAGCGTTGCCATCTCGACCCACGGGCGCTCCGACGCCCACGCGTCGGGCTCGGATCGATCTCCCCGCTGCGCCCGGTGCCGGCCGGGATCGAGCGTCCGGACTACGTCACCACAGGCCGCGTCGGCACGCCGAGGGGGCCGCAGGTCCATGACGCTGCCTCGCTGGAGCGGATGCGCCGAGCCGGTGCCGCGGCTGCCGAGGTGCTCCTCCACACCGGTGACCACGTCGCTGTGGGGGTGACGACCGATCACCTCGACGAGGTCGCTCACCAGCGGTTCATCGAGCTCGGCGCCTACCCGAGCACGCTCGGCTACCGCGGGTTCCCGAAGTCGATCTGCACCTCGGTGAACGGCGTCATCTGCCACGGCATCCCGGACGATCGCCCCCTCCGCGATGGCGACGTCGTCAACGTCGACGTCACCGCCTACGTGGGCGGGGTCCACGGCGACACCTCCGCGACCTTCGTGGCCGGCGAGGCGGCCGAGCCCGTCCACGCTCTGGTCGACGCCACCCGGCGAGCGACGCTCCGAGGCATCGCCGCGATCGAGCCCGGTGCGCCGCTGCGAGTGGTCGCCGAGGCGATCGAGCCCTGGGTGTGGTCGAGGGGGTACGCCGTCGTGCGGGAGTACGGCGGCCATGGGATCGGGGCCACCTTCCACGCAGCGCCGCACGTCGATCACGGCCTGCAGCACCCGTCCGGCTTCGTGCTCGAACCCGGGATGTCGCTCACGGTCGAGCCGATGCTCCTCGCCGGACGGACGAGCTTCACGACGGCACCCGACGGGTGGACCGAGTGGATCGATGACGACCTGGTGTCGGCCCAGTTCGAGCACACCGTCGTCGTCACCGGCGACGGTGTGGACATCCTCACGGTGACCTCGGACGGGCGCAGCGCCGCCGGTACCCTCGCCGATCTCGTCGTCTCCTAGTGTCGCCGCTCGTGCGGAGCGTCGTGCAGCGGGTGTCCTGGGCTCGGGTGAGGGTCGACGGCGAGGTCGTCGGTGAGATCGGACCGGGGCTGTGCGCCCTCGTCGGGGTCACCCACGACGACGACGAGCCGCAGGCCGCCAGGCTGGCCGACAAGCTGTGGAACCTGCGGGTGTTCGACGACGAGGACGGCGTCCCCAATCGCTCGTTGGCCGACACGACGGGCGAGGTGCTGGTCGTCAGTCAGTTCACCCTCTACGGCGACACCAGGAAGGGCCGACGGCCCTCCTACGTCGGCGCCGCCCGCCCGGAGCAGGCCGAGCCGCTCATCGAGTCGGTGGTCGGGGCGTTGCGCGGCCTCGGGGCCACCGTCGCCACGGGGCGCTTCCGCACCGACATGAAGGTGGAGCTGGAGAACGACGGTCCGTTCACGCTCCTGCTCGAGACCGGACACGCGACCTGAGGCGTTCGAGTCGGTCGGGCAGGTCCGGCGCCATCCACCAGGCCGCCAGCCAGCCGATGAGGGCGAGCCAGAGCAGCGGCACCCGTCCCCACGTGGTCGTCCAGGTGTCGCCGTCGCGCAGCTCGATGGTGGCGTAGAGCACCCGCTGCTCACGCAGCCCGGTGCGGGCGATGACGTCGCCATCGGCGTCGACGACGGCGGAGTAGCCGGTCGGTGCGGCCTGCAGCACCCAGCGGCCGCCCTCCACGGCCCGCAGCCGGCTCGACGCCAGCGTCTGCTCGGGCACCCGCGTGTCGGGATACGACGACGCGTTCGTCGGTCCGAGGATGGCCAGACCCCCGTCGGCGTTCCCCGTGCGGGCCCGCCTCGGGAAGAACAGCTCGAAGCTGATCACGCTCGTGAAGCGACCGACCGGCGTGTCGATCGCCGCGGGGTTCTCGCCCACGACCGCGTCTCGGGGGACCAGCGACCTGACGTCGCCGACCACGGCCTCGATCAGGCCGCGGAAGGGGATGAACTCGCCGAACGGGACCCGGTTGACCTTCTCGTACCGGCTCTGCTCACCCTCGGCGGTGAAGACCAGGGCGGAGTTGCGGAAGCGGTCGCCCTCCCGCTCGATCGCCCCCGTGACGAGCACGGCGCCGAGCTCCCCGGACAGTGCCGACAGCTCCAGGCCGAGTGGGCTGCCGTCGAGCGGTCCGTCGACGGAGGCGACGTTCTCGGGCCAGAGGATGAGGTCGACGGGCCGGTCGATGGTGCGCGTGGCCTCGAGGTGCCGCTCGATGGGTCGGGCCTCGTCGGTGTCGCGGGCCCGGGTGCCGAGCGGGCCGCCGCCCTGGACGATCGCGACGTCGATCTCGTCGACGACCTCGGAACCGGGGTCGACGGCTGCGATGCCGAGGGTCGCGAGGACGATCGCGGTCGCGACGCCGGCGGTCCGCCAGCGCCGTTCCGCCGCTGCGGCCAGCGCGACGCCGAGGACGCCCAGGATCGTGACGACGCCGAGCGCCGTGGCGATCGAGGCGATCTGGAGCAGGGGACCGCCGACCTGGCCGAGCGCCAGGTTCGACAGGGGCACCCCGCCCCACGGCCAGCTCCAGCGGAAGGCCGTCGTGAGGGTCAGCGCGGCGACGAACCCGACGTCGCGCAACGGACCCCGACCGGGTCCGGTGGCGAGCACCACGCCGTCCAGCGCGGCGACGATGGGGATCAGGAGCAGGGCAGCGGGGTGCAACGACCAGACCCAGCTCAGCGTGAGCGAGTAGTGGACCGCCATCGCCACGGCCACGACGCCGAGGCGTGAGCGATACGGCCGGTCGCGCAGCTCGACGACGAGCAGCGCGATGCCGATCGGGGCGAGCGGCCAGACGCCCCACGGGGGCGTCGCGAAGGCGAGTGCGAGGCCGGCTCCGACGCGGCGGAGCAGCGGCACCACGTCGGTCACGCCGCGGCGGGCTCCAGGTCGACGGTGGCGTCGGGGTCGAGGTCGAGGTGGACGACGTAGCGGTACTCGGCCGAGCCCGGCGGATGGCAGGCGAACAACGTGGCGGTGTGGCCCGGCGTCTGGTCGACGATGTGCAGGCCTCGGGGCGTGACGACCTCGTCGCCGGCGACGACGTAGACGTGCACCTCGCCGTCGGTCTCGAAGATCACCTGGTCGCCCGGCGCGAGCCGGTCGATGTCGCGGAACGGTGCCCCATGGGTCGTGCGATGGCCGGCGATCACGACGTTGCCGAAGCCGCCCGGAGCGGCAGTGCCCGGCCAATGGCTCGGACCTCGGTCGATGTTGTAGAGCGAGATGCCCTGGTGGAGCGTCTGGTCGATGCCCAGCGCGGGGATCACGATGCGACCGAGGTCGACGAGCTCCTCGTCGAAGTAGGCCTGCGTCGGTGCCGGGGCGGGGACCGGGAGCGCAGCGACGATGCCGTCACGGATCGCCTGGGCGGTGGCGACACCGAGCTGGCCGGCCGAGCCGGTACGGGCGACCACGGCACCGTCACGAAGCCGCTGGCTGAGCGTTCCGACGACGACCGGCTGCTCGACGACCGCCTCCTGCACCACCGCGGGAGCGTCCGAGAGCGCGGCGATCGCCTCGTCGGCCGCCCTGGGAGCAGCCACGTCGACGTCGACCGAACGGCCGCACGCGCTCAGCAGCGCGGCGAGGCCGAGGGCGACGACGACCGGGTTCCTCCGCATCAGCTCTGCCTCTCAGCCATCGAGGCCAGCACTCGGCCCGCGGCCTCACCACCTTGCCGGATGCAGGCCGGGATGCCCAGCCCCTCGTACGACGCCCCAGCGAGCTCGACACCGGGCAGTTCCTCACGGAGCGCGCGGCGAGCGTCGGCGACCCGGGCGGCGTGGCCGGGTTCATATTGCGGGAAGGCGTCGATCCATCGCACGACGCGGGCGGCGAGCGGGGACCCCTCGAGGCCGATCGTCTCGGCGAGCTCGGCCGCGACCGAGCGGACCAGCTCGTCGTCGTCGAGCTCGAGCCCACGGGTGTGGCCGAACCGCCCCACCGACGCGCGCAGCACGACGTGGTCGGGACCGGCCCACGACGGCCACTTGTTGGAGCCGAACGACACGGCCGTGACGAGCCGGTCCTCACCGACTCGGGGGAACAGCAGGCCCGAGCCGCCGGGCGGGCGGTGCAGCGATGCCGGGTCGACGGCGAGGATGACCATCGCCACCGATGCGCTCCGGACCCGACGCAGAGCGTCCGCTGCGGCCGGTGCCGTCGAGCCGATGAGCTTGGCGGTCGAACGTGCCGGGAGCGCGGCGACGACGTGGGAGGCGAGGACGTCGCCGGTCTCGCACTGCACGAGCGTCCCGGCGCCGGCCGGGTTGAGCATCGTGGCCTCGTCGCCGAGGTGGATCCGGACACCGGACCGCCGGACCTCGTCGGCGAGGCGGTCGACCAGCGCGCCGAGTCCGTCCCGCAGCGACCAGAACACCGGCCCGCTTGCGGTGGTCGCCGCTCTCGACCGCTGGCGTCGCAGGCCGACGAGGAGGCTGCGCGAGTCCTCGGCCGCCGAGTGGAGCTGGGGAGCGGTGGCGGCGGCGGACAGACCGTCGGCCGAACCGGCGTTGATGCCGCCGACGAGCGGATCGACGAGGCGTTCGCACACCTGGTCGCCGAAGCGGCTCCGGACGAGGTCGCCGACCGCCGGGTCGTCGCCGAGGCGTTGGCGGGGCCGGACGAGGTCGAGGCCGGCTCGGAGCGCACCGCCGGTCGACAGCAGCCCGGTGCGTAGCAGCGGCATGACCTTGGAGGGCGCGCCGAGCACCAGGTCGGTCGGCAGCTCGTGGGGACGGCCCTGCCACCAGACGTGCGCTGCACTTGTCGCCGGGTTGACGAGGTCGTCGTCGAGGCCGAGGTCGGTGCACAGCTCGCGCGCCCAGGGCACGCGTCCGAGGAACATGTCGGGACCGTGCTCGACGGGACGGCCGAGCATCGTGCCCGTCTCGATGCATCCGCCCAGGCGGTCGGAGCGCTCGAGGAGGGCGACCTCGGCGCCTGCGGAGGCGAGCCGGTAGGCAGCGGTCAGGCCGGTGATGCCTCCGCCGAGGACGACGACCGGCGGGCTCATGCGGCGGCCTCGACCAACCTGGCGGCGAGCGCGTCGAGGACGCTCCCGTCGGTATCGGCCCGCGAGGCGGTCTCGACGGTCAACCCGGCCGCTTCGCCGCGCTCCTGCGCGGCCACGACACCGGGGTGGTCGGCATCGACGCCGACGGGCACGACGACGACTCGATTCGTGCGCCCGAGGTCGGCGAGGCCGCCGATGACCTCGATGGTGCGGACGCCGTAGTCGTCGGCCGGCGAGTCGGGTTCCCAGGCGATGGCCGCCGCGGCCCAGGGGTCGAGACCGGCTGCTTCGACGGCCTCCCGGCCGAAGCGGTCGACATCGTCGATCAGCTCGCCTTCGTCCCGGGTGGTCGTCGCCGGAAACGCCGGTACGACGAGCACGGCCTTGGCGTCGGCGCCGGACGCGGCGGTGAGCCGATCGGCCACGGCCTGTCGCAGCTCCGGGAGGTCGTCCCAGCGGACGAGGACGCGCCCGCCGGTCGCCGCGAGGCGGGCCTCCTGGTCGGCGAACGGGCTGGAGGGCACGACGATGCGGGTGTCGCCGTCGGTACCGATCGATGTGGCGAGATCGAGTCGCTCCGCGAGCCGGGCGGCGAGGGTGCGGGCCCGTCGCTCGTCGCGGCCCAGCACGCTGACCTCGGTCACGACCGGTCTCCGTGCACGATCTCGACGACGCGACGGAGGGCGGCGGGATCGGTCTCGGGCAGCACGCCGTGACCGAGGTTGAAGATGTGGCCGGGCCGGCCGTCGTTCCGGGCGAGGACGTCGCGCGTCGCGGCCTCGACCACGGGGATCGGCGCCAGGCACACAGCGGGGTCGAGGTTGCCCTGCACCGCCGTGTCGCCGACCCGGTCGCGGGCGAGGTCGAGCGGCACCCGCCAGTCGATGCCGACGATGTCGGGACCGGTGTCGGCGATGAGGCCCAGCAGCTCACCGGTGCCGACGCCGAAGTGGGCCCTCGGGACCCCGAGATCGGCGACGCGCTCGAAGATCGCCCGGGTGTGGGGCGCGACGTGGGTGGCGTAGGTGGCCGGGTCGAGCGCACCGGCCCAGCTGTCGAAGAGCTGGAGGGCCGAGGCGCCGTTGACGACCTGGAGTCGGAGGAACTCGACCGCGATGTCGGCGATGCGTTCGCACAACTCGTGCCAGAGCTTGGGCTCGCCGAGCATCATCGCCTTGGTGCGACCGTGTGTGCGGCTCGGGCGGCCCTCGATCAGGTAGCTCGCGAGCGTGAAGGGCGCGCCGGCGAAGCCGAGCAGGGGGACCGGGAGCTCGCGGGCGAGGATCCGGACGGTCTCGGTGACGTGCTGGACGTCGCCCGGCTCCATCGGTCGGAGGCGGGCGAGGTCGGCGGCCGAGCGGATCGGCGGGTCGGTGACCGGACCGACCCCCGGCTCGATGTCGACGCCGACGCCGATGGCGGCGAGCGGCGTGACGATGTCGGAGTAGAGCACCGCGGCGTCGACGCCGTAGCGGCGGACCGGCTGCAGCGTGATCTCGGCGGCGAGGTCGGGCACCTGGATCGTGTCGAGGATCGAGCCCGGCCGGCGGACCTCGTGGTACTCGGGCAGGTGTCTGCCCGCCTGACGCTGGAACCAGACCGGCGTCGTCGGCGACGGTTTCCCCGTCGCCGCGAGGAGGTACGGGGCGTCACCGAACGTGTGGAACGGGTGGTCGGCCGCCAGCGCACTGCTCACGCTCCGTACCGTATCGGTGGCCAGAGGTGTGGGTGCCCGACTCGGGGCGTTCCGTGCGTCACTGCCAGCGGAGCGCGGTCCGAGCCCCCTTGCGCGTTCCTGTCGGCGCCCCTACAACCCGTAGCCGAAGCGGGCGAGTCGGTCCCGGACGGCCGTCGGCACCCACGGGTTCACGGCGTCCATGGCCATCGCGTCGGGGCCGACGAGGTACCGGGCCCGGGGGCGCGAGCTGCCGATCGCCTTGGCCACGGTCTTCGCGACCGAGGCCGGGTCGCCCATGGCCCAGGTCGAGCGCTCGAGGGTCTGACGGGCGCGTGCGAAGGCGCTGTCGTAGCCCTGCCCCCGGTACCGCACGGCGTCGCGGTCGAGGTCGTCGAAGATGCTGGTGCGGAAGAAGCCCGGCTCGACGAGGACGACGTGGATGCCGTCGCCGGCGACCTCCTGGCGCAGCGCGTCGGACACGGCCTCGAGCCCGTGTTTGGCCGCCTGGTACCAGCCGGTCATCGGCATGGTGATCCGACCGAGGATCGACGAGATCATCACCACGTGGCCGCCGCCCCGCTCACGCTGGTGGGGGATGGCCGCCCGTGCGAGACGCACCGGCGCCAGCAGCATCGTGTCGATGAGCGCGGACGCGTCGGCGTCGTCGACGAGCTCGACCGGCGCCGACATGCCGTAGCCGGCGTTGTTGACGAGGGCGTCCGGGCGGATCTCGTCGATCAGCTCGGCGCCCCGCTCGGCATCGACGACGTCGAGCAGTCGGTGCTCGACCTCGACGCCGGCCTCGGCGGCGGCGTCGTGGAGCGGGGTGGCCTTCTCCTCGGACCGGACGGTCCCGACGACGCGGTGCCCTCGCTTCGCCAGCTCGATCGCCGTGGCGAGGCCGAGCCCCGAGTTGGCGCCGGTGACCAGGCAGGTGCGATCGCTCATCGCCACAGCTTCCTCGACGAGGCGGTCGCGGTGCGAGGCGGCAGTGCCCTGGCCCTGCCCCGAGCAGGCGACTCGATGGGAGCCCGCCAGCGCGGTCGTCCGACCACGCGAACGGCCTCGCTCGCATCTGGATCTCGCGCCCGCGCCGATAGCATCAACGGTTCCCTTCGATGCGGAGGAGCGCAGCACAACGGTGTCCGACGACCCCACCCTGCCCGCCCCTGACGGGCCGAGAAACGGTGCGGAGCGGCGCGACGGCGAGGGCCCGACCGAGCTCGAGCTCGAGCAGCGTCACGTCGACCGGGCCTATGACGCCCTCGAAGCAGCGCGTGAGCGTGCGCTCTCGCTTCGGTCCATGGTCGAGGTCGGCCGCGGGGGGACCAACCAGGCCCGCGTCGAGGCCGACGTCATCGAGGACACCATCCGCGACCGTCTCGCCCAGCTCGAGCTCGGCGACGTCGCGCTCGTCTTCGGACGCATCGACACCGACGCCGACGCCTTTCACATCGGCCGCGTCGCCGTGTCCGACGACAGCCAGGAGCCGCTCGTCATCGACTGGCGGGCTCCGGTCGCCGAGCCGTTCTACCGGGCCACCGGGCGCACCCCGATGGGGCTCACGCGTCGCCGCCACTTCGTCACCCGCGGACGAGAGCTCATCTCGCTGGAGGACGAGCTCTTCGGCGAGGGGCACCTCGACAAGGAGATCCGTGGCGAGGGTGCGCTGCTCGCCGCGCTCGAGCAGGCCCGCACCGGTCAGCTCGGCGACATCGTCGGCACCATCCAGGCCGAGCAGGACGAGATCATTCGTTCCGCCCTGCGCGGGGCACTCGTCGTCCAGGGCGGTCCCGGGACCGGCAAGACCGTGGTGGCCCTCCACCGGGCCGCCTACCTGCTCTACACCCACCGTTTCCCCCTCGAGGGCCAGGGCGTGCTCGTCCTCGGACCCAACCGCCTGTTCCTCCGATACATCCAGCGGGTGCTGCCGTCGTTGGGCGAGGCCGGCGCCGAGCTCGGCGTGCTCGCCGATCTCGTGTCGGCCCACGTCCCCCCGGGCACCGGCGGCACCGCCGATCCGCCGCTGACCGCTCGCACCAAGGGCGACATGCGGATGCGGCGCATGCTGAAGCGGGCGGTGCGCGACCGGGAGCGGCCGTTGCGCGAGGACCTCGTCATCGACTTCGGCATCCAGCGGTTGCGTGTGCGTGTCGACCGGTCGGCCGACATCGTCGCCGAGGCGCGTCGTCGCTTCCGACACCACAACCCCGGCCGCAAGCTCGTCGAGGACCTGTTCTTCGAGGCGCTCACCGCGAGCGCGCGTCGTGAGGTCGACCCTGCAGAGGTCCGACGGCGGGCCCGCAAGCTGCCCGAGGTCAGGGCGGCGCTCGAGTGGATGTGGCCGGTGCTGACCCCGGCCGAGCTGCTGCACGACCTGTTCGGGTCGACCGCGCTCATCCGCTCCGCCGCCCGCGATCAGCTCTCGCCGGAGGAGATCGCCTCGCTGCACCGCCCGCGGGCGGCGTCCGTCGACGAGGTGGCGTGGAGCGACGCCGACCTGCCGCTGATCGACGAGGCCGACCGCCTCCTCGGTCACCGGCCCGACCAGCAGCGCGAGCACTGGGAGGCCCGCACCTACGGCCACATCGTCATCGACGAGGCGCAGGACCTCTCGCCGATGGCGCTGCGCATGATCGGTCGCCGTTCGCTGAACGGCTCGTACACGATCGTCGGCGACATCGCCCAGGCCACGTCGCCGGGCGCGGCTGCCGACTGGGCGGATGTCCTCCGCCACCTCGGCGACGATCTGCAGCCCCGGCGGGCCGACCTGAGCATCGGCTACCGGATCCCGGCTGCGCTCATGAGCCCGGCGATCGCGGTGCTGCGGGCCGCCGAGCCCGAGCTCCGCGCCCCTCGAGCGGTGCGTGAGTCCGGCGACCCACCGGTCGACGCCGAGCTGCCCGACCTCCAGGACTCGCTGGCCGCGGTCGTCCGGGACGAGGTGGCGAGCCTCGACCAGGGCCAGATCGCGGTCATCGTCGCCGAGGAGCGGGTCGGCGAGGTGTCGGACGCGCTCACGGCCGTCGGCATCGAGCACGCCCGTGTCGGCCAGGGCGGGCGGCTCGACCAGCAGGTCGCCGTCGTCCCGGTGCGCCTGGTGAAGGGCCTCGAGGTCGACGTCGCCATCGTCGTCGAACCCGCCGAGATCGTCGCCGACGAGGACCGCGGCCTGCGGGCGCTCTACGTCGCGCTCACCCGGGCGACCAAGCGGCTGATCCTCGCCCACCGCCGACCCCTGCCGGCCGTCCTCGATGGCGCCACCTCATCCGACGCGGGCCGATCCGACGGAGACCAGTGATGCGACGATTCGCGGTGCTCGTCATCGCCGTCCTGTTCCTCGCCGCCTGCGGCGACAGCGACGACGACGGAGCCGACACGACCGAGGCGCCGGCCGAGACCACGGCGCCCGAGACGACCTCAGCGCCGACGACGACTGCGACGGAGACCACGGTCACCGCCGAGCCGGCCGTCGACGAGACCGCTGAGGTCGACCCCGACCAGCAGTTCCCCGACGTCGTCGGTGCCGAGCTCACCTCGACCGACGACGGCGTGTTCACCGTCGCCGTCACGCTCTCCTCCCCCTACGACACGCCGGAACGGTATGCCGACGCTTGGCGAGTCCTCGGCGAGGACGGCACCATCTACGGCGTGCGGGAGCTGGCCCACGATCATCAGTTCGAGCAGCCGTTCACGCGCTCGCTCAGCGGCGTCGAGATCCCGGCCGGGGTCACCGAGGTCACGATCGAGGGCCGCGACCAGGTCTACGGCTGGGGCGGCACCACGATCACGGTCCCGGTGCCGGCCGGCTGAACCACCTCGTGTCCGAGTTCGGCGTCGGGCCGGAGGACTGGATCGAGTTCGATCTCGACCAGGTCAACCACGACCACCGCCAGCGGGTGCTGCAGATGCTCGACGAGCACCGCGCCGAGATCGAGCGGGTCCTCGGTGCCCCCTTCGAGGCCGACATCGACCCCGACGGCGACGTGACGCTCCGCTGCGGTGACACCGATGTCGCCCGCGCCGAGCGCACCAACACCGACCGCCTCCTGGTCACCCGCTTCCCGCCCGCGGACGGTCCGCTCTGATCGTGCCCGGGCGGGGACCCCGGCACCCCGCCCTCCGCCCGAGGTCCTCGCCCTGACGGGCTGCGGCCGAGCGCCTCCCGTCCTCGTCCTGCTCGCGGTGCGCGAGCATGACGGCATGAGCGCCGCCGATCGTTGGCCCGAACCGCCCCCGCTCCCACCCGGTCGCACCGTCGTGGTGCCCGAGCGCGGCGAGCTCTTCGTCCGCGACAGCGGCGGCGACGGGCCGCCCGTCGTGCTGCTCCACGGGTGGACCGTCACCGGCGAGCTGAACTGGTTCCGCCAGTGGGAGGCGTTGGCCGAGCGGGGCCATCGCGTGCTCATCGTGGACCAGCGGGGCCACGGTCGCGGTCTTCGCTCGGCACAGCGCTTCACGCTCGAGGAGTGCGCCGACGACGTCGCCGGCCTCGTCGTCGAGCTCGGCCTCGGCCGAGCCGTGCTCGCCGGGTACTCGATGGGCGGTCCCGTCGCCACGCTCGCGGCGCATCGACATCCCGGCGTGGTCGACGGCATCGTGCTCATCGCGACCGCGATGGAGTGGCGCAGCCGCTTCGCGGACCGTGCGAGCTGGCGGCTCCGGCTCCCCGTGACATCGTTCGCCTTGCGGTCGGGTCTGGTCCGACGGGGCTTCCAGCGGTGGGTCGCGCAGCTCGGCGACGACCGCCTCGACGTCCACGCGTCCTGGCTGCTCGGCGAGTCGTCGCGAGCCACTGCAGGAGACGTCGTCGCGGCGGGGAAGGCGCTGTCCCGATACGACGCGAGGAAGATCGTGCCGGCGCTCGGCGTCCCCGGCGAGGTCATCGTGACCACGAAGGACCGGCTCGTGCAGCCGTGGCGCCAGCGGGCACTGGCCGAGGCGCTCGGGGTCGAGCCCATCGAGCTGGCCGCTGATCACGACGCATCCTTCGTCGCCGGCGCTGAGCTCGCCGAGCTGGTCGTCGAGGCCGTCGATCGCCTCGGGCGGCGCATCGGACGGCCGAGAGCGGCCTAGCCGTGTCGGGCGACCTCGACGGGTGGATCGTCGACGGTCTGGCGGCCGCGGCGGCGGAGCTGCCGGGCGGACTCGCCGACGACGTCGAGCAGATCCACGGCAGCGGCGGCGGCACGTTCTCGTCGACCGTGCTGCGGGCCCGGTCCGGCGACCGGCCGGTCGTCGTCAAGCTCGTGCGGCGCAACGACGTACCGGCTGATCACCTGTTCTCCTGGCGCCGCGAGCTCGACGCCCACCGCACGGGCTGGCTGGCCGATCGACTGCCGGAGGGCCTCGCGCTCGCTCCCTGTCTCGCCACGACGACGACCGACGAGGCCGCGGTCCTGGTGCTCGACCGGATCGACTTCGACGACGTCGGAGCCCGGACCGAGGACTGGTACCACGAGTTCGCCCGCCGGCTCGCCCGGCTGAGCGCGACGCCGGTCGACGACCCACCCGACTGGGCGAGCCATCACTTCATCGAGGAGGAGCTGCGCCTGACCGTCGAGGCCGCGCCCGGGCTGATGCGCTCGCCTGCCGTGGCCATCGCAGAGATGGTGTCGATCTGGTCTCCGGCGTACGAGGCGCTCCTCGCCGCACCCGACCTCCCGCTGCGTCGGCTGGCGGCGGTACCCGTCGGCTTCCAGCACCTCGACGCGTTCAGCCGCAACGCCGCCGATCTCGGCGGACCGATCGCGCTGATCGACTGGGCCTACGCCGGGTTCGCCCCGCTCGGAGCGGACGCCGCGGCGATGGTCGTCATCAACGCGCTCTACGGCGACGCCGAGCCCGCCCGAGTGCCGGAGCTTCGCCACGCGGTCGTCGATGGATACCTCGCGGGCGTCCGGGACTCAGGCGTCACCCTCGACGCGGACGTGCTTGCCGAGGCGATCGACACCCTCTGTGTGCTGCGGTGGCTGCGCTTCCTCACCCAGGTCAACGAGGCCGGTCCAGAGATCTCCGGGGTGGCCTCGTCGATCGCCGGTCACGCGTTCGAGCACCTCGTGCGGGAGTGGGAGGCGCTGACGGCCCTGTTCCTGCCCCGCTCCGAGGAGCTGCTCAGCGAGCGCCGAGGCGGCGGCTGAGACCGGCGGCGGCCATGACGACCATCGGCTCGATCCGCTCCACGGGGAAGTCGTCCATCGGGCCCGTCGCCGACAGGGCGCCGATCAGCTCGTCGCCGTGGCCACGGATGGGGGCGGCGAGCGAGCGGAGGCCGCCTGCGACCTCGCCGATCTCCTCGGCCACGCCGGTCGCCCGCACGTCGCGGAGTCCTCGGCGCAGCTCATCGGGGTCGGTCGTGGAGGCATCGGTGAGCGCCACGAGCGGTCGGGTCAGGACCTCGTCGAGCAGGTGCGGTGGGCCGAAGGCCAGGACGCACTTGCCGGTCGCCGTGCAGTGCAGCGGCAGACGGTCGGCGACCGACGACGGCACCTCGCTCGACCGGGACCCGACGAGCCGCTCGACGTAGAACACCTCACCTCCGTCGAGCACGGCGAGGTGGACGGTCTGGTTGGTGGCCCGGGACAGATCCTCGAGGAACGGGAGCGCAGCGTCCCGCAGGTGACGGCGACCCGGCACCCGGCTGCCCAGCTCGAAGAGGCGCCCACCGAGTCGGAACCCGTCGCCGGCCCGCTCGACGAGGCCGAGCGCGTCGAGCTCGGCGGCCGTGCGGTGCACCGTCGTCTTCGGTAGGCCCGTTCGGCGGCTCAGCTCGGACACGCCGGCGACCCCGACCTCGGCGAGGACCTCGAGCAGCCGGACCGCACGGGCGAGCACGCCGGTCGGGATCGTCTCGGCTCGATCGGCCAGGGGACCCTCCTCCTCGTTCCGGTGAGTGGAACGCGTCCGTTGATCGTAGGACGATGGGAACGGGACCATGGTCCCGAGCCGATCGATCCGGGGGGACCGACATGAGCGGACCGGTGCTCGACAAGGAGCTGTGGGGAGGGGCCGAGCGCTTCGACGCCCTGCTCGACGACATCCGCAAGCGGCGGACCGAGTTCGAGGAGCAGCACTACATCAGCCGTGACATCGTCGAGCGGTTCCGCGAGATCGGGATCTACCGGGCCTTCGTGCCGAAGGAGTTCGGCGGCGACGAGCGGTCGCCCACGGAGTTCCTCGTCGCGATCGAGGCGATCTCGGAGGCCGACGGATCCGCCGGCTGGGTCGCCAGCTTCGGCATGTGCGAGGCGTACCTCGCCGGCCTCCCGCTCGACTCGGTCCAGGAGACCTGGCAGGACCCCGACGCCATCTTCGCCGGAGCGATGTTTCCCCTGCAGCCCGCTCAGGTCGTCGACGGCAAGTACGTCCTGAACGGTCGGTGGAAGTGGGCCAGCGGCTGCATGTCGGCCGATCGCATCGGCGTCGGCATCGTCCCCGACGAGGAAGGCGCCCTGCCCCGCATGGCGGTGCTCCCCGCCGATCAGGTGTCCATCGATCAGGGGTCGTGGGACACCCACGGCATGGCCGGTTCGGGGAGCTTCGACATCTCGGTCACCAACGTCACCGTCGACCCGGAGTGGACCTTCGTCCGCGGCGGCCCCAAGACCCCGGAGGGGGCCTACTTCCGCTACCCGACCATCACGATCGCCGCCCAGGTGCTCGCCGTGACCTCGCTCGGTGTGGCCCGCACGGCCATCGACATCGTCAGGGACATGGGCGCGTCCGGCCACACGTCCCGCACCGGCGGCGCCGGGCTGGGCGAGAAGCAGTTCGCCCGCATCGGCATCGCGAAGGCCGAGTCCAAGCTCCGGGCCGCCCGGCTGTTGTTCTACGACACGATCGATCGTGCCTGGGAGCTGCTGCTCGCCGGCGAGGAGCTCGACACCGAGCTGCGCAGCCTGCTGCGCCTCTCGTGCACGCACGCCACCCGCGAGGCGGCCGAGGCGGTCCAGCTCGCCTACCACCTGGGCGGGATGGAGTCGGCGGAGAACGCCAACCACCTCTCCCGGTGCTGGCGTGACGTCCACCTCCCGACCCAGCACGCCTTCATGGGCGAGGCGACCTACGAGAACGCCGGCGCCGTGCTGTTCGGCCAGCAGCCGGGACCGGGCTACCTGTGAGCGAGGGCAACGGCGACAACGCGTCCCGCCTCGCCGAGCTGGCCAGTCGGCGGCGGGGCAGCGAGGGTCGGGTCGACTGGACCTCGTGGCCGACCTACGACGCCGCCGCCGACGGCCTCCGCGAGTACTGGTACCCGGTGCAGTGGTCGGCCGAGGTCGGTCGCTCACCCGTCGCCGTCCGCGTGTGCGGTGAGAACGTCATGCTCCAGCGCGACGAGCACGGTGCCGTGCACGCGCTGGCCGATCGGTGTCCGCACCGCGGCGTGCCGCTCTCGCTCGGCACCGAGGAGTTCCCGGGCACGGTCAGCTGCCCGTACCACGGCTGGACCTTCCGCCTCTCCGACGGCGAGCTGGTCGCCGTGATCACCGACGGGCCCGACTCGCCGATGTGCGGCAAGGCCAATGTCGAGCGCTACCCGACCGACGAAGCCGTCGGCCTCGTCTGGGTCTACGTCGGCGAGCGAGAGCCGCACGCCCTCAGCGATCAGCTCCCCGAGGAGCTCGTCGATCCCCCGGAGTACGCCGTCGGCGGTCGCATCGAGGACCGCGACGGCGACTGGCGGCTCTACGCCGAGAACGGCTTCGACGAGGGCCACGCGAAGTTCCTCCACCGCACGAGCTGGTGGCGGATCTTCAAGGTCATGCCGACGTGGAACAAGATCCACATCGAGAAGCACGGCCGCTGGATCTACCGCATCGAGGACGAGCGCTACTGGGACGCCGACTTCCCCGGGCTCGGCCGGTGGAGCAACGACCGTTGGTGGAAGATCAAGCCCAAGCAGACCCAGGGCAAGATGCTCGGCAACACGGGCGGGTCGAAGAAGAACGACCCGTACATCGCCGGCCGGGGCTTCCCCGGGTTCGTGTCGCTCGGCCTGCCCGGTGTGCTGCGGGTCGCGTACCCGCAGTTCATCCACTACGAGTTCTACGTGCCGATCGAGGCCGGCCGGACCAAGTACGTGGGCGTCATGGTCCAGTTCAAGACCGGACTCGCCAAGGCCGCATTCTTCGCCAAGTACCTCGGCGGCATCCGCTGGCTGTTCCACGGCAACTTCTCCGGCCAGGACGGCTGGATGGTCGAGAACACCCACGCCCCGCCGGAGCGGCTCTACCGGCCCGACATCTCGTTGATCGAATGGCGACGCCTGGTCGAGGACGGGAGCCCCTTCGTCGACGACGACGCCGGCACCCCGGTCGCCGACCCCGAGGTCACCGAACGTGCCGGTTGACATCCGGCCGGCTCCAGAGGGCCGGATGGTCGATGCGGCCGGGCTGAGCTACCACGTGATCGAGCTGGGGGAGGGGCGTCCGACGTTCTTCCTCCACGGTGGCGGTCCCGGGTGCACGGCCTGGACCGACTTCGGTCCGGTGGCCCCGCTGTTCGCCGCCGACCGGCGCTGCTACCTCGTCGACCTGCTGCAGTACGGCGGGTCGGAGAAGTGCCTCATCGAAGGACCCATGTGGGACTTCCACTCCCGCACGATCTGCGACCTCATGGACGCGCTCGATGTCGAGCGGGCGGACTTCGTCTGCAACAGCTGGGGCGGCACGATCGCCCTCAACCTCGCCGCCAACTTCCCGGAGCGGACGAGGTCGCTCGTGATCACCGGCTCGATGCCGGTCTTCTACGGACCGCTCGCACCGCTCCCCGAGGACGGCCGTCGTGGGCGTCGAGCCCGCGACCGGTACTTCGGGGGCGAGGGACCGACCTGGGACAAGATGAAGGACCTGATCGACGAGCTCGAGTTCTGGGACCGCGACGAGATCCCGGACGCCACCGTCACCGCGCGCTACGAGAACTCCATCGACCCGCAGGAGATGGAGCTGGCCGCCCGCTCCGACAGTCCCCGCGGCGAGTGGCAGGACATGACCGCCGAGCTCGGTCGGATTCGCTGCCCGGTGCTGTTCTGCTGGGGCATGAACGACGCGTTCCTCACGCCCGACTACCCGCTGATGCTCGCCCGCATGGTCGAGCACGGACAGCTCTACGTGATGGACCAGGCGGCGCATCACCTCCAGGAGGAGCGGCCGCAGCACTACCACTCGATGGTTACGGGGTTCCTCGATCAGGAGGACCGGGAGGGCGTGGGCTGATGCGCCGCCTTCCGATCGTCGCCGCCGTCGTCGGGCTCGCCTACGGGCTGCGTCGCCGGCTGGTCCACCTGCTCACCCGCCTCACCGGCACCTGGGTCGGCACCCCGAAGTGATCCGGACCGACGTCGTCGCCGAGGCCGAAGCCCGGGTGAGGCGAGATCGCCTCGCCGAGCTGTGCGCCGACATGGTCGACATCGCCTCGCCTCCCGGTGAGGAGCGGGCGCTCGCCGAGCACCTCGCCGCCGTGGCGGCCGATGCCGGGCTCGACGGTGCCGTGCAGGAGGTCGAGGGCGATCTGTGCAACGCCCACGGACGCCTGCCCGGTCGGGCCGGCGGTCCGGGGCTCCTGCTGTACGCACCCATCGACACGGTCACCGTCGGCGCTGCCGCCGACGACCTCCCGTGGGCCGGCCCTGAGCTCAGGCCCGACATGCAGCCACGAGCCGAGGTCCGTGACGGCGCCGTGTTCGGCCTGGGCGCGCAGAACCCGAAGGGTCACGGTGCTTGCGTGCTCGCCGCGGTCGAGGCGATCGCAGCCACTGGCGTGACGCTGGAGCGCGACCTCCTGTTCGGGTTCGGTGGTGGGGGCATGCCCACCGCCGCCCGCCGCCCCGACCTGCCCGACGCCCACGGCCGTGGCTGCGCCGCGCTCGTGGCCGAGCTGGGGCCCGACGAGGCGGTCATCGCCAAGACCGGTTGGGCGGTCTCGTGGACCGAGGTCGGCCTGACCTGGTTCGAGGTCGAGGTGCGGGGCAGCCACACCTACGTCGGCTCCCGCCACCTGCTCCCGTACCGCAACGCCATCGCCGACGCCGCCCACCTGGTCGCCGGGCTGGAGCGGTGGTTCGAACGCTGGGCCGACGACACGGGCGACGACCTCATCGCACCTCAGGGAGTGGTCGCCGCCATCGAAGGCGGGTGGCCCCACATGCCGGCCTTCACCACGGCGCTGTGCCGGTTCCACGTCGACCTGCGACTGCACCCGCGGACGACATCGTCCGAGGCAGCCGCTGCGTTCGGCGCGGAGCTCGAGCGTCTGGCGGCCGAGATCGGTGCCGAGGCCTCCTGCCAACAGACCGTTGCCATCCCCGGCACGTCGACCGATCCCGACGCGCCGATCATCCGATCCGCGATCGAGGCCTGGGAGTCCGTCGACGGCGAGGTCCACCGGCCGATCCCCCGGCTCTCCGGAGCGACCGACGCCAACATCCTCCGGTCCGCCGGCGTACCGACGGCCCGCATCGGTCTGCCGAAGATCTCCCGGCCGGGGCTCGACGTCGACTTCGCCCTCGGCATGAACGCCGTCGATCTCGGGGACATGGAGCGCCTCACGTCGGCGCTGATCCGCATCGCCCTCGACCGCTGCGGGGTGGCGGGATGACCGAGATCGTCTATGGCGTCGGCGCGTCGCACACCACCCTCATGAACACGAAGTGGGATGAGGTCGACCACCTCGACCGGGCCCACGCCTTCCGCGACGGCCTCGGTGAGGCGCGTCGGCGTCTCGCGGATGCGACACCGGACGTCTGCGTCATCGTCGGCTCCAACCACTTCCGGGGCTTCTGGCTCGACCTGATGCCGCCGTTCACGCTCGGGGTCGACGCCGTGAGCGCGGTCGGCGAGCACGGCACACCGTCCGGCCCACTGCCGGTCCGACCCGATGTCGCCCAGACGCTGCAGCAGGGTCTGCTCGACCGGGACTTCGATGTCGCGATGTCGACCGACCTGGAGGTCGACCACGGCATCAGTCATGCCGTGCAGTACGTCGTGCCCGAGGGCGTGCCGATCATCCCGCTGATCATCAACGTCTTCGGCCCGCCACTGCCGACCCTTCGCCGCTGTCTCGCCCTCGGCGCCGCGGTCCGCGACGTGCTCGCCGCGCTCGACGGTCCCGACCGGATCGCCGTCATCGGCACCGGCGGCCTGTCGCACGCCATCCCGTTCCCCGACTGGCGCACCGCCGAGGGGCCGGCAGAGGAGTTCATGGCCGACTCGTTCCGTCACGGCCGCGGCCGCTGGCGGGAGCTCGAGGATCAGCGGCGCCCGCTCGTGGTCGGCGCCGAGCCGCGTCTCGCCGAGGACTTCGACCACGAGCTGCTCGACCTGCTCGAGGCGGGAAGCCTCGCCGGGCTCGGGGATCGCTTCGCCAACGACGAGCTGGTCGCTGCCGCAGGCAACGGCGGCAACGAGGTGCGAGCCTGGCTGGTCATGGCCGCTGCCCTCGGCCACGCGCCGGGCGAGCGGCTCGTCTACTCACCCATGCCCGAATGGCTGACCGGCATGGCCGTCGCCGTCATCGACCCCACGAGAGAGGCACCCCTGTGACCATCTGGACCGACCTGACCGGCATCTCGTTCTGCCTCGACCACGTCGACGCGGGCGGGGTCTCGACCAGGGCGCTCATCGCTGGGCCCGAGGACGGCTCCGACGTGATCTTCCTCCACGGCACCAGCGGCCACCTCGAGGCGTTCTCCCGGAACTTCGTCCCGCACGTCCACGCCGGCTTCCGCTGCCACGCCATCGACATGCTCGGCCACGGGTACACGGGCAAGCCCGACTACCACTACGAGATCCCGAGGTACGTCGAGCACCTCGTCGCCTACCTCGATGCCCACGGCATCGAGTCGGCCCATCTGGTGGGCGAATCGCTCGGTGGGTGGGTTGCCGGCTGGTTGGCGAGCGAGCAGCCGGAGCGGGTCACGAGCCTGCAGATGGTCGCCGCCGGTGGCACCAAGGCGAACCCGGAGATCATGGCCCGCATCAAGGGTTCGACGACCAAGGCGGTGATGGAGGACGACATCGACCTGACCCGTCAGCGCCTGCACCTCCTCATGCACGATCC
>JBCDAU010000027.1:0-69497 GCA_039185015.1 Actinomycetota bacterium
CCGACCCGCCAGCCGGTCATCGCGAAGGTCTTCGCGACGCCGTTGAGCACGAGGCAGCGTTCGGCCAGCTCGGGCACCACGACGGGCATCGAGACGAACTCGTTGTCGTCGTAGGTCAGGTGCTCATAGATCTCGTCGGTGACGACCCAGATGCCTCGCTCGACGGCCCAGCGACCAATCGCCTCGACCTCGGCAGGCGTGTAGACCGCACCGGTCGGGTTGGACGGCGACACGAAGACGAGGGCCTTGGTCGAGGGGGTCGTGGCCGCCTCGAGCTGGTCGATCGTCACCTTGAAGCCCGAGGCGACATCGGTCGGGATCACGACCGGCTCACCACCGGCGAGGCGGATCGGCTCGGGGTAGGTGGTCCAGAACGGCGCCGGCAGGAGCACCTCGTCACCGGGATCGAGGAGACAGGCGAAGGCGTTGTACACGGCGTGCTTGCCGCCGTTGGTGACCACGACCTGGTCGGCGCCGACCTCGTAGCCGGAGTCACGGGCCGTCTTGACCGCGATCGCCTCCTTCAGTGCGGGCAGACCGCCGGCTGGCGTGTAGGCGTGGCTCGCCGGGTCGGCACACGCGGCCACAGCGGCTTCGACGATCGCCGCGGGCGTCGGGAAGTCCGGCTCTCCGGCGCCGAAGCCGATCACGTTCTCACCGGCCGCGCGCAGCTCCTTGGCACGGGCGGTGACGGCGAGGGTCGCCGAGGGGGTGATGCGCGACACGCGTGCGGAGATGCGGGACATCGGTGATCCTCCGGTCGGGACGGCGCACATGTTGGCACGCACCGAGCCTGCTCCCGGCGACGATTCAGCCGTGCAACTCGCGATCGATCGACGGGTCCCCGGTGTGCACGGCGCCACCGCCGCCGGCCTTGGCCGCGTACATGCAGCGGTCCGCCCGCTCCACGGCCTCGTCGAGCGTCAGCGCTCCCCCGTCGGCCGGGTCGACCGAGTGGGCGCCGACGCTGACCCCGATCGAGGTGAGGCCACCGCCATCGAGGCGGACGGGCCGCGACAGCGCGTCGACGATGCGGCCGGCGATCTCGACGGCGGTCCCCTCGCCGCCGTTGACCACGACGGCGAACTCGTCGCCACCGAAGCGGGCGACGGTGTCGTCGTCGCGGATCACCGACTGCAGGCGGCCCGCGACCACGCGCAGGACTTCGTCGCCGACGAGATGACCGAGGTGGTCGTTGACGGCCTTGAAGCCGTCGAGGTCGCAGAACAGCAACGACACGGAGGTCCCCAGTCGTCGGCCCCGGGCGACGGCGTGGGCCCATCGCTCGGCGAGCACGTCCCGCGTCGGGAGACGGGTGAGCTCGTCGACGGTTGCGCTGACCGAGCCCTCGCCGAGAGCCAGCACCAGGTCGATCCCGCCGTCCTGGTCGGCGCCGAGCGGGACCAGTCTCACGCTCTCGATGCCGAGCCGGGAGTTCGTGACGTCGACCACGACCATCGAGCGGCGATCCGCCACCTCGGCGACGCCGTCGGTGAGCCGCCGGGCGAGGCCGGCCGGGAGCAGCTCGTCGATCCGCATCGTCGAGGCGTCCGCCTCGACGCCCTCATCGAGCACGATGCGATCCGCGACCGCGTCGACGGTGACGACGCCGTCGGGAGCGATGCGCAGGAGCAGGAGGGGGCGCAGCCCGTCGCGGACGACGGAGCCGAAGTCCTGGTCTGGTGCCGTCGGGCGGCTCAGGTCCACGATCGACCCTCCTTCCATCACCACTCTAAGTGGTTGCTAGACCACGAAGTGCTGGACTCGATCACAACACCGCCACAACTGCCACGCGCGGTCGACCCCGCATCGCGACGAGCGCCGACCCTGCGTGCCGCTCCGACCCTGGACGGGCCTAGCCTCACCTGCGAATGGCACGCCATCTCGGATTCCGACGCCTCACCATCGCCGCGCTCGCCGTCCTGGCCGCCTGTGGCGGTGACGGCACCGCGACGCCCGCGGCCCCGCCGGAGACCACCGTCCCGCTCGAGGAGCGGGTGGAGTTCATCAAGGCCAACGAGCCGTGCTCGCCGCCCCCGGACCACGCCATCGCCGCCCCCGACGGCTCGGCGCCGATCGAGCTCGAGGTCGCTACCGAGGTCCCCGATCCGACCACCATCGCCTTCGCCCCCGACGGCCGGGCCTACATCGGCCAGCGCACGGGCGAGATCCACCTCTGGACCGGGGCCGGCGTCCCGGTCGTCGCACTCGACCTCTCCTCCCGCACGGCCGCCGAGAACGATCAGGGTCTGCTCGGCATGGAGGTGTCCCCCGACGGCCAGTGGCTCTACGTCAACCACACCCTCGACACCGGACCGAGTCGGATCATCGCCTTCCCGATCGTCGAGGGGATCCCTCGCGAGGAGGGCGCCGCAGCGATCCTCACCGTCGACCAGCCGTCTCGGCTCCACAACGGCGGCGACCTCGCGTTCGGACCGGACGGGTTGCTCTACGCGTCCTTCGGTGACGGTGGCGGGCTCGGCGATCGCTTCTACAACGGCCAGAACCTGACCACGGCGCTCGGGGCGATCATCCGCATCGATCCCCGACCCGGCGACTCGCCCGCCTTCGAGATCCCCGACGACAACCCGTTCGTCGGCGTCCCCGGCGCCGAGCCGCTCAACTGGGTCAACGGCATCCGCAACCCGTTCCGCTTCTCGTTCGACGGTGAGGGCCGGATGTGGCTCGCCGATCTCGGCCAGCAGTGCATCGAGGAGATCAACGTGCTGACACCCGCCGAGGCCGGCGCCAACCTCGGCTGGAACGTCTGGGAGGGCGACGAACCGTTCGTCGGCGAGCTCGCCGACGGGCAGACGCACCGGTCACCCGACTTCTCCTACTGGCACGGCCAGGGCTGGTGCGCCGTCATCGGCGGCCACGTGTACGACGGCACCGCCCTCCCCGACCTCGTCGGCAGCTACGTCTTCACGGACCTGTGCAGGGGCGAGATCGTCGTCGCCGCCACCGACTTCTCCGAGGTGCGATCCACCGGGGTCATGGTCGAGCGCCCGGTCGACATCTCGGTCGACGCAGACGGCGAGCTCTACGTCGTGTCGGCGAGCGGCCAGATCCACCGCATCGTCCCCGCCGGCTGAGCTCAGTCCAGCTCGTCGCGGTGGGGCGGGTCGGCACCCACCCGCTGCGAGGTGATCGCGGCGACCCGGCCGGCGAAGTCGAGCGCGGCGCGCCAGTCGGCATCGCCGAGGGCGCCGAGCGCCGGACGGTCGATGGCCTCGTGCTCTGAAAGCCAGACGAGCAAGCCACCCATGAAGCTGTCGCCGGCGCCGACGGTGTCGACGACCTCGATCGGGTGGGCCGGGACCTCCACGCTGCGCTCCGGGGTGACGGCGACCGAGCCGTCACCGCCACGGGTCACGACCACGACCGCCGGCCCCTTCCGGAGCCAGGCGGCGGCGACGTCGAGGGGGTCGGCGCCCGGTTCCAGCCAGGCCAGATCGGCGCGGCTGACCTTGACCAGATCGGTCGCGGCCAGCCACTCGTCGACGTGCAGGCGCAACGCCTCGGGGCTTCCGGCGATCGTCGGGCGCACGTTCGGGTCGAGCGTGACGAGGCGACGGCCGCGACTCGTCCGCATGACCTCGCGCAACACCTCGTCGGCCGGTGGTGCGAGCAGCGTGACGGAGCCGGCGAGGTGCACGACCTCGACGTCGTCGCCGAGCGCGGCGTCCTCGGCGCGCAGCGCACGATCGGCGGTGCCGTGGCCGTGGAACGAGAACCCCGGTTCGCGGTCGGCGCCGCCGGGCTCGACCACCGCGAGCGCGGTCGGCTCATCCCCGATCGACACGTACGCCTCGTCGACGGCAGCGGCCCGGAGGTGGCGGAGCAGCACCTCGCCGAATCGGTCGCTCGAAAGTCGTCCGAGGAAGCCGGCGGGCTGTCCGAGACGGGCGACGGCCACCGCGACGTTGAGGGGTGAACCGCCGGGACGCGCCTGCCAGTCCCGCCCCTCGTCATCTGCCGGGAAGAGATCGATGAGCGCTTCGCCCGCAGCGACGATCACGCCGCGCCGCCGTCCTCGGGCAGCCGCTCGACCACGAACTCGATGCAGGCGAGGAGGGCCTCGACGTCGTCGAGGGGGACGGCGGGGAAGGTGGCGATGCGGAGCTGGTTCCGCCCGAGCTTGCGGTACGGCTCGACGTCGACGACGCCGTTGGCCCGCAGGGTGGCGGCGACCGCCGCGGCGTCGATCCCGTCGAAGTCGATGGTGGTCACGACGATCGAGCGATCCGCCGGATCGGCGACGAAGGGCGTGACGTAGGCCTGCTTGTCGGCCCACGCCTGGATGGCGCCGGAGGTCTGCCGACACCGCTCCTCGGCGAAGGCGAGCCCGCCCTGGGCGTTGAGCCAGTCGACCTGCTCGGCCGCGAGGAAGATCGTGACGAGCGCCGGCGTGTTGTACGTCTGCTGCTTGCGGCTGTTGTCGAGCGCCGTGCCCAGATCGATCGACGCCGGGATCCAACGGTCGCCTGCGGCGAGCTCCCCGATGCGGTCGATCGCAGCGGGCGAGCACGCCGCCAGCCAGAGCCCGCCGTCGGAGGCCAGCACCTTCTGCGGCGCGAAGTAGTAGACGTCGACCGCGTCGTGGTCCCACGACGCCGCGCCGGCGGCGGAGGTGGCGTCGACCAGCACCAGCGAGTCGGCGTCGGCGCCGTCGGGCCGCACGATCGGGTTCATCACCCCGGTCGAGGTCTCGTTGTGGGTCAGGCAGTACGCGTCGATGCCCGATCGAGCCGTCGGCGCACCGGAGGCCCCGGGGGCGACCTCGATCACGTCGGGTGCGCCGAGGAACGGCGCCGTCGCGGTCGCGGTCGCGAACTTGCTCGAGAACTCGCCACAGACGATGTGCTGGCTGCGCTCACGCACCAGGCCGAACGTGGCGGCGTCCCAGAAGACGGTGGTGCCTCCGTTGCCCAGGAGGATCTCCCAGCCCTCGGGGAGGTCGAAGAGCGTCACGAGACCCGAGCGGAGCCGGGCGACCTGGTCGCGGACCGGCGCCTGCCGATGGCTCGTGCCGAGGAAGCCGTCAGCCGACGCCATCAGCGCGTCGAGCGACGCACGCCGGACGCGGGACGGTCCGGAGCCGAAGCGTCCGTCGGCGGGCAGCAGCTCGGCGGGGATCTGGAGCGTGGTGGTCACCAGTGAAGGGTGGCAGCGAATCGGCCCTGCGACAACGACCGTCGACAGGTGGTCGTGCGTGACGGTGTCAGCCCACGTCGCGGCGTTCGAGCCCGGGCACCAGGTGGTCTCGGACCAGGCTGACGAGCACCCCGAACAGGACGGCACCGAGGGCCAGCCCACCGCCGAACACGACGGGGTTCGAGCCGGCCACCGCAGCGTGCAGGACGGCCATACCGGCGAACCACAGCACGCTGAAGCCCATCGTCGTCCCGATGATCATCATCAGCCCGAGCCCTGGTCGCACCCCCGAACGGTACGCTCACTCTTCGTGGTATGTCAACACGTAGAGTGCTTCCCGCTCACCTAGGGGAGCCGAGCGAACCACCGGAGGGAGGCCAGCGCGGCGACCCCGGTCGCCACCAGCGCCGGCGCCAGGAACCACGAGCCGATCTCGCGCTGCTCGGTGGTCCGACCCACCGAGGAGCCGAGGTCGTCGAAGGCGGCCGACAGCTCATCGGTCGTGAGCGCCTCGAAGAACACGCCACCCCCGGCGTCGGCGAGCCCACGGAGGGCCTCGGCGTTCACGGGGACCGGGACGACCTGCCCATCGGGCAGCGTCACCTCACCCCTGCTCGTGCCGAACGCGATCGTCGACACCGGAACGTCGGCCTCCACCGCCTCCTCGACCGCCACCTCGTCCGGCGTTCCCTGTGTGGTCTCGCCATCGGAGAGCACCACGATCGTCGCCGGCACGTCGTCCTCGCCGGTCGCGGTCCGGAGGCCGTCGACCATGTCGAGCGACGCGAGGATCGCCTCGCCGATCGCCGTGCCCTCCCCCAGCCGGAGCTGCTCGATGGCAGCGAGCACGAGGTCGTGATCGGCGGTCGGCGAGAGGATCGGCTGAGCGGAACCGGAGAACGACACGAGGCCGACTCGAACGGCGTCCGGGATCCCGTCGAGGAAGGTCGCCGCCGCTTCCTTCGCCGCCCCGATCCGGTCGGGGTCCACGTCGTCAGCGGCCATGGACAGCGATGTGTCCACGGCGAGGATGACGCTCGCCCGCTCGTCGGGTACGGAGCGATCGATCGCCGGCCGGGCGAGGCCGAGCGGCAGCGCGATCATCGACAGCGTGAGCAACGCCGCAGGGAGATGGCGGCGCCAGCCCGGCTTGTCGGGAACGACCTCGTCGAGCAGGTCGAGGTCGGCCAGGCGCACGGCGTACCCACGCCGCTGGACCTGTGCGACCACGTAACCGACGAGCAGCACGAGCGGCAGGACGAGCGCGACGAGCCAGGCGGGACTGAGGAAGCTCACGTCATCACCTCGACACCGCTCGGCGGGCAGTGTTGCGACGGCGGCGTCGGAGATGACCCACCAGGTCGGTGATCCAGTCGCCGTCGGTGGTGAGTCGGACATGGTCGGCGCCGGCCTGGCGCACGAGCCGCCGTCGTTCGCCGTCACGCTCCTCGGCCGCGCTGGCGAAGCGCCTCGCGAGGCCGGGCGATGAGGTGTCGACCACCCGGCGCCGTCCGCTCTCGGCATCGACGACCGTCAAGTAGCCGACGTCGGGCAGGCCGCGGTCCAACGGGTCGCCGAGCTCGACCACGAGGACGCTGTGGCGGCTGGCCAGGCGACGGAGCTCGCGCTCCCAGCCCGCCCGTCCGTGGAGGTCGGTGACGATGGCGACGAAGCCGCGTCGCGTCGCCATGGCCGACAGCCGGCGCAGCGCCTCGCTCAGGTCGCCGGCGCCCGACGGCGGCGCCGAGGCGATGCGCCGCACCGCACCCCGGACGTGCGCGCGACCGATGCGGTGCGGGATCCACGAGGTGCCGGAGCCGTCGACGCCCATCACACCGACGCGGTTGCCGCCGGTCGCGACCAGGAAGCCGAGCGCGGCGGTGACCTCGAGCCCGAGCTCGCCGGTGGTGCAACGTCGGGAGCCAACGGCCATGCTCGCCGACCGGTCGACCAGGATCGAGGTGTCCAGCTCGTGGTCGGCGATGGTGTCGCGCACGTGCGTCTCGCGAGTGCGAGCCGTGACGGTCCAGTCGATCCGGCGAACGTCGTCGCCGGCCACGTAGGGCCGGGCCTCACCGAGCTCCGAGCCGTGACCGGGCAGCAGGCCCTGGTAGTCCCCGTGGAGGAGACCGTCGAGCCGACGATCGACGGTCAACTCGACCGTGCGGAGCATGGCGTCGACGTCGCCGTGGTCCGAGCGGCGAGCGCGTCGCTTCACGATGCGATGCCGGGCTCGGTCACGCCGACCGGCGCCCGCACCGTCGACAGGAGCGTCACCAGGACCTCGTCGACGGTCGTGCCCTCGGCGAGCGCCTCGAACGACAGCACCAACCGGTGGTTGAGGACGTCGTAGGCGACGTCGAAGATCTCCTGGGGCGACACCCACCGCCGGCCTCGTAGCACCGCGAGGGCCTTGCCGGCCGAGAGCAGCCCGAGCGTCGCCCGCGGGCTGGCGCCGTAGTCGATCAGACCGTCGAGCTCGTCGAGACCGTGCTCGCGGGGCGACCGGGTCGCCAGCACGAGCCGCACGGCATAGTCCGCGACCCGTGGATCGACGTGAACGTCCGCGGCGAGCTGCTGGAGCTCCCGGACGTCATCGGTCGAGAGGATCGTGTCGGGTTCGACCTCACCGGAGGCACCGCGGCGGACGATCTCGGCCTCCTGTGCGGGCGTCGGGAAGTCGACCGGCACCCGCATGAGGAAGCGGTCGCGCTGGGCCTCGGGCAACGCGTAGACCCCCTCGTGCTCGATCGGGTTCTGGGTGGCGAGCACCAGGAACGGATCCGGCACCGCATGCGTCTCGCCGCCGATCGTCACCTGATGCTCCGCCATCACCTCGAGCAGGGCCGACTGCACCTTCGCCGGGGCACGGTTGATCTCGTCGGCCAGGACGAGGTTGGCGAAGATCGGACCGAGCTCGACGTCGAAGCGCTCGGTCGAGCCCCGGTAGATGCGCGTGCCGACGATGTCCGAGGGGATCAGGTCGGGCGTGAACTGGATGCGGGAGAACGACCCGCCGATCGTGCGGGAGAGCGTGGACAGCAGCTTGGTCTTGCCCAGGCCGGGGGCGCCCTCGAGGAGGCAGTGGCCGCCGGCCAGCAACGACACGAGCACGCGCTCGACGACACGGTGCTGTCCGACGATCACCTGCCGGATCTCGAAGCGCAGCTGGTCGAGCTGGGCGACCCACGGCTCGACCGGCGTCGTCGCCGTGATCGGATCGGGACCGCGGTCGGCCCACGCCGACGGTGGGGTCGCGGTCGGCCCGGCGGTGCCGGGGAGGATGTCGCCGCCACCGGCGGCCCCGGGGAGGATGTCGGGCTGGGTCGGCGCACCGAAGCGGTCGGCCCGGGTCCACGACTCCGGGAGCGGGTCGGGGCGAGGCGGCGACGGCGGGACCGTCGGCAGCTGGGGGGTCGTGCTCTCGTGGGCCGCGGGTGACTCGGGCGTCGCGTGGGCCGTGGGCGTCTCGTGGGCCGTGGGCGGCTCGGGCGTCGCGCCGTCGGCGACCGCACCGAGGATCGGCGTCACGTCCTCGGCGTCGGTCGACGCCGGATCGGTCCCGCTCGGCTCGGGTTCGCTCGGCTCGCGATCGTCCACAGCTCGTCCTCGTTCGTCGGTCACGGCGTCGTCTCGATCGCCTCGATGAGCTCGGCGAGCTCGTCGAGGTCTCGGTCGGCCCCGGCGGTGAGCTCGATGGTCACGTCACCGTCGGTCCAGGTGATCGTCGTCCGATCGTCGTCCCGGTCGACCAGTACGTCGCGGTCGCCGACCGATGCCTCGTCACCTCGCACCTCGATCTCGCCGTTGGTGGCGATGATCTCGACCGGGCCGACCGGCCCGGCCAGGCTGATCGCCTCGGTCACCAGTCCATCGTCGGCGGTGATCGCCGTGGCGCTGACCTGCCAACCGCTCGGAAAGGGGTCGATGTCGAGCAGGGTGGTGCCGAGGCTGCCGCCCTCGGGGGCGGGAGCGAACGGGTCGTCGCCGCCACCGAAGAACTCATCGAGGCCCGGCAGTTCCCCACCGAAAAACTCCTCCAGGTTCGGCAGCTCACCACCGAAGAACTCCTCCAGGTTCGGCAGCTCACCACCGAAGAACTCCTCCAGGTTCGGCAGCTCACCACCGAAGAACTCCTCCAGGTTCGGCAGCTCACCACCGAAGAACTCCTCCAACTCCGGCGGAAGCTGCCCACCGAAGAACTCGTCGAGGTTGGGCAGCTCGCCACCGAAGAACTCCTCCAGGTTCGGCGGAAGCTGCCCACCGAAGAACTCCTCCAGGCCGGGAAGCTGGTCGCCCAGGAAGTCGTCGAGGCCGGGTGGCAGGCCGTCCTCGCCGAGGAAGTCGTCGAGCGGCGACGGGGCCGGGTCGGTGGCGGCACCGTCCTCGCCGAGCCCGGGCGTCACCTCGGCGATGGGCTCGTCGAAGAGGGGGCCGGCGGTCGCCTCCTCGTCGTCGCGGAGCGCGAGGTAGAGGGCGGTGGCGATCACGGCGACGAGGAGGGTCGCGACCACGGCCACGATCGCCGCGCGGCGGGTCGATCCGCCATCGTCGGCGCCGGACTCGGGCGCGGGCGGCGGAGGGGGCGTGGGTGTGCCCCCATCACCCCACGGCGGCTCGGCCGGGAGGTCGCGCCAGGTCCGGCGGTCGTTTCCCACAGCGGTGTCCATGCTGACCGACGGTACGGAGCCCACCATCAAGGAGGGGTAAACCCGGGCTCAACCCCTCGGGGCAGCCCACAGGGGATCGATCTCGGGGTGCGGGCCGTGGTCGTCCGGCCCCGAGAGCCACAGCAGGAACGACGAGCCCGCGCCGAGCTCGGAGGTCAGGCTGACCTTGCCCTGATGCGACTCGACGGTCTGGCGCACGATGGCCAGGCCCAGGCCGGTCCCACCGCTCGAGGACCGCCAGAACCGCTGCCAGACGAGCGCCTGCTGCTCGGGTGGGATCCCCGGGCCCTGGTCGAGCACCCCGAGCCAGGTCCAGCCGTCGAGGCGCCCGGCGCCGACGGTCACGACGGACCCCGCGGGCGCCAGCCGGACGGCGTTGTCGAGCAGGTTGGCCATGGCCCGGTGGATGCCGTCGCGATCGAGCTCCAACACCGAGCCCGAGCTCGCCGCCGTCCGGAGGACGATGTCGCGTCGGCGGGCCTGCTCGCCGAAGTCCTCGGCCAGGCCGGCGACGAGGACGTCGATGTCGACGTCGGTGACCTCGACGTCGGTCCCCTGCTGTCGGGCGAAGAAGAACAGGTCGTCGACCAACGAGCCCAGCCTGCCCAACGAGCGTCGGGCGATGCCGGCCCGATTCCGGACCGACTCCGGGTCCGGGTCCCGGAGCGCGACGTCCAGGTTGGTGGTGGCGACGGCGAGAGGGGTGCGGAGCTCGTGCGACGCGTTCTGCACGAACGCCCGCTGGTCGTCCACGCCCTCGCAGATCCGGTCGAGCATCGCATCGAAGGTGTCGGCCAGCCGCTTGAGCTCGTCGTCGGGACCCTGGAGGTGGATGCGGCGGGTGAGGTCGGTGGCCTCGATGTCGCGGGCGACGCGGGTGATGCGGTCGACGGGCCGAAGCCCGCGTCCAGCGACGAGCCAGCCGACCGCCAGGCTGATCGGGAACAACCCGACGACGGCAGCCATCGACACCCGTCGGATGTTCGACAGCGTGCGGTCGTTGACCTCGCGCTCGACCGAGTCGACGACGACCATCTCCGCCTGGTCGAAGATGATGAACGGCCCCTCCTGCCGGGCGGTGATCACCTGCTGGGTCACCGACTGGTCGTCGAGGGTGCGGGTGAGGGCGACGTTGATGACGAGCAGGAGCAGGGCCGCAGCGGCGACGACCATGACCGACCACGTGAGGGCCATCCGTCCCCGAGTCGACCGGAGCACGCCGAGGAAGGTCATGCGCCGATCAGCCTGTAGCCCACGCCGACGACCGTCTCGATCGGCTGCGACTCGTCGTCGACGACCAGCTTGCGGCGGAGGTTGGAGATCGTGACCCGGACGATGTTGGAGAAGGGGTCCACGTTCTCGTCCCACACGTGCTCGAGCAGCTCCTCGGTCGTCAGGACCCGGCCCGGGTGCAGCATCAGGTAGCGGAGCAGCGCGAACTCCTTCGCGGTGAGGTCGAGCGGGCGCGTGCCCCGCGAGACCTCGTGCCGGGCGGCGTCGAGGCACAGCTCGCCGACCTGGAGGACCGGGTCCCCCTGGCCGACGTCGCGCCGCAGCAGGGCCCGGATGCGGGCGGCGAGCTCCCCGAGATCGAAGGGCTTCACGACGTAGTCGTCGGCGCCGGTGTCGAGCCCGCGGATGCGCTCGTCGAGCGCGTCGCGAGCGGTGATCACGATCACCCGCGTGTCGGAGTTGGGACCGATCTGTCCGGACCGCAACGCCTGGCAGAGCTCGAGGCCGTCGCCGTCGGGCAGACCGAGATCGAGCGCGACCAGGTCGTAGGTGTTGACCACCAACCGTTCGCTGGCGCCGGTGACGTCGAAGGCCACGTCGACCGCGTACCCCTCCGCGCGCAGGCCTGCGGCGAGCGCATCGGCCAGGTCGGCCTCGTCCTCGACGATCAGGAGTCGCACGGGACCAGTCTGTCGGCCCGACCGCCCCACGCGGTGGTCGGGCCGCGATGAGACCCATCACGAGCACGGCCCGGGCCGGAGGCCGTCAGGCCGAGGACACCGGGAGAGCGAGCCCGGGGGTCCCCACTCGGGTGGGACTCAGGCCTGCGCGAGCTCGCGGAGACGGGCGGAGACGGCCTTGCCGTCGGCCTGTCCCTGGGTGCGCTTCATGACCTGTCCGACGAAGAAGCCCATGACCTTCTGGTCGCCTTCGACGAAGCGCTGCCACTCGTCCGGGCTGGCGGCGACGACCTCGTCGACGATCGAGTGCAGATCGCCGGAGTCCATGGCCTCGAAGCCGCGGTCGGCCGCGATCTCGGCCGGCCCTCTCCCGGTCTCGACCATCTCCGCCAGCACCTGCTTGGCCTGCGTCGCGGTCAGGTCTCCGCCGACCTCCATCCCGACGAGCGCCGCGAACGCGCCGGGGGCCAGCCCGTCGGCGCCGTCGCTCAGGTTCTGGGTGGCGTGGACGAGCACACGGCCGGCGTCGGCGCCCTCGGCGATGGTGGCGAGGCAGAGGCCGTCGAGCCCCCGTTCGACGACCAGGGCAGCCTCGGAGGCCGCGACTCCGGCGGCGTCGGCGAGCTGGTGACGTCGGGCTGCGGGCAGGGGCGGCAGGTCGGCGGCGATCCGCTCGATCCAGGCCGGGTCGGGGGTCAGCGGCGGCAGGTCCGGATCGGCGAAGTAGCGGTAGTCGTACGCCTCTTCCTTCGACCGCAGCGTGTGTGTCCGCCCACCGTCCTCGTCCCAGTGCCGGGTCTCCTGAACGGACGCCTCGCCGTCCTCGTAGAGGGCGATGTGGCGCTTGGCCTCGTACTCGATCGCGCGGCCGAGCGAGCGGATCGAGTTGAGGTTCTTGATCTCGCAGCGAGTGCGGAGCTCGTCGCTCCCGATCGGCCGCACGCTGACGTTGGCGTCGACGCGCATCGACCCCTCCTCCATCCGGGCGTCGGAGACGCCGGTGGCGAGCAGGATCGCCCGCAGCTCGGAGGCGTACTCGCGCGCCTGGTCGGGCGTGCGGACCTCGGGTCGGCTGACGATCTCCAGCAGCGGCACGCCGGAGCGGTTGTAGTCGACCAACGAGTAGGTGGCGTCATGGATCCGACCTCCACCGCCCACGTGGGTGGTCTTGCCCGTGTCCTCCTCGAGGTGGGCTCGCTCGATGCCGACGACGTGGCCGCCGGGCAGCTCGAGCCGCCCGTCGGAGCAGATCGGCAACTCGTACTGCGAGATCTGGAAGTCCTTCGGCATGTCCGGATAGAAGTAGTTCTTGCGGGCGAAGATGCTCGGCCGGATGTCGCACTCGAGCGCCAGGCCGAGGCGGATGGCCAGCTCCACCGCGTGCCGGTTGAGCACCGGCAGTGTCCCGGGCAGGCCCACGCACACCGGATCGATGTTGGTGTTCGGGTCGTCGCCGAAGCGGTTGGCGGCCGGGCTGAACAGCTTCGATGCGGTCGCCAGCTCGACGTGGACCTCGAGCCCGCAGACGAGCTCGTAGCCCTCGTGGGTCCACACATCGGTCACATCGGTCACGTCGGTCACGTCGTCTCGCCCTCTGGTCGGCTCATCCGTGCCGTTCCCGTGCGGTTCGGGGTCATCGGGTCGCCTCCACGGCAGCGGCCACCTGGAACACGAGCGGGTCGCTCAACGCCGGCCCGAGCACCTGCACGCCGACGGGCATGCCGTCGTCGCCCTCGCCGTAGGGCACGCTGACGGCAGCATGGCCGGCGAGGCTCGACGGGAGCGTGCACAGGTCGGACGCGTACATGGCCAACGGGTCGTCGGCTCGCTCGCCGAAGCGGAACGCCGTCGTGGGCGAGGTCGCTCCCAGCAACACGTCGTACTGCTCGTACGCGACGGCGAACTCCTGCTGGAGCAGCACGCGGAGCCGCTGGGCCCGGCCGTAGTACGCGTCGTAGTAGCCGGCCGACAGGGCATAGGTACCCAGCATGATCCTGGCCTTCACCTCGGGCCCGAAGCCGGCCGTCCGGGTGTTGACCATCATCTCGGCGGTGTCCGCGCCGTCGACCCGCAAGCCGTAGCGAACGCCGTCGAAGCGGGCGAGGTTGGACGACGCCTCGGCCGGAGCGACGAGGTAGTACGACGTCAGCGCCTGCTTCGACGCCGGCACCGAGACCTCGCCGACCTTCGCCCCGGCGGCGGCGAGCGCCTCGGCGGCGGCGCCGACCCGGGCTCGCACGTCCGGCGTGGCGACCGAGGTGATCTCGTCGAGCACGCCGACACGGAGGCCCTCGACCCCCCGGTCCAGCGTGGCGGAGACGGCGGGCTGGGCCTCGGTGACCGACGTCGAGTCGCGGTCGTCCGGACCGGCGATCACGTCGAGGAACGCCGCCGCGTCGGCGACGTCGTGGGTCAGCGGGCCGACCTGATCGAGGCTGGAGGCGAAGGCGATCAGCCCGTAGCGGCTGACGAGGCCGTAGGTGGGCTTCACGCCGACCAGACCGCACAGGGCGGCCGGCTGGCGGATCGACCCGCCCGTGTCGGTGCCGAGGGCGAGCGGAGCGAACCCCGCCGCGACCGCAGCGGCCGAGCCGCCGGAGGAGCCACCGGGGACGCGCTCGACGTCGAGCGGGTTGCGGGTCGGCCCGAACGCGGAGTTCTCCGTCGACGAGCCCATGGCGAACTCGTCGAGGTTGGTCTTGCCGACGTCGATGCCACCGGCGGTTCGCAGGCGACGCACGACGGTGGCGTCGTAGGGGGGCCTCCAGCCCTCCAGGATCCTGGAGCTGCAGGTCGTCGGCACGCCCCGGGTGCAGAGGTTGTCCTTCAGCGCGACCGGGACGCCGGCGAGCGGCCCGGGGTCCTCGCCGGCGGCGACCTGCGCGTCGACGGCATCGGCGGCGGCGAGCGCCTGGTCGGTGGTGACCTCGAGGAAGGCGTGGATCTCGCCGTCCAGCTCGCCGATGCGATCGAGGTGCTCCTGGACGACGTCACGGGCGGATCGCTCCCCGGCGCGGACCTGGGCTGCGAGCTCGAGCGCAGCGCCCATCAGGGAGCCTCACCGAGGATCGGCGGGACGCGGAACTGGTGATCCTCGGCGGCCGGCGCCTGCGCGAGCACCTCGTCGGGCTCCACGTCGGGGGCGACGACGTCGTCGCGCAGCACGTTGGACAGCGGGATCGCCTGCCAGGTGGCCGGCACGCCGTCGAGGTCGACCTCGTCGAGGTCCTCGGCGTGGTCGAGCACGGCTCCGAGGTGCTCGACGTAGTGGGAGAGCTGCTCGTCGGTCAGACGGAGCCGGGCGAGCTCGGCGATGCGGGCGACGTCCTCGGTCGAGATGCGCTCGCTCACGCAGTCACCTCGTCGGCGAACGCCAGGGCCTCGCTGATGATCAGCTCGGCGTCGTGGTCGAGGGTGGCGACGTGGTAGCTCCGGTCCAGCGAGATGCGCCGCACCGGGCCCGACACCGCTGCGGCGAGGTGATCGCTGCTCTCGGGCGGGACCACGTGGTCCTCGGGGCTGGTGAGCACGAGGATCGGACAGCGGATGTCGGCGAGGCGATCCTGGAGCTCGTCGACGGCCGCGGCCAGGGACAACAGGGGCAGGAGCGGGGTCTCCGGGTACGCCGACTCGACCACACCCTCCTTGGCGATGTCCGAGCCGATGCCCGGCATCACCTGCGCGCCGCCGTCGATGAGCTGCTGCGCACCCTCCTGCATCTCGGCGGCGATGGGGGCGATCGCGGCGTTGATGAACACCGCGCCGGCCGGCTCGTGGCGCGTTGCCACCTCGGCCGTGAGCGTCCCGCCCATCGACAAGCCGACGACGACCTGGTGCTCGGTGCGCTCGACGAGCCGGGCCCACGCCGCCTCCACCTCGCCGATCCAGTCGGGATACGAGGTCGTGAGCATGTCGTCGACGGTCGTGCCGTGCCCGGGTAGCCGCGGGAGCTCGACCGACCAGCCCGCCTCCTCGAAGGCGTCGGCGATCGGTCGCATCGAGCTGGGGTTGCCGGTGAAGCCGTGCAGCACGAGGGCGCCACGGGTGCCACCCGTGACCGAGCGCGCCTCGGCGCCGGGCAGGACATCGGTCATGAGCGGGCTCCTCGAGGGGTGTCGATGGCGGACGATCGTAGCGAGCGCTCACGGCCGATCGCTCCCGAGCGAGTACCGTCCCGGGCGATGGCTCATGCGTTCCTCTCCGAGGACTGGTTCGACGCGATCGACGCCCTGCGGGACGAGTACGGCGAGCGCCTGCCCGAGGTCCCCGTGGAGGCGAAGGTCAACGTCCTGGTCCGCAAGACCCCGTTCTCCGACGACGAGCTGCAGCTCCACGTCGACACGACCGGCGGCTATCCCGTCCTCGTTCGCGAGCACGTCGAGCAACCGGATCTGAGCGTCACGACCGAGTACGCCGTCGCCGTCGACCTGTTCGTCCAGCGCGACCCGCAGAAGATCATGCAGTCGTTCCTCGAGGGGAAGATCCTGGTCCAGGGCGACATCACCCGGGTCATGGCGCTGGCCCAAGGTGCCGATCCGTCCAGCATCGATCCGGTCGCTGTCGAGTTCGCGCAGGCCGTCACCGACCTCACCGAGCTCCCGACGACCTGAGGCGACTCAGCCGGCCTGGACGGCCCGGCTCTTCCCCTCTCGCTTCGCCCGGTACATGCCCCGATCGGCGCGTCGGAGCGCATCGGCGAAGAACTCGCCCTCCTGGACGAGGGTCCAGCCGACCGACGCGCCCACGCCGACCTCGATCTCGCCGACGCGCATCTGCTCGCTCGCACCCATGACGACCCGCTCGGCGACCGCTGCGATCCGGGCGAGCCCGTCGGGCTCGGTGACGATGACCACGAACTCGTCCCCACCGAGCCGCGCGACCAGATCGTCGTCGGAGCGCGTGATCGCCTCGAGCCGGCGGGCGACGGTGACCAGGACGGCGTCGCCCACGTCGTGGCCGAACCGGTCGTTGACGTCTTTGAAGCCGTCGAGATCGACGAGGAGCACCCCGAGGCCGCCCACCTCGTCGAGCTCGCCGATCGCGGCGTGCAGCCCGTCGCGATCGAGCAGACCGGTGAGCGAGTCGTGCGTCGCCCGGCGTCGAAGGTCGGCGGTGGTCCGCCCGACCCGCCGGATGGCCACCCGCATCGCCCGGCCGATCGAGCCCGGCAGCTCGTCGGGCGAGAGCTGCTGCTCGGCTCCGGCAGCGAGGGCACCGAGCTGCTCGTGGGCCACACGCAGCGTCGACTGCATCTCGTCCATCGCCCGCCCGAGCTGTGCGAGCTCGTCGGACCCGGAGAGGTTGAGCGGCTCGCTGTCGAGCTCGCCCTCGGAGATGCGTTCCGCGACGTGCGCCATCCGCCGGAGGCGCCCTGACAGCGAACGCGCGAGGAGCCAGGTCAGGACCGAGGTGACGATGAGGCCGAGACCTCCCGTGGCCAGGAGCAGGTTGCGGGTCCGCTCGGCCGCCAGCCCGTCGCTCCGGGCGATCCCGGCGTAGCGCTCCGTCGTCTCGCGTGCGAAGTCGGCCACCTCGACCTGCAGTTGGGTCGGCTCGATCAGGATCGCGGTCGCCTCACCGGTGGTCAGCGCATCGCCGCCGGCGAGCACGTCCACCGTCACGGCCCGCACGCTCTGCCACGCGCTCCAGCGCTCGTCGTCGATGAGCACGGCGAGCTCCCGGGAGCCCGCAGCGTCGATGACCCGACGGAGGTCACCGAGTCGAGCGTCGGTCTGCCTCACGATCGCGGGGAACCGCTCACCACTGCCCACCGGGGCGGTCCCGGTGAGGATCTGCGCAGCGAGGAAGGCCTCTTCGTTCAACGAGGTGCTCACCTCGTGCAACTCGACGATGGCGCTCCACCCCGCGTCGCCGTTGGCGAGCAGCACGGCGGCAGCAGCCTCGGCGAGCTCACCGGCACCGGCGATCCCTGTGCGTGTGGAGGCGAGCACCTCCTCGTCGTCGCCGCGCTCGTCGGCCGAACGAACGGCCGTCAGCAGGACGTCGGTCTCACGCACCCCGTCGGCGAGCTCGGTCGGGAGCCCGTCGATCCCGGGAGCGATGTCGCCCCGAGCCGTATCGGTGCTCGTGGTCAGGCGAACCGCCCACAACCCCATGATGCCGTCGATCTCGGCGGAGTCGAGGGCGGCTGCGCTCGCCGCCGCCTCACGGAGGCCGAGCTCGCCGCGCACGGCCTCGGCGTATCGGCTGACCAGCTCGTAGGACTCCGCGATGTCGGCGCGGCGTTCGGAGGTCACCGCCTCGTCGTGAGCGAACCTGGCGCCGACGGCCAGCGCGGCGACCGCGAGCACGAACGGCGCGGCGACGACGAACGTCAGCGCACGGCGCATTCCCAGGTGCTCGACTCCGACCACCAATTGGAGATCGGCAGATCGTGTCCGCTTCGTGAGCGGCCCGGCGACGTGGGCGCTAGAGGTCGCGCGCCTTCAGCGCTGCGTACCGGGGCTTGATGATCTCGTTGATCAGCCGAAGCCGCTGATCGAACGGGAAGAACGACGACTTCATCGCGTTGATCGTCATCCACTCGAAGTCGTCCAGACCCCAGCCGAAGGCGTCGGCGAGGAGGCCGAACTCCTTGCTCATCGTCACGTCCGACATCAGCCGGTTGTCGGTGTTGACGGTGATGCGGAAGCGCAGCTTGCGCAGGAGCCCGATCGGGTGGGACTCGATCGAGTCGGCAGCGCCGGTGTGCACGTTGGAGCTCGGGCACAGCTCGAGGGGCACACGCCGGTCGCGCACGAACGCGGCCAGCCGGCCGAGGTGGGCCTTGCCATCGGGGTCGATGGTGATGTCGTCGACGATCCGGACGCCGTGGCCGAGTCGCTCGGCGCCGCAGAACTGCAGGGCCTCCCAGATCGAGGGGAGCCCGAAGGCCTCGCCGGCGTGGATCGTGATGTGGAAGTTCTCTCGCATCACGTACTGGAAGGCGTCGAGGTGTCGGCTCGGTGGGAAGCCTGCCTCCTTGCCGGCGATGTCGAAGCCCACCACCCCGTGGTCGCGGTGGCGGACCGCGAGCTCGGCGATCTCGAGCGATCGGGCGGTGGTTCGCATGGCCGTCACGAGGGTGCGGACCGTGAGATCGGTGTCGGCCGAACCCTCGGCGAAGCCGGCCTGCACCGCCTCCACGACGGCGTCCATCTTGAGGCCGCGCTCGACGTGCAGCTCCGGGGCGAAGCGCACCTCGGCGTAGACAACGCCGTCGGCCGCGAGATCCTCGGCGCACTCCTTGGCGGCCCGGTGGAGGGCATCAGCGGTCTGCAGGACACCGACCGTGTGGTCGAAGGTCTCGAGGTAGAGCGGCAGATCGCGGCGGGCGGCGCCGAGGTGGAACCACTGCGCGAGCTCGGCCTCGTCGGTCGACGGAAGCTGGTGGCCGGTCTGGTCGGCGAGCTCGATGATCGTCGAAGGCCGCAAGCCACCGTCGAGGTGGTCGTGGAGAACGACCTTCGGGGCCTGCCGGATGAGGTCATCGGAGAGGCGGGACATCCACCGAGTCTACGGCCGCATCGGCGACCACCGACCTCGCCGCTCAGGTGTCGAGGTCCTCCGGTCCGAAGGCCTCCGGCAGCAGCGTGCTGAGCGGCCGGGGATCGCCGTCGGTGTCGACGAGGAGCTCCGCGCCACCGGCCTCGTACAAGAGCTGGCGGCATCGACCGCAGGGCACGATGTCGCCACCGTCGCCCTTTCGGACCGCGACGGCGATCAACCGACCACCCCCGGAGGCGTGGAGCGCGGAGACCAGCCCGCACTCGGCGCAGAGGCTCAGGCCCAGGCTCGCGTTCTCGACGTTGCAGCCGGCCACGACGCGTCCGTCGTCGGCGATGCCGGCGGCTCCGACCGGGAAGTCGGAGTAGGGGGCGTACGCGTTGCCGGCGACCTCGACGGCACGGCGGCGCAGCTCGTCCCAGTCGATCTCCACCGTCGTGCCTAGGTCTCGCCGCGTCGGTAGATCTGGCCGTCGGCCTGGGGCATCCGGAGGCGCTGGCTCGCGAAGAGCAGCACGAGCAGCACCAGCACGAACGGCATCGTGTTCGGTAGCCAGTCCGGCGCCGTGTCGGACAGCAGGTACCAGAGCAACGCCAGGCCGCCGAAGATCCCGGCGAGGATGGCGTCCACGCGGTTGCGGCGGGAGAGGGCCCACAGCACGACCAGCCCGAGCGAGATCGCCACGACGAGCAACAGCGCGTGCGTGCCCGACCCGTCGAGATCGCGGAGCGACAGGCCGAACGGGTAGCCGAACACGAGCGCACCGAGCAGCACGCCCCCCGGTCGCCAGTTGCCGAAGATCAGCGCGGCCAGGCCGATGAAGCCCCGACCCGTCGTCTGGTCCTCCCGGTAGAAGCCCGTCAGCTCCATGACGATGAACGCACCGGCCATGCCGGCGAGGGCACCGCTGACGATGACGCCGATGTACTTGTGCTTGTAGATGTCGACGCCGAGCGACTCGCCGGCCTCCGGACGCTCACCGGCGATGCGGATCCGCAGGCCGACCCGGGTGCGCCACAGCAGCCACGCCGAGAACGGCACCAGCAACAGGGCGATGATCGTGAAGTACGAGACCTGGGTGGTGAGGCCCTTCAGCACGCTCGCGACGTCGGAGATGAAGAACCACTCCTGTCGCACGAACCACCCGAGCACGTCGGGTGAGTCCCAGCTCCCGATGGGCCCGCCGCTGGTGACCGGCATGGTGAAGCGCCCGAGCGACTCGGCCCGGGGGGACTGCGTGATCGAGCCGCCGTCGTAGCCGGTGAAGATCTCGTCGGACAGATACCTGGTCAAGCCGGGCGCGACGATGTTGATCGCCACACCGGAGATGATGTGGTCGACGCCGAAGCTGACGGTGGCGACGGCGTGCACGAGGCCACCGAGCGCGCCGCCGACGAGGCCGGCGATGATGCCGCCCCACGGGCCCCAGTTGATGGCACCCCAGGCGCCGAACCAGGTGCCGAGGATCATCATCCCCTCGAGACCGATATTGACGACGCCGGCCCGCTCGGCGAACAGACCACCGAGGCCGGCGAGGAGGATCGGGACCGCCCACCTGACCATCGCCTGGGAGGTCGACTGCGACGTGAGCGCCGAGGTGTCGTCGGTGCCGAACTCCTGGACCAGCGTGAGCAGGAGGATGCCGAGCGCTGCTGACAGCGCCCAGCGGGCCCAGGCGGGGAGCCGGCGCCAGGCGGCCAGCCGCTGCGACCAGGGTGAGGTCGGCAGCGGATCACCGGTGGGGGGCGGGGTGTCGGTCGGGGCGGTCATGCCGGCACTCCCACGGTCGCCTCGCGGGCTGTTCGGGCCTCGTCCCGTGCCCGGATGCGACCGACGACCTCGTAGGAGATGACGGCGGCGAGCACGATGACGCCCTGCATGATGATCACGATCTCGGGCGTCGCCGAACCGCTCACCTGCAGGATCGCGGACGAGGAGCTCAGCAGACCGAACAGCAGCGCACCGACCGCGATGCCGGCCGGGTTGTTGCGCCCGAGCAGCGCCACGGCGATGCCGGAGAAGCCGAGGCCCTGACGGAAGCTCTGCTCGTAGTTGCCCTGCTCGCTGAGCAGCTCGGGCATGCCGACGAGACCGGCGACGAGACCGGACAGCAACATGGCGTAGAGCACCATCCGCTTCGGCGGCACGCCACCGGCCTTGGCGGCCATCGGGTTGATGCCGCTCGCCCGGAAGTCGAAACCGAGACGGGTGCGGTTGATGAAGAGGTGGTACACGACGCCGACCACCACGGCCAGGACGATCAACCCGGTCAGCTCACGACCGCCGGTGATCTCCCGGGTGAAGATCTCCACGAAGCCGTTGAGGTCGGGGATCAGCCCCGAGTCGGCGATCGGCTTCGTGCCGAGGTTGGTGGTGCTCGTGTCGTCCTGGAACTCACGGATGAGCCAGGCGATGATCCCACCGACGGCGATCGAGTTGAGCATGATCGTCGAGATCACCTCGTTCACGCCCCTGGTCACCTTCAGCAGACCGGCGATCCCGGCGTAGACCGCCCCGGAGAACATCGCCACGATCAGGATCAGCAGCACGTGGAGCACCGCGGGGAGCTCGACGGCGGCACCGATGACGGCGGCGAAGAAGGCGGCGATGAGGTACTGGCCCTCGACGCCGATGTTGAACAGGTTCATGCGGAACCCGATGGCCGCGGCGACACCGGAGAGGTAGAGCGGCACCGCCTCGTTGAGCGTGTCGATCATGGTCTCGAGGCGGCTGGCGTTCTCGATCATGTCGCCGTACGCCGTGAACGGGTTGCTGCCCGAGATGATCAGCACGATCGACGAGACGACGACCGCCAGGACGAACGCGGACACCGGCGCGCCGGCGGCGAGCACGATGCGCCGCACCGTCGGGTTGTTCACGATGCCTCCCCTTCGAGTGCCGCACCCGTCATGTAGGCACCCAAGTCCCGCGGCGTGACCTGTGCCGGATCCAGCTCGGCGACCAGCCGGCCCCGGAACATGACGACGATCGTGTCGGAGAGCCCGATCAGCTCGTCCAGGTCGGCGGAGATCAGCAGCGTCGCCAGCCCCTGTGACCGCGCCTCACGGATGTTCTCCCACACCGCCGCCTGCGCGCCGACGTCGATCCCTCTGGTCGGGTGGGCCGCGACGAGCAGGCTCGGGTTCGACGTCATCTCTCGGCCGATGATCAGCTTCTGCTGGTTGCCGCCCGACAGCGCCTGCGCGGAGACGTCGATGTTGGGCGCCCGCACGTCGAACTCGCTCCGGATCTCCGTGGTGCGCTCCCGCGACCCGGCACGGTCGACCCAGATGCCGCGGGCGAAGGGCTTCTTGGTCTGATGACCGAGCGCAGCGTTCTCCCAGAGGGGTGACTCGAGCAGCAGTCCCTCGTCGTGGCGGTCCTGGGGGACGTAGCCGATGCCCGACTCACGCCGCTGGCGAACCGGCCACGCGGTGATGTCCTCGCCGCCGAGGCTGATCGTGCCGGCAGCGATCTCCTCGGTGCCGATGATCGCGTCGACGAGCTCGCCCTGGCCGTTGCCCTCGACTCCGGCGATCCCGACGACCTCGCCCCGGCGGACCTGCAGGGTGACGTCGTCGACGACGGGACGCTCGTCCTCGTCGAGCACGGTGACGCCGTCGATGGCGAGCTCGACGGTGTCGGTGACCGTGCTCTCGTTCGTGTCGGGGGTGGGCAGCTCGGAGCCGACCATCAGCTCGGCGAGATCGTGGGCGGTCACGTCCTCGGGCTTGACCGTGGCGACGGTCTTCCCCTGTCGCAGCACCGTGATGGAGTCGGAGATCTCGAGGACCTCGTCGAGCTTGTGGTCGATGAAGAGGATCGTCGCGCCGCTCGCCTTGAGCTCGCGCAGGTTGTCGAAGAGGGCCTCGACCTCCTGGGGCACGAGCACCGCCGTCGGCTCGTCGAGGATGAGGATGCGGGCGCCGCGGAAGAGGACCTTGATGATCTCGACCCGCTGCCGCTCACCGACCTCGAGGGTCTCGATCAGGTCGTCGGGATGGACGTCGAGCCCGTAGTCGTGGGCGACCTCCTCGAGGTGCGATCGGGCAGCCCCGAAGTCGATGCGGCCACCGGACTTCACCGGCTCCGATCCGAGGATGACGTTCTCCAGCACCGTCAGCTGGTCGGCCAGCATGAAGTGCTGGTGGACCATGCCGATGCCCCGGTCGATCGCCTCGCTCGGCGAGGAGAACGAGACCTCCTCACCGTTGACCAGCATCCGCCCCTCGTCGGCCGGTTGCATGCCGTAGAGGATCTTCATGAGCGTCGACTTGCCGGCGCCGTTCTCGCCGCAGATCGCATGGATCTCACCGGCCTCGACCCGGAGGTTGACGTCATCGTTGGCGACGACGCCGGGAAAACGCTTGGTGATGCCGATCAGCTCGATCGCTGCCGCCACATGACCTCCCGTGCGCGACGAAGGGCGGGACCGGACACTAGCCCGACCCCGCCCCTCGACGTGTGAACGCTACGTGGCGCTCAGCTCGTGGGAGATCAGCCCTCCGGCACCGTCGGGACGACGATGTCGCCCGCGATGATCTGGGCCTTGAAGTCCTCGAGCTGGTCGACGATGTCGTCGACGAAGCCGCCGGTCGTCGAGTAACCGACGCCGTCGACCGACAGGTCGTAGACGGTGTTGCCGGCGGCGAAGGTGCCGTCGGCGGCAGCCGCGGTGATCTCGAAGACCGCCACGTCGACCCGCTTCAGCATCGACGTCAGCACGAACTCCGACAGGGCCGGGTCGACGGTGTTGAACTGATCGGAGTCGACACCGATGCCCCACACCTTGGAGCCGGTGGCCTCGGTCTGCTCGCGAGCAGCCTCGAACATGCCGGCGCCGGCGCCGCCAGCCGCGTGGTAGATGATGTCAGCGCCGCTGTCGTACATGGCGAGGGCGATCTCACGGGCCCGGTCCGGGGCGAAGAAGCCGTCGAAGTCCGGGGCCTGGGTGATGTACTGCGAGATCACCTCGATGTCGGGGTTGACCGCGCGAGCACCGGCGATGAAGCCGGCCTCGAACTTCTCGATCAGGCCGAAGCCGCCGACGCCACCGATGAAGCCGAGCGTGCCGGTCTCGTTCTTCAGCGCCGCAGCGGCGCCGACGAGGAACGAGCCCTGCTCTTCGGCGAAGGTCAGGCCGGCGATGTTCTCACCGCGCGGGGCGGGCGGGTCCTGCTCGAAGTCGAGCATGGCGTCGTCGACGACCGCGAACAGCGTGTCCGGGTTCTCGTCGGCGGCGACGTCCACGTCCTCGGCGAACAGGAAGCCGACGCCGATGACGAGCTGGTTCGTGTCGGCCTGCAGCTGGAGCAGCTCAGGACGGTCGGAACCGTCGGCGTTCGGGACGGCCTCGGTGAAGGTGATCCCGAGCTCGGCCTCGGCCCGCTCGATGCCCGCCGCGGCGGAGTCGTTGAACGACTGGTCACCACGACCACCGATGTCGAAGGTCAGGCCGACACCGATCGAGCCACCCTCATCGGACCCCTCGTCGTCGGACGGGGCCTCCGTCTCGGCCGGAGCCTCGGTCTCGGCCGGAGCCTCGGTGTCCTCGGCTGGTGCCTCGGTCGTCTCGGCGGTCTCCGAGGCCGAGCCGGACTCGGCCGCACCATCGTCATCGTCGCTGTCGCCACACGCCGCCGCCACGAGGGCGAACACGGCGAGCAGAGCGAGCAGCAGGCGCCACGAGCGCTTCATCTGCATCCTCCAGGTCAGGGATTCCCGGCTTGCCCGAGCGCAGGGACGCTCCACCGGGCCGCGGCAAGCCTACTCAGCGCTCCCCCGGATCGCCCGGACGGTCACGGAGGGATAACGCGACGGCAACGTGGGCGGCCACCGTGGCGTCGTGCTCGACGAGTGCGAGGTTGGCGCCGACCGTGCGTCCGTCGGTCGCCTCGGCCAGCGCCCCGAGCACCATCGGCGTCACCGCACCGCCGCGGACACCCACCCGATCGGCCTCGGCGAGGACCTCGGCGATGACCGGCGCCAGCTCCTCGCGCGGGATGCCGGCGTCGGCCGGGATGGGGGCAGTGAGCAGGACGCCTCCTTGTCCGAGCTCCCAGCGCGCCGACGCGATCGCCGCGACCTCTGCGGCGTCGTCGGCCCGGTGCGGGAGCGGCTCACCGCTCGACGGGCTCCAGAACGCCGGGAGCTCGTCGCAGCGCCAGCCGAGGACGGCCACGCCGCGGGTGTCGAGCTCCTCGAGGGTGCGTGGCAGGTCGAGGAACGCCTTCGCGCCGGCGCAGACGGTCACGACCGGATGCCGGGCGAGCGCGTCGAGATCTGCGCTCACGTCGCCGGTGAGCGGTGCGTCGTGGTGCACGCCACCGATGCCGCCCGTCGCGAACGAGCGGATGCCGGTGAGCGAGCAGATGGCCAGCGTCGCCGAGACGGTGGTGACGCCGACCGGCCACCGCTGACCGAGCGCCACGCCGAGGTCCCGCTCGGCGACCTTGCGATCGGCGGCGAGGAGCCGGTCGTGATCGCCCTCGTCGAGGCCGACGTGGACGACGCCGTCGAGCACGGCGCACACCGCCGGGACCGCACCGGCGCCCCGCACGGCCAGCAGGCTGCGGTCGAGGGCCTCGGCGTTGCGGGGGGCGGGCAGGCCGAGGGTGCTGTAGACGGTCGACTCGAGCGCCACGACCGGGTGTCCGCCGGCGAGCGCGTCGGCGATCTCGGGATGGAGTTGGATGGGCGGCACCGGGGCTCCTCAGTCGTCACGTCGGGCGCGCAGCAGGCGCGACGCCGCCGCGTGACCGTACCGGACCGCATCCTCGACGCCGCTTCCCCGTACCAGCGCGGCGAGGAGCCCGCCGGCGAACGCATCCCCTGCCCCCGTCGTGTCCACTCCCCGGATCGCCTCGGTCGCAACGACGGTCCGCCCACCGTCCGACAGCAGCTCCGCTCCGTCGGGCCCGAGCTTCACGATCCGCACCGGCACGTGGTCCATCCACGAGTCGGGCCAGCCCAACGCCGTCGCCTCGTCGACGTTGGCGACCAGCACGTCGACGGCGAGCTCGTGGCACGACGACCCGAGCTGCTGCACCCCCGCGCGATCGAGCAGGCTGACCGACGAGGCGTCCACCGAACGCCAGGCCCCGTCGGGCGCACGACGGAGCGCAGCGCGTGATGCCTCCGCCAGGGCTCCCCCGCCCAGCAGCCCGTACGCGGGGACGTGGACCGCGCCGACGTCGTCGAGCAGGCGGGTGGGCAGCTCGACCAGGGAGTCGGCCGCCCCCCGATCGGTGAGCATCGAGCGCTCCCCGTGCGGATCGACGAGCGCGACGACCGTGCCGGTCCGACCCCGTCGCTCCACGTGGACGTCGACCCCGGCGTCGACGAGCTCGCCGACGGCCAGTCGACCGGCCGCGTCGTCGCCGACCGCTCCGGCGAAGCGGGCCGCACCACCGGCGTCGACGACGGAGACGGCGACGTTGGCCGCCGATCCGCCCCGACGGACGTGCACCGTCGAGGTCGTGTCACCTCGGGGCACGAGGTCCGAGCCGACGTCGACGGCGACGTCGAGGACCAGATCGCCGACGGTCAGCACGACGCCGCCGGCCCGGCCGGTCACTTCGTGCCGAAGATGCGATCGCCGGCGTCGCCGAGACCGGGGACGATGTAGGCGTGGTCGTCGAGGTGGCTGTCGAGTGCGGCCAACCAGATCGGCACGTCGGGATGTCGCTGCTGCATCACCTCGACCCCCTCGGGTGCCCCGATGAGGCAGAGGAGCCTCAGCGACTGGGCACCGGCCTCCTTGAGGCGGTCGATCGCCGCTGCGGCGCTCCCACCGGTGGCGAGCATCGGGTCGACCACGACCACGTCGCGCTCCGCGAGGTCCTGGGGCATCTTCATGTAGTACTCGACCGGGAGGTGGGTCTCGGGGTCCCGGTAGAGGCCGATGTGCCCGACCCGGGCCGATGGCACGAGCGGCAGGATCCCGTCGACCATCGCCAGGCCCGCCCGCAGGATCGCGACCACGGCGAGCTTCTTGCCCGAGAGCTGGTGTCCCTCGGCGACGGCCAACGGGGTCTGGACGTCGATCGTCTCGGTCTCGAGGTCGCGCAGCGACTCGTACGCCATCAGCATCGTGATCTCGTGGGCGAGCGAGCGGAAGGCCGAGACGGGCGTGTCGACGTCGCGCAGCAGCGAGACCTTGTGACGGATGAGGGGATGGTCGAGGACCGACACGGGAGCGTTCATGGTCGGTCAGCTTCGCGCCGCTGTGTTGCGGCCGCGCGACTCAACCGAGGAGGTCGGCCACCGCATCGTGCAGGGTGATCGCCGGGCGGGCGCCGACGTGGCTGATCACCTCGGCCGCGGCGATGGACGCCAGCCGTCCGCAGAGCTCCAACGGCAGCTCCTTGGCCAGGCCGAAGAGGAACCCCGCTGCGTAGAGATCACCGGCACCCGTGGTGTCGAGCACTCGCTCGACCGGCTCGGCGTCGACCTTGATGACGTCGTCGGGGGTCACGATCAGGGAGCCCTCCGCGCTCATCGTGATCGCCGCCAGATCGCACTGCTGCCGGACGCGCTCGACGGCAGCATCGAGGTCGTCGACCTCGTACAACGAGCGGATCTCGTCGGTGTTGGCGAAGAGCAGGTCGACCTCGTGCTCGACGAGCGTGAGGAAGGACTCGCGGTGCCGGTCGACGCAGAAGCTGTCCGAGAGGGTCAGCGACACGCGGGCGCCGCCCTCACGTGCGACCCGCGCGACGCGCAGCATCGCCTCCTGCGGGTCGGGGCGATCCCAGAGGTAGCCCTCGAGGTACACCTCGCGGGCCCGGCGCACGATCGAGTCGTCGATGTCGCTCGGGTGCATCTCGACCGAGGCGCCGAGGTAGGTGTTCATGGTCCGCTCGGCGTCGGGCGTGACGAGGATCAGGCACCGGCCGGTCGGGGCACCCTCGATGGCCGGGCTCACGACGGGCTCGACGCCCGTGGCCTTGAGGTCGTGGAGGAAGACCTCGCCGAGCTGGTCGTCGCAGACCTTGCCGAAGTAGGCGGCGGTGCCGCCGAACGACGCCACGCCGACCATGGTGTTGGCGGCCGACCCGCCGGACACCTCGATGCCCGCACCCATGTCGGCGTAGAGCTTCTCGGCCCGCTCGGTCTCGATGAGGTTCATCGAGCCCTTCACGAGGCCGTGGTCGGCGACCATCTCGTCGGTCTCGTGGGAGATCACGTCGACGAGTGCGTTGCCGATGCCGACGACGTCGATCGGCTCGTCGGCCGCGTGCTGGTCCATGTGGAGAGCTCCTGTCGAAGAACGAGTCACGGTAGCGGTCGGGCTCGGCTGCGCGCCGCCTCCGGGCGCGCGCTCCCGGTAGTGTCGGCGGTTCCGTCTGCTGCTGGAGTACCAGGTGTCAGAGCCCTCCCCTCATCGCCTGCCGCGGGCCGTGCGCCCCGTCCGCTACGAGCTGCGACTCGACCCGGATCTGGCGTCGGCGAGCTTCCTCGGGACGGTCGAGATCGAGGCCGTCGTCGACGCCGCGACCAGCGAGATCGTGCTCAACGCCGCCGACCTCGAGATCGACGCGGCAACGGTCGTGGCGGGTGCGGAGGTGCACGAGCCGGCAGCGGTGCTGCTCGCCGACCAGGAACGGCTCGTACTCGACGTCGGCGCGGAGCTCGCCCCCGGTCCCATCACGATCGCCCTCACGTTCCGCGGTGTGCTGAACGACCAGCTCCGGGGCTTCTACCGGTCGACCTGGACCGACGACGACGGCGCCGAGCACGTGCTCGCCACCACGCAGTTCGAGTCGACCAACGCCCGCCGAGCGTTCCCGTGCTTCGACGAGCCCGACCGCAAGGCGGTGTTCGGGGTCTCGATCGCCGTGCCGGTCGGGCTCCAGGCGGTCTCCTGCGGGCCCGAGGTCGAGCGCGCACCCCTCGACGACGGCCGCACGCTGGTCCGGTTCGGCGACACGATGGTCATGTCGACCTACCTCGTCGCGTTCGTGGTCGGCGAGCTCGAGATCACCGATCCGGTCGACGTCGGCGGCGTGCCGCTGCGGGTCGTGCACGTGCCCGGCAAGGGCGACCTCACCGGCTTCGCGCTCGAGTGCGGCGCCTTCTCGCTCGCCTGGCTGGCCGAGTACTTCGACATCCCCTACCCGGGCGAGAAGGTCGACCTCGTCGCGATCCCCGACTTCGCGTTCGGGGCCATGGAGAACCTGGGCTGCGTCACGTTCCGCGAGGCGCTGTTGCTCACCGATCCCGACCAGGCCACCCAGGCCGAGCTGGGACGCATCGGGCTGGTGATCGCCCACGAGCTGGCCCACATGTGGTTCGGCGACCTGGTGACCATGGAGTGGTGGGACGGCATCTGGCTGAAGGAGGCGTTCGCCACCTTCATGGAGATGGCGTGCATCGATGCCTGGAAGCCCGAGTGGCGTCAGTGGGAGCAGTTCACGATCGAGCGGGCTGCGGCGATGGACACCGACACGCTCCACACCACCCGCGCCATCGAGTTCCCGGTCAGCTCCCCGGACGAGGCCGAGGCGATGTACGACATCCTCACCTACGAGAAGGGGGCGTCGATCGTTCGGATGCTCGAGCAGTACCTGACGCCCGAGCGCTTCCGGGACGGTGTGCGGGCCTACCTCTCGGCTCACGAGTACGGCAACACCCGCAACAGCGACCTCTGGGACGCCATCGAAGCGGCGACCGGCGATCCGGTGCGCTCGACCATGGACACCTGGATCCTCCAGGGCGGCCACCCGGTCATCGATGCCGACGTCGACGAGCGGGGGCTGCGACTCGAGCAGCGCCGCAGTCTCTACCTCGACGACGGCGACGACGAGCGCCGATGGTCGGTCCCGGTCGTCGTCCGCGCTGGTGACGAGATCCACCGTCGGCTCCTCGTCGACCGACGCGAGACGATCCTGCTCGACGAGCCCGTGACGGCCGTCGTCAACGCCGGTGGTCACGGCTTCTATCGCGTCGACTACGGCGCGTCGATGCGAGCGGCCCTCCTGGTCGACGCCGCCGAGCGGCTCACGACCGTCGAGCGCTTCGGGCTCGTCGACGACACGTGGGCGGCCGTGCTCGCCGGCCGGCTCCCCGCTTCGTCGTTCATGGAGCTCGCCCGGGCGCTCACCTTCGAGGATCAGCTCCCCGTGTGGCGGGCGCTCGGCGCCGGCCTGCGCGCCGTCGGCCGGCTCGTGCCCGACGGCGACCTCGACCTCTACCGGAGCGTGATGGTCGACCTGGTCCGGCCGGCGCTCGACATCTCCGGGTTGGAGCCCGCCGACGGCGAGGGCCCCCTCGAACGCCAGCTCAGGGGCCTCCTCGTCGAGCTGGCGGGTGCCGTCGGCTGCGATCCCGAGGTCGTCGAGCTCGCTCGAGGCTGGGAAGCCGACCCGACGACCGAGCCCGAGCTCGCCGCCTCGTCGATCCGGGTCGTCGCCGCGCACGGGACCGACGCCGACCACGCGTCCTTCGTCGAGCGGTTCCGCTCACCCCGCAACCCGCAGGAGCAGCTGCGCTACCTCTACGCCCTGGCCCTGTTCCCGGACCGCAGCCAGCTCGACCGGACCCTCGAGCTCGCCGTCGGCGAGGTCCGCAGCCAGAACGTGCCGTTCCTCTTGGCGCACACGCTCGGCAACCGGGAGCACGGTCCGGCGACCTGGTCGTGGGTGGAGGAGCACTGGGACGATCTGCTCGAGCGGCTCCCCTCGAACACGATCAGCCGGCTGCTCAGCGGGATCAGGTGGCTCGTCACCGAGCCGACCGTGACCGCCGTGACCGGCTTCCTCGCCGAGCACCCGGTGGCGTCGGGGCAGCCGACGGTCGACCAGTACGTCGAGAAGCTGCGGGTCCACGCTGAGCTGCACCGACGCGAGCAGGGTCGGATCACCGCCGGCCTCGGTTGAGAATTGCGGCGGCCCCCGCCGGAGCGGGGGCCGTATCGATCCGGGACCGGAACCGCCGTGGAGACGAGGAGGGAAGTCGTCGTTCGGCGTATCGACGGTCGAGCTCCGGAGACACCCGACGAAGCGTTCGCCGCGCCGCCGACCCCGGATCTACCGCAGGGGATCCGTCGGCCGGTGGGCGATGACCTGAAGCGTTCGCCCGACTTCTCCTCAGGGGAGGGTCGTCGAGGTGCTGGTGGTCGACTCCTCGCCGGCACCACCGGTCTCGCCGTCCTCGTCGTCGGCACCACCGGTGTCGCCGTCACCGGCGCCGCTCGGACCGCCCAGGGGATCCTCGGTGGTCGAGGTGGTCGCCGGCTCGGTGGTCGTCGTGGTCGCCTCGGGCTCGGTGGTCGAGGTGGTCGACTCCGGCTCGGTGGTCGTGGTGGTGGTCGTCGTCGACTCCGGCACCGTCGTGGTGGTGGTCGTGGTCGACTCCGGCACCGTCGTGGTGGTCGGGGTCGTGGTCGACTCCGGCACCGTCGTGGTGGTCGTCTCCTCGATCGGCACCTCGGTGACCTCGGGCTCGATCACGATGATCGTGGCCGACTCCGTGGTGGCCGGAGCCTCGATCTCGATGGGGTCGAGCGGCGAGACCGCGATCTCGTCACCGTCGATCTCGGCGACGATGCCGGCCGGCTCGGCGGGGACCGTCGTGTCGGGGAGAGCAGCCGGGACGGTGGTGGTGGCGGCGATGGCACCGCCGACGCCGACGGCGGCCTTGACCGTGTCGAGCAACGTGCTCGCGATGCCCGGATCGGCGATCTCGGGCGGAGGCGGTGGAGCGTCGACGATCTCGGGCGTCGGCGGCACGGCGGCGCTGGCCGTCGAGCCGGCCTTTGCGCTCGCTGCGGCGGCGCCGGACGAGGCGCTGGAACCACTGCCGGCACCGGCGAGCGTGCCGCTCTGCCACCCGGTGACGGGCCCGGTCGGGGTGAGACCGGCGGCCGAGCTCGAGGAGCTGGCGCCCGCACCGGCCGTCGACGACACCGAACCGGCGGTGGACGACGAGCCCGCAGCGGCGGAGCTGGACGAGCTGGCGCCGGCACCGGCCGAGGTCGAACCGCCGGCCACCGAGGTCGGCGCACCGCTCGAGGCGGTGGACGACGTGGCCGTGGACGAGGTCGACGACGACGTGGACGATGCCTGGTTGGCCGGGTGCTGGGCCTGGCTCGACGTAGGTGAGTTCTGGCTCGGGTTGCTCGACGACTCGCCGTCGGAGCCGTCACCGTCGAGGTCGCCGGTGAAGGCACCGAAGCCGAGGGCGTCGCTCATGGCGTCGAGGGTGCGCTCGCGCATGCCGGCGGCGACCGGCACGAGCGGGGCGACCGACAGCAGCGCCATCGGCGCCGCGACCCGGTCCTTGGTCGACGAGCAGACCTCGCAGCGCTCGAGGTGGCGGGAGATCCGCTTTCGCCAACGGGGCGTGATGGAGCCGTCCCAGTCGGCGAGCAGCTCGCGCAGCTCGACGCAGTTGCCGCGACCGTGGCGGGCGACCACGACGGCGCCCAGGGAGCGGGCGAAGCGGTCGCGAACCCGGAACGAGCGAGCGTGGACCTGCTCGGCCCGCATGTCGAGGACGTCGCCGGCCTCCTCCGGGGAGAGCTCGTGGCGGTAGAGCAGGTGGAGCAGGACGCGGTCCTTCTCCTCCAGCCCCGCGGCCGCGTCGTCGACGAGGCGACGCAGCTCGTCGCGCTCGGCCTCGGTCAGCGGGCCGTCGACCATGGGGTCGCCGACGGTCACTTCGAGCCCCATCGGCTCGGTGCGTCGACTTCGCAGGTGAGCGAGGGCGTGGCGTCGGGTGATGCGGTAGAGCCAGGGCCGGAGCTTGTCGGGGTCGCGGAGCTGGTCGATCCGCTGCGCAGCGCCCACGAAGGCGTCGTGCACGACGTCCTCGGCCCCGGACGGGCCGACGATCGCTCGGGCCAGGTCGGTGAGACGGAGCGCGTAGCGGTCGTAGATCGCTGCGAGGGCAGCCTGATCTCCGTCGCGCACCCGCTCGACCAGCTCACGATCGCTGGCGGCGCTGGTTCTGAGTTGTCCGAGTCTGCGTGTCGCCACGCGGCGCTCCCTCCCCACGTTTCCGGATCGGCGCCGAGGTGGGGCGTGCGCCGGTCCACGAACCCTGCGATCACTGGCGCGCCGCCCGCGCCGCTGGCGGCGCACGTTGCACGATCACGAGGTTCGGGGTACTGCCCCACCATTGAAGCCGATGCGGGGGCCGCGCGCGTGACAGCTTCGCGAAGAACTCGCCAGTACCGGCGAGGCATGCGCGCGCAGACCTGTTCCATCGCAGGAGATGACGCGTGAGGACCCCTCGATCTCGCGAAAACCGCGAGATGTGTCAGGATTTTTTCCGTGAGATTGCTGCGCTACCGCCGCCTGGGCCCCCGATACGAGATCTACGCATCGATCGTGGCGGTCATCGCGGCCGCCGCCGCAGTGGTCGCCGTCTGCCTCTGGGCGCTCGGACAAGCCCCCTGACCAGGGCTTATGCCGGCGCGACCTCGATCCGGAGGCCGGCATGGTCCTGCAGGCGCTCGACGAGCGTGGCACCCAGTGCCACAGCCGGGGTGAGGCAGCCACCGGGACCCGTCGTGTCGAGGAGGCACAGGGCCAGCTCCCCGATGATCTTCGACGTCGATCCGTAGCCGGGGTCCAGGTCGTCGCCGACCACGGTCTCGACCACGTTCCCGTCGCCGTCCTCGCCGCGGAACACCAGGTCGTAGTGGCCGGCCTCGCGTTCCTCCTCGATGGGACCGTCGCCGGGCTGCAGGCCGGGGTCGATGGCGAAGTCGCCGGCCCCGGCGGCCGGATCGGGACCGAGCAGGAGCATCTCGTCGTACACGAGGTCCTCGCCGTAGCGACCGCCACTCAGGTGGTTCGACCGGTGCACGACCTTGGTGTTGATGGCGGCCATCACGAACGGTCCGGACCAGCCGCCGAAGTCCGGTTCCTCGATCTGCTCCTGGCCGGTGGGTTGATCGGGGCCCTGGAAGTCGCCGGCGAGCGAGAACGGGTCGATCAGCGCCTCGAGGACGCTCGGATCCGAGCCGGCCGCCTCCATGATCGCCCCCATCGACGCCATCGTCCCGCCGGAGGCGGTGCCCTGCATCTGCCGGACCCGCATGCGGACCCGGGGCATCGGGCGACCGAAGCGCTCGCGGGCGGTCTCCTGGAGCAGGAAGACCCCGAGATCGGAGGGGACCGAGTCGAACCCACCGGCGAACACGATCCGGGCGCCGGAGGCGGCGGCGGTCTCGTCGTGGGCGGCGATCATGTCCCGCATCCAGGGCGTCTCGCCGGCCAGGTCGACGTAGTCGGTGCCGTGCGCGGCGCAGGCGGCGACGAGCCCGGAGCCGTACCAGACGTAGGGCCCGACGGTGGTGCAGACGACGTTGGTGTCGGCGGCCATGGCGTCGAGCGAGGCCTGGTCACCGGTGTCGGCGACGACGATGCCGACGTCGTCGCCGAGCCCGAGCTCGGCGTGGACGGCGTCGAGCTTGCCCCGGTCTCGCCCGCCGATCGCCCACCGAGCGCCATGACCTCGGTCCCGCAGGTACTCGGCGACGAGTCGCCCGGTGTACCCCGTCGCCCCGAAGACGACCACGTCATAGGTCCGCTCATCCGCCATCTCGACCCCCTTCGTCGCACGGGGATCGTGTCACGGAACCCCAGACCGATGCCGAACGAGGTCTCACGGGGCCTGCGCGGCGAGCGCCCGGCGGCCAGGCACGTCCCACGGGCCTGCGCGGCGAGCGCCCGGCGGCCAGGCACGTCCCAGGGGGCCTGCGCGGCGAGCGCCCTCAGCGGAGCGGGCAGCAACGGAGACGACGGACGGAGGCAGCCGCCGAACGTCAGGCGATGTGGAGGTGACGGGACTCGAACCCGTGGCCTTCTCGATGCGACCGAGACGCTCTAGCCAAACTGAGCTACACCCCCGAAGGGACCCGTCACTGTAGCAACGGGCAGGCGGGTTCCCCGCTCAGCGCGGTGACGACCCGCTCAGGAGCCAGCGCGGTGCAGCGCGGGGGCTGCTGCCCGGGCGGAGACCGCCTCGACGGTCGCCGGGCGCAGGTAGTGCACCTTCTGGTCGCGCTCCATGGTGACGGACCGGAGGCGGGCGACCATGAGGACGTAGCCGCCGAGCAGGCCGTCCATGCCGAGGTGCAGCAGCCAGGCCATCGTCGACGGCATGAGCAGGGCGACGATCAGGGACAGGACCGCAGCGGCGGCCAGGACCCGGATGACGTCGCGGCGGCGCAGCTCGGCCTCGTGGGGGTTGCGGGGCATGCCGGGCGGCACGAGACCGCCGTCGAGCTCCTCACCCAGCGGGGCGACCGCGGTGCCCACGGGGTCACGGCCCTGGAGCCGGGACGCCGGGGCGTACACCACGGGGCCGGTCCGACCCAGCGTGCTCAGCTGGCTGCGGAACGCGCCAACGGAGTCACGTGAGCGGCCGACGTTCTGTCGGTTGCGCACGACGGGCGGCAGCAGCACCGCCGCCCACATCACTGCAAGGATGAACAGGACCAAGATGGTCACGCTCCGCCTCGCCTCCTCGGTCGAGGGACCGGTGTACCGCACCACTCGGTGGCAACGGTGGATGGTCCCGCCGTCAGGTTGACAACTTCGTGGCGAGCAGGCTGGTGGCGTCACACCATGTCCGCCCGCCGGATGACTGTTGCAGTTCTACTACGGCGACCGACACGAATCCAGTCTTCCCGTCACGAATCCGTCATCTGGGTTCGGACTCGGTTCGGTCTCGGTCAGGGGCTACGTCGCCATCCTGGCCACCGATCGGGGCCTCGAGGGCACCCGGATCACTGCAGACCCGGAGAGGGTAGTCGGCCATCGGTCGATCCACACAAGTACTGCCGACCGCCGCCGGTGGCGCGGCCGACCTACAGGTCGAGCTCGTCCTCGTCGTCGAGGGACGCCACCGGCTGATACCGCTGCTCGCGCAGGCGGGCCAGAGCGTCGGCGACCGGCTCCTCACGGCGGTAGTTGCCGGAGCGGCCGCCCTGCTTCTCCCAGAGCGTCAGGTCACCGATCACCATCGCCCGGTCGGCCGACTTGCACATGTCGTAGACGGTCAGGGCCGCCACCGAGCAGGCCATCATCGCTTCCATCTCGACACCGGTCCGGTCGACGGTGTCGACCTGCGCCTCGATCTCCACGAAGGTCTCCTCGATCGTGAAGTTCACGAACACCGAACCCACCAGCAGCGGGTGGCACAGGGGGATCAGATCCGACGTGCGCTTCGCCGCCTGGATGCCGGCGACACGGGCGACCGCCAGGACGTCGCCCTTGGAGATGGCGCCCTTGGCCACGAGCGCCACCGTCTCGGGCTGCATGTAGACCCGGGAGCGAGCCACGGCGCGACGGTGCGTCGGCTCCTTGGGCGTCACGTCGACCATCCGGGCGCGGCCCAGCGGGTCGAGGTGAGTGAGGCGGGGCTCGGTCGACATGCCCCAGATCGTACGTCTCGGACGACCTGCGGTCTGCCCTGACCCTGCCCGCAGGTGCGTGACGGCCCGGCCGCAGCCCGTCAGGGCGAGGACCTCGGGAGGAGGCGTGGGCTCCGGGACCCACGCCGGGTGGTCAGTCAGCCGCCGATCTGGCTCATCGACTTGCGGGGCTTGATGAAGTGGACCTGGCCGATCGCGTGGCCGGCCCACTTGGTGCCGACCTTGGCCTCGATGAGGTCGGCGATCTCGTCGTCGGAGGCGCCGGTGCGCAGCGGGGCCCGGAGGTCGAGCTCGTCGAGTGAGAACAGGCAGGTCCGGAACCCGCCCTCGGAGGTGAGCCGCACCCGGTCGCAGTCGCCGCAGAACGGCTTGGTCACGCTGGCGATCACCCCGATCTCGCCGCCGCCGTCGAGGTACCGGTAGCGCTCGGCCGGCTCGGTGCCCCTGCGGATCGGCTCGATCGGCAGCTCGGCGTCGATCGCCTCGATGATCTCGTCGGCGGGGACGACGCGCTCCTCGGTCCACTCCCCCTGCGCGTCGAGGGGCATGAACTCGATGAACCGGACCGTGATGCCCTTCTCCCGACCGAAGCGGGCGAAGTCGACGACCTCGTCGTCGTTGATGCCTCGCATCAGCACGGCGTTGACCTTGACCGGCTCCAGGCCGGCGGCGAGCGCCGCGTCGATGCCGTCGAGGACCTTGGTGAGGTCGTCGCGGCGGGTGAGCTCCTTGAAGCGATCGGTCCGGAGCGAGTCGAGGGAGATGTTGATGCGCCGCAGGCCGGCGTCGGCGAGGCGCTGAGCGAGGAGGCCGAGCGTCGCGCCGTTGGTGGTGAGCGACAGATCGACGTCGAGCTCCGAGAGCATCGAGATCAGCTTGGGCAGCCCGGCACGGACGGTCGGCTCACCCCCGGTGATGCGCAGCGAGTTGAAGCCGTACCGGTCGACGCAGAGACGAGCGAGTCGGGTGATCTCCTCGAAGCTGAGGATCTCCTCCCTCGGCAGCCACGCCATGCCCTCCGCCGGCATGCAGTAGGTGCACCGGAAGTTGCATCGGTCGGTGACCGAGATGCGCAGGTCGCGGACCGTGCGCCCGTACGGATCGATGAGGTCCTCCGCCATCCTCAGATCGTAGTGAGGAGGTCCTCGCGGACCACCATCCGATGGACCAGCTCAGCCCAACACGAGCACGTCGACCCGGTCGCCGGCGGCGACGCCGTCGCCGTCGGGGACCACCGCCAACCCGTCCGAGACGGCCATGGCGTGGAGCATGTGCGAGCCCTGCCCGCCGGAGGAGCGCACCGACAGTCGTCCGTCGTCGCCGCGCTCGGTGACGACGCGGAGGAAGTGGGTCTTGCCGTCCGGCTTGCGGCGCAGGTCCTCGGCGGCGACCGCCGGCACGGGACGGCGCTGCGGATCGGGATGCCCGGCCATCCGCCGGATCCCGGTCCGTCCGAAGAGCTCGTAGGACACCATCGACGACACCGGGTTGCCAGGGAGGCCGAAGACCGGCGTGCCGTCGACGGTGCCGAAGGCGAACGGCTTCGCGGGCTTGATGGCGATCTGCATCCAGCGCATCTCGCCGAGCTCGTCGAGCACCACCTTGACGAAGTCGAAGTCGCCCATGCTCACGCCACCAGAGGTGACGATGGCGTCGCAGCTCGACGCGGCCGCGGCGATGCGGCTCCGGAGCTCGTCGGGGTCGTCGCGACCCAGGCCGAGGTCGACCGGCTCGAAACCGTCCTGGGCGAGGAGGGCAAGGAGCGTGGCCCGGTTGGAGTCGCGGATCTGGCCGCGCGCCAGCGGCGAGCCGTCGTCGACGAGCTCGTCGCCGGTCGACATCACGCCCACGCGGGGTCGGCGGTGGGCCAGCACCGAGGTGGCGCCGAGGCTCGAGAGGACGCCGAGGTGACCCGGTCCGAGCACGGTGCCGGCGTCGAGGACGCGCTGGCCCTCGCTGATGTCCTCGCCGATGCCGCGGACGTGGTTGCCGACCGGTACCTCGGCCTGCACCGTCACCCGGTCCCCGGTGGCCTCGGTCAGCTCGACCATCACCACCGCATCGGCGCCGGGCGGCAGCGGCGCGCCGGTCATGATGCGGGCCGCCTGACCGGGCCCGACCTCGAGGTCGCCCAGATCGCCGGCGGCGATGGTGCCGACGATGTCGAGCTCGGCCGGAGCCTCGGCGGTGTCGGCGGCGACCACGGCGAAGCCGTCCATCGCCGTGTTGGGGAACGCGGGGATCGACTCACGAGCGTCGATGTCCTCGGCGAGGACGAGACCGAGCGCCTCACCGACGGGCACAGGCGACGGCTCGAACGGGGCACACGTGTCGAGGACCAGGCCTCGGGCTTCGTCGAGGGGGATCATGGGAGCACGGTACTCACCGGCGCCGGCCGGTCGGCACTCGTTCCGTCACCGACGTCCACCCGCGCCGGCGCGGCACGTCGCCCCGTCAGCCGGCGGCCGGCGACGGGCATGTCGCGCAGGCGGCCGAAGACGTGATCGTCGATCTGCTCGGGCGTGATCCGGTCGGTGGGCACGCGACGACGGAACCCCGCCCGCCGCCAGCGGTAGTGCCAGCGACGGGCCCCGGCGCGGACCAGCTCGCCGGCCGTCGGGGCGGCCCCGCCGGCCGCCGAGCGGAGCTGGGAGCGGAACCCGGCGGCGACGGCGTGGCTGCCGTACTCGGCGAGCACCCGTTCGCGCAGCTCGGACGCGGCCGCGGCGTGGTGAGCGTCGAGGACGTCGATCACCCGGTGCGCCAGGGCCTCCGGGGTGAGCACCGGCCCACCGGCGCCGTAGAAGCCGGCGTCGCGGAGGCCATCGAGCGACGCGGCGTCGACCGCCTCGGCGAAGCCGTCGCGACCGACGACGAGGCAGGGCCGTTCGAGGGCGAGGCCGTGGATGATCGACATCCCGCTGCCCAGGACGACGTCGGCCGAACGGATCGCCGCGGTCGGGTCGGTCACCGCGCCGGCGAAGCGCACGACCGATCGACCGACGTCGGCGTTGACGCGGTCGGCCACGAGCTCGAAGCGATCGCGGGCGGGACCGTCGCCGGCGATGGTGAGCACGGCGCCGGTCCGGGCGAGGTGACGCATCGCCTCGATGCTGCGCACGATCCCCTCGGCCTTGAAGCTCTCGACCAAGCGGGACACGACGAGCAGGTGCGCCCCGTCGACGGTGGGGGCCCTGCCGATGGCCTCGCCCTGCGGCGGCGCGGGGATGGGCGGCGGGACGAGGTGCACCGTCCCGGGCCACCACTGCACCGTGAACCGACGCAGCTCATCCCGGGCGACGGCCAGCGAGGTGGACTCGGGGAGGAACCACGGCACGCGCGTCGCGTGGATGACGCCGGCGACCGGGGTCCGCCGGCCGGCGAGCACGGAGGCGGCGGCCGCCTCGAGGATCCCCGGGTACTCGAAGGCGACGACCACGTCCGGACGCTCGGACCGGATCAGTCGCGTGCGGGCGGCGACACGTCCCGTGCGGGAGCGTCCGGACCGCATCCGGACCGTCCGGGTCGGTCCGAGGCGCAGCCGATGCTCGAGCGGCCCGCTCGGCGCGGCGACCACGACGTCCTCGCCGAGGCGGGTCAGCCCCTCGGCGAGCGTGACCGCGCTCTCCTGGCTCCCGCCGAGCTCGAGGTTCTTCGGCCACACGACGATCCTCACCGGCCGAGCCGCCTGGTCAGGCTCCGGAGGGCGCGCCGGTGCCGGGGCAGCGGCGCTCGGTGCTCGGGATACCGGACGAAGCGGGTCCCGCTGACCGCGAAGCCGAGGCCCTCGTAGAGATCGTGGAGGTGCGGATGCTGGGTGGTGAACCAGTTCTGGCTGTGGTGGCTGTCGGGCGGGCAGACGACCATCAGGTGGGAGGCGATCCCGCGCCGGCGCTGATCGGGGACGACGGCGAGGCCCAGCGTCTGGACATAGGGCAGGTCGGCGCCGAGGAAGTGGCCCTCGCGCCCGAACCACAGCCCCACCAGGCGTCCGTCGTCGGCGCTGTCCTCGACGACGAAGACGAGGTAGCTCGGGCCGAGCACGAAGCGCAGGAACCGGCGGCGCGCCTGCTCGTCGGTCATCGGACCGGCCAGCTCCCGAGCGAGGTCGCCGATGTGTCGGGCGTCGCCGATCCGGGCGCGCCGGAGCGTCATGCCCTCCGGCAGCGATGCCCCTCCTCCCCAGGCCATCCTCCGACACTGCTGCGCCACGCAGGGCGGTGGCAAGGTCGAGGGGCGCGCACGACGGCCGTCCGACCACCGTCCGACAGGTCGCGACCCGGAGGAGGTCGTCGAGAAATCTCGGCCACGATGTCGAAATCGCCGATCCCCCGGCGACGAAGGTGCGAACACGGCCTCGCCCGAGGCCCCGACACCAGGAGACGCCCATGAAGGTCCTGATGCTCTTCCAGGAGACCGACGAGGACATCGCCAGCCGCACCGGTCCGGCGGCCGAGGCGTACTGGGGCCAGTGGATGGCCTACAGCGGCACGATCGCCGAGCAGGTCGTCGGTGGCAACGTCCTCAACGGCGATGAGCACGCCGTGACGCTGCGGATCCGGGCCGGCGAGCGCCAGATCCAGGACGGCCCCTACGCCGACAGCAAGGAGTCGCTCGGCGGCTACATGATCCTCGACGTCGAGAGCATGGACGAGGCCCTCGAGCTGGCCTCGACCTGCCCGGCGGCTGCCACCGGCGCCGTCGAGCTGCGCCCGGTCGTCGAGATGCCGGCCGGGGTCGGCTGAGCGGGATGACCGACCGCCGTCGTCCCCCGTCGGACGACGTCGCCGAGCAGGTGGAGCTGGCCGCGCGCGAGTCGTACGGCCGGCTCCTCGCCTGGCTCGCGTCCCGCTGCGGCGACATCGCGACCGCCGAGGACGCGCTGGCCGACGCACTGGTCGACGCCGTACGGCGCTGGCCGGACTCGGGGGTGCCCGACAACCCAGAGGCCTGGCTGCTGACCGTCTCCCGTCGGCGCCTCGTCGACCGCGTCCGTCGCGACGTGCGCCAGGACGAGATCGTCGCCGCGGCGAGCCTTCGCCTCCAGCAGGAGGCGCTCGAGGCCGCCGAGGCGCCGCTCGGCGGCGGCGTGCCGGAGCGGCGCCTCGAGCTGCTGTTCGCCTGTGCGCACCCCGACGTGCCGGAGACGATGCGGACCCCGCTCATGCTGCAGACCGTGCTCGGTCTGACCGCCGACCAGATCGGCTCGGCGATGATCGTGGCGCCGGCGACGATCGGGCAGCGCCTGGTGCGCGTGAAGCGGCGCATCGCCGACGAGGGCATCCCCTTCCGGATCCCCGAGGACGACGAACTCGCCGAGCGGGTCGGTCACGTCCTCGACGCGGTCTACGCCGCGTACCTCACCGGCTGGGACGGCGCGCCGGAGGACGGCGGTGTCGGACAGGGTCTGGCCGGCGAGGCGATCTGGTTGGCGGGGCTCCTCGTGCGTCTGCTCCCCGACCTCGCCGAGGCCAAGGGCCTGTACGCGCTGCTGTGCCTGAGCGAGTCGCGCCGCCCGGCCCGGCGTGGCCCGGCCGGGCGGTACGTCCCGGTCGACGAGCAGGACACCGACCGCTGGGACCACGACATGATCATCTCGGGCGAGCAGGCGCTGTGGCTCGCCGCCCGGCTCCGCCAACCGGGCCGCTACCAGATCGAGGCGGCGATCCAGTCGCTGCACGCGCACCGGGCCCGAAGTGGCGTGACCGACTGGGCCGCGATCCGGGACGCGTACGCCGTCCTCGTCGAGCAGTACCCGACGCTCGGCGCCGCCGTCGGCTACGCAGCGAGCCTCGGACGCACCGACCGCGTGACGGACGGACTCGCCGTGCTCGATGAGCTCGACCCGGACACCGTCGATCGTCATCAGCCCTACTGGGCGGTCCGGGCCTGGCTGCTGGCCAGCGCCGAGCGAGGCGTCGAGGCGGACGTCGCGTACGAGCGGGCGATCGGGCTCAGTTCCGATCCGGCCGTGCGGTCCTGGCTCCGGGATCGGCGCGGGCTCGGTTAGGAGCGGGCGGCACCGAGGACGGCTCGCAGCGTCTGGCCGGCCCGGCGCGTCGCCTCGGTCGGACCCAGCTCGTTCAGCGCGTCGGAGTAGACCTCGATCGTGATCGGCGCGCGATGCCCGAGGCCGTCGAGCGTGCGCAGCAGGCCGACGACGTCACCGTCACCCTCGCCCGGGAGGAGTCGCTCGTGGAGCGTCTCGTGGCGCAGGTCCGCCGCTGGGGACGCTGGTGCGTCACACAGCTGGATGCCGAGGACGCGCTCGGCATCGACGGCGGCGAGGTCGTCGAGGGTGGTCGGCCCTCGCTGGACGTGCCACGCGTCGATCATCACGCCCGCCGACTCGACGCCGGACGCCTCGACGATCCGCAGCGCCGTCCCGACGTCGGCCACCGGGCTGATGGGAAGGAACTCCAGGTGGGGTACCAACCCGGCGGCGACGATCCGCTCGGCGATCCGACCGAACGCGTCGACGGCAGCCGCCTCGGAGTAACCGCCGTCGCCGACGATCGCGACGTTGCAGAGGTCGGCGTCGAGCGTCGCCGCCACCTCGAAGAGCAGGTCGACCGGCTGCCCACCGCCGCCGGGGACGGTGGCCGGCAGCTCGTCCCGCCCGACCCACACGATCGCGGCGTCGACGTCGTTGCAGACGAGACCGGCATCGTCGAGGCGACGCTTCAGCCCGGCAGGATCGTGGCCGGCGTCGACGGCCTCGGTCAGCACGGTGGGCCACAGCGACAACCCGGCGAACCCGTTCGCGGCGGCCAGGTCGATCATCTCGGGCAGCGGCGCGCACCCACTGCTGCAGTTGGTCAGCACGAGGTCGTCGGGGCCGAGGCGGCGTCGCATGGGGCGGACGCTAGCGACGCCCGGCCGCGGCCATCGGCTCGGACCCCACCACTAGCGTCGGCGCCATGAACCGAACCGGCCTGCCGATCGAGCTCGGGCCGGTCTCCAACGGCGAGTACGCGCCTCCGCCGCCCGGTCCGATCGCCGAGGAGGCGGCGAAGCGGGCGATGCGAGCCATCGACGACGGCGCCCGCCGAACCGGGATGTCGCGCCGACGCTTCCTCCAGCTCTGCGGCACCGCGACCGTCCTGAGCGCGCTCGCCGCGTGTTCCAGGGAGCAGGCCGCCACGGAGGGGACGACCACGACGACCTCGTCGACGACGACCTCCTCGACCGCTCCGGGCGGCACCTTCGAGCTCCCGCCCGAGTCCACGACCGAGCCGGAGGCCGCCGCCGAGGCGCTCGGCGGGTTCGAGGGCGTCATCGACGTGCAGACCCACCTGCTCGAGTTCGACACCTCCACACCGCTCGGCGGGTTCTGGGGCTCGGGCTTCCCGCAGGCATCGTGCGGCCTCGACGATCCCCGCAGCTGCTTCTCGATCGACCAGTGGATGGCGCTGGTCCTCGACGGCAGCGACACCTCGGTCGCCGTGCTCTCCGCGGTGCCGATCGTCGACGACGACTCACCGCTGTCGACCGAGGTGATGGAGCGGGCCCGCCGCGAGGCCGAGGCGGCCGGCTGCGATCGACGGGTGCTGATCCAGGGCGAGGCGTTCCCGACGGTCGGCGAGCCCGAGGCCGTGTTCGACGGCATGGCCGAGCTCGCGACCTCGCACGACCTCGCCGCGTGGAAGACCTACACCCACGTGGGCGACGGGTGGTTCCTCGACGACCGCGAGCCGGGCGCGCCGCAGGTCGGCCAGCGCTTCCTCGATCAGGTGCGGGCGTCCGGCACGTCGATCCTGGCGGTGCACAAGGGCTTCGGAACGAGCCCGTTCGCCTCACCGGTCGACGTCGGCCCGGCGGCGGCGGCCAACCCCGACCTCACCGTGCTGGTGTACCACTCTGGCTACCAACCCGGCGTGGCCGAGGGCGCCTACGACCAGGCGGCACCGAACGCCGGCATCGACCGCCTGATCGCCTCGGTCGAGGGCGCCGGGATCGGCCCCGAGGGCAACGTGTACGCCGAGCTGGGGTCGACGTGGTTCAACCTGCTGCGCGACCCGACCCAGGCCGCCCACGCGCTCGGCAAGCTGCTCGTCGCCTTCGGCCCCGAGCGGATCCTGTGGGGCACCGACTCGCTCTGGTACGGCTCGCCGCAACCCCAGATCGAGGCGTTCCGCGCCTTCGAGATCTCCACCGAGCTGCAGGAGACCCATGGCTACCCCGCGCTGACCGACGAGGTGAAGGCCCTCATCCTCGGAGGCAACGCGGCCCGGCTCCACGGCATCGAGCCGCTTCCCTGCCCCGCCACGCCGACCGAGGAGTCAGCCGCCCCGGTCGGCGCGTTCGGACCCTCGACCGCCGGCGAGGCGCGAGCGACGTTCCTCGCCGACCATCCGTGGTGGAGCGAAGCGCCGGCCTGAGCCTCGGGGTACCGTCCGCTCCAGCCACGATCAGGGGAGCGCCATGAGGGGCCTGGACGTACCGGACGCAGAGGACGACTACACGGCCGATCCGGTCGAGCTGTTCTTCGACCTCGCCTTCGTCTTCGCCTTCTCCCAACTCGTCGCGCACCTGATCCACCACCCCGACTGGGGCGGTGCGGGCGACGGGCTCCTGCTGTTCATGATGCTGTGGCTGCCGTGGTCGCAGTTCACGTGGGCGGCCAACACGGTGCCCGGGAACCGCCGCAGCGTGCGCTTCGTCATGCTCGTGGCGACCGTCGTCAGCGTGCCGATGGCAGCGAGCGTGACGACGGCGTTCGGCGACGGCGGACCCCTCTTCGCCATCTCGATCGCGGTGATCGCCGTGCTCGGCATCAGCCTGCTGGCCCTCGCGACCGAGACCGGCTCGGAGGCGTATCGCACGGTCATCACCTACAGCTGGCCCAACCTGGTCGCGGCAGGCTTCTTCGCTGCCGGCTCGTTCCTCGACGAGGACGCCCGCCGGGTCGCCTGGATCGTCGGTCTGGCGATCACGACCTTCGCGACGATCCGGGCGTCGAGCGGTTCCTGGATCGTCCGGCCCGGGCACTTCTCGGAACGGCACGGCCTCATCCTCATCGTGGCGCTCGGCGAGGTGATCGTGGCGATCGCCCGACCGGTCGTGGAGGGCCTCGAAGAGGGCGCCGGGCTGCCGGGAACGAGCGTGCTCTCACTGATCGCTGCCGGCGCGTTCGCCGCCATCCTCTTCTGGACCTACTTCGACCGGGTCCAGCCGGCCTTCGAGCACGCGACCTCGCAGCGAGGCGAATCGGATCGACCGGGCGTGGCCCGAGACCTCTACACCTACTTCCACATCCTCATCGTCGGCGGCGTGATCCTGGCCGCAGCGGCGGTGGAGGAAGCGGCGCTGCACCCCGACGAGCCCCTGCCCCTCGCCTTCCGCACGATGCTGTTCTTCGGCATCGCCTCGTTCCTGCTCGGTGTGGTCGGCGGCGTGTACCGGGCCTACCGGTTCGTCGCCATCGAGCGGCTCACGATCACCGCCGTGCTCGCCGTCGTGATCTTCGCCGCGTCGGACATCGACGGCATGCCGCTGCTGCTCGTCGTCGACGCGATCCTGCTGGTGATGCTCGCCGCCGAGCACCGTCGCGTGGAGGCGCGCCCGGCGGCCACCGCGGAGTCCGAGACCGCCTCCTGACCGGAGGGGCTCCGGCTCCGTACGCTGAATCGCCGTGAGCGAGTCCGACGCAGCGTCGCTGCCGGCCGACGGGGTCAGCGTCCCGCCACCGCTGCCCTCGGGGCGCCGGGCGGTGCTCTTCGCCGTGCGCCGTCTCGGCGACGCGCTCGTCGATGACGTGGCGGACGCGCTCGACATGACGATCAGCGGTGCCCGCCAACACCTCCACGCCCTCGCCGACGAGGGCCTCGTGTCGGTGTCGGACGTGCCTCGGGCCGCTGGTGAGCGGGGACGTCCGCAGCGCGCCTACCGGATCACCGAGCTCGCCGAGGCGCTGTTCCCCAAGGCGTACGGCGCGCTGACCACCGAGCTGCTCGGCTACCTCGACGACGAGGCGACCGGCGCCGTGGCTCGGCTGTTCGACCGTCGGCGTGACGAGCGCATCGCCGCCGCGCGCCGGCGTCTCGGCTCGATGTCGCTCGCCGAACGGGTCGTCGAGCTGGCCCGCATCCTCGACGAGGACGGCTACCTGGCGACGGCCGAGCAGCGCGAACCCGGCCGCTGGCGGGTGGTCGAGCACAACTGCGCCATCTCGGACGTGGCTCGCACCTTCGGGCAGGCGTGCTCGAGCGAGATCGAGTTCATCCGTGCCGTGCTGCCCGACGCCGACGTCGTCCGGACCCAGCACATGGTCGCCGGCGACCACCACTGCGCCTACGACATCGTCGCCCGGGAGCGCTGACACACCCCGCTCGTAGCGTCCGCGACCATGCCCACCTTCGACGCCATCGGCCTGATCGCCCAGGACCTCCCGGCCACGCTGGCCTTCTACCGCCTGCTCGGCCTCGACATCCCGGCCGACGCCGACGGCGAGCCCCACGTCGAGGTCGAGCTGACCGGCGGCTTCCGCCTGATGTTCGACCCGGTGTCGACCATCGAACGATTCTCGACCTACGAGGCACCAGCGGGCGGTCGCAACCACGCCCTCGCCTTCCGGTGCGCGACGCCGGCCGAGGTCGACGAGACCTTCGCTGCGGTCGTCGCCGCCGGCCACGGGGTGAAGGAGGAGCCCTTCGACGCGTTCTGGGGGCAGCGATACGCCACGGTCATCGACCCCGATGGCACGCCGGTGGACCTCTACGCGTCGTTGGGCTGAGCGGCCATCGAACTCGATGTGGGTGCGAGGGCCGCTCCGATCCGATAGCGATGACGGGATCGCTGACGAGTCCGACGCCACGCCGCCCGAGGCGGACCACCCACGGGCCGCCCCCAGCCTCCTCGCCCGCGTGCTGTGGACGATCGTCGGTGCGGTCTGCGTGGCCGTCGGCGCCGTCGGGATCATCGTGCCCGGCCTCCCGACGACCATCTTCTTCATCGGCGCCGCCGCGGCGTTCTCCCGTTCGAGCCCCCGCCTCGAGGCCTGGGTGCTGTCCCTCCCCACCATCGGGCCCGCGGTCCGGGACTACCGGGCCGGACTCGGCATGCCCCGCCGGGCCAAGATCGTCGCGATCGCGATGATCGTCGTGTTCGTCGGCCTCAGCGTGGTGCTGATCGACGCGACGTGGCTGCGGATCGTCGTCGGGATCGCCGGTGTGGTCGGCGTGATCGTGGTGCTGCGCGTCCCGACGAAGTCCGAGCCTCAGCGACCCGACTCCCCGTCGTCCGCCTAGGCCGCGATCGGGCCGGCCCGGATCGCCGGTCGCAACGACTCGATCGGACTGCCGTCCGGTCGGACCGTGTGCCACGCACCGGTCGGATCCCGCCACGTGCGGAAGCCCCGGTCCTTGAGTCGATGGTGACGAGCGCAGAGCGGCACGGCGTTCGCCTGGTCGGTCGAGCCACCGTCGGCCCAGGGCCGTTGATGGTCGACCTCGGAGCGATGTACCGGTACCGAGCATCCGGCGAAGGCACATCGACCTGTGGTCACCTCGACGGCCTCGCGGGCGGCACCGGTGAAGAGCCGCTGCCGGCGTCCGAGATCGACCACCACGCCGGCGCCATCGCGTACCACCCGACGGACGTGCCCCCTGAGCGCGACCGCTGGCAGCTCCCGAGGATCGAGCCAGGATCCGTGCCGGGTCCGACAGGTGCGGTCGGCGAACGTGGCGGGGTCGATCGGCTCGGTCACCTCGTCGGTCAGCTCACCGACGAGGTGGTGCTCGAGCGTCGCCTCGTCGACGATCACGCTCACCAGGGGCTCAGGTGCCCGACCACCCGGATCGACCGAAGCGGCCCGGGTCAGCGCCGTGACCAGCGCGTCGGCATCTCGTTGCACGCAGGTGCGTCCGAGCTCGCCGCGCTCGGCGTCCCACTCCGCCAGGTCGGCCTGTCGCTCCGCCTCGGAGAACCGGTCGAGCAGCTCCTCGACCACCGCTCCCTGCAGGTTGCCGAACCGGCCGGTGAGGTGGAAGGCGCCGTCATGGTCCTGCCGCAGCCGAAGCGACCGGCGCTCGTGCAGCATCTCCGGATCGGGCGCCGGCCCGTCGGCGTCGGCGAGCCGCTCCCACTCCCGAACGAGCGCTCGGAGATCGAGGTGTCGCATCGACCGGGCGGCATCGAGCAGCGGGTCGACGACCTCGACCAGCCGGTCGCCGCAGCGCGGGTTCGAGGCCGCCCGCCCCAGCTCACGCGCCGCACACGCGGAGATCTCACCCCGCTCGAGGGCCTCACCGATCGCGCCGACCGCCACTGCCGCCCGCTCGTGGAACCGACCCCGGATCTCCGCGGTTGAGAGCTGGTACCGATGCGCCAACCACGTCCGCAGCGAGAGGAACCCATCCTCGTGATGCGCACCCGCCGCCTCGACCTCGTCGAGCAGCCGAGCCCGCTCGGCGCTCAGCCGCCGCCGCTCCACCTCCAACTCGTCGAGTCGCTCCACCAACGAACACATGTTCGTATCGTAACGATGGGGTGTGTCGAGTCACATCCCCCGCCGGTCAGGCTGGCCGTCCTCACCGAAGCGTGAGCGATGCTCAGCGGCCTGCACAGCCGCGACGTCGCCACGCCGGATGAGCTCCGCCAAGGAGTCGCGCTGTCGTCGCGCCTTCCGCAGACCACGGACCTCCACCCGGAGCGATGTGCCGTTCGGACACGTGATCTCGACGGTCCAGCGCCAACGATGCACTGCTGCGAACAGCACGCCGACCCCCAGGATGATCGCTGCGATCACCAGCTCCAGGAGCACGACCGCCACCAGCACGAGCACTCCGACCAACACGACGGGCGCTACGAGCACGAGGCCAACGTCAGCCGTCTCAGCCAGCCGGCTCGGATGGATCCGGTCCGCCTCGGTCCAGTCGGGTGGTCGCGCGTTGTATCTGGCCTTCCCGACCACCCGGCGTCCGAGTGGAAGACGGAGTCGCAGCCGCGGCACCACGATCGAGAACGGGCGGCCATCCGGGGTCGTAACCGAGAGCGGCCGATCCAGGCCCCACAGGCGCCGACGAGTCTCTACCCAGATCGCGTAGGCGAAGGCAGCGATGGCTGCGCCCACGGTCACGCTGAGCACACCGAGCACGACCTCAGCGAACAGCTCGCCGAGGATCTCGCCGATGATGGCGAGCATCGCCACGCCCCTAGAGCAGGCCCTTGCGCTGGATGATCTCCTTCAGGTCCTCGGCGAACTGCTCGCCCAGGACCGGGTGCTCCAGCGCCAGCTCGACCGTGGCCCGCAGGTAGTCGGCCTTGGCCCCGGTGTCGAAGCGGCCGCCCTCGACGACCACACCGAAGGCGCGGCCCTCGTCGGCGAGTTGGGCGATGGCGTCGGTGAGCTGGATCTCGCCGCCCTTGCCCGGCTTGGTCTGGTCGATGGCGTCGAAGATGTCGGGCGGGAAGATGTAGCGGCCCATGACGGCCAGGTTCGACGGTGCGTCCTCGGGGTCGGGCTTCTCGACGATGCCGTCCAACCGGACGACGTCCTCGCTCACCGGGGTGGCGTCGGCGCAGCCGTACATCGACACCTGCTCCCGGGGCACCTCCATGAAGGCGATCACGGCGCCGCCACCGGTCGAGTCGTGGACCTCGATCATGCGCTCCAGCACCTTCGAGCTCGGATGCATGATGTCGTCGGGCAGCATGACGGCGAAGCCGTGGTCGCCCACGTGCTGACGGGCGCAGCCGACGGCGTGGCCGAGGCCCTTGGCCTCGCCCTGGCGGACCGCCCACACCTCGGCGAGATCGGCGATGCCGCGGACGAGGTCGAGCAGCTCGGTCTTGCCCGAGCGCTCCAGGGCCGTCTCCAGCTCGATCGCCCGGTCGAAGTGGTCCTCGACGGCGTTCTTGTTGCGGGCCGTGATCACGCACACGTCGGTCACGCCGGCGCGGACGGCCTCCTCGACGACCCACTGGATCGACGGCTTGTCGACCAGCGGGAGCATCTCCTTGGGGATCGCCTTGGTGGCGGGGAGGAATCGGGTTCCGAGACCGGCCGCGGGGATCACGGCGGTGCGGATGGGTGCGGTCATCGTGAGGGGCTCTCCGTCTCGCTCGCTGCGCCCATGATGGACGCACCGTCCACCTCCCGTGTACCACCGTGAGCCCACGGCCGGTGGCCACGGATGGGCTCCGAGCAGGCCGGTCGGTACACTCCACGGTCGCCCCGACCGCCACCTCCCCCTGAGGTTCCTGGGACCGTGCCCACCTACGACTATCGCTGCGACGCCTGCGGCCACCGCTTCGAGATGGTGCAGAGCATCAAGGACGATCCGATCACGATCTGCCCGAACTGTGGCGCCGAGCAGGTGGTCAAGGTCTTCGGCGTCCCCGGCATCGCCTTCAAGGGCAGCGGCTTCTACAAGACCGACAGCCGGTCCTCGGGCTCGTCCGGCGGCAACGGGAGCTCCTCCGGCGACTCCGGGTCGAGCAGCTCGTCGTCGGACAGCTCCTCCTCGAGCAGTTCGTCGGGCAGCTCCTCGTCGTCGAGCAGCTCGTCGTCGGACTGAGCCCCACCGGCTCGACCACACGAGGTCGCCGCCGATAGCGTGCGCCTCCGGCTTCCCCCGCCGTACCCATCCCGGGGGTTGTCCCGTGCCCACGCTCCTGCGCCGTCTCCGTCACGGCCTCTGGCGCCTCTACCGTCGTCCGATCGTCGTCGGCCTCGCCTCGCTCGTCCTGGTCACGCTGGCCGTCCTCGGCCTCCGGGACGCGGGTGCGGCGCCGACCGTCGAGGTGCTGGTCGCCCGACGTGAGGTCCCGGCGGGCGTCCCGCTGACCGCCGACGACGTCGAGCTCGCACCCCGGCCGGCGCAGGACCTGCCGATCGACGCGGTCACGACCGCGGCACCCGGTCGGACCACGCTGGTCGGGCTCGCCGCCGGAGAGATCGTCCTCGAGCGACGGCTCGCGCCGGGTGGCGTCGGCGCCGTCGCCTCCCTCGTCGCTCCCGGCGCGGTCGGTGTCTGGCTGCCACCGGCCGGGCTCACGACCGAGCTCGCCGTCGGCGACCGCCTCGACCTGCTCGTGCTGGCCGAGACCGGCACCCGTGCCGCCGTCCTGGGTGCGCCGGTGATCGGCATCGACGACCAGGGCGTCACGGTCGCCGTGCCCGACCTCGTCGCGGCCGAGGTGGTCGAGGCCGTGGTGGCCGGGCTTGTCGTCCCGGTGGTGGCGCCGTCGTGGACCGACAGCGCTCAGGCGCCGAGCGCCAGCGCGCCCAGCACCACGATCCCGAGCAGCACGCGGTAGATCACGAACGGGAGGAACGTGCGGCTCCGCACCAGCTTGAGCGTGCCCCACACGGCGACCCAGCCGGTCACCGCCGCGGCCGACATCCCGACGATGAACCCGCCGACCAGGTCCGACGGCAGCCCGTCGGAGGCGACCGAGGCACCGCGGAGCAGCCCGGCACCGGCGATGACCGGGAGGCTCATCAGGAACGCGAGCCGGGCGGCGCTGGCCCGGTCGAAGCCCAGCACCCGGGCCACCGAGATCGTCGCGCCCGAGCGGGACACGCCGGGCTGCAGCGCCAGCGCCTGGCCGACACCCATGAGCAGCCCGTCGCGCAGCCCGAACGAGCCCTCCTCGCGGCGGGGCGTGAGGTTGTCGGCCCACAGGAGCACGAGCCCGAACACGATCAGGCAGACGGCGATGAGCCAGATGCGGTCGACGGCGAGCACATCGCCGAGCACGATCCCGGTGATGCCGGCCGGGATGGCGGAGGCGACGAGGAACCACGCCTTGCGGCCCTCGGCATCGAGCGGCCCGCGCCGGAACACGGGGCCGAGGCCCGCGACGGTGAGCGATACGACGTCACGCCACAGGTAGGCGATCGCGCCGACGAGGGTGCCGATGTGCACGGCGACGTCGAAGGCCTGCTCGATCGTCTCGTCGTCGAAGTCGTCCCAGCCCGTCGCCCAGCGGACGAGCTCGAGGTGCCCGCTCGACGAGATCGGCAGGAACTCGGCCAGGCCCTGGACGATGCCGAGGACGAGTGCGTGGAACAGGCTCACGGGGCCTCCGTCGGCCGCGCGGCCGGAAAGGGAAGGGGGGTCACGAGGTGGTCGACGGGACGATCCGCGGCGACCACGGCCGCGGCTGGTCCCAGTGGTGCCCCACGACCCGAGCGGTCGCGAGGGCGGCGAGGAACTCGGTGGGCCCCTCGAAGTCGGTCATCTCCACGTAGGCCGCGCCGATGGCGTCGGGGACGTGGGCGTCGCTGCCGGCACCGGCGGGGAGACCGGCCTCGACCGCGAGCTCGGCGGCACGTCGGTTGAGCGACCGGAGCGACGTCTTGCCGTTCCAGGCCTCGACGGCGTCGATCAGCTCCCGATCGATCAGGTCGAACAGGGTCGACTCGGCGAGGCAGTGGCGCATCGGATCGAAGGGGTGCGGGACGTAGACGATGGCGCCCTGATCACGGATGCGGCGGGCCGTCTCGTCCGCCGGCAGGCCCTGCGGGACCCGCTCGGTCAGGAACAGCCCGATCAGCTCGCCGGCGTGGGTGCGGACCTCCTCGCCGACGACGACCCGACACGGCAGCGCTTCGCGGGCCGCCTCGGCGCCGGCGACGGCGTGGTGATCGGTGACGCAGAGGACGTCGATGCCGGCCTCGGCGACGGAGCGGGCGAGCTCGTCGAGCGTGGTGGTGCAGTCCCCTGACCACATCGTGTGGCTGTGGCAATCGACGCGCAGCAGCCCGTGATCGACGGGGTCGGCGAGGTGCGGATGGCGGTCGATGGCGACCGGAGCGGGCTCCACGAGGGGTGGAGCGTAGGGCTAGCGACCCGAGACCGTCACGCCTTCGATCACCACGCTCTGTCCAGCGGCGCTCATGGGGAGGAACTCCACGTCAGAGCCGATGGCGACGATGTCGAGCAGGAGGCGCTGCAGCGTCGACGCGATGGTGAACTCGCGCACGGGCTCACCGAGCTTGCCGCCCTCGATCCGCACTCCCTCGGCGCCCGTCGAGAAGTCGCCGCTGACGGGGTTCACGCCCGAGTGCAGCCCGGCGACCTTCTGGATGAGCACCCCGCGCTCGACGCCGGCGATGAGCTCGTCGCGGGTCTGCGTGCCGGGGGCCAGGGTGAGCGCACGGCACCCGACGCCGGGCGTCGAGGCGTAGCCCCCGCGGACGGCCGATCCGGTGCTGGCGGTGCCCATCCTCCGGGCGGTCGTGCCGTTGTGGACGAACTGCTGGAGCTCGCCGCCGACGATCAGCTCGTTGCGGCGGGTGGCGAGGCCCTCACCGTCGAGGCGGCCGGCGGTGAAGAAGCGATCGTCGGTCGGGTCGTCGACGAGGGTGACGTCGGCGGCGGCGACCTCCTCGCCGAGGCGCTCGGCGAACAACGACCGGCCCTTGAGGACCGACTCGGCGTTGAGCGTGCCGCCGATGATGCCCAGGAGCTGCGCGGTCACGTACGGGTCGAACACGACCGTGAGCCGCTCGGACTCCGGCTTGGTCGCTCCGAGCAGCTGGGTGGCGCGTCGTCCGGCGTCAGCGGCGGCGTCGCCGACGACGAGCTCGTCGAGGTCACGGCCGACCGAGAAACCGAAACCGGTCTGGGTCTCGTCGCCCTCGCTCGCCAGGACGAACGCGGTCACGTAGCAGCCGCTGCGGCGGGCCGAGTCGCGGATGCCGGAGGTGGTGGCGATCGCGGCGTCGACCATCGAGTCGGCGTAGTCGGCCGACTCGACCGCGGAGATGCGGGGGTCCACCCCGGACGCGGCGGCCTCGAGCTCGAGCGCGAGCTCGATCTTGCGGTCGTCGGACACCCCGGCCAGCGAGTCGGACCAGAGCTCGAGATCGGCCGGCGTGACACCGTCGGGCTCGACCAGGCCGACCCAGTCCTCCGGCGTGGCGAAGGTGGCGTTGTCGCGGGCCTCGCTGAGCGTCTCCTCGATGACGTCGAGGTCGAGCGAACCGGCGTAGGCGAAGCCCTGCCGACCGCCCCTGATGACCCGGATGCCCACGCCCGCCGACTCGGCAGAGGTGAAGGACTCGACCTCGCCCTGGTAGGCGCGGATCTCGGTGTCGCGCCCACGGACGGCATAGGCCTCGAGCTGCTCGTCGTCGTCGGCCCAGCCGACGATGCGGTCGGCGAGGCCGAGGAGGTCGGTGTCGATGGCGACGTCGGTCATGCCGCGGTGCCGCCGACCGTCAGGCGGGTCACCCGGAGCGTCGGTTGGCCGTCGCCGACCGGCACGCCCTGGCCGTCCTTGCCGCACGTGCCCGGGGAACCCATCGCGAAGTCAGCGGCGATGGCGTCGATGTCCTGGAGCACCTGCGGGCCGTTGCCGATGAGGTTGCCCTCGCGCAGCGGCTCGGTGATCTGCCCGTCCTCGATCAGGTAGGCCTCGGTCATGCCGAACACGAAGTCACCCGTGGCCGTGTTGACCTGACCGCCGCCCAACTGGGCCACGTACACCCCGTTCGGGGTGTCGGCGATGATGTCGTCGGCCTCGCCCTCACCGTCGAGGACGTAGGTGTTGGTCATCCGCACCATCGGCAGGTGCTCGTAGCTCTGGCGCCGACCGTTGCCCGACTGCGGCCGGCCCTCGGCACGGCTGCGCATCAGGTCCCACATGTAGTCGGTGAGGATGCCGTCCTCGATCAGCGTGTTGCTGCGGGTCGGTGCGCCCTCGTCGTCGATGGCGAGCGCACCCCACTCCCGGGCCATGGTGCCGTCGTCGACCAGGGTGACGAGCGGCGACGCGACCTGCTCGCCCACGCGGTCCTTGAAGACCGAGGCACCCTTGCGGACGAGGTCGGCCTCGAGGCCGTGGCCGCACGCCTCGTGGAAGAGCACCCCACCTCCACCCTTCGCGACGACGACCGGCATCTCGCCGCTGGGCGCAGGGCGGGCCTGCAGCTTGGTGATCGCCCGGGCGGCCGCCCGGCGAGCCAGCTCCTCGACGTCGTAGAGGTCGAAGAGCTCGAAGCCGACCGTGTGGCCGATCGTCTCCCGACCCGTCTGCATCCCGGTGTCGCCGGAGGCGATCGCGTTGACCGAGAACAGGGTGCGCACCTGGTCGTCCTCGCCGAAGACCCCGTCGCTGTTGGCGACCAGGATCCGGCGGCGGCCCTCGGAGTAGCGGGCGGCGACCTGGCTGATGGCGGCGTCGACGCTGCGTGCGGCCTCGTCGGCCGAGCGGAGCAGGTCGACCTTGACGGCCTTCTCGATCGTCTCGGGCAGCACCTCGACCGGGTGCGGCGTGACATCGACGGCCGCCAGCTCGGCAGGGGTCTGCACCGCTCCACCACCGCGGGCCGACGCGGCCGCGCGTCGGGCCGCTGACCTCAGTCCCTCGGGGCTCAGGTCGGCCGTGTGGGCGAAGCCGGTCGACTCCCCGACCACGACGCGGATGCCGACGCCGCGGCGACGGCCACTGCTCAGCTCCTCGATGCGGCCGTCGTCGAGGTACGCGGCGGTGCTCCGCCGATCCTCGGCGAAGACTTCGGCGAACTCGGCGCCGGTGCTCAGCGCCTCCCCGAGGGTCCTCTGCACCACATCCCGGTCGAGCACGCTGCCTCCTCGTCGTCGAGTCCGGTCAGGGTACCGGCGTGACCTCGGGCCCGGACGGGCGTCGTACGCTGATCGGGTGCCCCCGGAGGTCGGACTCACCGCCACCCTGTCGCTCACCGTGTCCGACGACGACACGGCCGTCGCGCTCGGCTCCGGCACCGTGCCGGTGCTGGGCACCCCCCGAGTCGTCGCGCTGTGCGAGGAAGCGACCGTCGCTGCGATCTCGTCGAGCCTCGGCGACGGGCAGACGACGGTCGGCTCGAAGATCTCCCTCGAGCACCTCGCCCCGACGCCCGTCGGCGGCGTCGTCGAGGCCTCGGCGGTGCTCGAGAAGGTCGAGGGACGCCGTCTGACCTTCACCGTCAAGGTGTCCGACGAGCGGAGCCTGCTCGCCGCGGGCCGGATCGTCCGGATCGCCGTCGACGAGGACACCTTCGTCGCCCGAGCCCAGGGTGACGGCTGACCTCCTCGGCGACGCCCCGGACCCTCGCAGCGGACGGGTCCGTTCCGTAGGATTGGGAGTTCGGTTCCCGCCATGCCCACCGTCCTCACTTCCCGCTCCGCGATCGCCCTGCTCAGGGTGACGATCACCGCCGCGCTCGTGGCGGTCCTCGTGTCGCGCCTGCCTCGCGACTCGTTCTCGCAGTGGTCCGACGGCTGGACGACGGCGAGCTGGGCCTGGATGTTCGCCGCGGTGGCGGCCAGCGTGGCCGCGAGCGCGATGGGTGCGGTGCGTTGGTCCCGCGTCGCCAACGCCATCGGGGTGCCGTCGACGTTCCGCCAGCTCGCCCCGCACCACTTCGCCGGCCAGCTGCTGTCGTCGGTGCTGCCGTCGACCATCGGCGGCGATGCGCTGCGCACCCACCGCCTCGCCCGCTCCAGCGGCGACGGCGCCCGCTCGTTCACCAGCGTGGTCCTCGACCGGCTGAGCGGCTGGGCGGTCCTCCCCGTGGTCTCGCTGCTCGCCTTCGCGCTCAACCCCGGGCTGTTGCGGCTCGGAGCGGCCACGGTCTGGGCCGCGATCGTGTCGATCGGCGCGCTCGCCGTGCTCGCGCTCCTCCTGCTCGCCGTCGGACCTCCCTCGGGAGCACCGCTGCGGGGCCGCCTCGAGCGCTGGGGCTCGACGCTGCGTTCGAGCCTCCACGCCGTGCGGCTCCGTCCCGGCTCGGCCATCGAGCCCCTCGTCCTCTCGGTCGCCTCGACGCTGATGCTGGTCGCCGCCGGCTACCTGGCCGCCCGCGCCCTCGGCATCGGCCTCAGCCCGACGGCGGCCATGGCGATCCTGCCGGTCGTCCTCATGATCCAGGTGATCCCCATCGGCATCGGTGGCCTCGGCCTGCGCGAGGGCGCGCTCGTCGTCCTGCTCGCGCCGCTCGGCATCGCCGCCGCTCAGGCCGTCGTGCTCGGGCTCGCCATCCACGCGCTCAGCGCGACCGTCGGACTGCTCGGTGTCCCGGCGCTGGCACTCCCCGCTGCGAGGGTGACGGCATGACCGCCACGGCGCCGGACCGCACCGCCGCGCTTCCCGATGAAGGTCGCCCGCGGCTGCGCTGGTGGCGCGAGGTCGGGTACGCCCTCGGCTTCTACCTCGTCTACTCCGCGATCCGGAACCAGTTCGGTTCCTCGACCGTGTCGCCCCGCGAGGCGTTCGACAACGCCGTCCTCATCATCGATCTGCAGCGCGAGCTCGGCTTGTTCGTCGAGCTCGACATCCAGCGGGCGTTCCTCGACCACGAGTGGTTCATCAGAGCGCTCAACATCTTCTACGGCAGCCTGCACTTCGTCGCGACCGCCGGCGTGATGATCTACCTGTACCGCCGTCACCCGCTGCACTACTCGCGCTGGCGTTCGGTCCTCGCCTGGACCACCGGCCTCGCGCTCATCGGGTTCGCGCTCTTCCCGCTCATGCCGCCGCGACTCATGAACGCCGGTGGCACCTGGGGGTGGACCTCACCGGAGTTCGACTTCGTCGACACGCTGGTCGAGGTCGGCGGCCTGTGGTCGTTCTCCAGCGACGGCATGCAGTCGATCTCCAACCAGTACGCCGCCATGCCCAGCCTCCACATCGGCTGGGCGTTGTGGTGCGTCGCCGCGCTCTGGGTCGTCACGCCGCACCGGGCGACGCGGTGGCTGCTCCTGCTCTACCCGACGCTGACGCTCTTCGCCATCGTCGTCACCGGCAACCACTTCATCCTCGATGCCGTCGGCGGTGCGCTGGTGTTGGCGGTCGGCTACGTGGCCGCCATCGGCTGGCGCCGCTACGTCAGTCCGGAGCTCGCCTCACTGCGGCTCCGCCTGCGCTCCTGACGCCAGCTCGACCTGCGCCCTGGCACCGCCCAGCGGGGCGTCGTCCAACGCGAGTCGCCCGTCGTGCAGCTCGACCTGCTGCGCCACCAGCGCGAGGCCGAGACCGGAGCCGGACGCCTCGGTGTCACCCCGGGCGAACCGCTCCAGGAGCCGATCACGTGCTCCGGCCGGGAAACCGGGACCATCGTCGTCGACCCGGAGGGTCGTGACGCCGTCTGCGGCGCTCAACGCGACCTCGACCCGCTCGCCCCCGTGCACGGCGGCGTTGCGGAGCAGGTTGTCGACGAGCAGGCGCAGCCCGGGCTCCCACCCGCGCACCGGTGCGTGATCGGGCACGTCGACGTCGATGCGCAGCTCCGGCGTGCGGCGCCGGGCGTCGTCGACGACGTCATCGACCACGTCGGCGAGATCGACCGTCTCGAACGAGCGCGGGTCCTGCTGGCCACCCTGTGCCAGCGCGCGCAGGAGCCCGAGCAACTCGAGGAGCCGCCCGTGGGAGTTCCGCAGCTCCGCGATGATCTCCGCCCGCTGGTCGTCGGGGAGATCCGGGTGCGCGGCGAGGACGTCGAGGTCGGTACCGATCGCCATCAGCGGCGTCCCGAACTCGTGGGACGCGTCGGCGGTGAAGCCCCTGGCCGCGGCGAGCGCCGCCTCGGTGGTCTCCCGCTCCACACGAACCCGTTCGGCGGCGGCGTTCAACGCCTGCGCCAGCTGATCGACCTCGTGCACGCCCTGGCGCTCGGTGTAGGCACCGGGCCCCTCGCCCCGCGAGGCAGCGGCCGCCTGTCGTGCGAGGCGCCGCAGCGGTGCGGTGGCCAGCGATCCGGCGAGCCAGCCGACGACGGCGGCGAGCACCAGCGCACCGGCGCCGACGACCGAGATCCGCCGGCGGATCGCCGCGATCTCCCGATTGGTCTCCTCGAGCGAGGCAGCGACCTGCACGGTCGTCTTGGTCGCGCTCCCGAGCGGATCGAAGCGGATCGTCAGCACCCGCCACTCGTCGTCGCCGTCGCTCACGTCGGTGATCTGGTCGCGATCGGGCACCGCCGCGATGACCGGGAAGTTGCCGAGCACGACCGGCGAGCCATCGTCGGCGATCACGCGGACCCCGGACGACAGCACGGCGGACTCGGCGAGCACGGCCGCCAGCTCCGGCTCGATCGTGGCCGCGGCGAGCGCCGGTGCGGCCCGCTCGGCGCTGTCGATCAGCTCACGATCCACCGACTCGCGCAGCTCTACCTCGATCGACCGCAGACCGATGACGCCGGCGGCCACGACGACCACCGCAGCCGTGGCCACGGTGACGACGACCACGCGCGCCCGGATGCCGCTCGGCAGCCCGAACCTCACGAGCCGGGTCGGACGACGTACCCGACGCCGCGGACGGTCTCGATCACCTGATCGGCCCCTGCGGCCGTCAGCTTGCGGCGGACGTAGCCGACGAACACGTCGACCACGTTGGTCCGCACGTCGAAGTCGTAGCCCCAGACCTGGTCGAGCAACTGGGCCCGGGAGAGCACCGACCCCCGGTTTCGGACCAGCGTCTCGAGGAGGTCGAACTCGCGGCGGGTGAGGTCGATCTCCTCCCCGGCCCAGCTCACCGTGCGGGCCGCGGCGTCCACCGCCAGCTCGCCGACGCGGATGGCATCGCCGGCGGGCTGGTCGGGGATCGCGGTCATCCGGCGGCGCAGCAGCGCCTCGAGCCGGAGGCGCAGCTCCTCGAACGAGAACGGCTTGACCAGGTAGTCGTCGGCGCCGGCGCGAAGTCCGGCGACCCGGTCCTCGACGTCGTCGCGGGCCGAGAGCATGCAGACCGGCACCTCGATCCCGACGTCGCGCAGACGGCGGCAGACCTCGACGCCATCGATGTCGGGCATCGTGACGTCGAGCACGATGGCGTCGGGCTCGCCGTCGGCGAGGCGGTCGAGCGCTGATCGGCCACCCTCGGCGACGTCGACGTCGAACCCGGCGAGCCGCAGCCCCCGCTCGAGGGACCGCCGGACCTGGGGGTCGTCGTCGACCACCAGGATCCGGGGTGCGGCCTCGCCGTCAGTCACGGACCAACGGTACGCAGCGGCGGGAGCTGCGGCGCTCATGGGTCGAGCTCACCCGACGATGTCGGGCAGGCTGCCGTCCTGGATGGCCTGGACGGCAGCCTCCACCTCGGCCGGCGTCACGAGCCCGGCGTCGAGCGCGGCCTCGATGTCGCCGGTGGCCAGCACGACGGCAGCGACGAGCACACCATCGGAGCCGACGCCGTCGGGCAGCTCGAGCTCGGCGTCGACCGTCGAGGCCGGGGCGTCGCCGCCGGGGTCAGGCGGAGCATCGGAGCCGACGACGAGGATCGTCGTGGTCGTCGGGTCGGTGTCGGTCGAGATCTCGATCTCACCGGAGTCCTCGTCGACCTCGACGGTGAGGGACTCGGTCGACGAGCCGCTGGAGCAGGCGCCGAGGACCACCAGCAGTCCGGCGATGAGGGGCAGACGGAGCCGGTGCATGCTCACTCGTCCTCGTCACCGGAGTCGTCCGACGAGTCGTCGTCGCCGGAGTCGTCCGAGGAGTCATCGCCGCGATCGTCTCGGCGCTCCTCACGGTCCTCCCTGCGCTCCTCGATCTCGTCCTCGCGCTCGTCGCGGCGCTCCTCGCGCTCCTCCTGGCGCTCGTCGCGATCGTCCTCGCGCTCCTCGGCCCGGTCCTCACGCTCGTCGATCGCCTCGAGGATCCGCTCCTGCGCGTCCTCCGGCAGGTTCTCGGCCCGCGAGCGGAGCAGGTCGAAGCGCTCGTCTCGCCACTCGTCGCGGATCTCCTCCATCTCGTCGCGGGCGTCCCGGCGGCAGTCATCGCGCTCACCGCCACCGTCGACGCAGTCGGAGTACCCGTCCCGGACGTAGTCCCAGGCCTCGAGGCGCTCCCCCCGGACCTCCTCCCACCGTTCTTGTGCATCGTCGAGGCTGCTCTGGACGTACTCCTCGACGGCGCCGCTGGCGATCGCGTCCCGGAGCGCCGCGGCCCGCCGGCCGTCGACGACCCCGACCTCGATCAGCTCGAGGAGCAGGTCGTCCACCTCGTCGCTCAGCTCCTCGATCTGTTCCTCGTCCAGCCCGAGGGACGCGAGGAGGGCCTCGGTCTGGTCCTCGCCGCCCTGGGCGCCGACCAGACCGGCGGATGCGGTCAGGGCGACACCACCGGCGATCAGCGCGGTGAGGGCACGTCGTGTTCGCATGGTTCCTCCTCGGGAACGGTGGTTGGCGTTGCACCCACACTGTCGGCCCGCTCGCTGAGGGCCTGATGGGGTGAGGATGAGAAGACGATGAGACCCGGCCTGCGGGTCCCGCGACCGCTCGCAGTACCCTCGACAGCGCCGTCAGCCGCTTCACGACTTCGTCCGGAGCGCCGGCGGCGATACGGTCGTCACCAGGGCTCGCTCGGCGGGTCCAGCGCCGAGACCGGGAGGTCGGCCGCGATGCTCCTCGATCAGATCTCCGGGCCCGCTGACCTGCGGCAGCTCGACCACACCCAGCTCGACGAGCTGGCCGACGAGATCCGCTCGTTCATCGTCGGCGCCGTGGCGCGCACCGGCGGCCACCTCGGCTCCAACCTCGGCGCCGTCGAGCTGACCCTCGCGCTGCACCGGGTCTTCGACTCCCCCCGTGACGTGATCGTATGGGACACCGGCCACCAGGCCTACGTCCACAAGCTGGTCACCGGCCGCCAGGGTGAGTTCGAGCAGCTCCGTCAGCGCGATGGGCTGTCGGGCTACCCGTCGCGTTCGGAGTCCGAGCACGACTGGGTCGAGAACTCGCACGCCTCGACCAGCCTGAGCTGGGCGCATGGCCTCTCCGCTGCGTTCGCCCGCACCGGTCAGGACCGGCGGGTCGTCGCGGTGATCGGTGACGGCTCGATGACCGGCGGCATGGCCTACGAGGCGCTGACCAACCTCGGCCACTCGGGCGAGCGCTGCGTGATCGTGCTCAACGACAACGGCCGCTCGTACGCGCCGACCATCGGCAAGCTCAGCAAGAACGTCGTGCGGCTGCGGCTCGACAAGCGCTACGTGTCCAACCGGCGGCGCCTCGACAAGCTCATCGGCAAACTGCCGTTGGGGCGGCTCATGAACCGGTCGCTGCGCAGCGCGGCGGCCGGCGCCCGCGAGTTCTTCGAGCCGCCGGCGTTCTTCGAGACGCTCGGTGTGCGCTACGTCGGACCGATCGACGGCCACGACATCCCCACGCTCGAGCGTGCCTTTCGTCACGTCGCCGATTATCAGGGCCCCATCGTGGTCCACGTGCTCACCCGCAAGGGCCGCGGCTACGAGCCCGCCGAGCGGGACGAGGAGAAGAACCTCCACGACACCGGCCTGTTCGACCCGGAGACCGGTGAGGGCACCGGCCCGAGCAAGGGGCCCGAGTACAAGGCGGCCTTCACCTCCTCGCTGCTCGACATCGCCGAGGAGCATCCCGAGGTCGTCGCGATCACGGCGGCCATGCCGGGTTCGACCGGCCTGCTCCCCCTCGCCGAGCGGCACCCAGATCGGGTGATCGACGTCGGCATCGCCGAGCAGCACGCCATCACCGCCGCCGCCGGTCTCGCGGCCGGAGGCCTCCGACCGATCGTCGCGCTCTACTCGACGTTCCTCACGCGGGCCATCGACCAGATGATCTTCGACGTCGGCCTCCACGGTCAGCCGGTCATCCTCTGCCTCGACCGTGCCGGCATCACCGGTCCGGACGGCCCGTCGCACCACGGCATCTTCGACATCGCTCTGCTCAGCCGCATCCCGGGCATGACCATCCTCGCTCCATCGAGCTTCGAGGAGGTCGACGGGATGCTCCGCACCGCCATGTCGATCACCGACGGCCCGGTGGCCCTGCGGTGGCCCAAGGGCGCCGCACCCCGCAGCGACGAGGTCGGATCCGATCTGGGCGCCCGGAGGCTCCGCGCCGGTGCCGATGTCTGCCTCATCGGCGTCGGTCCGATGGTCTGGCAGGCCGAGGAGGCCGCCGACCTCCTCGCCGCTCAGGGCATCAGCGCCACGGTGTGGGATGCCCGATCGGTGCGGCCGATCGACCGAGCCATGCTCGACGACGCCGCCCGCCACCAGCTGGTCGTGACCGTCGAGGACGGGGTGATGGAGGGCGGCTTCGGCACGGCGGTGCAGGACGCGGTCAGCCGGCTCGACCTCGCCACCACCCCACCGAGGGTCCACGTCATGGGGGTCCCCGTCGACTTCCACACGCACTGTGCCAGCCCGTCCGAGCTGCACGCCGACTTCGGCCTCGACGCCAGCGGGATCGCCGCCGCGGCGTTCAAGGTCTGGGGCGCCGTCCAGGGCGACGCCTCGTGAAGCGCTCGACCGGGGTCGCGCTGGTCGGCGGAGCGCTCGTCGGCGCGCTGGCGGCCAGCGTCGTCGGCACCGTCCGTCGCCACGAGGCCCAGTCCGAAGCGAGCCCACTGCGGACCCTCGACCGTCCGGACGGCGAGCAGCTCCTCGTCGAGACGTCCGACCGGGCTCGGCTCGCCACGGTCACGAACGGCTCCGGACCCACGATCGTGCTCGGACACGGCTGGACCTCCGACATGCGCAGCTGGCGTCTGGTGGCCGATCGTCTGGTCGCCGCCGGTTGGCGGGTCGTGTCCTGGGACCAGCGCGGCCACGGCGACAGCACGGTCGGCACCGAGGGCTTCGGCGTCGACCAGCTCGGCGACGACCTCGCCGCCGTGCTCAACGGGCTCAACCTCCGCGGTGCGATCGTCGCCGGCCACTCGATGGGTGGCATCGGCGCCCAGTCGTTCGCGCTGCGACACCCCGAGGTCCTGGCCGACCGTGTGCGAGGCCTCGTCCTCGTCGGCACGCTCGGGCGGTCGGTCCCGACGCTGCCGTTCCCGATGATCCAGTCGGTGCTGACCTCCGACGGCTACGAGCGCCGCAAGGGCTCGTCCTCGCTGCTCAACCGCTACCTGAGCTTGCGGGCCTTCGGCGACGACGTCGCCCCGTCGGTCGTCGAGCGCAACCGTGAGATCTTCCTCGACTGCCCGACCTCGACGGTGCTGGGCGCGCTCGAACCCATCCTCGACTTCGACCTCACCGGGCGGCTGCCGACGATCGACGTCCCGACGCTCGTGTTGCACGGCAACCGGGACCGTGTCGTCCCCCTGAGCCGGGGCCAGGAGCTGGAACGGCTCATCCCCGACGCGCGGTTGGAGACGCTCCGCGGGGCGGGGCACATGCTCCCCCTCGAGCGACCCGACGGCATCCTCCACCACCTCGAACGGTTCTCGGCCGAGCTCGGGGCCGCCCACCGGGTCGGCTGACGTGGCCGAGGGGGGTGGGCCCGCGATGGCGACATGCGTCCGCTGCGGCGCGGACGTCGCCCCGGATGCGCTCCGCTGCCACCACTGCGGCCTGTCGTTCCCAGCGCTGACCGACCTCGGCGATCGTTCCGACGTCGAGGCCGTCGTCGGCTCCACCGGCGCGGCAGCCGCCGACGGCGCCACGATCGCTCCACCGCCGAGAGACCCCACGCCGACGCCGCAGGCGGGCGACACCGCGCCACAGCCGGTCTTCGCGGTCGCACCCCCCGAGTCGAGCGGTCCGCCCTGGCGGATCATCGCCGCCATCGGCGTCGTCATCGTCGCGATCGTCGGCGTCGTCCTGCTCTCGACCGGCGGCGACGGCGACGACACCCCGGCCGGCCCACCACCCGAGCCCCGGCTGGGTGTGCCCGTCTACACGCTGGACGAGAACGGCTCGCTCACGGTCTCGATCGAGGTGGGAGCGCTCGACGCCGGCGACCGAGCCCGTCTCCTCGCCGACGGAGCGCAGGTCGACGAGGCCGAGGGACCGAGCCCGATCACGATGAGCTGGCCGGGGCCGACCGCGGGACCGCATCGGCTCATCGTCCAGGTCCGACGGGGCGACGCGCAGACCGAGGGCGTGCTCGACATCGAGGTCCCGCCACCGGCGGCCGGCATCGAGGTGCTCGACCGCTGGATCATGCAGCTGGCGTCGTTCGAGGAGCTCGAGCGAGCCGAGCGCTTCGCAGCCGAGATCGAGGGCGTCCCCGACGCCCGCGTCCTGGCGAGCGCCGACTGGCCGTCGCTGCGGCCCGGCTTCTTCGTCGTCTACTCGGGCCCGTTCGAGACCGGTGATGCGGTGCTCGAGCGGTGCCGAGCGCTGGGCCGGGCGATCCCGAACGACTGCATCGGCCGCGTGATCTCGCTCGACGAGGCCGACCGGTCGGTCATCGCCAGCACCCCGTAGGCGGAACCGTCAGGACGCCACGATCAGGTCGATGACCTCGACGCCCTGCACGTCGTCGCGCACGATCGGCGCCGCGCCGAACTCGTGGAGCAGTCCGTCCCGGGTCAGCAGGTAGTAGCCGGAGCCGCCGCCCACCGCACGCAGGCGGATCGCCGGGCGATCGGTGGCGAAGTCGGGGCGGCTGCCGAGGAAGGCGGCGTCGCCGTAGGCGAACACGCCGCCGTCGGCGCCGACGAGCCAGTAGCCGTCTCCGGAGCGGCTCGCCGTCACCGCCACCATCGGAGCGTTCAGCGGCAGATCGGCAGCCGAGCCGTGGAAGGCAGCATCGCCGAACGCGAACACGCCGCCGTCCTCGGCGACGAACCAGTAGCCGTTGCCGGACGGGGTCGGCGCGAACTCGACCACCGGGTCGCGCAACGCCAGGTCGGCCGAGGAGCCGTAGAAGCGGGCGTCGCCGAACGCGAACACGCCGCCGTCGGCGCCGAGGAGCCAGTAGCCGTCACCGCTCGCCGTCGGCGCCATGGCGACGATCTCGCCGTTGAGCGGGATGCGGCTCATGTCGCCCTGGTGGACGGCGTCGCCGAACGCCTGGACGGCGCCCCCGGCGTCGACCATCCAGTAGCCGCGGCCTGTCGGTCGGGCCGCCGCAGCGACGACCTCACCACCTCCTTGCCAGCTGCCCAGGTTCTGGGCGCCGTTGTGGGTGAGCAGGAGACCGTCGGCCCGTACCCGCCACATCGCCGGAGAGGCGTTGGGGTCGCCCGGGGCGGGCGCCCCCGGCGGACGGGGGACGCCGCCGTCGACGACGGGCGATGCCGGCGGCGGGTCACCCGGCGCGGGCGGCGACGAGGGGGCGGGCGACACGACCGGGGCGTCGTCCATGAGCGCGCCGATGTCGACGGTGGCACCGGTGGGGAGACCCACGGCGGCGGCCACCGATGCGCTCAGCGGAGCACCGGCGTCGATCGCCGGGCTGCCCGCCGGACGGCCGTACTCGCCGGCGACGACGTCGTCGACGAACGGATCGTTGCCACCGACGACCTCGAGCGAACGACCGTCGTAGCCTCGCCGCTGGAACGCGGCGAGGTCGTCGTAGACCGAGATCGGGTCGGGGTAGCTCGCCCAGGCGATCATCCACTGGTAGGCGTTCCGGTTCACCAGGTGGAAGGCGTTGTCGTTGGAGACGATGCCCATCGCCTCGCCCGAGCGCTCCCTGGTGACGTCGTCCACGCCGTAGAGATACGAGCCCGATCGGCCACCGGCGGACATCACGTTGTTGCGGATCTCGATGTCCTCGACCTGGCCCGACACGCTGGGGCGCTGTCCGGTCCGCGGCCCCTCGATCATGCTGATCGCCCGGGCGTGGCCGACGAGGGTGTTGTTCCAGATCTCGACGTCGCCGGCGTCGACCACGTAGATGCCGATGTTGCCGTTGTCGTAGAGGACGTTGTCGGCGATGACGCCGTCGGCGGACAGCTCGTACTGGATCCCGTTGCGGCCGTTGTGGCGAACCACGTTGCCGGTGATCGTGATGCCCTCGGCGTCGAGGTCGGTCCAGAGGCCCTGGCCGCGGTTGTACTCGACGAGGTTGTCGGAGAAGACGAGCTGCCTCGCGTCGGTGGCCTTGATGCCCCCCTCGGCCGATCCCTCGCCGAAGCGGGCGGTGTTGTTGTAGGCCGCGTACACCCGGGTGACCGTGATGCCGGTGCCGCCGTCGATGTGGACGCCGAGCTGGCCGTTGCGCTCGGTGGTGGTGTCCTGCAACAGGATGCCGTCGCCGACCAGCGACACGCCGGCGGTGGCGCTGTCGATGGAGACGACGTTCTCGACGACCATGTCGTCGCTGTGCGCCTTGAGCTGGGCGAGCCGGGTGAGCAGCGTCGCGTAGCGGCGGACACCGATGCCGCGGACGACGGTGCCCGGACTCTCCCTGACGTAGAGCCCGTCGGCGAGCACGGCGGCGCGGACCTCGACACCGGTCGGGTCGGAGCTCACCCAGACGCGGTCGCGCGCCTCGTCGACCGCGAACTCCATCGGGCCGAGGGTGTCGGGGTCGAGCCGCTGTCGCAGCTGCTGACCGTCGAAGAAGATCTGGTCGGGATCGGCCGCCGCCGGGTCGTTCGGGTAGGGCAGCCAGCTGTCGGGCAGCACGTAGCCGGTGTCGTAGGGCCACGGCGCCGACCAACGGCCGTCTCCGTCGGGGACCCACCCGTCGACGACGACGCTGCCGTCGAGCCAGACGACCTCGCCGGGGGCGTTCTGGATGGTGACCGGCTTCCGCTCGACCTTGACGTCCTCGTGGTACGTGCCCTCGCGGAGCACGATCGTGTCACCGGCCGAGGCGATCGCCACCGCACGGCTCAGGGTCGCGACCGGCGCGCCCTCGGTGCCCGGGGCCGCGTCGCTGCCCGACGGCGAGACCCAGATCGCGTCGGCAGGCACGGGATACGCGGTCCCGCCCAGCGGCAGCGCGCCGGCGTCGAAGACCTCCGCGGCGCGGACGATCGTCTCGTCGACCGACGACGTGCGGACGCTCTGCTGCTCGTCGCCGGAGGAGTCGCTGTCGACGATGATGACGACGCCGGCGACGAGCGCCAGGACGACGACGGCCGCTGCGGCGGCCGTCCACCGCGTGCGCCTGGACGGGTGCATGTCACTCCGTGGGGTCGGGTGATCGGCCGTCATCGCGGCCCGTTCGAGTGCCGTTCACTGTATGACGACGACTGTAACAATTGCCACGCGCCCCCCAGCTCAGGCGGTGATCAGGCTGGCCAGGACCTCGGCCAGTGCCAGGTTGGCGTCGTGATCGGTGTCCGATGTCGAGCGACCGGCCACGACGGCCTGCCAGTGCCGCACCGCGTCCGCAGGGCAGGCTCGTGGCTCTTCGACACCGAGCAGCACCATCCAGGCGTGGTGGAGCGTGGCGTCCGCGCCCGCCGGCCGCCGAGCGGCATCCTCCCAGTCGAAGATCCAGACGGTCCCACCCGCCCGACGGACGTTCCACGGCGTCAGGTCGCCGTGCGACGCGTCGCCGTCGCCCTCGAGGTCGAGTGGCGCCAACAGCTCGGAGATCTCCTCGGTGACACCGGCGGCGAGGTCGGGGACCGACCGATGGTCCCGAGGGATGGTGCTGGTCGCGACCCAGGCGTACCCGTCGTCGATGCCCGAGGCGAGGACTTCGGGCACGGCGAAGCTGCGTGGCCGCGCACGGGCGACGGTGTCGAGCACGAGGGCCTCGTGCTCGAGCTCGGGGGCCGGCGCTCGACGGACCTTCACCAGGGCGACCCGTCGGCCGTCGCCTCCCAACAGCGCGGCGCCGCCGTCCCGGCTCGCCTGCGGCCGCTCGTAGGCACCGAGGAGGGTGTCGGCGCCGGGCACCTCCCGCCGCCAGACGGCCAGGGGCCAGTCCTCGGGCGGTGTCCACGGCTCTCGGGCGATGACAGCACCGAGGCCGAGGCGCATCGCCGCAGACGCCACACGGTGGAGCCAGACCGCTCTCGGCCGACTCGGCGTGTAGAGCCCCAGCCCGTCCCACATGCTGCGCCGGTCCGCCCGGGGCACGACGACGTGCCCGGCTCGGCCCGGATAGCGCAGGGCAGACGTCACGACCGCCGTTCGAGGAGGTCGGTGAGGGCGTCAGCGACCTTGACCGCGTAGGTCTCACGATCGAACCGCGCGCTCACGTGCACACGACCCGCCACCCCCATCCGCTCCCGCAGCTCACCATCGACCACCAACTCATGGATCCGATCCGCC